>NZ_MVHH01000027.1 GCF_002086515.1 Mycolicibacter arupensis
TGAGCGGAATACCGCTGACGCCCTCGGCGCCGGTGGTGCCGGCGGCAACGCCGACTCCGGCGCCGAGGGCGTCAGCGGTATTCCGCTCATCGGCGACAACAACACCGCCGGCGGCAACGGCGGCAACGGTAATGACGGCGGCACCGGCGGCAAGGGCGGGGTCGGCGGAGCCTCCACCTCCGGCACCGGCGGCAACGGCGGCGCCGGTGGCACCGGCGGCACGGGTGGTAACGGCGGTAACGGCGGGGCCGGCGGGACCAATGCCACCACCGGGAACGGCTACAACGGCGGCAACGGTGGTAACGGCGGCGACGGCGGTACCGGTGGCAACGGCGGCGGCCATGGCACGGGCGGTGGCGGCAACGGCACCGGCGGCGCGGCCGGTGGCGGCGGCAACGCTGGGGGAGCCGGGGCGGCCGGCCCCGGTGGTGCCGCGACGGGAACCGGAACGCCGGGCGCCGACGGTGCCCCGGGCAGTGCCGGCAACCCCGGTGCTGGCGGTACACCCGGCACCTAGCCGTTACTTCGCAGCGACCGTGGTCGCCGAGTCCCCTGGGCTCGGCGACCATGGTCGTCTCGCGACCTAGGTGATGCCGGCCAGCGCGTGGCCTAGGTGAACAGCGCCGCGAACTTCTCTTCCGGGCTCACCGGTTCCGGCAGGGCGTCGAGTGCGGTGGTCTTGGGCAAGACCACCCGCGGGTTGGCGAAGTCGCGGAACGTCTTGTCGCCCACGAGTTGTGCGAGCAAATAGCCGGTCAGCAGCGCCCGAACCCGCCGCTGGGTACGACGATCGGACGTGGGCAGGCCGAAAAACCCGGTAAGCCTGCGTCCCTGCGGAAGGCCGGCAGGTGTCACCTTGCCGATCACCCGCAGCGTAGCGAGCTCCCAGGCGTGCGCCAGTTCGATCGAGTTGGAGCGCAACGCTTTCGGGTCGCCCGGGCCGCTGAACACCACACCCGGTACCGCCAGCGTCGAAGCCGCCTGCTCGGCGGCCGGGGTCGTGACGGTCGGGAAGATCGCCGCCACCGCTTTGGGGCGCACCGACAGGATGTCCGCGGTGAACACCGCGGCCGAGCCGCCGAACCCGTGGCCGGCCAGCGCGAGTCGGTCGCGGTCGACGCTGATCCGTCCCGGCCCCAGGCGGACCTCGCTGGCGATATCCAAGGCGCGACCCAGATCAGCGGCCAGATCCAGCACCGACGGCGCCAGGCCCCGGCCCGTGTCGGGGGCCGCCACCACCATGCCCCAGGAGGCCAGGTGTTCGAGCAACCCGGCGTAGCGCTCGGCACCGGTCAGCCAGTCGTGACCGAACGCCACTGCCGGAAGCCGGTATCCCGACTGCGGCGTGTAGACCACCCCGGCCAAGCCGGCATAGGCCAGGTCCCCGCGCAGGACGCGATGCGGGCCGGGACGGGTCAACGCGGCGTAAAGGCGCTTGATGCTGGCCATCCGATGACGGTAACGCACGCCGGCTCAGATGCTGAGCCCCTCAGTCCTGCCGTGCCTTCCAGTACTGCAGTGCCACCGCCTGCTGGGCCACCGCGGCGGTCCGGGCCGCCGCCACCGGTTCGCTCGCACCGGTGCCCGCGTCCGGGGCTCCCCGCCACTGCGCCAGCGCGGTGAATCCGCCGTCGACGAAGCGCTCGCGGGCCGCCTGCCGCTGGATCTTGCCGCTTGAGGTGGTCGGGATCGATCCCGCCTCGACCAGCATCACGGCATGGGCTTGGATGCCGTGGTGGCGGGTGATCGCCGACCGGATCCTGCCCAGCACACCGGCCAGCGCGGCGGCGTCGGCAGCGTGGGTCTCCTGCACCACAACGAGGTGCTCGCCGGCACCGGGCTGGGGTTCCACGGCAAAGGCCGCACCCCGCCCGGACAGCAGGCCCGGATGGCTGCCCTGCACTGTCTTCTCGATGTCGTTCGGGTAATAGTTGTTGCCGCGCAGGATGATCAGGTCTTTGCAGCGGCCCGTGATGAACACCTCGCCTGCGCTCACGAAGCCCAGATCTCCGGTACGTAGGTACGGTCCGTCGCCGGTGTCGGCCAGGTACGCGCCGAAGGTCTGTTCGGTGTCCTCGGGCTTCCCCCGGTACCCCTGAGCAACCGACGGCCCGCAGACCCAGATCTCGCCGACCTGATCGGCACCGCGCCGCCGGCGGGTCTCCGGGTCGGCAATCACGATCTGCTGACCGCCGCGGGGATAGCCGCAGCCCACCAGCTCCAGCACACCGGAGGTGTCGGTCTGCGCATCGGCCACCTCGACCACCCGGTCTTCGCCCAGCGCGGCGCGGTCGATCCGCCGGATCACCGGTGCGGCGGCGTCCGATCCGCCCGAGACCAACAGGGTGGCCTCGGCCAAGCCGTACACGGGCAAGAACGCCTCGGACCGGAACCCGGCATCGGCGAACGCCTCAGAGAAGGCCCGCAGGGTGCTTGCCTGCACCGGCTCGGCACCGTTCATCGCGGTCGCCCACTGCGACAGATCCAGGGCCGCACGCTCAGCCGCGGTGCTGCGCTCGAGGCAGAGCTGGTAGGCGAAATTGGGTGCGGTGGTGCCGGTGGCGCGATACCGCGACATGGCCTCCAACCACCGCATCGGGCGGGTGATGAACGCCGCCGGCGACATCAGCACGGTGGTGCACCCGACGTAGACCATCTCCAGAATCCCGCCGATCAGGCCCATGTCGTGATGCTGCGGCAGCCAATACACCGTGATCGCCCGCTCATCGCCACCCCAGGCGTCGCGAATCGCGGCAAGGTTGGCCAGCAGATTGGCGTGGGTGAGAACGACGCCCTTGGGTGCCCTGGTGGATCCCGAGGTGTACTGGATCGTCGCCGTGGTGTCGCCACCGATGTCGGGTGGTACCCACCTGTCGGGGTCCGTGCCGGGGTCCTCGGGGGTCAGCCAGCGCAGCGGCCGTCTGACCAGGCCGTCCACCTGCGCACGGATGCTGGCTTGCGTCGCAGCGTCTGCGAGGGCGAACCCGGCGCGCGCGTCGGGAACGATCAGCGACAGGCGCCCCAGCCGATCCTGCACCGGAACCGCCACCGCGCCGGCGTACAGGCAACCGAAGTAGGCGGCGACGCTGTCCAGGCCCGGCCGGCAGACGACCAGCACCCGCCGGCCGGTGGCTCCCTGTTGCTGAAGTCCTGCCGCTATGGCACGTGCTCGGCGGTCGAGTTCTGTGTAGCTGATCCGGCTGTGCTCGGCGGTGCCGTCCGGGTCAAACACGAAGGCGGCCTTGTCCCCGTGGCGTTCGGCCTGCTGACACAGCAGTTCCACCAGGGTGCGGGCGGGGGCTGATTCATCCTCTGGCATGTCGTCACCTAAGACCGTCGTGTGCAGGCCGTCCTCGGCCACGGAGGCGCCGCGCGGAGTCTCAACATAACCGCTGCGGGCCGTGGCGGCAGCGGTGTTGACCGCAAATGTGCTGGCAGTAGCCCAAGAAAGCCCACTGTGGCCGAAACCGCTCCATCGGTCTCCCAAAGGCCCCCCGGGTTCCGAAACTGACAGCAAACTGCCATGAATCCTGGGTGCGAACTCCTTGTCGCACAGCTTCTTATTAAATATGATCTTGGTCACAGCACAGTTACTTCCCTAGTCACGGAACCGGATGTTGAGGAGATGCACAGATGAATCCGACGCTTCGCCCGTTTGTCACCGCCGGAATTGCGCTGGTAGGCGCGGGCATGATCACAGTGACCCCGGTGGCCACGCCGCTGCTGGAGTCGTACGTTGCGCGCGACGTCGCCTTGACCGCCGATCTCGATTTCACGGGGGCCTGGGCCGACGCCCTCAGCACCGCGCAGGCGAACATCGACACGCTGCAGACCGCGGCCCAGGACGCCAACACCGCCCTGAGTGAGGCACTCAACAACGCCGATCCCAGCAACCTGGACCTGGCGGAGCTTGGCGCCGCGCTGACGTTCCTCGCCGGAGATCAGAAGACCTTCATCAACCCGCTGGCGGCCTGGACGCTCAACGGCGCCGGACCCGACGCGGACATCACCGTCGACGCCACCCACGCGCTGCTGTTCCCGATCTTGACCAACCAGGCCGGCGACCTTGCGCCCGATCTGTTCCCGACCATCCCCGAGCCGATCCCGGAGATCGTCAACTTCCTGGCGTCACCACTGTCTGGCGTCCTGATCGGCGCACTGGGACCGTCCATCGCGCCGTTGGTCGCGCTGTTCAACAGTGTCGAGACGATCATCGGCAATCTCGGCGGTGAGGACCCGGACTCGATGGCGGCGATACAGGAGCTCATCAACATCCCGGCGAACATGTTCAACGGCTGGCTCAACGGCGCCACGCTGAATCTTGACTTCCTGATCCCGACGATCAGTGAGGCCGGACTGCTGCCCGAAGGCGCTGACATCACCTCGTTGAGCTTCGCCTTCGGCGGCATGACCACGCCCGGGATCGTCGGCGCCGACCCGTCCGACCTCGAAACGTTCGGTGATGTCATTCCCGGTGGCGGCTCGATCCTCAACTCGCTGGGCATCACCTTGAGCATCACCGATCCGCTGGAGTTGGAGCTGCCGTTCCTGCCCCAGGGGGTTGGCTTGACCGGTGCGCTGATCGGCTTGGAGCAGGTGTTCGCCGAGTTCTTCAGTGGCAACCTGGACTTCGACGGGCCGCCGCCAGAGGTGGTACCGGATCCGGGTGCGGCCACCGACTTCGACTTCGCGGGCCTGTGGGCAGGGCTGTTCGGGGCCTGACCGCGGTGATCAGCGGTCGCTGACCGTTCAGCGTGCTCGGCTGCTCACCGGGACGTCACTGACCTGCGCGGTTGTCCGGGTTCTGGCAGCGGTGCACTACCCTGAACAGCTATGTGTGGAATCGTCGGCTACGTCGGGAAACGGCCTGCCCGCGACGTCGTCGTCGAGGCCCTGCGCCGCATGGAATACCGCGGCTACGACTCCGCCGGAATCGCCGTCGTGGACGGCGTCGGCCAACTCACCGTTCGGCGACGGGCCGGCCGGCTGGCCAACCTGGAAGCCGAGCTGGCCGCCACCGATCCGGCGCTGCTGGCCGGGGGTACCGGTCTGGGCCACACCCGGTGGGCTACCCACGGACGTCCCACCGACCACAACGCGCACCCGCACTGCGACACCGCCGGCAAGTTCGCCGTCGTGCACAACGGCATCATCGAGAATTTCGCCGTCTTGCGCGACGAGCTGGAAATGGCCGGGGTGGAGTTCACCAGCGAGACCGACAGTGAGGTGACCGTCCACCTGCTGGCGCGCGAGTACCGGTACGGCGAGACGGCCGGGGATTTTGTCGCCTCGGCGCTGGCGGTGCTGCGCCGGCTGGAAGGCCACTTCACCGTGGTGTTCGCCCACGCCGATGAACCGGGCACGATCGTGGCGGCGCGCCGTTCCACCCCGCTGGTGGTCGGCATCGGTGACGGTGAGATGTTTCTGGGCTCGGACGTGGCGGCCTTCATCCCCTTCACCCGCGAAGCGGTCGAGCTCGGCCAGGACCAAGCCGTGGTCATCACCGCCGACGGCTACCGCATCACCGACTTCCACGGCACCGATGACACCGCCAACGCTCGGCGGTTTCACATCGACTGGGACCTGTCGGCCGCGGAGAAGGGCGGCTATGAGTACTTCATGCTCAAGGAGATCGCCGAGCAGCCCACCGCGGTCGCCGAGACACTGCTGGGGCATTTCGAGGACGGCCGCATCGTGCTCGACGAGCAGCGCTTGAGCGATCAGGAACTGCGCGAGGTCGACAAGGTGTTCGTGGTGGCCTGCGGGACCGCCTACCACTCCGGACTGCTGGCCAAGTATGCGATCGAGCACTGGACGCGGCTGCCGGTGGAGGTCGAGCTCGCCAGCGAGTTCCGCTACCGCGATCCGGTGCTGGACCGCAGCACCCTGGTGGTGGCGATCAGCCAGTCCGGCGAGACCGCCGACACCCTGGAGGCCGTGCGGCACGCCAAGGAACAGAAGGCCAAGGTGCTCGCGGTCTGCAACACCAATGGCTCGCAGATCCCTCGCGAGTGCGACGCGGTGCTCTACACCCGGGCCGGGCCGGAGATCGGCGTCGCATCCACCAAAACGTTCCTGGCGCAGATCACCGCGAACTATCTGGTGGGCCTGGCGCTGGCGCAGGCCCGGGGCACCAAGTACCCCGACGAGGTCGAACACGAGTACCGGCAGTTGGAGGCCATGCCCGAACTGGTGTCGCATGTGCTGGCCGGCATCGACTCGGTCGCGCAGCTGGCGAAGCAGTTCGCGTCATCGAGTGCCGTGCTCTTTCTGGGGCGCCACGTGGGTTATCCCGTCGCCTTGGAAGGCGCGCTCAAGCTCAAGGAACTGGCCTACATGCACGCCGAGGGTTTCGCCGCCGGTGAGCTCAAGCACGGCCCGATCGCACTGATCGAGGACGACCTGCCGGTGATCGTCGTGATGCCCTCGCCCAAGAACGCCGCGATGCTGCACTCGAAGCTGCTCTCCAACATCCGCGAGATCCAGGCCCGCGGCGCCGTCACCATCGTGATCGCCGAGGAGGGCGACGACACGGTGCGGCCCTACGCCGATCACCTGATCGAAATCCCTGCGGTGTCAACGCTGTACCAGCCGCTGTTGTCCACGATCCCGCTGCAGGTGTTTGCCGCGGGCGTCGCCCAGGCGCGTGGCTACGACGTGGACAAGCCGCGCAACCTGGCCAAGTCGGTCACCGTCGAGTAGCAGGAGCATTCAGTGCGACAACTGGTGGCGGTGGCGTGCGCCGCGATGGCGGTGCTGGCGCAGGTGCCGAATGCCGTTGCGGCGAATGAGGTTCCCGACCTCGATCCGCTGTTCGACGACAGTGGGCCATTGCCGGGAACGGTCGGCGACCTCAGTGCGATCCCCGACCTGGCGTTCACCACCGCGTCGGGGGTGGCCTGCCGGAAGAGTCACGGGAAACTGACGCACAGTGTGGCCTGTGTGGGCAACGTCGTCGGCGCGCCGCCGGGAACCCGCAGTGTCAGCCTCGGCACGGTAGCCGCCGACGGCAGCGGCCCGGCGCAGTTTCTGCCGATGGCGCCCGCCGGGCTCCTCGGCGATCCCGGGAAGGTGCCGCTGATCATGCTGGCGCCCGGCCACAAGATCGTGTTCTGGGATTTCTCGCCGACCGAATCGCTGGTCTGTGGCGCCCCGCTGGGAACCGAGGTGGCCTGCGTGCTCAAGGCCTCGCGTGAGAGCGGTGCCGCGAGCAACGGTGCGGCCGTGACGCACGGATTCGTCATCGCAGCCCCGCAGAGCGAAGTCTTCTAACCCGGGCGCGCCGCTGGTACGCCGAAAACTCGGCGGCGATCCCTGCGGCGATGAGACGATGCACAGTTGTCGGCGACCATCGATATGTCTCAATGAGAGGGAGGACGGCCGTGTCCACTAATGGTCCTGCTGTCCACTGGAACCGGCCCCGGCTGTTGTTGATCCTCGGAATGACGGTGTTCTTCATCGCCTCCTACGTCGTCACCGTCGCACTGTATGAGCGTGCCGGTTGCGGATGCCCTCGGCACCTGACCGAGGGTGTGGCGTCGGCCGATGGAACGACCGTTGTGATCGACATCGAGGACCTCCAGACCGTCAAGGGCACGCTGACCGGAAAGGTCACGATCAGCCCGGGACCGGCACTGCTCGATCCGGTCAGGCACGGACTCACCGAAGAACTCAGCATCGCCGTGCACTCTGCGGTCACCCCGACCAAGCGCACCTGGAGCAAGGGCACCGTGCCGGGGGAGTTCCCGGTTCCCCTGACCATCTCCGGGAATTCGTCCAAGTGGCCGTTCGATCATTATCAGACCGGGCCGGTGACCGTTGACGTCGTTCGCGGCGACGCCACGATGCCCGAACGAATGTCTGTGACTTTTGTCGACCACATCGCCGGCTGGCGCAACGAGATCGCCAGCGACCGCGACGACGGCGGACCGTATCGGATCGCGCTGCACCGCTCACCCAGCACCATCGCTTTCGGTGCCGTGATCGTGGGCGTTCTGGTCTCCTTGGCCGTGGTGGCCGTCCTCGTTGCGAACCTGACGTTCCTGGGCTGGCGTAAATTCCAGCCGCCGATGACAACATGGTATGCGGCAATGCTTTTCGCGGTGGTTCCGCTGAGAAACGCACTACCTGACGCCCCGCCGATCGGGTCCTGGATCGATGTCACGGTCACACTCTGGGTGATCGTCGCTCTGGTGATGTCGATGATGGTGTTCATCTTCTGTTGGTGGCGTGATCTGAAACCCGAGCCCACCACGCAGGTCTGACACGATGCGCTGAGCGCAGCGCTGTGCCGCAGTACTGTGAGCGGCATGTCCGTCACCGTCGACGAACTTCACCTTGCCGATCCAGCTGATGCGTGGCGGTCGGCCGGGTTCAGCGTGGACCCCGACGACGTCTGTCGGGTGGGCGAGGTTCGGCTGCGACTGAACGGAGGCGGAACCGGCATCCTCGGGTGGGCGCTGCGGGGTGTGCCCCGCGACGACCCGATCGACGGTATCCCCACCTTCGGTTCCACCGCGGTGGCCGCCGAACCGGCCGTGCATCCCAATGGCGTGACCTCGATCGATCACGTTGTGCTGCTTACCCCTAATCTGCCCCGCACCGTCGAGGCACTGGCGTGCGTGGCACTCCAGCCTCGCCGGGTCCGTGACGGCGAACTCGGCGGCCGGCCGATGCAACAGATCTTCTTCCGGCTGGGTGCGGTGATCCTCGAAGTCGTCGGGTCACCCGACACGCAGGCGGACGGCCCGTCCTCGCTGTGGGGTATCACCTACGTCGTCGCCGATATCGAGGCGACGGCGTCGTTCTTCGGCGAGCGCACGCTGCCGGTGAAGGACGCCGTGCAGCCCGGTCGCCGGATTACCACGCTGCGGCACCGCGATCTGGGCATGTCGGTCCGCACCGCGATGATCTCGCCGCCTATCCTCAGCCGATGACCGAATCCACCGATGATGTGGTCGTCATCCACACCGACGGTGGATGCCGGCCCAACCCGGGCCCCGGTGGTTGGGGTGCGGTGCTGCGCATGCGCCACCACGTGCGCGAGATGTGCGGTGGCGAGCCAGGGGAGACCAGCAACAACCGGATGGAGCTGACCGCTCCGATCGCGGCCCTCGAGGCCCTCACCCGGCCCGTGGTGGTGCATCTGCACACCGACAGCACCTACGTTCGCAACGGCATCACCAAATGGGTGACGGGCTGGGAACGTAACGGCTGGCTCACCGCTGCTAAGCAGCCGGTGAAGAACGTCGACCTGTGGCAACGGCTGCAGGCCGCCTGCGCGCGTCACCAGGTCGAGTGGTTCTGGGTGAAAGGCCATTCGGGAGTTGCCGACAACGAGTTGGCCGATGAGTTGGCGACGAGGGGCCTGCGGGAAGCGATCGCCGCTTCGGCCAAGCGCGCCGCGGCCGGAGACCCTTCCTAGCGGTCAGCCGCCCACCGCGGCGAGGTAGCCCGCCATGCCCGCGGCGCACGCCGCGGCGGTCAGCCCCAACGTCGCTAGGGCGAACGGCCAGGCCAGGTTACGGCGGGCCAGCCGCACGATGGTCACGATCGCGCCGATCACGCAGACCACGGCAGCCGCCGCGAATCCGGCCATGATTGCCGTGACCCCCGCATCGATATTGCAGGTCGTGGGCGGACAGTTGTCGGTGAAAGCCATCATGAACAGCCCCAGAGTCGCGGCCACACCGCCGCCGACGACCGTCAGCACCAGTGCCGCCAGGGAACCAAGGAGATCGCCACGCGAGATCGGCGGCTTCGGCGGAGGGTGGCTGGGGTACATCCTCACGGATGTTACCGACGGCCGTGCTCGTCTGGCGCGGTTCGGTCGCCGTGACTCCTACGGCTAGGAGCCATGACATTGACCCGCACGCCCGTCGCTCGTAGTTTGAAGATCTGTTGGTAAACAGGGAGGTTTCGCGTGGTAGGGCGGGCACTGGCAGCGGCGATCACCTCAGTGGTTGTGCTGACGGCAACCCCGAGCGCCGCGGCGACACCGGATTACCCCGATGTGGACTCCCTGATCGACGACAGTGGGCCACAGCCCGTGTCGGTCAGCGAGCTGCAACAGCTGCCTCCCGCCGCCTTCGCCACCGAGTCCGGGCTGGTCTGCCGGATGCGCCAGGGCAGGATCACCCACGAACTCAGGTGTGCCGGCGACATTCCGGGTGCACCGCCGGACGCCGGATCGGTCGAGCTGCCGGGAATCTATGGAAAGGCAAGTGTGCCGGCACGTTTCCTGCCCGCCCCGCCGGACGCCCTGGCCGCGGGAAGCTCGGTCGAACAGCTTCCGGCGGGCCACAAGATCGTGCTCTGGGACTTTTCGCCCGCCCATTCGATGGTCTGTGGCGTGCCGCCGTCCACCGACTTGGTCTGCGTGCTCAAAGAGCCCCAGGTGCCCGACACGGTGAGTCCGGTCATCAGCCACGGCTTTGTCATCGCCGCGCCGCAGAGCTGGGTCTTCTAGAGCCTCACGGATGCCGCGCGGTGACGCCACCGTCGACGACCAGCTGGGTGCCGGTGATGAACGACGCCCGCGCTGACATCAAGAACGCCACCGCCTGGGCGACTTCCTCTGGGGCGCCGATCCGGCCCAGCGGTGCGGCGGCCACAAAGCCGGCGGCGACTTCGGGCACGTCGAGTGCGATCTGCAGCATCGGGGTCTCGATGAACCCCGGGCAGACCGCGTTGACGCGGATACCGGCAGGCCCCAACTGGGCGGCCATCGACTTGGTGAGCCCCAGCAGTCCGGCCTTGGAAGCGCAGTAGGCGGGAATGAAAGGGTTGGCGGTCAGGCCCTCGATGCTGGAAATGCCCACCACGGCAGGCCCGCCGCCGGCGCGAACGACAGCTTCCAAGTGCGGCAGGAGCAACTGCACCAGCATGGCCTGGGCGCGCAGGTTGACGGCCATGACCGCATCCCACGATTGGCCGGTATAGGCACCCACGGGTTCGGGGAGAACCCGGCCCGCGGCGTGCACCAGCCCGTCGATGCCGTCGAGTGCCTCGGCTGCGGCGGCCACCGCGCCAGGCAGTGCGGCGTCGTCACAGACGTCGACGACGGCGCCGGGCATACCCAGCTCCTGGGCCACATCGTGAACGCCAGGGGCTATGTCCCACAATGCAACCCGACGACCTTCGGCAACCAGCTCCCGCGCGCAGGCCCGGCCGATCCCCGATGCGGCCCCGGTGATCACGACTCCGCTCAACTCGGTACTCCTTGGGTGATGACGAACTGCGACCAATCCGGCTCACGCACCGCCGACCAGTACTCATCGAGCCGCCACGGGCTCACGGTATGGATCTCCCCGTCGGCGTTCTTGAAATAGGAATGCTTGATCGATGGATGTGCCCACACGGTCTGTGCGATGGCTTCCTGGGTGGCCCGATGCCACTCGGCGGCCGCCTCAGCCGACGGTTCGATCGAGTGCAGTCCCTCGCCGGCGAGCTTGGCCAGGCAGGCATCGATGTAGCGCATCTCCAGCTCGGAGTTGAAGATCAGGCTGCCGCCGTGTGCCAGGTGCGCCCCGGGCCCGTAGAGCAGAAAGAAATTGGGGAACCTGGGCACCGTGATGCCCAGATACGCATAGGGCCTGGTGCCCCACAGCGTGTGCAGGTCGGTGCCATCGCGGCCGGTGACACGCATCGGCCAGAGCACCTCGGTGTGCCGAAAACCGGTGGCGTAGATGATCACATCCACCTCGTGGAGCACGCCGTCCTCGGTCTGCACGGCCTGCGGCGTGATCCGGCGAATGGGTTCGCGGTTGAGGTCGACGTTGTCGCGGCGCAGGGTCTTGAGCCACGTGCCGTTGTCCTGCAGGGTGCGCTTTCCGGTGGCCGGATAGTCGGGCAGAACCTTGGCCAGCAACTCCTGGTCGTCGCCCACCTGATCGGTGATCCAGCCGGTGAACATCTGCCGGGCCAGCGCGTTGATCTCACTGACGGCGAAGTCCTGGTCGGGATAGTCCGGGTCGACCCGGGCGGCCTCCAGGCCCTTGTCGGCGCCAGGCCACAACAGCAGGAACCGATACCAGCGGCCGTAGAACGGCAGATGCTCCAAGGCCCAGCGCACCCCGTCGTCCACCGGGTCGTGATACATCGGGTTGGGGAACATCCACTGAGCGGTGCGTTGAAATACCGTGAGGTGGGCGACCTTCTCGGCTATCGCGGGCGCGATCTGAAACCCACTGGCGCCCGCCCCGATCAACGCCACCCGCTTGCCGGCCAGGTCGACGCTGTGATCCCACGCCGCGGAATGAAACGCCGGCCCGGCGAAACTGTCGGCCCCGTCGAGGTCGGGCAGCTGCGGCCGGTTGAGCTGGCCGACAGCGGTGATCACCGCGCGCGCCGCCAGGGTGGACGTCGAGCCGTCACCGCGCAGGGTCAGCGTCCAGGTCCCACCTTCCTCGTCCCAGGCGGCATCGGTGACCTCGGTTCCCCACCGAATATGCTTCTCCAGGCCGTGTTTGGTCACTAGGCCAGCGAAATACGCCCGCAGCTCGGGCTGTTCGGCGAAGTAGTGTCCCCAGCTGTTGTTGGGTTCAAAGCTGTAGCAGTAGAAATGGTTCGCCACGTCCACCCGGGCTCCCGGATAGTCGTTCTCCCACCACGTTCCGCCGGCGCCCGCGTTCTTCTCGACGATCGTGAAAGGGATTCCCGCCTGCGTCAACCGGATACCGGCCAGCACGCCCGATTCGCCGCAGCCGATCACCACCACCGGAAGCTCTGCCGCGCGGGAAGGTTCCACGGGCGCGGGGCTTCGTGGATCGCGGCCCTCAAGATCGAGCTCCTCGGCGAGCAGGCCCAGGTAGGCGTCCGGCACGATCTCGCAGGCCGCCCAGTCCATCATCTCCTTGACCAGGGCGGGCGGCAGCGGGGCCGGTTGTGGGCAGCCCCGGTCGCGATAGTCCACGATCACTTGCAGTGCCTCAGCGCGGGCGCGCGCCTTGTCGTCCTCGGACATGAAGCCCTGGATCTCGTTGAGGAAGATCCCGTTCTGGCGGAAGTCCCGAATGAAGCGTGGGTCACCGGTGATGTGCACGCACGACAGCAGCAGGGTGGGGATCGACACGTGTTCCAGGGCGGCGGCGATCTCGGAATCCGCAGTGGTGAACGGTTCCCCGGCGTAGCGGTTGCGCAACAGCCCGACCCTCTCCCTCTATTCGCTACTGTGCGACGCGAAATTGTCTGGGACGATACGCGAGGCGCAGGGGCGGATCAAGGACGTAACCGGGGCGGTGCGTTCACCCGCTGGCCGAGTCGACCTTCGCGACGATCGATTTGAGGATGTCAGGTGCGGCATTCGGCGGGACGCTGATTCCGCAGACATCGGCCTGGGCGATGATGTTGTTGCGCATGGTCATGGCGTCCTGGCACATCCACCCGCCGCCGCCCTCGCTGATCGCGGTCGTCTTGACGATGCCGTCGGAGTCGGTGACCTCGGTGATGGTCCAGAAAACGCGCTGCTCATTCTCGCCCGGGGTGACCGTCATGTTGAGGGTACGACCGCCACACTTCTTCCAGCGCTCGTTCTGCTTGGCGTAGAAGGTCTGGGCCATCTGGGCTTGCGGGAAGGCCGCCACCGATACCAGCAGGCCGTGCTTGAGCTCGTTGGTGTCCATATCGGGTGGGCTGTACCAGCGTTGCCAACGAATGGCCGTCCACCCGGTGCCCGCGTACACGGGACCCGAGGCGACCGAACTGATGCCCTGGCAGTCCGCGTCGACCACGGTGGCGTCGTCCATCGCCTCACCGTTGGCGACGACACCGAGCTCAGGATCGGAGACCGCCGCAGCCAGCGTCTCTTGCTTCGGCAACAAGCCCTCGATCTTGGCCGAGGGCACGGGTGCCTTGTCCGAAGAGGCGGTGGACGTCGTGGTCGTGGTCGTGGTGGTGGAGGTCGACGACTTCGTGGCCGATTTGGCTGAGTTGTGATGGCTGCCGCGTCCGGACACCGACATGGTGATCACGACGCCGATCACGGCGATCACGGCGACGGCGGCCAGCACTGCCCACAGGGTTCGGCGGTTGGGTCCATGCGGTCCTGGCGGGGGTCCGCCGAGCCCAGGCGGCAGCAGTGGCGGTGGGTAGTGGCCCCCCGGGGCAGGGGGAAGCGGCCGGTTCATCGGCGGCCCGAACGGCGGCTGGTTGTACGGATTGGGCCTCGGACCGTGCGGTTCGCTCATTGGTGCCCCCACATCCCCTCGGGGCCTACCGCAGGCGGACGGCCCGATTTTTCACAGAGGTTATCAGCGGTTGGTCTGTCATGGTCCGTAGTGACCGTGCGACGCTGTACGCCGTGGCGGACGTCAGAACGCGCCTGGCAGCGGTGTGGCACTTCGTGCACACCGCGCCACTGACCTACCTGTGGCTGGCCGCACTGGGGGTCACCACGGTCATTCAGCACCTGGTCGGGCGCCGTCTGCACACCATGCTCGTGGAGCAGTCCACCAACCTGCATCACCTGGCTACCGACCCGTTGGAGGTCCTGGTCTCGAGCCTGCTGTGGATCGACGGCAAGGACTGGTCGCCGTATCTGGTGCTGTTCACGCTGTTTCTGGCACCGGCCGAACACTGGCTGGGCCACCTGCGGTGGCTGATGGTCGGACTGTTGTCCCACATCGGTGCGACCTACGTCAGCGAAGGTGCGCTCTACGTGCTGATCCACCTGCATCGCGAGTCCGAGCGGCTCACCTATGCGCGCGATATCGGGGTCAGCTACTTCCTGGCGGGAGTGATGGCGGTGCTGACCTATCGGATCCGCCCGCCGTGGCGTTACGGCTACGTGGCCCTGCTGCTGATCATCTTCGCAGTCCCACTTGCCATCAACCCCGACTTCACCGCGGTCGGCCACGCCGCGGCCGTACTGATCGGATTGTGCTGTTACCCGCTGACCCGCCACCATCCGCTGCGACATCCGGCGAGCAACGCCGACGGCCACTAGCCTGACTATCGCGAGCAGGGCGAGGAGGCCACAGTGCGGCACTACTACAGCGTCGAGGCCATCCGTGCCGCTGAAGCACCCCTGTTGGCCAGCCTGCCCGACGGGGTGCTGATGCGCCGGGCGGCATTCGGACTGGCGACCGCGATCGCACGGGAACTGGCGGGGCGCACGGGCGGGGTGGCCGGGCGCAGCGTGTGCGCGGTGGTGGGTTCGGGCGACAACGGCGGTGACGCACTGTGGGCGGCAACGTTGCTGCGCCGGCGCGGTGTCGCGGCCAGCGCTGTGCTGCTGGAGCCCGAGCGTGCCCACGCCAAGGGGCTCGCGGCGTTCCGCCGTGCCGGCGGCCGGATCGTCGCTGCGGTACCGGCAGCAACGGATCTGGTGATCGACGGGGTGGTCGGAATCTCCGGGCGGGGCGCACTGCGGCCGAACGCCGCCGCGGTCTTCGCCGCGGCCGACGCGGCGGGCATCCCCGTGGTGGCGGTCGACATTCCCAGTGGCCTGGACCCACACACCGGTGCGGCGGACGGGCCCGCGGTGCATGCCGCGCTCACCGTCACCTTCGGAGGCCTCAAACCAGTGCATGCGCTGGGGCAGTGCGGGCGTGTCGAACTCATCGACATCGGGCTGGATCTGCCCGACACCGACATGCATTCCTTGACGGCGGCCGATGTCGAGGCGTGCTGGCCGGCACCTGGCCCGCGCGACGACAAATACACCCAGGGAGTCACGGGGATCCTGGCCGGATCGGCGACCTACCCCGGCGCGGCGATTCTGTGCGCCGGGGCCGCGGTGGCCAGCACATCCGGCATGGTTCGCTACGCCGGAAGCGCTGATGCACAGGTGGTTTCGCACTGGCCCGAGGTGGTGGCCGCGCCCAGTCCGGCCGCGGCCGGAAAGGTGCAGGCGTGGGCGGTGGGTCCGGGCCTGGGCACCGGTGAGCAGGCGGCGGCGGCCCTGTGGTTCGCGCTGGGCACTGACTTGCCGGTGATCGTCGACGCCGACGCGCTGACCATCCTGGCGGCTCACCCCGCCCTGGTGGCCGACCGAAGCGCGCCGACCGTGCTCACCCCTCACGCCGGCGAATACGCCCGGCTGGCCGGGCATCCACCCGGCCCCGACCGCGTGGGCGCCGCGCGCGCCCTGGCCGAGCGCTTCGGCGCCACCGTGCTGCTCAAAGGCAACGTCACCGTCATCGCCGATCCGTCCGGCCCGGTCTACCTCAACCCGGCGGGGGGATCCTGGGCGGCCACCGCGGGATCTGGCGATGTGCTTTCGGGAATGATCGGCGCCCTGCTGGCGTCGGGCCTGCCGACCGCCCACGCCGCTGCCGCCGCCGCCTTCGTCCACACCCGTGCCGCCGCGGCCTCGGCCGCCGACCCTGGACCCGGCGACACCCCGACGTCGGCGTCGCGCATCCTTGCCCACATCCGCACCGCCCTGGCCCAGCTATAGAGGAGAAGCAGTGACCCATTCCCACCCGTCCGTGCCGGCGCACGCCATCGCCCCCGCCTACACCGGACGGATGTTCACCTCCCCGGTCCCAGCGCTGCGGTTGCCCGACGACCCGATGGAGCCGCAGGCCGCCTACCGCTTCATCCACGACGAGCTGATGCTCGACGGCAGTTCTCGGCTGAACCTGGCCACCTTCGTCACCACCTGGATGGACCCCGAGGCGTCGGCGCTGATGGCGGAGTCGTTCGACAAGAACATGATCGACAAGGACGAATACCCGGCGACGGCAGCCATCGAGCAGCGCTGCGTGTCGATGGTGGCCGATCTGTTCCACGCCGAGAACCTGCGCGACGACGACCCGGCCAGCGCTATCGGCGTATCGACGGTCGGATCCAGCGAGGCGGTCATGCTGGGCGGGCTGGCGATGAAGTGGCGTTGGCGGCAGAAACTCGAAGCCGCCGGCGAGGATTGGAAGGGCCGTACCCCAAACATGGTGATGGGGTCGAACGTTCAGGTGGTGTGGGAGAAGTTCTGCCGCTACTTCGACGTCGAACCCCGCTACCTGCCGATGGGGCAGGACCGCTACGTGATCACCCCCGAGCAGGTGGTCGACGCTGTCGACGAGAACACGATCGGTGTGGTGGCGATCCTGGGGACCACCTACACCGGTGAACTCGAACCCGTCGAGCAGATCTGTGCGGCGCTGGACACCCTGGCCACCGGCGGCGGGCCGGATGTGCCGGTGCATGTGGACGCCGCCAGCGGCGGATTCGTGGTGCCGTTCCTGCACCCGGACCTCAAATGGGACTTCCGGCTGCCCCGGGTGGTGTCGATCAACGTCAGCGGCCACAAGTATGGGCTGACCTACCCCGGCATCGGCTTTGTGGTGTGGCGCAACGCCGAGGAGCTGCCCGACGAACTGGTGTTCCGGGTCAACTATCTCGGCGGGGACATGCCGACGTTCACGCTCAACTTCTCCCGGTCGGGAAACCAGGTGGTCGGCCAGTACTACAACTTCCTGCGGCTGGGCCGAGCCGGCTACACCGAGGTGATGCGGACCCTGTCCGACACCGCCCGCTGGTTGTCGCATCAGCTCGCCGCCTCCGAGCACTTCGAGGTGATCAGCGATGGTTCGGCGATCCCGGTGGTGAGCTGCCGGTTGGCCGGCGAGCGCGGCTACACCGAGTTCGATGTGTCCCACGAGTTGCGGACGTTCGGCTGGCAGGTCCCAGCCTACACCATGCCCGAGGGTGCCGAGGACGTCGCTGTGCTGCGGGTGGTGGTCCGCGAGGGGCTCTCGGCCGACCTTGCCCGTGCGCTCTTCGACGACATCATGAAGTCGGTGACCACGCTGGACCGGCTCAAGCCCGCCGGCCACTTCGACGATCAGCAGCACTTCTCGCACTGAGGTCTTCCGTTGCTGCGCCGAGTGTGCGGTTTCGTTGGCAAAACAGCGCCCATGCCAACTGAACCGCACACTCGGCGTGGCGGCTCACCGGGCGGTCACCAGGTTCGCGGGCATCCGCGGTCGACCAGCGCCACGGCGACACGATCCAGGAACCTGTGTGGGTTCAGATGCAGCGTGCGGCTGGTCAGTCTGATCACGGTCCAGCCGAGTTCAGCCAGGACGTTGAAGCGCTCGGCATCACGTTCGCGCTGCTTGGGGTCGGTCCAATGGTGGGCACCCTCGAAGTCGACGCCCACCCGGTATTCATGCCAGCCCATATCGATGCGTGCGACGACGTAGCCGGCGCTGTCGTACACCGGGATCTGGGTCTGTGGTCGGGGAAACCCTGCCCGGACGAGGGCCAATCGAGTGAGCGACTCATACGGTGACTCGGCGCCGCCGTCGACGAGGTGCAGAGCCTCGTCCAGTTGCCGAAGGCCCCGAGCGCCGCGATGCATGTCGGCCACCGCCGCGACCTCGACGACCTTGAGATCGGTGGCGTTCATCAGGGCGTCGATACGTGCCACGCCCTCGGTGGGCTCTCGACGCCTGCCCAGATCGAACGCGGTGCGCGCTGCGGTGGTCACCGGTAGCCCGCGCGCGGTGCGCGTCTCGTCGGACAACACCGTGTCGGTGCGCACGTCAAGCAGCGGCGGCGATCGCCGGTTGGCATGGATGAGTTCGGCGGGGGTATCGGGGTCGATCCACTTGGCGCCGAGCAGCGCCGAGGCCGACAGGCCGGCGAGCACCCCACGCCGGCGTGACCAGAGCCATGCGGCGTGCGCGCGGTGGATCGCCGTCATCTCCACATCGCGCGGCATCCAGACGCCGGGGTAGATGCGTAGGCAGTCGCGACGTAACCGCTCCGGCGTCGCGACACCGGCCGCCAGTGCTTCTGACGCCCGAAACGCCCCTCGCGGTGTCGGCATGGGCGTCACGGTGGCACCCGCGTGGGCACCGATGCCGACATTGATCCACAGCTGGCTGCGCCGGGCGTTGTCGAGTGTGCGTTTTCGGCGGCAGAACGGCCCGCGGGCCAACCAAACCGCACACTCGGCGGCCTGGTAGGCCCATTTGTGCGTTTCTGGGACAATCGAGGCTGACATGACTGCCGTATCCCGAACGTCCGGCCTGCTCGCGCAAGCGCTGGTGGACCTGGACGCCATTGCCCACAACGTGCGGGTGCTGGCCGAGCACGCCGGCCGCGCCGGGGTTATGGCCGTCGTCAAAGCAGACGGGTATGGCCACGGCGCGGCCCCGGTCGCCAGGGCCGCGCTGGCCGCAGGCGCAGCCGAACTCGGCGTCGCCACCGTCGACGAGGCGCTGACATTACGTGCGGCGGGCATCACCGCGCCGGTGCTGGCGTGGCTGCACGGGCCCCACACCGACTTCGCTCCCGCGCTGGCCGCCGACGTGCAGATCGCCGTCTCCTCGATGCGGCAACTGGGCGATCTGCTCGACGCGGTGGGGCGCACCGGCCGGACGGCGGTCGTGACGGTCAAGGCCGATACCGGCATGAGTCGCAATGGGGTTGGCGCTGCCGATTTTCCGGCACTGGTGAGCGCGCTGCGCCGAGCCGTTGCCGACGACGCGGTTCAGGTCCGTGGCCTGATGTCACATCTGGCGTGCTCCGACGAGGTCGCCCATCCGGCCAACGACATGCAGGCTCGGCGCTTCGCCGACCTGATCGGCGTGGCGCGCGAGCACGGCCTGGAGTTTCCTGTCGCGCATCTGGCCAACTCGGCCGCGGCGATGACCCGTCCCGATCTGGCCTACGACATGGTGCGGCCCGGAATCGCGGTGTACGGCCTGAGCCCGATACCCGAACGCGGCGACATGGGCCTGATCCCGGCGATGACGCTGAAATCGACCGTGATCCTGGTTCGTCCGATCAAGGCCGGCGAGGCGGTCTCCTATGGGCGCACCTGGATCGCGCCGGTCGACACCACCGTGGCACTGGTCCCGATGGGATACGCCGACGGACTGTTCCGGCCGTTGAGCGGACGATTCGAGGTACTGATCAACGGCCGGCGGCGGCGCAGTGTCGGGCGGGTGTGCATGGACCAGTTCATCGTCGACCTGGGTCCGGGGCCCGTGGACGTGGGTGTGGGAGACGAAGTCACCCTGTTTGGGTCCGGAGCAAGCGGTGAGCCGCTGGCCCAGGACTGGGCCGACCAGCTGGGCACCATTCACTACGAGGTGGTGAACAGCCCACGTGGGCGGGTCGCCAAGACGTATCGGGGCGCCGGTGGCGGCTAAACGACGGGGATCGCGGCGAACCGGTGGCTGGCTGGCGGGAATGGCCGGTCTGGCCGCCGTCGGCACCATCGCCGGGACCACCATCGCGCGTTCGGTCACCAGGCGCACCACCGCCGACGACGCCTACGCCGACGAGGACTTCGAGATCCTGGAGCGCGACCACAGCTCGGTGGTGGTCACCGACGACGGTGTCGAGCTCGCGGTACGTGACGTCGGTCCGCGCAACGCACCGTTGACGGTGGTGTTCGCGCACGGATTCTGCCTGCGGATGGGCTCATTCCACTTCCAGCGCGCACGGCTAGCAGCCGAGTGGGGCGATCAGGTGCGGATGGTCTTCTACGACCAGCGCGGCCACGGCGATTCCGGTGTCGCCCCACCGGCCACCTACACCGTGCCCCGGCTGGGCCAGGACCTGGAGGCAGTGCTGGCCGCGACCGTGCCCCGTGGGCCGGTGGTTCTGGTGGGGCATTCGATGGGCGGCATGACCGTGCTGTCGCATGCCCGGCAGTTCCCGCGGCACTACGGCAGACGGATCGTGGGTGCGGCGTTGATCTCCTCTGCGGCCAAAGGGGTTTCCCGCTCCCCGTTGGGCGAGATCTTGCGCAACCCCGCTTTGGAGGCGGTGCAGTTCAGCGTCCGATACGTGCCGAACCTGGTGCATCGGGGCCGCGGCGCGGCCCGTGGGGTGATCGCACCGATCCTGCGCGCAGCCTCCTACGGCACCGATCAGATCAGCCCGAGTGTGGTGGCTTTCTCCGAGGAGATGATGCATTCCACGCCGGTGCCCACGATGGTGGGTTTCCTGCATGCTTTGGAGGTGCACGACGAGAGCGCTGGGCTGGCCGCGCTGGCCACGATCCCAACTTTGGTCGCCTGTGGTGATCACGATCTGCTGACCCCGGTGGGGTACTCGCGGGCGATGGCGGCCACGCTGTGGGATTGTGAGTTGGTGATCGTGCCCGGTGCCGGGCATCTGGTGCAGTTGGAGGAACCCGATGTCATCGACGACGCGCTGGTGCGTCTTGTGGAGCGGGCCACGCCTCGGCGCGCCATGCTGAGCCGCCGCCGGGCGCGCGGAAAGGCCGGGCGCAGTGGCTGATCCGCAGGAGGTGACGCTGGCCACCGCGGAGGACACCGTTGCGCTGGGAGCCCGGTTGGGCGGTGGCCTGCGCGCCGGTGACGTGGTGGTGCTCTCAGGTCCCTTGGGGGCCGGAAAGACTGTGCTGGCTAAAGGCATCGCGCAGGCGCTCGATGTCGATGGGCCCGTCACCTCGCCGACGTTCGTGCTGGCCCGTGAACATCGGCCCCGGCGAGCGGATGCCCCGGCGATGATCCACGTGGATCTCTATCGGCTGCTCGACGAGACGGGTCTGGACCTGCCCGCCGAGCTGGACTCACTGGACCTCGACACCGAGCTCGATGATGCCGTCGTCGTGGTGGAGTGGGGCGAGGGGCTGGCCGAGCGGCTCTCCGAGCGGCACCTGGACATCCGGCTGGAGCGCGCGGCGGACTCCGAGACCCGTACCGCGACCTGGCGGTGGCACGCGCCATGACCCGAGTGATTCTGGCCATGGACACCGCCACCCCTGCGGTCACCGCGGGCCTGGTGGAACTCGATGACGCCGGCCGGCCGACGGTGCTGGCTGAGCGGGTCACCATCGACGCTCGTGCGCACGCCGAACGTCTGACGCCCAATGTGCTGGGCGCGCTGGCTGATTGCGGTCTCAGCATGACCGACGTGACCGCTGTCGTGGTGGGTTGCGGGCCGGGGCCGTTTACCGGGCTGCGGGTCGGCATGGCCAGCGCCGCTGCCTACGGCCATGCGCTGGGGGTGCCGGTGTACGGCGTGTGCAGCCTGGACGCGATCGGGGTGCGCACCTCCGCAACCACGCTGGTGGTCACCGACGCGCGTCGCCGGGAGGTGTACTGGGCGCGTTACAGCGACGGGGTCAGGGTGGCCGGCCCCGCGGTCTGCGCCCCGGCCGCGGTCGATCCCGCCGACGCTGTCGCGGTGGCAGGATCGCCGGCGCACACCGAGTTGTTCGGCCTGCCGGCCCTTGACGTCGACTATCCGACTCCTGCCGGACTGGTTGCCGCGGTGCGGGATTGGGGTCATCCAGCGGAGCCGCTGGTGCCGTTGTATCTGCGTCGACCCGACGCCAAGCCCTCGGCGACGGCCGCCGCGGCGGTGACGCTGGGCCCGCTGGTGGACAGTGACGCGGCGCGCTGCGCCGAGTTGGAGGCCCAATTGTTCGGTGGCGACGATCCGTGGCCGGCTGAGGCATTCAGTCGCGCGATCGGAGCGCGTGACCATCATTACGTCGCCGCCCGAATCGGCGACGCCGTGGTGGGCTACGCCGGAATCGCCCGATTGGGACGTACCCCACCGTTTGAATATGAGGTCCACACCATCGGGGTGGACAAGGCGTATCAGGGGCGTGGTCTCGGGCGCAGGCTGTTGGCCGATCTGCTGGAGTACTCCGACGGTGGCGTGGTGCACCTGGAGGTCCGCACCGACAACACGCCGGCGATCGCGCTGTACCGCGACGTCGGGTTCGTGGAGACCGGAGTGCGCAAGCGCTACTACCGCAACGGCGCCGACGCGTACACCATGCGGCGGGAGGGGCTGTCGTGACGATAGTGCTGGCCATCGAATCCTCCTGTGATGAAACAGGTGTCGGCATCACCCGCCTCGAGGTCGACGGAACTCTGACGTTGTTGGCCGACGAGGTGGCCTCCAGTGTCGAGGAGCACACCCGCTTCGGCGGGGTGGTGCCGGAGATCGCTTCCCGCGCTCATCTGGAGGCGCTGGGGCCCACCATGCGCCGGGCACTGGCGACCGCGGGGCTGGACAAGCCCGACGTAGTGGCTGCCACCATCGGGCCAGGCCTGGCGGGGGCGCTGCTGGTGGGGGCGGCCGCGGCCAAGGCCTACGCGGCGGCCTGGGGCGTGCCGTTCTACGCGGTCAACCACCTGGGCGGGCATCTGGCCGCCGACGTCTACGCGCACGGCCCGTTGCCCGAATGTGTGGGCCTGCTGGTCTCCGGCGGCCATACTCACCTGCTGCATGTGCGCTCACTGGGTGAGCCGATCGTCGAGCTGGGCAGCACCGTCGACGACGCCGCGGGGGAGGCCTACGACAAGGTGGCCCGGCTGCTCGGGCTGGGCTATCCGGGAGGGCGGGCCCTCGATGAGCTGGCCCGCACCGGCGACCGCAGCGCGGTGGTGTTCCCCCGTGGAATGACCGGACCGCGTGATGACCCCTACGTGTTCAGCTTCTCGGGTCTCAAGACCGCGGTGGCCCGCTATGTCGAGGGCCACCCCGACTTCGTACCCGCCGACGTGGCGGCCGGTTTCCAGGAATCGGTGGCCGACGTGCTGACCGCCAAGGCCGTGCGCGCGGCCACCGACCTGGGCGTGGGCACCTTGCTGATCGCGGGTGGGGTCGCCGCCAATTCCCGGCTGCGGGAGTTGGCGGAGCTGCGCTGCGCGGCGGCCGGGTTGACGTTGCGGATCCCGCCGCTGCGGTTGTGCACCGACAACGGGGCGATGATCGCATCCTTCGCGGCACATCTGATCGCCGCCGGAGCGCCACCGTCGCCGCTGGAGGTGGCCACCAATCCGGGGCTGCCGGTGGTGGTGGGCCAGATCGCCTGATCTCGGCACCGGGGCCACCTTGAGTGCTAGCACTCTCACGTATAGAGTGCTAGGTGGCAGTCGGTCGATCTCTCGCTCGGCACCCGCGACGACGACGCGAGGGCCCGCACGAATGCCGAACACCTGAAGTAAGTACCTATCCGATGGACTCGGCCTATGCCGGGTCGCATCCAGACAATGTGGAGGGCTCCAATCGTGGCGAGCGTGAACATCAAGCCACTCGAGGACAAGATCCTCGTTCAGGCCAACGAGGCCGAGACCACGACCGCTTCGGGTCTGGTCATTCCGGACACCGCCAAGGAGAAGCCGCAGGAAGGCACCGTCGTTGCCGTCGGCCCCGGCCGGTGGGACGAGAGCGGCAGCAAGCGGATCCCGCTGGACGTCGCCGAGGGTGACGTTGTCGTGTACAGCAAGTACGGCGGCACCGAGATCAAGTACGGCGGCCAGGAATACCTGATCCTGTCCGCGCGCGACGTGCTGGCCGTTGTAAGCAAGTAGGCCGGCAAGTAGCCACAAAGCAACCACCGTGACCGCCCCGGAGATCCCCGTAATACGGGTGATGTCCGGGGCGGCACGCGTAGAGGAAAGAACCGAACAGCTATGAGCAAGCAGATTGAGTTCAACGAGGCCGCGCGCCGGGCGATGGAAGCCGGCGTGAACAAGCTCGCCGACGCCGTCCGGGTGACGCTGGGCCCGCGCGGTCGCACCGTGGTGCTGGCCAAGTCCTTCGGCGGTCCGACGGTCACCATGGACGGCGTCACCGTGGCCCGCGAGGTGGACCTCGAAGACCCGTTCGAGAACCTTGGGGCCCAGCTGGTGAAGTCGGTGGCCACCAAGACCAACGACGTGGCCGGCGACGGCACCACCACCGCCACCGTGCTGGCCCAGGCCATCATCTCCGGCGGGCTGCGCAACGTCGCGGCCGGCGCCAACCCGATCGCACTGGGCACCGGTATCGCCAAGGCCGCCGACGCGGTGTCACAGGCATTGCTGGACGCGGCCACCCCGGTCTCCGGCAAGGAGTCCATCGCGCAGGTCGCCACCGTGTCCTCGCGCGACGAGGAGATCGGCGAGCTGGTCGGCGAGGCGATGACCAAGGTCGGCAGCGACGGCGTGGTCAGTGTGGAGGAGTCCTCGACGCTGTCCACCGAACTGGAGATCACCGACGGGGTCGGCTTCGACAAGGGCTTCCTGTCGGCGTATTTCGTCACCGACTTCGACTCCCAAGAGGCCGTCCTGGACGACGCGCTGATCCTGCTGCACCGCGACAAGATCAGCTCACTGCCCGACCTGCTGCCGCTGCTGGAGAAGGTCGTCGAGGCAGGCAAGCCGCTGCTGATCATCGCTGAGGACGTCGAGGGCGAACCGCTGTCCACCCTGGTGGTCAACGCGATTCGTAAGACGCTCAAGGCCGTTGCGGTCAAGGCGCCCTACTTCGGTGACCGGCGCAAGGCGTTCCTGGATGACCTCGCGGTGGTCACCGGCGCTCAGGTGATCAACCCCGATGTCGGCCTGACGCTGCGCGAGTCCGGGCTGGACGTGCTCGGTACCGCACGACGGGTCGTGGTCAGCAAGGACGACACCGTGATCATCGACGGTGCCGGCAGTGCCGAGGCCATCGCCGGGCGGGTCAAGCAGCTGCGCTCCGAGATCGAGGCGACCGATTCGGACTGGGACCGTGAAAAGCTCGAGGAGCGGCTGGCCAAGCTGGCCGGCGGCGTAGCCGTGATCAAGGTGGGTGCGGCCACCGAGACCGCCCTCAAGGAGCGCAAGCACCGGGTCGAGGACGCGGTGGCCGCGGCCAAGGCCGCGGTCGAGGAGGGCATCGTCACCGGTGGTGGCACCGCGTTGGTGCAGGCCCGTGCGGCGCTGTCGGCACTGACCTCGACGCTGACCGGTGACGAGAAGCTGGGTGTGGAGGTGTTCTCCGCCGCGCTGAGCGCACCGCTGTACTGGATCGCCACCAACGCCGGCGTCGACGGTGCGGTGGTGACCAGCAAGGTGGCCGAGCTGCCGGCTGGACAGGGTTTCAACGCCGCCACGCTGGCCTACGGCGATCTGGCCGGCGACGGCGTGATCGACCCGGTCAAGGTGACTCGCTCAGCGGTGCTCAACGCCGCCTCGGTGGCGAGGATGATTCTCACCACCGAAGCCGCCGTGGTCGACAAGCCCGTCGAGGTCGACGAACACGCCGGCCACGGGCATCACGGTCATGCCCACTAAGTAGTTCGAGACGCAATCACCCCCGGTCCTGTTGGGCCCGGGGGTGATTGCGTATCTGGATCAGGTGGCGAAGTGAAACAGCCCGTACCAGACGACGAAGGCGAACACTGCCAGCCCGCCCGTCAGGGCCAGGCCGAACCGGCGAGGGCTCAGGATCTTCTCCTTGATGATCACCGCGCCGATCAGCAGGCAGATCGGGTAGTAGAGCAGCATGGCCGTGATCAGGCCGGGCGAGTACCGATTCAGGATCGGCGTCATGCCCAGGTGAAACAGCGCGTCCCAGAACAGGTTTGCGCTGGCGAAGACCACCAGGGCAACGCTGCGGACCTGCGTGTACCGCTGGTAGTTCACCGAGACCAGGGTCAGCAGGATCGCCATGAAGGCGAGGTTGTTGAACGCGAACGCGACGTTGTCGAAGCGGCCGTGCACATCGTGGGTGACCCAGGCGGCAAATCCGCCGAGGTATTCCTCGACGATGTGCAGCAGGTAGACCGCGGGCATCAGCCAGATGACGTTGCGGAAGCGGGGCAGGGTCACCGTCGCGGGGGGCTGTGCCGCCCCTTGGTGCGGGTGTACGTCGTCGCCGGTCATGCCGACGATCATCACCCACGGCACGTTCCGCGGGGGAGGTTTCCGGCCCGGCGTGCTTGACGCGCCGCCGCGGGCGGCGCAGTGTGATACGGGTCATATTGCCACTGGTCTGACCCGGTAAAGGCGGCAGCGCATGACCACCAAAGACAAATACACGCAGGTGCCCGCATCCGACTCCTGGCAGGTCCCCAGTGCCGGCGATGCGTGCTTCACCTGGGAGTACGACGAGGGGCGGGCCCGGCTCCTGTCGCTGTATCAGAAGGGCAAGGACAAGCAGTGGGATGCCCAGTTGCGCATTGACTGGGATCAAGATGTCGACCCGATGAATCCGCTCGGGCTCCCTGACGACTTTCATCCCCTGTTCGGCAGCCCGATGTGGGACGCCGCAGACGGCAAGCGTCGCGCCGAGATGCGTCAGCACCATCAGTCCTGGCAGTTCTCGCAGTTTCTGCACGGTGAGCAGGGGGCGATGGTGTGCGCGGCCAAGATCGTCGAGGTCGTTCCGGATCTGGATGCGAAGTTCTACGCGGCCACCCAAACCATGGACGAGGCCCGCCATGTCGAGGCGTTCTCACGGTTCTTGCAGGACAAGGCCGAGATGGTCTACCCGGTGAACCAGCACCTGACCGCGCTATTGGGTGACACGCTGCGTGACTCTCGTTGGGACATGCCCTATCTGGGTATGCAAGTCCTCATCGAGGGGCTTGCGCTCGCCGCGTTCGGCGTACTGCGTGACGTGTCGGCAGAGGGTTCGCTGGCCAAGCAGATCTTGGCCTACGTCATGCAGGACGAAGCACGCCACGTCGCGTTCGGTCGAATCTCCTTGAAGGACTACTACTCTGCGCTGACCGAGGCAGAGCGCGACGAGCGCGAAGAGTTCGTCGTGGACGCCTGCTACCTGATGCGCGATCGATTCCGGGGTGAAGAGGTCTTCGAGACCCTCGGCCTGAACGTCACCGAGTGTGCGCAGTGGGTCGACGCATCACCGTTGATGACGCAGTTCCGCTCACACCTGTTCAGCCGGATCGTGCCGATCGTCAAGGACATCGGACTGTGGGGACCCAAGGTGCAGAAGGCGTTCCGGGAGATGGGTGTGCTCGACATGGCCGGATTCAACATCGACGCACTGATGAAGGCGGACGAGGACCAGGCCGAAGCCCTGGACCGGGCGCACGCCGAGATGGCCGAGCGGGCGGTTGAGGTCAGCGAGGTGATCGCCACGGGCGCCGGCTGAGATGGACCGCCGTCAGGAGCGATGCGTCGCCAGCAGTCCCGTGGAGGCGAACTTCAGCCCGGCCCGCAGCTCATCGAGGGAGATCGGGTCGTCGGACTCGATGTAGCGCATGGTGGTCGCCACGGCCATGTTGAAGAACAACCACGCCAGCGCGTTCGGGCTCAGTTCGTCGCGGTAGTGGCTGCGGTAATGACTCATGTGCAGGGTCGTCATCGCCAACAGGGTGGCGTTGAGTCCAGAGATGTTGTCGAACGTACGCAGGTGATCGGGCCGCTGGGCCAGATAGCGGATCAGCCGCCGGTTGGCGATCGTGTAGTCGATGAGGATGTCGATCGACGCCTCCATGGCCGAGGCCGGCCGGTCTAACGTGACCGCGCGGAGCATGTCCTCGATCGCGGGCGCCTGCTCGGCGGCCAGCCGCTCCACCGCGGCATCGATGATCTGGTCCTTGTTCTCGAAGTACTGGTAGATCGATCCCTTGCTGATGTCTGCGGTCTCGGCGATCAGGTTGGTGGTGATCTGCTCGGGCGGGTGCCGGTGCAGCAGCCATGCGGTGGACGTCACGATTTTCGCGACCATCTCGCGGGAGCGGGCCTGTTGGGGCGACTTACGACGCCGTGAACTGGGGTTATAGGCGTTCATCCAACTTCCTAACGCGACTTGTATGCGACCGTACGTGCAGATTAGCGTCGGCTCGACCACATCGAAGACAGGATGGGCGATGACTTCCACACCCGATATCGAGGCCGCCCAGCAGGCCGACGACGTCGCGGCGATCGAAGACCTCGAGCGGATCGAGCTCATCCCGCCCGAATCGCTGATGGCCGAGCACACCGGACGGTGGACTTTCCTCATTCTTGAGGGCGCGGCATTCATGATGCAGGCCATGCACCCGGTCATCGCCGAGGTCACTGGTCGCTACTCCGCGGCTTTCCACGGTGACCCCGGCGGCCGGGCGATCCGTTCGGTGGACTCGGTGCTGCGCTGGACCTATGGGGGGACCGAGGCTAGAGCAGAAGGTGATCGGGTGCGCGCCCTACACAAGCCGATCACCATGCACAGCGCCGAAACCGGCAAGCAGATCAGCGCCTTGAACCCGGAGGCCTATCAGTGGGTGATCGCCACCGGCTACATCATCAACGCCCAAGCGGGCCCGCTGATGATCGGTCGCGAGTTCACCACCTCGGAGAAAGACGAACTGCTCCGCGACAACCGTCGGCTGGCCCGCCTGCTGCACGTACCCATGCGGGGGTACCCCGAGTCTCAGCAGGAGATGGCCGCCTACTACGAGCAGATGATCAACACCTTGCGAGGCACTCCGCAGGCGCTGCAACTGATCGCGGACCTGCGGTCGGGAAAGGCCGAGCTGCCCCCGGCCGTGCCCACAGTGCTGGCGCCACTGGTGCAGGCGGCATTGCGCCCCGCGATGCGCTTCAACTATCTGTCGGTGGTGGGCCTGCTTGACCCGCGGCTTCGGGAGAAGCTCGGCGTCACCTGGAGTCCTGAGGAAGACCGCCAACTCAAACGGACCTACACCGGCATTCGTGTCGCCTATCGGGTGCTGCCCGACCGGCTCACCTATTTCCCGCTCGCCTATCACGCCCGTAAGCACCATCAGTGCCTGCAGAAGATGAAGCAGCGCCAGGAGAAGTCGTTCGCCTATCGCCTGCCCGAGAACGCCGGCTGACGTCGCGGGCTAGCCGCATCCTAATCCATTGCATTGGTTATCAATTCAATTCCCTGAGCTGTCGCCAGGAAGTTTCCCATCGTGTGATTAGTGGGCGCGGAAAACGGGTATGGATCCGGCGCGACGTTGACCGACGGCGCTGACGGCGGTTGAGAAGGAGATCACCATGAACGCAGTGGCGGCCACCGAATTTCTGGCCCGTTCCACGACGTTGACCAGTGTCGGATGGATCGGCTATATCGTGATCGGCGGTATTGCCGGCTGGATCGCCGGCATCGCCATGAAGACCAAATACGGCTTGGTTGCCGATGTGGTGGTGGGGGTCGTCGGAGCGTTGATCGGCGGTTTCCTGCTCAGCTTCGTCGTCGACACAGCCAGTGGTGGTTGGTGGTTCACATTGTTCACCGCAGTCCTGGGCGCGATCATCTTGCTCTGGCTGCTGCGCCTGTTCGGGCGTGAGGCGTGAGGAGTACGGAAGGAATGGCGATGAAGAAGAGCGTTGTGTTTGCGGCCATGGCGTTGGGGGTGCTGATCTCCAGCGGCTGCTCGGCCTCGGAGGTGATCAACACCGGCGGGGACACGAGGTGCAAAGACTTCGTCGAGCAGGACCAGAAGAAGCAGGACGACGAGATCGCCAAGATGCTCAAGGACCACAGCGGGGCGGACCCTTCGAATCTGGAGATCTCGGCGACGAGGCTGTCGGTATCGACCTATTGCAAGACGCTGGGTACGCCGGACAGCAAGATCTCCGAGGCGCCGCACGGCTGATCGGGTACGGGTCTACCTGACGGTGATTCCGGCATCGATCGCGAGCGCGATCCCGGTGCTGTACCGGCCGGAATCACCGCACAGGTAGACCATGACATTGCTTCACCCCCGCCGCGTCTGCGCGGCGCTGCCGACGAGCGGCGCCAGTATGAACGCGGCCTTGCTGTCGAACTGGCCGGATGGGCGGGTCTGGCCCAGGGGAGCGAACAGCCCCCGGATGACCGGGGGCTGCTCTGGGGACCCACGGGCCGCGGGTGAATCCGCGGTCCGGCCGGGAAGAATTTAGCCGCTGGGCCGCAGATTGCAGCGCAGCGCCGCGTGCCGCTCGGCTTCTGACATGCCGCCCCAGATTCCGTAGGGCTCGCCCACCGCGAGCGCGTGCGTGCGGCACTGCTCGAGCACCGGGCAACTGCGGCACCATTTCTTGGCGTTCTGTTCACGCTGTGCGCGGGCACGGCCGCGTTCCCCGTCGGGGGGGAAGAACACCGACGAGTCCACCCCTCGACACGCTCCGCGGAGCTGCCAATCCCATACGTCCGCATTGCGGCCGGGCAACTGCTCAACCTGTGGCATGGGAACCCCTCTCAAAACGCTGCTCGGCCGGATCGGTGTGAGGCGGCGTGTCGAGCGGTGTCTGGGTGCTGTGCGTAAAACAGCGCCGGCTGTATTCCGGCGCCGTGCGCGACGGTAACGAAACGATCTGAAGTAAAACCAACGCGATCGTTAAGAAAGGCTGGCCTAAAAGAGTGGACATTCCGTGAACGTGGATGTTATTCCGCATTCTGAGGAGTGGTGATGCCCCGACGGGACCGCGTAAGGTCGCGCAGCGATGATCGAAGACCTCGAGACCGCACTGACGGCGGCTGCGTTCGGCAAGGATCCGGGGCGCTGGCCGCTGCCCGCGGCCACGACCGCCCGACAGCGGTGGTTGCGCGCCGTGGCGGCCGGCGGCCAGGGACGGTATGCCACCGCCGTAGCCGATCTGACGGCGTTGGTGCGCGACGTTCCGGCCGGACCGCTGGCTTCGCTGGCCTACAGCACCCGGGGGTCGTTTCTGCGCCAACTCGGTGGGCACGACCTGGCGCGGGGGTTCGACGGCCGTGCGCTGGCGCTGGCCGGTGACGACGTCACCGCACGTTCGGATGCGCTGGTCGGGCTGGCCGCCGATGCCCTGGGGGTCGGGCGTTTCGCGGCGTCGGCGGCCCTGTTGGAGCTGGCTCCGGCAGATTCAGGCTGCGCGCCGCCGCGGCTGGCCGTCCGCCGGCACTGGGTGACCGCGGAACTGGCGATGGTCACCGGCGACGGGATCACCGCGGTGCGCAACGCCGAGCAGGCATGCGAGCTGGTGGACGACGTCATGGTGCGCCACCGGGTGAAAAGTCAGGTGGTGCTGGCTGGGGCGCTGTGCTGCGCGGGAAACATCGAGCGGGCCCGCGCCGTGGCCGACGCCGCACTCCAGGAGACCGGACGGCTGGGTCTGATTCCGTTGCGATGGGCGCTGGCGTGCATGTTGGCTGACATCGGTAGTGCTACCCGCACGCCTGACGAACTGCGCGGAGTGCGTGATGACGCCGCAGAGCTGGTGCGCCACCGCGGTGGCGCCTGGCAGCGGTCCTGATCAGCGGTAGCCGTCGGCTTCCGAGGTCGCTCCGTTGAGTGACGCGTCGGCGTAGCCGCGGCAGTAGTCCCAGGTCACGTAGCTGTCCGGCTCCGGGTCGTAGGCCGGCTCGTGCGGGCGGACGGTGCCGTCGATCAGCAGCTGCAGGAGGTTGGCTCGCAGCATGTCCCAGTCGTGGTAGTGGTCCTGCTGGCAGTCGTCACAGCACACGACCAGACCGCGAATCCCGCGGTGCGCCAGCAGCGCCTCGTAGACCGCAAGGTCGGCGAGGTCCGCCTCGACGGCGCTGCGCTCCTGCGGGTCCAGCGGCTGGCCCGGTTCGACGGCGTCCAGTGCGGCCGAGGGATCATGGGGATCGTCGGCGAACGGGTCGGGCGGCAAACCGGGTGGCAGGTGGTCACGCACGCCCATCAGGGTACGCAGTCGCCCTGACAGAACGCCAGCGGTGGGCGCAGACACTCGTTCGGCGGCCAAGTGTGGTGGCGGGCGAAAGCATCCGCGCGACGCGATTAGGATGGACTTCTCACCCCGGCTTTGTAGTGGAGGCTCCCAAGATGGCCGTTGGTTGTCCAAAATCGAAGTCAGTGGCCCGATGAGCGCCCCCTATCTCACGGGTCCGCTCGATGACGCGGTGTACGCCGGCGGAGCGCTGGACGGTCAGTCCCCCAAGATCGCCATGCTGGGGCTGACGTTTGACGACGTTCTGCTGCTTCCGGCGGCATCCGACGTGGTGCCGGCCACCGCCGACACCACGAGCCGGCTGACGCGCAACATCACGCTCAAGGTGCCGTTGGTCAGCTCCGCGATGGACACCGTCACCGAGGCGCGCATGGCGATCGCGATGGCCCGCGCCGGCGGCATGGGCGTGCTGCACCGCAACCTGCCCGTCACCGAGCAGGCCGGACAGGTTGAGACCGTGAAACGGTCCGAGGCTGGGATGGTCACCGATCCGGTCACCTGCACCCCCGAGAACACCCTGGCCGAGGTGGACGCGCTGTGCGCCCGCTTCCGTATCTCCGGATTGCCGGTGGTGGACAAGGACGGCTCCCTGGTCGGCATCATCACCAACCGGGACATGCGTTTCGAGGTCGACCAGAACAAGCCGGTCTCCGAGGTGATGACCAAGACGCCGCTGATCACCGCCCAGGAGGGTGTATCGGCGGACGCGGCGCTGGGCCTGCTGCGCCGGCACAAGATCGAGAAACTGCCGATCGTCGACGGTCACGGCAAGTTGACCGGCCTGATCACCGTCAAGGACTTCGTCAAGACCGAACAGCACCCGCTGGCCACCAAGGACAGCGATGGGCGGCTGCTGGTCGGGGCCGCGGTGGGCGTTGGCGACGATGCCTGGGTCCGCGCCATGACTCTGGTGGACGCCGGGGTGGACGTGCTGATCGTGGACACCGCGCACGCCCACAACCGCGGGGTGCTCGACATGGTCGGCAAGCTCAAAGCCGAAGTGGGGGAGCGCGTCGAGGTGGTCGGCGGCAACGTGGCCACCCGAAGCGGAGCCGCCGCACTGGTCGAGGCCGGCGCCGACGCCGTCAAGGTCGGGGTGGGGCCCGGCTCGATCTGCACCACCCGGGTGGTCGCCGGGGTGGGTGCCCCGCAGATCACCGCCATCATGGAGGCCGTCGCCGTTTGCGCGCCGGTGGGCGTTCCGGTGATCGCCGACGGCGGCCTGCAGTACTCCGGCGACATCGCCAAGGCACTGGCCGCCGGCGCGTCGACGACCATGCTCGGCTCACTGTTGGCCGGCACCGCCGAGTCTCCCGGCGATCTGATCTTCGTCAACGGCAAGCAGTTCAAGAGCTATCGCGGGATGGGTTCGCTCGGTGCGATGCAGGGCCGCGGGGGAGCGAAGTCGTACTCCAAGGACCGCTACTTCCAAGACGATGCGCTCTCCGAAGACAAGCTGGTTCCCGAGGGCATCGAGGGCCGGGTGCCGTTCCGGGGTCCGTTGAGCACGGTGATCCACCAGCTCACCGGCGGCCTGCGAGCGGCCATGGGCTACACCGGCTCGCCGACCATTGAGGCCCTGCAGCAGGCGCAGTTCGTTCGGATCACCGCCGCAGGCCTGAAGGAAAGCCACCCGCACGACATCACCATGACCGTCGAAGCACCGAACTACTACGTGCGTTAGCGCCGAAACCGACGTTTTGCGGATCGCTTCTCGTACTTTTGCTGCAAAACGTCGGTCTCGCTGAAAGATAAGGGTGACCCCGCATGCGTGACATGGTTGAGATCGGCATGGGCCGCACCGCCCGCCGGACCTATGAACTCGATGACATCAACATCGTGCCGTCCCGGCGCACGCGTTCTTCCCAAGATGTGTCCACCGCGTGGCAGCTGGATGCCTACCGGTTCGAGATGCCGGTGCTGGCTCATCCCACCGATGCACTGGTCTCCCCGGAGTTCGCCATCGAGTTGGGTCGCCTCGGCGGTCTCGGTGTCCTCAACGGCGAAGGGCTGATCGGTCGCCACGCCGATGTCGAGGCCAAGATCGCCCAGGTGACCGAGGCGGCGGCCAAAGAGCCCGAGCCCGGGGCGGCGATCCGGCTGTTGCAGCAGTTGCACGCGGCCCCGTTGGATCCCGAGTTGCTCGGTGCCGCGGTGGCGCGGATCAGCGCGGCCGGTGTCACCACCGCGGTGCGGGTGAGTCCGCAGAACGCGGCGGCGCTGACGCCGGCGCTGGTGGCGGCCGGGGTCGACCTGCTGGTGATTCAGGGCACCATCATCTCCGCTGAGCGAGTGGCCGTGGACCGCGACGGTGCCGGCGAACCGCTCAATCTGAAGACGTTCATCTCCGAGCTGGACATCCCGGTGGTGGCCGGCGGCGTACTCGACCATCGCACCGCCCTGCACCTGATGCGGACCGGCGCGGCCGGGGTGATCGTCGGTTACGGCTCCACCTCCGGGGTGACCACCTCCGATGAGGTGCTGGGTATCTCGGTGCCGATGGCCACCGCGATCGCCGACGCCGCCGCGGCGCGCCGCGAGTACCTCGACGAGACCGGCGGGCGCTACGTGCACGTGCTGGCCGATGGCGACATCCACACCTCCGGTGACCTGGCCAAGGCGATCGCCTGCGGGGCCGACGCGGTGGTACTGGGCACGCCACTGGCGGCCGCGGCCGAGGCGCAGGGCGATGGCTGGTACTGGCCCTCGGCCGCCGCTCATCCCTCCCTGCCGCGTGGCGCGCTGATGCAGGTCGCCTACGGGGAACGCCCCGGACTGGCGCAAGTGCTCGAGGGCCCCTCCGACGACCCGTTCGGCTCGCTGAACCTGGTCGGTGGGCTGCGCCGTGCGATGGCCAAGGCCGGCTACTGCGATCTCAAGGAGTTTCAGAAGGTCGGGCTGACGGTCGGCTCCTGAGCCCACCAGGTAAGGGCAGCCTATCTAGCAAGTTACCGGTCAGTACGGTCATACTTGCTGGTTATGGAGCCTGACTATGACGTCCTGATCATCGGCTCGGGTTTCGGTGGCAGCGTGAGCGCGCTGCGGCTGACCGAGAAGGGCTATCGCGTCGGCGTTTTGGAAGCCGGACGCCGATACGCCGATGCGGATTTCGCCAAGAACTCCTGGCACCTGCGGGAATTCCTGTGGGCGCCGAAACTGGGTTGCTACGGGATCCAGCGCATTCATCTGCTCAACAACGTCATGGTGCTGGCCGGCGCCGGGGTAGGTGGGGGCTCGCTGAACTACGCCAACACGCTGTACGTGCCGCCGGAGCCGTTCTTCGCCGATAAGCAGTGGGCGCACATCACCGACTGGCGTGCCGAATTGATGCCGCACTATGACCAGGCGCAGCGCATGCTCGGGGTGGTCAAGAATCCGACGTTCACCGACGCCGATCGCATCGTCAAGCAGGTCGCCGACGACATGGGGGTCGGCGACACGTTCGTCTCCACCCCGGTCGGGGTGTTCTTCGGGACCGACGGCGCCCATGGGGCCAAGGAGCCGGGCAAGACGGTGTCCGACCCGTTCTTCGGCGGGGCGGGGCCCAACCGGACCGGGTGCATCGAATGTGGTGAATGCATGACGGGCTGCCGCTGGGGCGCCAAGAACACCTTGGTGAAGAACTACCTGTATCTGGCCGAATCCGCCGGGGCGCAGGTGCATCCGATGACGACCGTCACGTCCTTCGAGCAGGGTGGCGACGGGCTGTGGCGGGTGCAGACGGTACGGACCGGTCTGCGGGCACGCCGACACCGCAAGACCTTCACCGCGCGGTATCTGATTCTGGCCGCGGGCACCTACAACACCCAGCGGTTGCTGTTCAAGATGCGCGACAAGGGCAAGCTGCCCAAGCTGTCCGACAAGCTCGGAGTGCTCACCCGCACCAACTCCGAATCCATCGTGGGTGCGGCGACGTTGAAGGTCAATCCGGACCTGGACCTGACGCACGGTGTGGCGATCACCTCCTCGATTCACCCCACCGCCGACACCCATGTCGAGCCGGTGCGCTATGGCAAGGGCTCCAACGCCATGGGGCTGCTGCAGACGTTGATGACTGATGGCACCGGTCCGCAAGGAACCGACACTCCGCGGTGGCGCCAGCTGCTGAACCAGGCCGGCGAAGACCCCCGAAACATCCTGCGGCTGCTCAACCCCAAGGGGTGGAGCGAGCGCACCGTGATCGCGCTGGTCATGCAGCACCTGGACAACTCGATCACCACGTTCACCAAACGCGGCCGGCTGGGCTTTCGCCGTTACACCAGCAAGCAGGGGCACGGCGAGCCCAATCCGAGCTGGATTCCGGTCGGCAACGAAGTCACCCGCCGCATCGCCGCCAAGATCGACGGGGTGGCGGGCGGCACCTGGGGCGAGCTGTTCAACATCCCGCTCACCGCGCACTTCTTGGGTGGAGCGGCGATCGGCGACAGTCCAGAGCGCGGCGTCATCGACCCGTACCAGCGGGTGTACGGCTACCCGACCATGGCGGTCATGGACGGCGCGGCGGTCTCGGCCAATCTCGGCGTCAATCCGTCCCTGTCGATCACGGCCCAGGCCGAGCGGGCCGCATCGCTGTGGCCCAACAAGGGTGAGGCCGATCAGCGGCCGGCCCAAGGCGAGCCCTACCGCCGGCTGGAGCCGATCGCGCCGAAGAACCCGGCGGTGCCGGACCAGGCTTTCGGCGCGCTGCGTTGGAAGCCCGCCGATTCCGTCGATTCGGCGGGCTGAGAGGTTCAAGCGTGTGGCTGCCCGCCTTGAGGTGTCATTGACGCCGGGCCGGGACTGGTCGACATCAACGGTGCCGGAAGACGGCGGTGGTGCTTTTCTCGACGCCCGCCTCGGTGAGGGACTGCAAGTCTCGCGAACAGTCATTCAGCTTCGGCAGCAATAATTTTCACGTGCTACCTCCTCAGCCCACGTCCCATTCGGTGGTGGTGAAGTCCCGGGTCGATTGGATGTTGGCCCCAACCGGCTGAAGGCCTGAGCAACTCCGGCCAGCACTCGCGGATCGGTGCGCGGAAGCGACCGTCGGCACGGTGCCGCCGCTGCGCGTAGGGTTGGCTTCATGACGTCAGCCGATGTGTGAACAGCGGGAGTTCTCGGTGTGACGAGTGCTGCCGGTGAGCTGGGTTAGCGAGCTGTTGGCCGGTTCCGCCAACCGGACGATCGCGACCGTGCAAAACGGTGTCGAGGTGTTGCGGTTCGGCGGCTTCCAGACCGGTGCCCGTCCGTCGCCGTTTGAGGTCGTGGCGCAGTGCGACATGTACCGGCTGCGCCACTACTTCCCCGACAGTGCGATCCATCCGGACTGGCCTCCGGTGGTCTTGGTCCCGCCGATGATGATGTCGGCCAATGTTTTTGACGTCACCAGCGACCAAGGTGCCGTGGGTATCCTGCATGATCTCGGTCTGGACCCATGGGTGGTGGACTTCGGCTCGCCGGATCGGGAAAGCGGCGGACTTGAACGCACCTTGAGCGACCATGTCGTGGCGCTGAGCCGGGTCATCGACTCGGTGCACGCCCATACTGGGAGCAAGGTGCATTTGGCGGGTTACTCACAGGGCGGGATGTTCTGCTACCAAACCGCGGCCTACCGACGCTCCGAGGGCCTGGCCAGCGTCATCACCTTCGGGAGCGCGGTCGACTCGCTCAGCGGTCTGCCGTTCGGCATTCCGGCTGCGCTGGCGGGCCGCGGCGCCCGGCTGGTCGCCGATCACGTCTTCAACCGTCTCTCGGTGTCCGGATGGATGGCCCGCGCAGGGTTTCAACTACTGGACCCGATCAAGACGGTGCGGGCGAGGTGGGACTTTCTTCGGCAGCTTCATGACCGAGAGTCGTTGTTGCCCAAGGAACAGCAGAGACGTTTCCTCGAGGTGGACGGCTGGGTGGCATGGTCGGGCCCCGCGATTGCCGAGCTCCTGCGGCAGTTCGTGGTCCACAATCGCATGATGGCCGGTGGTGCCGTGATCGATGGCACGCTGATCACGCTCGCGGAAATCACCTGTCCCGTCCTGGCCTTCATCGGCGAGATCGACGACATCGGCCAACCTGCGGCGGTCCGAGGAATTCGGCAGGCCGCCCCCCGCGCCGAGGTGTCCGAGGCGCTGTTGCGGGCTGGTCATTTCGGGCTTGTCGTTGGATCGACCGCCGCCACGCAGACGTGGCCCACGGTCGGCCAATGGGTGCTGTGGCAAGACGGTCGAGGGACCAGGCCGCAGGGTGTGCACGTGATGGAGGCCGAACGGGGTGGCGAAATCGATGGTGCTGTTGGGTTGTCGTCGCGCATCGGTCGCTCAGCGGGGGCGCTGGCCGAGATGGGGATCGGGGTGAGTCTGGGACTGGCCGAGGCCGCGGTGAGCGTGGCGCACACCGGCTGGGAGATGACCGGGGAGGCCCTGCGTACTCTGCCCCGGCTCGCCCGCCTAGGGGAGCTGCAGCCCCATACCCGGGTGTCGTTGGGCGCCTTGATGGCCGAACGCGCCAGCGGAGCGCCCGACGAGGAGTGCCTCCTCTTCGACGATCGTGTCCGCACCAATGCAGCGATCGAACACCGCATCGACGAGGTGGTGCGTGAACTGATCGCCGCCGGTATTCACCACGGAGCCCATATCGGTGTCTTGATGGACACCAGCCCCAGCGCCGTGATCGCCATCGCCGCACTGTCACGGCTCGGCGCGGTGGCAGTGCTGCTGCCCCCGGATGATGATCTGGTATCGGCCGTGCAGCTCTGCGAGGTTGCCGACATCGTCACGGACCCGGACCATCAGGCGGCGGCCGCCGCCACCGGCGCCAGGGTGCTCATCCTCGGTCACGGCCGCACCGCAGATCTCAACCTGACGGAGTCGGACCGGGTCATCGAGTTGGATCGACTCGATCTGTCCGCTGAGCTGCCGCGATGGTATCGGCCGAACCCGGGCCGGGCAAGTGATCTCGCCTTCGTGTTCTTCAGCACGACGGGAGGACGCCGGGTGGTCAAAGAGGTCACGAACCATCGGTGGGTGCTGTCGGCTTTCGGCACCGCCGCGGCCGCCGCCCTCGACCGAGACGACACGATCTATTGCCTGACGCCACTGCATCATCCGTCGGGTCTGATGGTCGGTCTGGGCGGCGCGCTCGCCGGCGGGGCGCGTATCGCCTTGACCCGGGGTGTTGATCCAACTCGGTTCGCCGACGAGGTCCACCGTTACGGGGTCACGGTGGTCACCTACACCTGGGCGCTGCTGCTCGACTTGGTGGAGGCAACGTCGCCCCGACTCGCAGAGCATCACCCGATCCGCCTGTTCATCGGGGCCGGCATGCCAACCGGCCTGTGGCACAAGGTCAACGATCGATTCGCCCCAGCCCGAGTGCTGGAGTTCTATGCCTCCACCGAGGGCGATGCGGTCCTGGCGAATGTCGCCGGGACGAAGATCGGGGCTAAGGGTCGGCCGCTGCCGGGCAGCGCCAAAGTCCGGCTCGGCGGCTACGACGCCGCGACGGGCCGGTTCATCGAGGATGACCACGGCTTCGTGCGTCGCTGCGCGGACGACGAGGTGGGTGTGTTGCTCGCGAAGCCGCGGTCCGGACGCGATGCCGCACCGGTGTCCATGCGCGGAGTTTTCGCCGAGGGAGATACGTGGATCACCACGGACCACCTGTTTCGCCGCGACAGCGACGGCGACTACTGGTTTGTCGACAATCGCAACACGGTGATCCAGTCGGAGCGCGGACCGGTCTTCTGCCAGCCGATTTGCGACGCCCTCGGCGGTGTCATCGTGATCGACTTGGCCGTGGTCTATCCGTGTGCGACCGACAGTCAAGACGTGGTGGTCGCCGCCGTGACGGTCGGCAAACAGGGCATCCTGACCGGGGCCGCGCTGACTGCTGCGCTGCGAGGCCTACCCGGCGACCAGCGTCCTTGCATCGTGCACATTGTCGACCGCATACCAATGACGCCCTCGTGCCGCCCACTGTCGACCGCATTACGCGCGGCCGGGCTGCCGGAACCGGGGGAGACGACTTGGTACCACGACCTCACCGACGGCCACTATCGGCAAGCGGTCACGTAGGTGGGCCGCTACGGCTGCTCATCGTCGATGATGTGAACTGCGGCCTCCTCGGCGGAGGCTGCGCCGCCGTCGATACCGACGTCATCGGCAACCAGTTCCGCCTCCAGGTCCTCACCAAGCCCCCGGTCCGGCGCGACAAGCCGACCGGCGCGCGCACGTCCAACCTCATCGTGCTGCGGAAATTCAGCCTCCCGCTCGGCTGCGGCCGAGCGTTGCTGCTCCTCATTGTCGAGTGGGTTATAGGCCTGCATCGCCGGATCCGGCTCCTCCTCGGCAAGCAGTTGGTCCAAGCTTTCGGGCCCCGAATCGTACGAGGCACCGCCGTAGGGCCTCTCCGCCGGGGAGTACCCCTCGTCGAGCACATCGTCGACACCGCGATCGATCAGGGTGTCCTCTGGCTGAAGTTGGTTGTCATCATCGACGCTGTACTCGCCCGGCGCTTCTCTGGGGCTATCCGGATTGCTCATACCCCACAATGTCACTGCCCGGAGGAAATTTCACCAGATGCGGAAACCGTGTATGCACCCAATCCGGGAAGCTTGAGTCAGCTCTGACCAACGTGGCCGGACGCGCTGTCCAGACCTACTGTCGTCCTGACCGCGGCCCGCTACGAATGGAATCGTGCGCGCGACGGCCGGCGGGTCGGGCGGGATCGCTCTCGAGGAGTCTCTTCAGTTTGTGCAGCGCGCCTCGTAGGGCTTCGTCCACGGTGCCGGCGTGGTCGGTGACGGCCACCGGCGCTCGCCCGGTCGGCCGGGCTTCCACCATGCAGCGTTTGTCCTTGCCGCTGGATCGACCAGCGCTCTCATCGCTGAGATGGACCTCGACGCGGGTGAGGTGATCGGCGAAGTGGGCGAGGATGTCGCGGACCTCGATCTCGATACCGGCGATACGTGCTTGGTGTGCGCTGACGTTGTGATCGGTGTTGACCAGGATCTCCATCCGAATTCCTTACGCTAGGTTACTTGGAACCGTTCGTGTCCTGGATCTGACGATGTGCCTACTTCCTCGCGAACAATTGCGGCCCCGAAGGTCATCTTTGGGTTGGGGGCGAGGGGGTTTGGTGGAACGCATTATGGTGATGCTCGGAAGTGCGGTTGCCACCGCAGCGTCCGGCCGCGAGCGAATGCTCTATGAGCTGTGGCGGCGGACAGCCATTCTCATCCCGGACTAGTTGAGCTTCCCAACATCGTTAACGCTACACCTCGGCGCTCTGGGCTGGCATGCGGTCGACGGGCTGCGGTGGAAATCTTCTGCGGCGCTGGCGGCGCTGGCATCGGTGGTTGGAAGCACACTACGAGTGGGCGGTGTTCTGCTGCGGCGTCCGTCGGTAGTTCGGCGCGCGGCCGGGTGGCTGCGTCGGGGTGGGCAGCAGCGGTTCACGCCGCCGAACCGGCAGCGTGATCGAGGCTCGCGTGCTCAGTTCGACGTCTTCCCCGGCGTGGTTGATGATGAGCAGGCCGTCGGGGCCGTCGCGCAGCGTGTAGCTGACCTCGTCGTGGTTGGCGTCGACCGTGACCCGAAATCCCCGCCACCGCACCCGGAACTGCAGTCGCGAAATCCCTTCGGGCAGTGCTGGATCCAGGGACAACACCCCGGCGTCGTCGCGCAGACCGCCGAAGCCGGCGACCAGCGCGATCCAGGTCCCGGCCAGCGCCGCCATGTGCAGGCCGTCGCGGGTATTGTCGTGCAGATCGCGCAGGTCGACGAAGGCGGTCTCGTAGGTGTAGTCGTGGGCCAACTCCAGATGCCCTACCTCAGCGCACATCACCGCCTGCGTGCACGCCGACAGTGACGAGTCCCGCACCGTGCGCCGCTCGTAGTAGTCGACGTTGCGGGCCTTCTGCTCGGCGGTGAACGCGTGGCTGCGCCACTGCATGGCCAGCAGTAGGTCGGCCTGCTTGACCACCTGTGCCGGGTACAGCCGCACATAGGGTTCGTGGAGCAGCAGCGGGTAGGCGTTTCGGGTCTCGAAGTCCCATTCCGCGGCCGAGGTGAAGCCGTCGCACTGCGGATGTACCCCGAGTTCTTCGTCGTAGGGGATGTGCGCCGCGTCGGCCGCGTCCCGCCAGGCGGCCATCTCCTCCGTGGTTACCCCTAGCTCCTGGGCGGCTTCGAGGTGCCGCGCGCAGGCGTCGGCGGCGGAGTGCAGATTGTGGGCGGCCATCAGATTCGTGAATACGTTGTCGCGGACGATCGCGGTGTATTCGTCGGGGCCGGTCACCCCGGACAGGTGCCACACGCCGTGCCGGTCGTGGTGTCCCAGCGACCGCCAGAGCCGAGCCGTCTCCACCAGCACCTCGAGCCCGCATTCCTGTTCCACCGAGGTGTCCCCGGTGACCATCCGGTACTGCTCGAACGCCGCCGCGATATCGGCGTTGATGTGCCAGGCGGCGGTGCCCGCCGGCCAGTACCCGGAACACTCCTGACCGCGGATCGTTCGCCACGGGAATGCGGCGCCGGACAGTCCGAGTTCGGTGGCCCGTTGACGGGCGAGGTCGAGCGTTGTTGCCCGCCAGCGCAGTGCGTCGGCCGCGGCGTGCGGAGCGGTGTAGATCAACACCGGCAGGATGAAGCTCTCGCTGTCCCAAAAGGTATGACCGTCATAGCCGGTGCCGGTCAGGCCCTTGCTGGGGATGGCGCGGCGTTCGGCCCGAGCGCTGGCCTGCAGCAGGTGAAAAAGCGCGAACCGAATCGCCTGCTGACAGTCGGGGTCGCCGTCGACTTCGACGTCGGCACCGTCCCAGAATTCGTCGAGGTAGGCCCGTTGGGCGTCCAGTAGCCCCTGCCAGCCGCTGTAGCGGGCACCAGTCAGGGCGGCGATGGCCTGATCGCGCAGTGCTGGGCGGGACCGCTCACTTGACCAGCCATAGGCCAAGAATTTGACGATGCGCAGTTTCTGCCCTGGCCGCAGGCCGCACACGATGGTGGTCGCCGCCACGTCGGGGATCGTCATCGTGCTGACTTGAACGCGGCCGGGAACCTCGACCTCGTGATCCATTGCCGCGGCCATCATCAGTCCGCTGGCTCGGGTGCGGTGCACCAGGACCGCGCCGGTGTTGGTGCTCTCGCGTTCGACGGCCTCCAGGGGGTTCTCCAGGATCGCCGCGACTCGCGGATCGTCGGAGGTCGGCGGCTGGTCCTCGTTGGCCACCAGCTCGGACTGCACGGTCACCCGCACGAATTCGTCCACCGCCTCAACCACGTATTCGATGGCCGCGATGCTGCGGTGGGCCAGCGACACCAGCCGAGTCGAGTGCACCTTGACCTGTTTCTTCGCCGGCGAGCGCCAGTGGATGTGGCGGGTCAGGGTGCCCGCTCGCAGGTCGAGGATGCGTTCGTGGTCGAGCAGCTCGCCGTAGCGTACGTCCAGCGGTTCGTCGTCGACCATCAGCCGGATGATCTTGCCGTTGGTCACGTCCACCACGGTCTGCCCGGCCTGCGGGTAGCCGTAGCCGGCCTCGGCATGCGGCAACGGCCGCACTTCGTAGAACGAGTTCAGGTAGGTCCCGGGCATCCCGTGCGGCTCGCCCTCATCGAGGTTGCCGCGCAGCCCGATATGCCCGTTGGACAGCGCGAACAGCGACTCGGTCTGACCGAGCAGGTCCAGGTCGAGGTGGGTCTCGCGGAGCTGCCACGGCTCGATCGGGAAGTAGTCGTGCGCGATCATCGGCGGTCCTTCACAACAGCTCCTTCAGATCGGTGACGACGATGTCGGCGCCGTGGCTCAGCAGGTCTTCGCGCTGACCCACCCGGTCGACGCCCACCACGAAGCCGAACCCGCCGGCTCGGCCGGCCTCGACCCCGGAGAGCGCATCCTCGAAGACCGCGGACGCGGCAGGGGTGACGCCGAGCAGCTGCGCCGCCCGCAGAAACGAATCCGGTGCGGGCTTGCCCGCGATGTGTTCGGTGCGCAGCGTCACGCCGTCGACCCGCTGCGCGATGAACGTCTCCAGGCCGGTGAGCGCCAGTACCTCGCCGGCGTTGGCACTGGCCGACACCACCGCGGTGGCCAGGCCCGCCGCGGTGACCGCTGCCAGGTAGCGGCGGGACCCCTCGAACACCTCGACCCCGTCAGCACGCAGCGTCTCACGGAACGCCTCGTTCTTGCGGTTTCCCAGACCGTGCACGGTCAGCGCATCCGGTGGGTCGTCGTCGGCGCCGTCGGGCAGCGTGATGCCGCGGCTGGCCAGGAAGGCACGCACGCCGTCGTCGCGTTTGCGGCCGTCGACGAAGCGCCGGTAGTCGTCGTCCGGGTCGAACGGGAGGAATGGTTCGCCGGTGTCCTCGGCGCGCCTCGACAGGTAGGCGTCGAACATGGCCTTCCAGGCGCGGGTGTGCACGCTGGCGGTGTCGGTGAGCACTCCATCGAGGTCGAACAGGCAGGCACGGATCGTTTCGGGAAGACCCAGCACCGTGTTGTTCTCCTTCCGGGTGACTGTCTCCACTTCATCATGCCCGCCTAAGGATCGGCTGACTTTTGCCGCCACTAGACTCTTTGCGGTGTCGTCACCATCGTCTCGCCCCGTTCTGGTCATCGACTTCGGCGCGCAGTACGCCCAATTGATCGCCCGCCGGGTCCGAGAGGCGCGGGTGTTCTCCGAGGTCGTCCCGCACACCGCGACAGTCGACGAGATCGCCGCCCGCAATCCGCTGGCGATCGTGCTGTCCGGCGGGCCGGCCAGTGTCTACGCCGAGGGCGCCCCGCAGCTCGATCCGGCACTGTTTGACCTCGATATTCCGGTGTTCGGGATCTGCTACGGCTTCCAGGCCATGGCGGCCGCGCTGGGCGGCGCCGTGGAGCGCACCGGCACCAGTGAGTACGGCCGCACCGAGCTGAAGGTGACCGGCGGGGAACTGCATGCGGGTCTGCCGGACACCCAGCCGGTGTGGATGAGCCACGGTGACGCGGTGACTATGCCCCCGGCCGGTTTCACCGTGGTGGCCGCCACCTCGGGAGCGCCGGTGGCCGCGTTCGAGAACCGCGCCCGCCGGTTGGCCGGGGTGCAATACCACCCCGAAGTGCTGCACACCCCCTACGGGCAGCGGGTGCTCAGCCGGTTCCTGCACGAGTTCGCCGGCATCGACGCCGCCTGGACGCCCGCCAATATCGCCGACGCGCTGATCGAGCAGGTGCGCGAACAGATCGGCGACGGCCATGCCATCTGTGGACTGTCCGGCGGGGTGGATTCCGCGGTGGCCGCGGCGCTGGTGCAGCGTGCCATCGGTGACCGGTTGACGTGCGTGTTCGTCGACCACGGGCTGTTGCGGGCCGGCGAACGTGAGCAGGTACAGAACGACTTCGTCGCCGCCACGGGCGCGAAGCTGGTCACTGTAGATGCCGCCGCCGTCTTCCTCGAGGCGCTGTCGGGGGTGTCGGATCCCGAGGGCAAGCGCAAGATCATCGGACGGCAGTTCATCCGGGCCTTCGAGGGTGCGGTCCGCGACGCCCTGGGAGAGCACGACGCTTCTCAAGACGGCGTCGAGTTTCTGGTGCAGGGCACGCTGTACCCCGACGTGGTGGAGTCCGGTGGGGGTACGGGCACCGCGAACATCAAGAGTCACCACAACGTCGGTGGACTGCCCGATGACCTGAAGTTCAGTCTCGTCGAGCCGCTGCGGCTGCTGTTCAAAGACGAGGTTCGGGCGGTCGGGCGCGAGTTGGGCCTGCCGGAGGAGATCGTTGCCCGCCAACCGTTCCCGGGGCCCGGCCTGGGCATCCGGATCGTCGGGGAGGTCACCGCTGAGCGGCTGGCCACGCTGCGGCAGGCCGACGCGATCGCTCGCGAGGAGTTGACCGCCGCCGCGCTGGATCATCAGATCTGGCAGTGCCCGGTGGTGTTGTTGGCCGATGTCCGCTCGGTGGGGGTGCAGGGTGACGGTCGCACCTACGGTCACCCGATCGTGCTGCGGCCGGTGTCCAGTGAGGACGCCATGACCGCCGACTGGACCCGGGTGCCCTACGAGGTGTTGGAGCGGATCTCGACTCGGATAACCAATGAGGTTTCCGAGGTCAACCGCGTAGTCTTGGATGTCACCAGCAAACCACCCGGCACTATTGAGTGGGAGTAGCCACATGATTGCTGCGCTTTCCGCCGCTGATGTACAGCGGCGTGAATTCTGGACCGGGCTGTGCCCATCGATGTCCATCGAGGCCGGCGGCGCGCGCCCGGTCGCAGCGGTCGGCGAGCTGGACACCCACCTGGCCAACTTGAGGCGTGAGGGCTACGTCCAGGTTCCCGACGCCCTGCCCGAAGCGGTCGTCGCACCCATCCGCGAGGGTGTGTCGACGCTCTTTCAGCAAGGAATCCCACTGGCTTTCGCCTTCGTCTACGACGAGTTGTGGCTGGCTTTCCAGGGACTCTCGGAGTTCCTCGCCAGTGTGATGGGCGAGGGATATCGGGCGTTGCCCGACTTCTGGGTCTGGCACGTCAATCCCAGCGATAACTCCGTCGGCTGGGGGCCACATCGGGACAAGTTGATCAACACCCTCGATGGCGACAACTCGCCCCGGACACTGACGGTGTGGTTGCCGTTCACCGATGCCACCCCGCTCAACGGATGTATGTACATGCTGCCCGCCCATCTCGACGATCGTTTCGTTCAGCGTCGCTGGGACGGGCCGGACAACGCGATCGTCCATAATCTGCAGGACATCCGGGCGCTGCCTGCCACGGCGGGCACCATGTTCGCGTGGAATCAGGCGGTGCTGCATTGGGGTGGGCGCGGCAGTCGGCTCGGGGCTGCGCCGCGGATCAGCGCCGCCTTCGAATTTCAGCGCTCCGACTGCGCGCCGTTCAACTCACCGTTGCTGGATCCGGGCCGCACGCCGACGTTCACCGAGCGGCTGGGGCTGATCGGCAAACAGGTGCTGCAATACCGCCACATGTATCCGTTGTCGGCCGATGTCGAGGCCATCGCCACCGTGCTCGCGGAGCGGTACATGCCTGAGGTGGCTGCCTCGGTGGGGGTCGGTGCGGCCCTCTGACGGGCCGTGCGACGGCTAGACCGCAATACTGCGCAGCGCCGCGGGAAGGCCGGGCAGAAAATGCCCGGTCGCGAATGCGCGGATGTCCTCGACGGAATCCAGCGGTTCGCGTGACGGCAACAACAGTGCCATGGCCGCGTAGCGCAGGATGGTGTCGGCCAATTCGGTGACCACCGCCGGCCCCAGACGCTCGGCGAATCCGGGCGGGAAGATCACCTGCAGCGCCTCAGCCATCCGGTCCAGGATCGCGCCGTAGTGCCGCCGGGAGAGCTCCAGTGCCAACGCCGGCTCATCGGTGATCATCCGGTTCAACACCCGGTGCCGGCGGAACTGCATGATCGCCGAGGTGAACGCTTCGACATAATAATTCGACTGGGGGGCAGAGGCTTTCAGCTCTTCGGCGATGTCGTCGTAAAGCGCGGCGTTCTCCCGATCGATGACCGCGGCGACCAGCTCGTCGCGTCCGGCGAACCGTCGGTAGATGGTGGTCCGGCTGACTCCGGCGCGCCGTGCCACGTCGTCGAGTGCGACCCGCCGGAATCCGTGCTGCTCGAACTCGACGACCGCGGCATCGAGGATGGCGGTGGTCGCCGGGTCAGCCCCGGGTGTAGCCGGCATAGGCGAATTTGTTGTAGCGCAGTCGCATCGGCACATGATCCCATGCCCAGTTGACCGGCCGTGACCGGCAGAGCGCGGCGAACCGCTGATAGCGCCGTTCCTGCCGGTCGCTCCACGGCAGGCCCAGTTGAACCCGGGTGCTCGGCGGCATGCCGCCGGTGGTGAGAAACGCCGCAAGCGGATTGAACACCACCGAGATCGCCCGCCACAGCGCCGGCGGCACCCCGTTCGGGCAGGGGAAGCCCTTGGTGACGTAGCCGACGCCGTACTTGGCGGTCGGGTGGTCGGTGAGAACCTTGTCCAGCATCTGATTCCAGTAGCGCTCGAATTCGGCGTAGTCGGCCGGCATCACCCGGTCGCTGACCCCATAACGGCGATACCAGGTCTTGGATTCGAGGTAGATCTGCTCTTTGTCTTGCGGCGTCAGGCGTTTGACGAAGGTGTCGGCGAAGTACAGCACCTGCTCGACAAACGTGGCGTGGGCCCAGAAGTAGGTCTCGGGATCCAGTGCGTGGTACCGGTTTCCATCCGGCATGGTCCCCTTGATGTTGAGGTGGAAGTCGCGCACCTGCTGGCCGGGGTTGTCGGACTCGGCGCCGTAGACGGTCATGAAGATGGGCGGCAGTGAGCGTTTGACCCGGGCTGCGGTGTCGGTGAAGAACACCGAGTGGTCCAGCACGCCCTGGCCGAGCTCGGCGAGCATGTTCTGCAGCACGGCGGGCCGCGGCCCGATCAAGAACATCCGGTTGTCGCCGAAGTAGCGCCATACCAGGGACTGCGGCCCCAGGGGCAGCGCATCGGTAGCCGCGTCGGTCGGCACGGATCGAGTCATGCGAAACAGTGTTACATATTTTGAACTGTGTACCAATGCGCCGAGTCGTGAGCGGGTAATGCGGTGCGGATGTGGCGCGCGGGGCCGTTGATGCATGGCCGAGGGGCCTCGCTTGACGTTTGTCGGTGGGGGGGTGTTCACTCGGGTCGATCGAACATAGTTTCGAATATTTTAGCGTTCTTCCGGAGGCGATCATGGCGGCGGCAGTGGGTGTGGGGCCGGCGGTGGGGCGGCGTCGCATCGTTCCTGAGGATCGCGCTGAGCAGCTCAAACAACTGCGTGTTCAGATGGCTGCGGTGGGCGGAAAGGTAGGGGCCGGAAGGCAGGGGCCCAGCGCAGTCCCGGTCGCCCCGGCCGCCGAGGCCATGCTTCCGGTCCCGCCGCTGCTGGCCGAGGTTCTACCCGCCGGATTGCCGCGTGGCACGGTCGCGGTGCTCTCGGGGGCGCGGTCGCTGATGCTGGGCATGGTGGCCGCGGTGACGGGGGCCGCGGGTAACGCGGCCATCGTCGGTCAGCCGGACCTCGGGCTGCTGGCCGCATCCGAGATGGGCGCTGACCTGAGCCGGCTCGCGGTGATCCCCGATCCCGGTAATGATCCGGTGGAGGTGGCCACGGTGCTGATGGACGGCATGGATCTGGTGGTACTCGGTCTCGGTGGCCGCTGCGTGCCGCCGTCGCGGACCCGGGTGGTGTTGGCCCGGGCCCGCCACCGCGGCTGCGCGCTGTTGGTCTCCGGCGGTGACTGGCAGGGTTCGGCGCTGCGCCTGGATGCTCGGGTGAGTGGTTATGAGACGACGGGCGAGGCGATGACGGGCTGCGCTGCGGTTCCCGGGTTCGGTCGAATCGGCGCGGTGCGCCTGGAGGTACGGGCCGCCGGCCGGGCGGCCGGGCGGACCCGGGCCGGATAGCGAGTCGTCTCATGGCCGACTCACGAGTGCTGGCGTTGTGGTGCATGGACTGGCCCGCGGTCGCCGCCGCATCCGCGGCGGGTCTGCCGGCCACCGCGCCGGTTGCGGTCACCCTGGCCAACCGGGTGATCGCCTGTTCGGCGGGCGCTAGAGCGGCGGGGGTGCGGCGCGGACTGCGGCGCCGAGAAGCGGCGGCGCGCTGTCCGGCGCTGCACGTGGTGGCCGCCGACACCGACCGCGATGCCCGGTTGTTCGAGCCCGTTCTGGCTGCGGTCGATGAACTGGTACCGGCGGCCGAGGTATTGCGGCCGGGCCTGCTGGTGGTGGCGGTGCGCGGTGCGGTACGGGCCTTCGGCTCCGAGGAACAGGCCGCCGAACGCCTGGTCGACGCGGTGGCCGCGACCGACATCGAATGCCAGATCGGGATCGCCGACGGGCTCGCCACCGCGGTGCTCGCTGCCCGCGCCGGTGCGGTGGTGCCGCCGGGGGGAGATGCCCGGTTCCTGTCGGCCCTGTCGATCCGGCAGCTGGCCGCTGAACCCAGCCTGTCCGGGCCGGGTCGCGATGGCCTGGTCGACCTGTTGTGGCGCTTGGGGATTCGAACCATCGGGCAATTCGCCGCACTGCCGCGGCCGGATGTCACCTCGCGGTTCGGCCCCGACGCGCTCGCCGCGCACCGATTCGCCCGCGCCGAGCCGCAGCGTGGGCCGTCCGGGCGGGAGCCGGAACCGGATCTTGAGGCCGAGCTGCACTGCGATCCGCCGATCGACCGGGTGGACGCCGCGGCGTTCGCCGGCCGCTCGCTCGCCGGTGTATTGCACCGGACGCTGATGGCCGCCGGGGTCGGCTGCACCCGGCTGGCCATTCACGCCGTCACCACCACCGGGCAAGAGTTGACCCGGGTCTGGCGGTGCGCCGAACCGCTGACCGAGGAGGCCACCGCGGATCGGGTGCGCTGGCAGCTGGACGGCTGGCTCACCAGCCGCATCGCCTCCGATCGGCCTACCGGCCCGGTGGCGGTGCTGCGCCTGCAACCGGTGGAGGTGGCATCGGCGACCGAGGCGCTGCAGTTACCGCTGTGGGGCGGTCTCGGGGAAGAAGACCGGCTGCGAGCCCGCCGCGCCCTGGTGCGGGTCCAGGGCCTGCTCGGCCCCGAAGCGGTGCGGGTCCCGGTGCTCTCCGGCGGCCGCGGCCCCGCCGAGCGCATCACCTTGACCCCACTGGGAGATGAGCCGGTGCCGCTGGCCGACCCGCGCCAGCCGTGGCCCGGTCGACTCCCCGAACCGTCGCCAGCGGTACTGCTCGATGACCCGGTGGAACTTCTTGACGCCGAACGCAATCCGATCAGGGTAACCGGTCGGGGATTCTTCTCCACCGACCCGGTGTGGCTGGTGGCCCGGGGCCGGGACGATCGGCTGCGCTGGTGGGCCGGTCCTTGGCTAGTGGATGAGCGGTGGTGGGATCCGCAACGGCAGGGGCCGGGATCGGGGCGCACCGCCCGGGTTCAGGTGTTGGTGGAGGGTTCCCCGGGCGCAGCGCCCGGGCAGGCGCTACTGCTGTGCTATCGGCTGCGGCGGTGGTATCTGGAGGGGGTCTACGAGTGAACCGGACCCCTAGCCGATCTGAGAGGCTTGGTAGTAGGTGATGCTCCCGGCGTCTTCGGTGTGTTCGACGATCACCCCCAGGAACAGGTTGACCGGGGAGCGGTCGGGAAATCCGAAATCTGCGGAAAGGTATCCGAGTACTTGGTTGGAGGCCAGCCGGCGGATGTGCAGGATCTGGTAGTCGACAGTCATTCCCGGGGCTTGGCTCGCGTAGTACTCACGGACCCCCTGTCGGCCCACGCTGTAGCGACGCAATCCCTGGAAGAGCGCATCCTCGGCGAACACCCGGAAACCCCTTCGGGGTCCTGGGCATCGATGGCTGCCTTCCACCGGTTCAAAACCTCACGTAGAACGTCAGTGTCCGGCACTTTGGCCACCGTCCACATGCAGGATTTCGCCGGTCACGAAGTGCGCACCTTCCAGGTACAGCACGGCGTCGACGACTTCGTCGACCTCGCCCAGACGCCCCAGGGGATGCATCGCAGCCAAGGCTCCCAGGCTCGCCGGATCATGCATCGGGGTGCGAATGATGCCCAGCGCCACGGCGTTGGACCGGATTCCGCTCCCGGCGTATTCGACGGCCAGCGCCCTGGTCGCTGCGTTCAACCCGCCTTTGGTCAGTGATGCCAGAGCCGAGGGGACTGCGGAGTTGGGGTGGTCCACCAGGCTGGTGGAGATAGTGACCAGGTGACCTCCTTCCCCCCGGGCGAGCATCGCCGATACCGCCGCGCGGGAAAGCTCGAAGAAGCCCCGAAGATTCACGCCGGTGACGGCGTCGTAATCCGCGTCGGTGTATTCGATGAAGGGCTTGGCGATGAAAATGCCGGCGTTGTTGACGACCGTGTCGACCCTTCCGAATCGCTCGAGCGCAGCATCGACGACGCGCTGGCCGACGCCGGGTTGTCCGATATCGCCGGGAATCGCGAACACCAGCGGATCAGCGCTGGGGCTGATGTTGCGTGAATTGGCGACGACCGCGTAGCCGAGTTTGCGGTAGCCGGTGACGAGTCCGGCTCCGATGCCCTGGGAGGCGCCGGAAATGACTGCCACGGGTTGAGCATGAATCAAGCGAATCCGCTTCCTCGATAGGTTCCCCTGTGCCGGCACATCCGAGGCTCTTGCCGAATTGTTGCAGTATGCCGCGCCGGCCGGCTCCAAGTGAAGACCCTGGCTTGAGCTTGTTCGGCATGGTTGCGCAACGACAAGTTCACGTACCGCCGATTCGCGCGCATGATCGTAGTGATCGAGGGCGTGCACTTCGCCCCACATCCTCTGGGAGGAAACGATTCCCCTGACAACACGGCTTACCGAGTATTTCGGCATCGACCACCCAATCCTCCTAGCGCCGATGGCGCTGGCCGCGGGCGGCCGGCTTGCGGCAGCCGTGACCGAAGCCGGCGGATTGGGGCTAATCGGCGGTGCCTATGGCGATCTGCCGTGGCTGGACGCCGAAATCGCCGAAGCGGCCGGTGCGCGCGTTGGGTACGGGTTCATCACATGGCGTCTGGCGCAGCGACCGGAGGCGCTCGATCTGGCGTTGGCCCAACAGCCCGCCGCGATCATGTTGTCTTTTGGTGATCTACGCCCGTTCGCTGAGCGAATCCGCGGGGCCGGGGTGCCGCTTATCGGGCAGGTCCAAACCGTGGCGCAGGCGCGACAGAATCTGGAGGTCGGCGTCGATGTCCTCGTGGCACAAGGCAGCGAGGCGGGCGGGCACGGAATGAGTGCCCGTTCGACCTTCACCCTGCTGCCGGAGGTCGCCGATCTGGTCGCCGAGCTTTCCCCTCAAACGCTGGTCGTCGCCGCTGGTGGAGTCGCCGACGGGCGGGGGCTGGCGGCGGCGCTGACTCTGGGAGCAGATGGAGTGCTGGTGGGAACTCGTCTTTGGGCATCCCGGGAAGCCCTGGTTTCGCCGCGGGCGCACCAGCGCGCACTGATTGCCAGCGGCGATGACACCTACCGCACCGGTGTTTACGATATTGTCCGGCAACTCGATTGGCCGGTGGGATACAACGCCCGCGCGCTGCGCAACTCCTTCGGAGATACCTGGCGTGGCAGGGAGTCCGAGCTGCTGGGAGCGCTGACCGAGACGCTCGCCGACTACCAGAGGGCCGTCGTTGCAGAAGACTTCGATACTGCCGGGATCCTGGTTGGCGAGGCGGTCGGTCAGATCGACGAGATTTGTTCGGCCGCGGACATTGTCAACGGCATGGCAGTGGATGCAGTGGGAATCCTGCTCCGGGCAAGCGCCTTCGGCGTGTCTGGTCTGGATGGTTGATAGCCGGCCCCTGGCTCACCAGTACACCCCCGGAACCAGCCGTACCGCCCGCTTGACCGGGCGGGGTACCCGCACTCGGGTGATCGCCCGCGATGGTCTCCTGGGCCTGCGGGAAGCCTGTCGAGGCGGTTGTGCTGCAACAGTTTCGGTGGTTGCCATGCCGCGAGCCGCCGCGGAGTCCGGGTAGCCCAGGTAGACCTGGTGCAGCACCCGGCGGGCCAGCCTGGGGGTGACGTAGTTGCCCGCCTCGGCCAGGGTTCCCAGCGGAGTGTCGATCCGGTCCGGCTTCTCGATCAGCCCGCGCACCACCATGGCTGCCGCATGCTCGGCGCTGATCGCCCCGACCGGGAGCAGTTTCCCCGTCGGCGCAATCATCGGTGTGGCCACCAGTGGCATATGAATGGTGGTGAATGTGATGTGATCCGAGAGGGTTTCGGTCGAGATCACGTCAGCGAACGCATCCAGTGCCGCCTTGGTGGGTACGTATGCGCTGTACTTCGGGCTGTGCGCCAGCACCCCTTCGCTGGAGACATTCACCACGTGGCCGAAACGGCGTTCCCGCCAATGGGGCAGCAATGCCAGCACCATTCGCACCGCGCCGAAGTAGTTGACTGCCATCGTGCGTTCGTAGTCGTGCAGGCGCTCGGTGGAGTTGACCACCGAGCGGCGGATCGACCGGCCGGCGTTGTTCACCAGGTAGTCGACGTGCCCGAACCGGCCGAGGATGTCCTTGATGGTGTGCTCCACCGATGCCGAATCGGTCACATCGCAGGTGAATGCGTGCGCCTGTCCGCCGCCGGATCGGATCTCGGCCACCAGATCGTCGAGTGCGGAGCCGCTGCGGGCCAGCGCGAAGACGGTGCCGCCACGCTCGGCGACGGCGATCGCCGACGCCCGACCGATTCCGCTGGACGCCCCGGTGATGATGACGTGCCGTCCGACCAGCGGCCCGGCCGGATCGTCGCGGCGGGCCCGATCGGGATCCAGATGCCGCACCCAATACCGCCACAGCTTCGGCGCATACTCGGCGAACTCGGGCAGTCGGACACTGTCGCCCAGCGCCGCGCGGGTGGCCTCGGCGACAAAGGTCGGCCGCAGGTTCACCAGGTCGAGCACCTCGGCGGGCAGACCCAGCTGGGTGGCCATCATGTTGCGCCATACTCGGGCCCGACCGCCGACATTGAGCACCGGGGCTGCCACGGCGCCGGGCAGCTTGGCGCGCAGCGGCGGGAGCCCGGCCTCTCGCGCCACGGCCCGGTAGATCTCGGGCAGCCCGATGGATCTCGGGGAGGTCAGATGGAAGGTGCGCCCGTCGTATCCGTCGGCATGCATCAACTCGACCAACGCATCCACCACGTAGTCGACCGGAACGACGTTGGTCCGTCCGGTGTTGGGCACGGCCATCGGGGTGAGCCGGGGCAGCGCCGCCAGCTTGGCCAGCAGCGGAAAGAAGTAGTACGGCCCGTCCACCTTGTCCATCTCGCCGGTGCGGGAATCGCCCACCACCACCGCCGGGCGGTACACCCGGTAACGCAATCCCGGCGCGGAGCGCACCAGTGCTTCGGCCTCGAACTTGGTCTGGTGATACGGGGTCGGCAGCTCCTGGCCGATGTCGAAGTCGTCTTCGGTGAACTCGCCGGCGTAATCGCCGGCCACCGCGATCGAAGACACGTGCGCCAAGGTGGCGTCCAGGCGTTTCGCCAGGTCGATCACGGCGCGGGTGCCCTCGACGTTGGCCGCCTGCTGCTCGGCCGCCCCGGCGGTGATGTCGTAGATGGCCGCGCAATGCACGACGTGGTCGATCTCGCCGAGCTCGGCGATCACCGTGTCGCTCAACCCGAGACCCTCGGCGGTCAGGTCGCCGACCAGCGGTTTGACCTGCTGGCCCCATGCCTGGCCGCTGCGGGAGGCGAGAGCTTCGAAGCGGCCCAGCGAGGCGCGGCGCACCAGCACCCACACCTGGGCATCCGGGCTGGCCTCCAACAGGCGCGACACCACTCGCCGTCCAATAAACCCGGTACCGCCGGTAACGACATAACGCATGCGGTCATGGTGGCCGCTCTCGGCTGCCACGTCAACAGTGGGTTTGACGCTCCCGGCTGATCCTGGGTGCCGGTGCGCTCAGAACGCGCGGATTCCGTCCCAGTCCACCAGATTCCAGCCGGTGGTCGGGCTCCCCTTCACCACGACCTTGCCCAGATTGGGCAGGGGATGGTCGATCAACAGCTCATCGCGGGGGTTCTTGACGTTCATCAGCGTCCACGTCGCGATGGATGCGCCATGCGCGAACGCAACAGGGTTGCTGTCTCCGTTGTCGTATATCTGCTGCACCGCAGCACTGAACTCTTCGTTGAACTGGTTACCGTCGATCGAGCCTGGGATGACTGCCGTCCGGTCACCGCGCAGCCAGGCCTCCGGGGCCAGCCAATACGCCGAGTGTGCGATCGAACTGGGCTTGTCGCCGAACCAGCCGGCGTTGATCTCGCGCAACCCCGGCAGGACCTGCACCTGACGCCCGAGCTCGCGTGCCAGCGGTGCGGCGGTCTGCTGAGTGCGCACCATCGACGAGGCGTAGACCCCGTCGTGGCGGTTGCGGGAGAGCTGGTCGGCGATCTCTTGAGCCTGTACGCGGCCCTTGTCGGTCAGTCCCGGGCCGGGCACCGAGGTGTCGAGGATTCCGGCGGCATTGGCTTCGGATTCCGCGTGCCGGACCAGTGTCAGGGTGATGATTCGGGGGTGCGGTGTTCCAGAACAACCTCCGAGCGCCAAGGTCACGGCCAGCGCCGCCGCCACGATCGCGAACATGTTGCCCCGGATGCGTTTTGCCATGTCGACAGCCTGCCGCGTGGATAGCATCGGCGGGGCCGGTTCTGCTGAAATGATCAGGCCGGTTCGTCGCAGGCGAAGGAGAATCCGTGGCACTTGACCCCACAGCGATCGGTACGACCGCTGATCCGATGTTGGTCGAATGGACTGATCGCGACACCATGCTCTATGCACTGGGGGTCGGCGCCGGAACAGCCGACCTGGCGTTCACCACCGAGAACAGTCACGACACCCCGCAGCAGGTGTTGCCCACCTACGCCGTCATCTGCTGCATGGGCTTCGCGGCCGCAGGCAAGATCGGCACATTCAACCCGGCGCTGCTGCTGCACGGCTCGCAGGAGGTGCGGCTGTTCGCGCCGCTGCCCCCGGCCGGGAGCCTGCAGGTGGTGGCCGAGGTCGCCGACATCCAAGACAAAGGCGAGGGCAAGAACGCGATCGTGATGCTGCGTGCGCGCGGCACCGACCCCAAGACCTCCGAGCTGGTGGTCGAGACCCTGGCCACCGTGGTCATCCGCAAGGCCGGCGGCTTCGGTGGGCAGCCCGGGCAACGGGCGGTCGCGCCGAGCATCCCCGACTCCGAACCCGATTCCCGCACCGCCTATGCGACCCGGGAGGATCAGGCGCTGCTCTATCGGCTCTCCGGCGACCGCAACCCGCTGCACAGCGACCCGTGGTTCGCCACCACGCTGGCCGGTTTCCCCAAGCCGATCCTGCACGGGCTGTGCACCTACGGTTTTGCCGGGCGCGCGCTGGTCGCCGAACTCGGCGGCGGCGACGCCAGCCGGGTCTCCGCCATCTCGGCGCGCTTCACCGATCCGGTGTTTCCGGGGGAGACCCTGACCACCTCGATCTGGCGAACCGAGTCGGGCAAGGCGGTGTTTCGCACCGAAGCCGCCGGTCCCGACGGCGCCAACCCACGGGTGGTGCTCGACGACGGTGCCGTCCAGTTCCAGGCCTGACGGCCCTTCAGCTGCGTAACGGCAGGCTGAGCCGGAACACCGCGCCGGTGTCGGAGGGTAGGCATTCGAGACTGCCGTGATGGGCTCGTGCCAGTGCCCTGGCGATCGACAGGCCCAGCCCGGCTCCTCCGGAATCCCGGTTACGTGCGTCGTCGAGGCGGACCAGCCGGTCGAATATCCGCTCGCGGTCCGACTGCGGGACACCTGGACCGGTGTCGGTGACGGTCACCTCGGCGTTGGACTCGCGGCGGGCGGTATGCACGGTGATCTCGCCGTCGGGCGGGCTGTGCCGGCAGGCATTGTCCAACAGGTTGGACAGGATCTGGGCGATGCGGTGCGGGTCGGCGTGCACCGCCAGCGGCTGGCCGTCTCCGTCGAGACGAACGGCCAGGTGCGGCGCCAGCATGGCGGCACGGTCGACTGCGGCGGCGGCGATCTCGGCCACGTCGACGTCTTCGCAGCGCAGCGCCACCCCGGCGTCGATGCGCGCGATGTCGAGCAGGTCGCCGACCAGCCGAGCCGCCCGGCGGGTTTCGTCCGTCAGCAGGGTCGCGAATCGACGTCGACGTGCGGCGTTTCCGGTGTCGGCGGCGAGCTGCTGGGCCAGCGCCTGGATTCCCGCGATCGGGGTGCGCAACTCGTGGGCGGCGTCGGACAGGAACCGGCGGGTGTTCGCCTCGGCGCGCTGCGCGGTATCGGCGGCCTCGCGGGCGTCACTCTCGGCGGTCTCCAGGGCGTCGAGCATGCTGTCGAACGCCGCGGCGGCCTGCCCAAGCTCGGTCTGCGGCCGATCCGGGCGCAGGCGGCGGCCCCGGTCACCGTCGGCGATCAGTTGCGCCGTCGCGGTCATCCGCTGCAACGGTGCCAGGGCCCGGGCGGCCGCGAGGCCGACCAGCAACGCCACCAGGGCGAGCCCGATGAGACCGCCCACCAGCAGGTCAAACCGCAGTTCTGCGTGACGCGCGGTGATACCCGAGGTGTCCGCCAGCAGGGTCAGGGTCGAACCGTCCGGCAGCAGGTGGGTCACCGTGGTGCTGGTCCACTGGCCAAGCGGGGGTGGGGGTGGG
>NZ_MVHH01000028.1 GCF_002086515.1 Mycolicibacter arupensis
CCCCCGCCCCCGCCGTCACCGCCGACGCCGCCGGTGCCGCCCTTGCCGGCGTTGCCGTTGGTGGCAGTGCCGCCGCGGCCGCCGTTACCGCCGTCACCGCCGGTGCCGCCCTTGCCTCCGGTGTTGCCGTAGCCGCCGCTCTGGGCAGGGGTGGAGGTGGCGCCGGCGCCATTGCCACCGCGTCCACCGTCGCCACCGTTACCGCCGGCCCCTCCGGTACCGCCGTCACCGCCGTTGCCGGAGATCGCACCCCCCGCGCCACCGCGTCCGCCGTTGCCGCCGGTGCCGCCCTTGTCACCACCGGTTCCCACACCACCGTTATAGTTGTTGCCGAATCCCTGTTGGCCGTCGCTGCCGTTGCTGCCCATCCGGCCGGGGCCACCGGCCCCGCCGTCGCCGCCGCGTCCACCGTTGCCGATGTTGCCGCCGTCGCCGCCTACGCCGCCAGCGCCACCGGTCCCGCGGATGGCGGTGGCCGATGCGCCGTTACCGCCGGCGCCGCCGTTGCCCAGTGCCCCGGTCGGCCGCTGACCTGCCGCACCGGTGGCGCCGGTGGTGGAACCGGCCCCGCCGGTCCCGCCTGCGCCGCCGGCACCGGCGTCACCGCCCTTGCCGCCGTCACCGCCGCGGCCGGAGAGCGTGTTGATGTCCGAGTTGTCGCCTCCGCGGCCGCCGTCGCCCGGCGTGCCGCCGGTGCCGCCGTTTCCACCGGCGCCACCGGCGCCCTGCGCACCTGCGCTACCGGATCCGCCGGAAGCCACCCCGCCGCCGGTGCCACCAGCGCCGCCCTTGCCGCCGATGCCACCGGCGCCACCGTTTCCGCCGGTCTTCCCGTCAGCGCCGTAGCTGGCGCCCGCCGCGCCGTTCACCCCGGTCCCGCCGGTCCCGCCGGTCCCGCCGGCGCCACCGGCACCGCCCTCGCCGCCGTCACCGCGGATGCGTCCACCCAGGCCGCCGGCGCCACCAGCGCCTCCGGACCCACCGGTCCCGCCGTCGCTGCCGGACTGGCCTGCGCCGACACCAAGGTCACCCTGACGGCCAGCGGCACCCTTACCGCCATCGCCGCCGTCACCGCCATTGCCGATATTGCCGCCGTTGCCGCCCCGGCCACCGGCACCGCCGCTAAAACCGGGCGAAATGGCGTCGGCGCCGTTGCCACCGGCGCCGCCGTTGCCGTGAATGCCGGTTGGCAGGCCGCCCGCGGTGCCCGCGGCCCCGCGGACGGAACCGCTGCCGGCGCTGCCGGCAGCACCGCCGGTGCCGGCGTTGCCGCCGTTGCCGCCGTTGCCGCCCTGGAAGCCACCGGTGGTGGCGTCGGCACCCTTGCCACCGTCACCGGGGATGCCACCGTTGCCGCCGTTGCCGGCAGCACCGCCGACACCGACCGTGCCGTCATGCCCGGAGCCGCCGGCGGCAACTCCGCCGGCCGCGCCGCCGTAGCCACCGTTGCCACCCCGGCCGCCGGCACCGCCGTCACCGCCGCGCTGGCCGTCGCCGCCCTCACCGGTTCCGGCGGTGCCGTTCTGGCCGGCCCCGCCGTTGCCACCGGTGCCGCCACTGCCGCCGGCGCCGCCGTCACCGCCGTCACCGCTGATCGAACCGCCCAGGCCGCCCGCGCCGCCGTTGCCGCCGAGTCCTCCGGCCCGTCCGGCAGTGCCGGCCTGGCCAGCGTGGCTGCCATCGGTTCCGGCCTCGCCGTTGCCGCCCCGACCGCCGACACCGCCGGTGCCGCCGTTGCCGTGATCGCCGCCGTTGCCGCCCCGGCCACCGTCGCCGCCGGTGCCGTTGTCCATCCCCGCACCACCCGTGCCGCCGGTGCCGCCGGTGCCGTAATTGCCGCCGTTGCCGCCGGCCCCGCCGCGGCCACCATTGTCGCCGGCCTCGGTGGCGTCGAAGCCGCGACCGCCGGTGCCGCCATTGCCGCCGCTGTTCGCGGCGGCACCGGCATCGCCGGTGAACCCCGGCCCCTCGTCGGCCGTACCACCGGCACCACCGACGCCGGCCGTACCGGCGTCGCCACCATTACCGCCTACGCCACCGTCCGGGTGGTCCTCGGTGCCGTCCGCCCCGGCTCCGCCGGTGCCGCCGAGACCCGCGGCACCGCCGCGGCCACCGGAGCCAGCGCTGCCGAATTCTCCCCCGTTGCCGCCGACCCCGCCGATACCACCGATACCACCGTTGCCGCCGTTGCCGCCGACTCCGAAGTTGACGCCGACGACACCTGTCGTGCCGTCACCGCCGGACCCGCCCTGGCCACCGGCACCACCAATGCCGCCGTTGCCGAAGCGTGCGGTACTCGCGCCGCCGGCGCCACCGTTGCCGCCGATGCCGCCGATGGCGCCGCTGGCACCCGTCGCACCGATCCCACCGGTACCGCCGACGCCGCCGTCACCGAACACCACGCCTCGACCGAGACCACCGACTCCGCCTTCGCCGCCCCCGGCACCACCGGCGCCGCCGACCCCACCGTCACCCAGCAACCAGCCGCCGTCGCCACCTTCGCCGCCACGCTCCCCATAGGCACCGTCCCCGCCGGCGCCGCCAGCGCCGAACATTCCGGCATCACCGCCGTTACCCCCCAGGCCGTCGTAGCCGTCGCCACCATCGCCGAACAACAGGCCACCGTCGCCGCCGTCGGGGTGTTCGGCGGTTCCGTCGGCCCCATCACCGATCCACAGCTGACCAGCCGGCGCCAGCAGGTTGATCGCATCGATAAGCCAGGCGTTGTCCGGGTCGTCGATGAAGCTGTCGATGCCGGCGTACAGGGGGTCGTCGACGAACCGATCCAGAAACGCGGCCGCGTCGAAGCCACCGACGAGGCCCGGCGCCCACTCACTGGGATCGAAAAGATCGACGATCCAATCGAAAACATCCGCCTGCGCGCGAGGGCCGACTGCGGACGGCAACATGCCGAACGCCAAGAAGGAACACGCCGCCGCCATGCTCGCGAAAACCCGACGCCAGGACGGCACCATACTCGGCGACCGACGGCGTCCGATGCGGTGTGTATCAAGCACCCGAGTGTGTCCCCTCTTCTTCCACGCTTACGCGCGACGAGCAACATAAAATTCAGCTGAGGTAGCCCTTGAGCAGCCTTTGTCGAAGCATTAAATTAACGCAAATGTAGGCTGAGGTCTAAGATAGGAGAGTTTGCTGCCTCACCGCTGCGCCGTCAAGCGGTTGAGCTCATTGAGTACGTCCATCTGACCGATATGGCCCGCCATAGCCATAGGCTGGAACCTATGCGCGTCGTCGTCATCACATAACACGGGCCACCGTCGGTGTGACGTGGACGAGACACCCCGGGCCCGCCGACGGCTTCATGAGATCGACGCTGCTGCCTACCCTCCGGCAGGTGGCCGCGGAAACCGGAATCGGCGATCACGCAGCCGGTACACCGCGACACCGTCGTTGCGGGCCACCGAACGCCCCATGGGTCCCAGCGCCCCCATCGGGGCGCTGTTTGCCGCGGGCCGCAGTGCCTGGGACGCCTCCGCACGCACCCCGGTCGAACCCGCCGGTCGAGTGGGCTCGACGGTGTCGGTCGTCGGAGCTGCCGTCAGCCACCCCGGCGGCACCGTCAGCTTCCCCACCGGCGCCGATCGGCCGGCGCTGGCCAGCACCGCCTGGGGGAACTGCGGCGACCCAGGCACCCCGTGCGGGACGATCGGGTTGGGCACCGCGGCTCCCGCGGCCGCCTTCTCGTGGGCGTTAAGAAGGGCCACACCGAAGGCGCCCTGCGATCCGGTGGTGAATACCACCTGCTGCGCGATCCCCAGAACCCCCAACGTGGGCCCCAGGACGGCAAGTTCGGCGACGATGGGCCACGTCTGCGGCGACGATGCCGCCACTACCCCGGCTTGCGCCGGCTGCGCCGGGGCCAGGAGGTGCGGTTGCTCAAGCACCGGTGACAGCAGCTCAGAGACCGGCAGTTGCGTCTGCCCGGCGACGGCCTCTGCGGCCGCGCGCGCGGATGCGGCGTGTTGCGCGAGCTGCCCTCCGAGGTTGGTGGTCTCCGGCGGCCGCTGAAACGGTCTCAGGGCCGATGCCTGGGCCGAGGCGCCGGCATAGCCGTACATGGCCGAGGCATCTTGGGCCCACATCTCGGCGTAGCCGGCCTCGGTGGCAGCAATCGCCGGCCCATTCTGCCCAAAGAAGTTCGTGGCCATCAGCATCAGCAACTGGGCGCGGTTGGCCACCACCGCTGTCGGCGGCACGGTCGCCGCGAAGGCCGTTTCGTATGCCCCTGCCACGGCCCGAATCTGAGCTGCGGTCGACTCGGCCTGCACCGCGGTCGCCGAGAGCCACGCGATGTATCGCGTGGCGGCCACGGCCATCGCGTCGGCAGCGGCTCCCGACCACACCTGGCTCTGAAGGTTCGACATCATCTCGGAGTAGCCGGCGGCCAGCGACTCCAGTTGGACTCCGACAGCCTCCCAGGCCGCGGCCGCAGCCATCATCGGCCCCGAACCCGGACCGGAATACATTCTGGCCGAATTGATTTCGGGAGGCAAAGCGCCGAAATCAAACACCAATGATCCCGTCGCTGCGGCAACACAGTGCCCACAACGCTCGGCGGACTCGCGCGCCGCGCATCAGCATCAGCTAGCCGCCAAGCGACGGGCGGGGCATGCTGAATCGCCCCGGCGCGACACGCAAAGCACTGGAGACAGTCTGGCGTCCCGTGGCCGCCGCGCCGCCCATCATGGCCGCCACCGGCCCCATGCCCATGGCCGGGGCAGCACCGGACATGTCCGTCGAACCGTCCGGCACAGCGACTTCACCCGCAAGCTCGTCTTCGGACAACCACACCGGGTCCTTGGAGACCGATGCCACCGGGGTGGCATCGGCCCACGCCGGTGGCACCGACAATTGGCCCACCGGCGCGACGTCGCTGCCCATCTGGGCCAACACCGCGCGACCGCCCACTGCTGCAGACTCCCCTGCCGACTTCTCGTCGTTCACCAGGACCGGCTTCTGTTCGTTCGCCGCGCCCGCGCCGGTTTCGGCATGGGCCACCAGATAGGCATTTCCGGCCAGCGCGAAGGAGCCCACCGACGAGATGGTCCGCGCAGTCTGCAGGGCAAAAGAAGTCGGCCCCAACACGATGTTGAGGGCAGCGATCAGATCCAGCGGCAGCCACGGATCTGCTTGCGCGGGCAGCGCAGCAGCCTGCCCGGTCGCAAGTCCGCCAAGCTGCTGCGGCAGCTGGGCCAGCAGCGGTGAAAGCAGACTCTGGGTATTGGTGGCCGCGGTCGAGCCGGCGGCCCCCGCGACCGCGGCCGCCTGGCCGGCCCCACCCATCGGGTTGGTGGTCTGCGGGGGCTGTTGAAACGGCGCCAACTCGGCGGCCGTCGCGGCCGCGGACGCATACCCGAACATCGCGAGCGCGTCTTGGGCCCACATCTGCGCGTATTCGAATTCGGCGGCCGCGATCGCGGGGGTGTTCTGACCGAAGATATTGGTTGCCGCCAGGTGCGCCAGCCGGGCGCGGTTGGCCAGCACCAGTGCCGGCGGGACGATCGCCGTGCGCGCGTTCTCGTAGGTGGCCGCTGCTGCCCGGGCTTGACCGGCCGCGCGCTCGACCTGGCCGGCGGTTGCCAACGCCCACTCGGCGTACGGAGTCGCCGCAGCGGCCATGGCCGCGGACGCCCTGCCGGTCCAGCTTTCGCCCTGCAGATTGGCGACCACCGAAAAATACCCGGCCGCAAAGGCCTGCAACTGCGCAGCAAGGGCATCGTAAGCGGCCGCGGCCGCCAGCAGGGGTCCCGAGCCTGGACCGGAATAGATCTTTGCCGAGGTCACCTCGGGCGGAGCCGCTCCGAAATCCACCATCGCCCATTCCCTCTTGCTGATGTGTACCGAATTCAGCGGAGAAAACCGTTCCGCCCCGCTACCAGCCTCCGCGCTGATCCGGTCCATCGCTATGCGCTGTAACCCCCAATCTCGGTAGGGGGCGACCTGTAGGCGCACTGAGCACCGCCGGCCGGGAGCTGGGACAGATCCTCTGCCTCAAGCCCCGGTCCGGCGGTCGTTCGTCGCGAATCAGAACTGGTCAGACGGTACGGGCGAGTCGCTGCGCCAGCAGCTCCGCGAAGCGCGCCGGGTCCTCGAGCGCCCCGCCCTCGGCCAACAGAGCGGTGCCGTAGAGCAGCTCCGCGGTCTCGGCGACGTCGGCGTCCTCGCCGCGCTCGCTGTGCGCCTGGCGCAGGCCGGTGATCAGCGGGTGATCCGGGTTGAGTTCGAGGATCCGCTTGCCGACCGGTACGTCCTGGCCGTTGGCGCGATAGATCCGTGCCAAGGCCGGGGTCATCTCAAAGGTGTCGGTGATCAAGCAGGCCGGTGACTCCGTCAACCTGCTGGACAGCCGCACCTCTTTAACGTGTTCGGTCAGCGTCTGCTCGAGCCAGGCGATCAGGTCGGCGAATTCCTTCTGCTGTTCCTGACGCTGCTCCTCGTGCGCCGTCTTGTCTTCCTCGGAGTCCAGGTCCACCTCACCCTTGGCCGTCGACTGCAAGGGCTTGCCGTCGAACTCGGCGACGGTGTTGACCCACAGTTCGTCGACCGGGTCGGTCAGCAGGAGCACCTCGTACCCCTTGGCCTTGAACGCCTCCAGGTGCGGCGACTTGAGCAGTTGCTGACGTGACTCACCGGTGGCGTAGAAGATCTGCTCCTGGCCGTCTTTCATGCGTTCGACGTACTGAGCCAGGGTGGTCGGCTCGGAGTCGCTGTGCGTGGAGGCGAAAGAGCTGATCCCCAGCAGCGCCTCCTGGTTGTCGAAGTCGGACAGCAGTCCTTCCTTGACGACGCGGCCGAACTCTGTCCAGAAGGTGCGGTAGTCCTCGGGCCGCTGGGACTGCAGCTCCTTGATGGTCGACAGCACCTTCTTGGTGAGCCGCCGGCGAATCGCGTTGATCTGGCGGTCCTGCTGCAAGATCTCCCGCGAGACGTTCAACGACATGTCCGCGGCATCCACGACACCCTTGACGAAGCGCAGGTACTCGGGCATCAGCTGGTCACAGTCGCCCATGATGAACACGCGCTTGACGTAGAGCTGGACCCCGACCTGAGCGTCGCGGCTGAACAAGTCGAACGGGGCATGCGACGGGATGAACAGCAACGCCTGATATTCGAAGGTGCCTTCGGCCTTCATCGCGATGACTTCGAGCGGCTCATCCCAGGCATGAGAGATGTGCTTGTAGAACTCGCTGTACTCCTCTTGCGAGACTTCCTCTTTGGGGCGCGCCCACAATGCCTGCATCGAGTTCAGCGTCTGAGTCTCGACGGTGACCGTCTCATCGCCGCCCTCGTGCTCCGGCGGTGTCCGGCGTTCGACCTGCATCCGGATCGGCCAGGCGATGAAGTCCGAGTACTTCTTGACCAGACCGCGGATCGTCCACTCCGCGGTGTAGTCGTGCAGTTCGTCTTCGGCGTCCTCGGGCTTGAGGTGCAAGGTGATCGACGTGCCCTGTGGCGCACCATCGACAGGTTCGATGGTGTAGGTGCCATCGCCACTGGAGGCCCAACGGATGCCTTCGCTCTGGCCCGCCTTGTGCGTGACCATCTCGACTCGGTCGGCCACCATGAACACCGAGTAGAACCCGATACCGAACTGTCCGATCAGCTCTTCGGAGGCCGCCTCGTTCTGGGCGTTCTGCGCCTCACGCAACTGCTGACGCAGCTCGGCTGTGCCGGAGCGGGCCAGGGTGCCGATCAGGTCCACCACTTCGTCGCGCGACATACCGATGCCGTTGTCGCGGACGGTCAAGGTGCGCGCCGACGTGTCGACCTCGATCTCGATGTGCAGATCGGAGGTGTCCGCCTCGAGGTCCTTGTTGCGGAACGCCTCAAGCCGCAGCTTGTCCAAGGCGTCGGAGGCGTTGGAGATCAGCTCCCGCAGGAACGCGTCCTTGTTGGTGTAGACGGAATGAATCATCAGATCCAGCAGTTGCCGAGCCTCGGCCTGAAACTCCAACTGCTCCACACGTTCGCTCATAGCCGCCAAATTTACCGCCGCCCTCCGGGCGTTCTTCGGGGGGCCGAGCGGCGGGCACAGGGGCCCACCGCCGGCCCCGCCAAGCCCCGCGCGGGCCTTTACCCGATCTTGACCGCCTGCTGAATCGCGACACCGACGATGGCCACGTGACTACCATTCAAGCCGTGGAGCTGGGGGTTTTGGGTCCTCTTCAGGCTCGGCACGAGGGGGCGCCGGTCGCGATTCCGGGCGCCAAGCCGCGTGCCATCCTCACCATGCTCGGCCTACACGGCGGTGGCGTCGTGTCCGCCGAAACCCTGATCGATCTGCTCTGGGGCACCCAGCCGCCCCGGACCGCCGCCAAGGCGCTGCAGACGCACATCTCTTCGCTGCGCCGCGCATTGGGCGACGGCTTCGTGCTCACCGAGGGAACGGGCTGGACCCTCGCCACGACCGCGGTGGACGCTCCCCGCTACAAGGCGGCCACCAGGGCCGGTAGCGATGCCGCGACGGCCGGCGACACCAACGCGGCGGTGGCCAGTTTTGACGAGGCACTGAACCTGTGGCGCGGAATTCCCGAACTGCCCGATTCGCGGCGCGGTGTGGCGGAGAAAACCCGCTGGATCGAAGCGCACGCCGCTTTGATCGAGGATCGCGCCGACGCGCTGCTGGCGACGGGGCGGGCCGCGGAGATCGTCGGTGAGCTGGAGGCCGCGGTGGCCGAAGCACCCCTGCGCGAACGGCGCTGGGCCCAGCTCATGCTCGCCCTCTACCGAGCCGGCCGACAAGGCGAGGCCCTGGGCGCCTATCAGCGAGCGCGGTCTCTGAACGCCGATGAGCTCGGCGTTGACCCGGGCCCGGAGCTACGACGCCTGGCGGCGGCGATCATCGCCCAGGACGCCGCCCTAGATCACCCGGCAGCCCAACAGCTCCGGTCAGTGACGCGCGCCGTGACCTTCCTGCTCACCGATATCGAAGGCTCGACCGCAGCGTGGGAGGCCGATGCCACCGCCATGGCCGTGGCGCTCGCCCGCCACGACGAGCTGGTCGAACAGATCGTCACCTCCCGCGGCGGCCGGCTCATCAAGACCCGCGGCGAAGGTGACGCCACCTTCTCGGTGTTCGATCGGCCCTCCGCAGCGGCGGCCGCAGCTGTCGAACTTCAGGACGCGGTCCTGCACGAGCCGTGGGCCTTGAAGGAGGCCATGCGAATCCGGATCGCACTGCATACCGGCGAGGTGGAGCTGCGCGACGGGGACTACTTCGGTCGCGCCGTCAATCGCGCCGCCCGACTGCGGTCGCTGGCCATCGGAGGCCAGATCCTGTGCTCAGGCGCCACTGCCGAGCTCGTCATCGACACCCTGCCCGACGATGTCGTCCTCGCCGATCACGGGATGCGCCAGCTACGCAATCTTCCGCGCCCGGAACACGTCTTCGAGCTGCACCGGCAGACCTCCGCTCCGGTGGAGGAGGACACTTCCCCCGAGCCCGTCACCCGGCCCGAACTCCCCGCGGTTCTGGGTGGCCCCGGCCGGTTTGTGGGGCGCGGCCGCGAGCTGGAACGCCTCGCCTCGGCATGGCAGAGCGCGCTGGCCGGCGGCATTCACGCGATGCTGATCTCCGGTGAACCCGGTGTCGGCAAAACGCGCTTGGCCGGCGAGTGGGCCCACCAGGCATACGAAGACGGCGCCATCGTCTTATACGGCCGATCCGACGAAGACCTGGGCGCGCCTTACCAGCCGTTCGCCGAGGCGTTGCGATCGCTCGTCCCGTGCATCGGCGCCAACCGCCTGCGTGGGATACGCGGGACGGAGTCGCTGCTTGCGCTGATTCCCGGGTTGAGCGAGATGCTGCCGGATCTCTCCGCGCCACCTGGCGCCGATCCCGACACGGAACGCTACGCACTCTTTGACGCGGTTGTCGCGCTGATGGAACTCGCCTCCGCCAGCGCGCCCGTCGTCCTGATTCTCGATGACCTGCACTGGGCGGCCAAGCCCACGCTGCTGTTGTTGCGGCACCTGCTGCGCTTCGGAGACCACACCCGCGTGCAGATCGTCGGGACCTACCGCAGCACCGACCTTGACCGATCCCATCCGCTGGCGGCGATGCTCGCCGACCTCCACCGAGGCGGCACCGCGAGCCGGGTTGCCCTTAGTGGCCTCGATCGCGACGACGTCACCGCCTACGTTGCCGGAGCCGGGTACGACGACGACCACCTCGCCCAGGCACTGGCGTCGGTCACCGGCGGCAATCCGTTCTTCTTGATCGAAGCGCTGCGCCACGTGGACGAGAGCGGCGGAGTTTGGGACCCCAACACCTTGCCGCAGGGTGTCCGTGAAGCGGTGAGCCGCAGGCTTTCCCGGCTTCCAGCCGACACGAACAAGGCGCTCGCCGCTGCTGCTGTGGTCGGCAGCCGATTCTCGTTGGACCTCGTGGAGAAGGTGGTTGAACGAGATCTCATCGACGCGTTAGACGAGGCCTGCAAGGCGGGCATCGTCGTCGAGGAGTCCGGCGGTCACTACCGGTTCAACCACGCCATCGTCCGGCAGTCACTGCTGGCCGAACTCGCATCGGTGCGGCGCATGCGGCTGCACCAACGGATCGCCGCCACGCTGGAAGCGAAGCCCGGCCCAGACGACGAGCTGCTGGCGGAACTGGCCTACCACTACTACGAATGCGCATGGGCCGGTAACGCGGCGAAAGCCGTCACCTACTGCCGGCGAGCGGCGGACCAGGCGATGTCGCGCCTGGCCTTCGAAGGTGCGGCCGACCTCTATGGCCAGGCGCTCCACGCGCTGGAGGAGATCGACGACGAGCTTGTTGATCGCGCCGACCAGCTGGCCGAGTTGCTGGTCGCGCGTTGCGAGGCATTGCTGGCCGCGGGCGACGTGGCGTCGGCGTCGACTGCGGTGTCGCAGTTGCAGTCGGCGACCGCCGACTCGGTCCGCCTGAGCGCGTGGGCGACCTGCTTCGACGGTCAGCTCTCGATGCTGACCCACCCGGAGCGGTTGGATGACGTCGAGACCGCGCTGGGTGCGGCGGCCGACACCCTGGCCGGGCTCAGCGACGCTGCCGGAGCGGCCAAGGCCCATACCGTTCGAGCCGGGTGTCTTGCCCGGGACGAATCGGCGACTGCGAGATCGCCTTGGACAATGCGCTGACCGCGGCGCGCGAAGCGCGCGATCACCGCCGGGTGAACGCGGTCCTGGGAGGCGCTCCGCTGGCAGCGCTGTGGGGCCCCAATCCGGTGCCGCGGGCCGGCGGGCGATGCCTGGACGTGGTGCGGCTGCTGCGCATCACGACCGACTCCCCCGCCGTTGAGGCGACGTCCACCCGATGCCAGGCCGTGTTGGAGGCCTTCCGCGGCCGGGCGGCCACCGCCCGGCGCATGATCGCCTCGGCACGGCGCACGGTGACCGAACTGGGGCTACGCCATGCCCTGCTGGAGGTCGAGGAGTTCGCCGGGATCATCGAACTCATCGTCGACGACCCCAGCGCGGCCGAGGCGCCGCTGCGGCAGGCCTACCTGGGCTTCCGCCGGATGGGCTTGGACGCCGACACCGCCGAGGCCGCCGCACTGTTGGGCCGAGTGTGCCTGACGCTGGGGCGGAACACTGAGGCGGAGGAGCTGTGCACCGAGAGTGAGCGTCTCGCCGGACACGCGCTGAAGGCCTCCATCGCCTGGCGGACGCTGCGAGCACTGCTGCTGGCCCGCAGCGGTGATCATGACGCGGCCAGAAAGATGGCCGAGTCCGCGGTAGGTCTGGCCGACCGTACCGACGCTTTGGTCGATCACGGCGACGCCTGCCTGGCACTGGCGACGGTCCTGGACGCCGCCGGTGATGTGGCTGGGGCACGAAGTGCCGCCGAAAGAGCGGCCACACTCTATGAACGCAAGGGCGCCGAGACCCTGGCCGCCAGGGCTCATGCGATGCTGGGCGAGCGCGTCACCCCGCCCACCGAGGCACTGCCCGAGCCCGCTGTCGCAGAGCCCGAGAACGCGGCCGAGTTGGAGGCGCTGCACCCGCGGTTCGGACAGGGCTGCGCGCCGCAGCGGCGTGAAGAGAACCAGACGGCACGCATGTATCGGCGCAACCTGGAGCACTACGCAGCCCACGACTGGCAGGCGATGGCAACGAGTCTGGCGCCGCACTTGGTGGAGGAAGATCGCCGGCGAGCGGTCAACGCAGGCCTGCAGCAAGGCAAAGACGCGGTTATGGCCGGCTACCGCGCGTTGGCCGAGATTGGAGCAACCATCGCCTCGGACACCCTCGCCACCCGCGGCCAGTACCTGGCGTTGAATCGCAGCCGGGCCACGGTAGGTGGCCAGGGTGACGATGCGTTCCATGTCGACTATCTGGAAGTGACAGAGATCGACACGGCCGGACAGTTCGTGACACACATCATCTTCGACATCGAAGACATCGATGCCGCCGTCGCCGAACTGGACGCCCGTTACCTGGCGGGCGCGACGAGCGCCTGCGCACAGGCGTGGTCGGTGATAACTGCGGGCTATGCAGCATTCAACCGACACGACTTTCCCGATCTCGACTGGGTGACCATCGATCACCGTCGCGCGCGAGCGTTCGAACCCGGTGAATTGACGGCGTATATGCGTGCGACGTGGGATCTGGCGCCCAACGTCGGGGGGTACAGTCAGGCCGTGCATCGGCTGAGCCCCCTGGGCGCGGTCGTCACGCACGTGGTGCGCGGCACCTCACAGGATGGGTTCGAGGCCGAATGGCGCGAAGTCGTCCTGTTCGCGGTCGAGGGCGAAATGATCAGCCGCTGCGAAGTATTCGACGAGGCCGACCTCGACACCGCGCTCGCTAGGTTCGACGAGCTGAGTCGACCGACTCCGGCGCTGGAGAACGCAGCAACACGGACCTGCGTACGCGTTGCCGAGGCATTCGACCGCCGTGAGGGGGATGCGATCTTCGCGCTTGCCGACGACAACGGCCGCTACGAGGATCGGCGGAAAGGCCTGCGCTCCGTCCTCGACGGTCCCGAGCGGCGCAAAGTCATCGACGCCACCTTGAAGACGGTCCCGAGCACCTGGCGGTTGGAGGTAGAACCGATCGCAATCCGCGGATCTCGGCTCTCGCTGACCCGCGACTGTTATCGCGATGCCGGCGATCCCGATCGAACGGTCGTCGTCGAGCTTTTGCATCTCGTGGAGGTCGACACCACCGGTCTTATGCGGCACACGGTGACTTTCGACCCCGACGACACCGATGTCGCCATCGCCGAGCTTGACGCGCGTTACCTCGCCGGCGAAGCGGCCGAATACGCCCAGACGTGGTCGCTCGTCATGAGCGCCTACGCCGATTTCAACCAGCGCAACGCTTTTGCAACGACGCCGGACTGGATCAGCATCGACCACCGGAGGGGCGCAGGTTTCGAGACCGGAGACATGATCCCCTATATCGAGGCCGCCTGGGCCGACTCCCCCGACACCACCATCTACATCGCAGCGGTGCATCGACTCAGCCAGATCGGCGCGGTCGTCACCCACGTGGCGCAGGGGGTCTCACAAGACGGTTTCGCCGCCCAGTGGCGCGACATCATCGTCATGACCGTCGACGGCCAACGGTTCAGTCGTTCTGAACTCTTCGACGGGGACGACCTCGACGCCGCGCTGGCCAGGTTCGACGAGCTCAGTTGACCGAGGCGGCAGTCACTGCGCCTGACTCACCGACGACATGTGGAAATCGGGAATGCGCAGCGACGGCATGGACGCCCGGGTGGCCCAGTCGCCCCACTCCCGGGGCAGGGTCGGTTCGGCGATACCGGCCTGGGTGGCGCGGCGCAGCAGGTCCAACGGACTCTCGTTGAACCGGAAATTGTTCACCGCCGCAGTCACTTTGCCGTCTTCGACCAAATAGACACCGTCACGGGTCAGACCGGTCAGCAGCAGCGTGGTCGGGTCCACCTCACGGATGTACCAGAGCGTGGTGAGCAGCAGCCCGCGCTCGGTGGAGGCGATCATCTCGTCCATGCTGGCCGAACCGCCCGTCATCAGCAGGTTGTCGGCGGGCAGGGCCACAGGGACACCGAACTCGGCGGCGGCGGCCCGCGGATAAGCCAGCGCATTGATCACGCCACCGCGGATCCAGTCCACGCACCCGATGTCCAAGCCGTTGTCGAACACCGACGCCGTCTCCGATGAGGCGCCGGTCGCCACGAACGGCGCGCATTCGAGCCCGAACGCGTGCGGGTCGGAGTACAGCGTCAGCGGCAGATCGGACAATCGCTCCCCCACCCGGGTTCCGCCGCCGGGTGCCGAGAGTGCGGTTCGGCCTTCCTGGGCGCCGCGGCCGCCCATCGTCCAGCCGAGATAGATCATCATGTCGGCGACCGTGGACGGCGGCATCAAGGTCTCGTAGCGTCCGGCCGGCAGTTCGACGCTGCGCGCCGCCCAACCCAGCCGCGTCGAGAGCTGTTCCAGAAGGGAATCCGTTGGCACGTCGACGAAATCGGGGGTGCTGATGCCGGCCCAGGCACTGGCGCCGGCACGTTTGCCGTTGATCTCCACCGTCCCGGTGGGCTGAGTGAATCGTCGCCGCAACCCGGTCGAGGACGCCAAGAAGGTGGTCTCCACCTCATGGCGGGCGAATCCATAAAGCTGGTCGGAACCACCAAAGCCGCGACTCAGTGACGTAGCCAGCCCGGCGAAAACCTCCGCGCCGGTCTCCGGTACCGGGTCATCCCAATCATCCGGTACACCGTTGCCGCGCACCAGTTCCGAGACGTCGCGGGCTTCCGGCGCTTGCGCCGCCGCCTCCGCGGAGGCCGCAACGAGCTCGGGGATCAGTGCCGGATCCACCTCCGCCGAGCGCAGCGAACCGACCCGTGCGCCATTGTCGTCGGAGACGATTGAGATCACCGTGGTGGTGCGGCTACGCGACACCCCATTGGTGGTCATCGAATTGCCGGCCCAGCGCAGTGAGGCCTGCGAACGCTCGGAAACCAGCACTATGGTCTCGGTGTTGTCGCTCTTCGCAGCGGCCAGGGCCGCGTCGATGACCTGGTGCGGTCCGATCATTCCCGGCCCCCCTCGCTGCGCGTGTTGAGCACGTTGATCCCCCGGAACAGCGCCGACGGGCAGCCGTGGCTGACCGCTGCCACTTGGCCTGGCTGGGCCTTACCGCAGTTAAAGGCACCACCCAACCGCCACGTCGAGGCACCACCGACGGCCTCCATGGCGTTCCAGAAATCAGTGGTGGTTGCCTGATAGGCCACGTCACGCAGTTGGCCATCGAGGCGGCCATCGCGAATCCGGAAGAACCGCTGGCCGGTGAACTGGAAGTTGTAGCGCTGCATATCGATCGACCACGATCGGTCTCCGACGATGTAGATGCCGTCATCCACCCGGCCGATCAGATCGACGGTGGACACGTCCTCGGGCCCCGGCTGCAGCGACACGTTGGCCATGCGCTGGATCGGGACGTGGTGCGGCGAGTCGGCGTAGGAGCACCCATTGGAACGAGATTGCCCCAGCCTGGGCGCGAACACCCGGTCCAGCTGATACCCGACGAATCGCCCGTCGCGCACCAGATCCCAGGTCTGGGCCGCAACACCTTCGTCGTCGTAGCCGATGCTCGCCAGCCCGTGGGGAACCGTGCGGTCCGCCGTCACGTTCATCACCGGCGAGCCGTAGCGCAGCGTACCGAGTTTGTCCGGGGTGGCGAATGACGTTCCGGCGTAGGCCGCCTCGTAGCCGATAGCACGGTCGTATTCGGTCGCATGGCCGATGGACTCGTGGATGGTCAACCACAGATTGGTGGGATCGATCACCAGGTCGGTTGGCCCGGCGATCACGCCGGGGGCTTTCATCTTCTCGGCGAGTAGTACCGGAAGCTGCGCCAATTCGTCCGACCAGTCCCAGACGGTGTCGCCGGCCACCGCCTCCCAGCCCCGCGCGGTCGGGGGCGCCAGGGTGCGCATCGAGTCGAAGCCTTCCGGCCCGACGGCGACCGCGTCGAGGACCGGCATCAGCCGCACCCGCTGCTGGGTGATCGCCGAGCCGAACGTGTCGGCGTAGAAGGTCTGCTCCTTGACCGCGGTGAGTGAGGCCGACACATGGTCTACCCCGTCGGCCGCCAGGAGACGGCCCGAGTAGTCCTCCAACACGTCGATCTTGTCGGCGGTGGGTACGTCGAAGGGATCGATCAGGTAGTCCGATACCCAGCTGGCGTCGCGGTACACGGGCTCGGCGGCAAGCTCAACGCGTTCGGAGTTGAGGACCGCCAGCGTCTTGGCCACCTGCACGGCGCGACGCGCGGTGTCGGCCGCGACGCCCGGTGCCAGTTCGGCATGCGAGGCGAAACCCCAGGTGCCGTCGACGATCACGCGCACCGCAAAGCCGAGCTCGCGATCGATGACGGCCGTCTCCAACTCGCCGTCGCGCAGCCGGATGATCTCCGTCGCTATCCGGTGGATACGCAGGTCAGCATGCTCGGCACCGGCCGCAGTCGCCGCCGACAACGCGGCGTCGGCCAGTTCGTGGCGGGGCAGGGCCAGAAAGTCGGCGTCGATCCCCCGGTTGGCTGTCACCCGTCCACGTTATCGACCGGCTTTAATACCTGCATGGCAGACTCGCCGCGCATGACCCGCTCCACCTCGCTGGGTTACGCGCTGCTGGCCCCCAGCCTCTTCGGCGTGGTCGCATTCCTGCTCTTGCCGATGCTGGTGGTGGTGTGGCTCAGTCTGCACCGCTGGGATCTGCTGGGCCCGATCAGTTACGTGGGCGCCGAGAACTGGCGATCGGTGCTGACCGATCCGGTATTCGGAAATTCTCTTGTGGTGACCATGCTTTTCGTGGCGCTCGTGGTGCCGCTACAGACGCTTCTGGGGCTGGCTGTCGCCGTGCTGCTGGCCCGCGAGTTGCCCGGCAGCGGCGTGTTCCGCACCCTCTATGTGCTGCCGTGGATCTGCGCACCGTTGGCGATCGCCGTGCTGTGGCGCTGGATTCTGAGCCCCACCGACGGGGCGGTGAGCACACTGCTGCAGCACCGCATCGAATGGCTGACCGATCCCGGGCTGGCACTGCCGGTGACTTCAGCGGTGGTGGTGTGGACCAACGTCGGCTATGTCGCGTTGTTCTTCCTGGCCGGCATCCTGGCCATCCCCACCCAGGTGTTGTCGGCGGCGCGTATCGACGGCGCCAACGGGTGGCAGCGGTTCTGGCGGGTCACCGTGCCGATGCTGCGGCCCACCCTGTTCTTTGTGCTGGTGACCGGAGTGGTCAGCGCGGCGCAGGTGTTCGACACCGTCTACGCGCTGACCGGCGGCGGACCGAGCGGCCGCACCGACCTGATCGCACACCGCATCTATGACGAGGCGTTCGGTGCCGCGGCGATCGGCCGGGCCGCGGTGATGGCCCTGGTGCTGTTCGCCGTACTGGTCGGTGTGACGGTGGTACAACAGCTTTCACTGGGTCGGCGGGTCAGTTATGACCTCACGTAACGCCGTGGTCTACGCGTTGCTGACGCTGGGGGCGCTGATCACCCTGGCGCCCTTCGCGCTCGGATTGTTGACGTCGTTCACCCCGGCGCAGCAGTTCGCCACCGGGACCCCGCTGTCGTGGCCACACCCGCCGACCCTGGACAACTACGGCGATCTCGGCGGTGCCGGATTCGCGCGTGCCGCGGCGGTGACGACGCTGATGACCGCTGTGATCCTGATCGGGCAGCTCAGCTTCTCGGTGCTGGCCGCCTACGCCTTCGCGCGGCTGGACTTCCCGGGGCGCGACACCTTGTTCTGGGTGTATGTCGCCACGTTGATGGTGCCGGCCACCGTGACGGTGGTGCCGCTGTACCTGATGATGGCGCAGCTTGGGCTGCGGAACACGTTCTGGGCGCTGGTGTTGCCGTTCGTCTTCGGCTCACCGTATGCGATCTTTCTGCTGCGGCAGCATTTTCGTGCCGTGCCCACCGATCTGATCAATGCCGCACGTCTTGACGGCGCGAACACCCTGGACGTGATCGTCCACGTGATGCTGCCCGCCAGCAGGCCGATCCTGGTCACCCTCGGATTGATCACCGTGGTCTCGCAGTGGAACAACTTCATGTGGCCGTTGGTGATCACCAGCGGTGACAAGTGGCGGGTCTTGACGGTGGCGACAGCTGCCCTGCAGTCGCGCTACAACGCGCAGTGGACGCTGGTGATGGCGGCGACCACGGTGGCCATGATTCCGCTGATCGTGCTGTTCCTGGTGTTCCAGCGGCGGATCGTGCAATCGATCGTGGTCACGGGAATCAAGTGACTCGGCCTCGGCTCTCCACCCTGTTCGCTGCGGCGGTGATCGGGGTTGCCGCGCTGCTGGCCGCTGCCGCGGTACTGCTCGACGGCGCCGGCACCCGAGCACCCGACGGCACGACGGTGGTGACGGTGCGGTTGTGGGACGAGCAGGTCGCACGGGCTTATCGGCATTCGTTCGACGCGTTCCACCGGGAGCACCCCGACATCGAAGTCCGCGTCAACGTCGTCGCCTACGGAACCTACTTCGACACGTTGCGCACCGATGTCGCCGGTGGCGGTGCCGACGACATCTTCTGGCTCTCCGATGCCTACCTCGCCGGGTACGCCGACAACGGCAGGCTGATGAAGATCGACGACGGCTCGGATTGGGAACCGTCGGTGGTCGCCCAGTTCACCCGCAACGGCACGCTGTGGGGTGTCCCGCAGCTGACCGATGCCGGCATAGCGATGTACTACAACGCGAATCTGCTGGCCGATGCCGGCGTGCGAGTCGCGCAGTTGGCTGGGCTGCGCTGGGACCCGCACGGCATCGAAGACACGTTGCGGCCGCTGCTGGCGCGGCTCACCCGCGACAGCGCCGGGCGCGGCGCTGATGACCCCGGGTTCGACGAGCGCCGGATCCGGCAATGGGGTTACAACGCCGCCAACGACCCGCAGGGCATCTACCTGAACTACATCGGCTCGGCCGGCGGGGTATTTCAGCGCGGCGACGAGTTCGCCTTCGACAATCCCGCCGCGATCGGCGCCTTCGACTACCTGGTGCGGCTCATCAATAGCGATCACGTGGCTCCGCCTGCTTCGGACACCAACACCAACGGCGACTTCTCCCGCAATCAGTTCCTGGCCGGAAGGATGGCGCTGTTCCAGTCCGGCACCTACAACTTGGCGGCCATCGCCGAACAGGCCACCTTTCCGTGGGGAGTGGCGATGCTACCGACCGGACCGGCCGGGCGGGTCAGCGTCACCAATGGGATCGCGGCCGTCGGCAACGCCGCCGCACGACACCCGGCGGCCGTACGTGACGTGCTGGCCTGGCTGGGCAGTCGCGACGGCAACGAATACGTGGGCCGCACCGGCGCTGCGATCCCCGCGGTGCTCAGCGCACAGCAGGTCTACTTCGACTACTGGTCGCAGCGCGGGATCGACGTGACGCCCTTCTTCGCGGTGCTGGACGGGCCCCGCATCCCCGCTCCGGGTGGCGGCGTCGGATTCCCCGCCGGAAACCAGGCGATCAAGCCCTATTTCGACGAGATGTTCCTCGGCCGCCTGGAGGTCGCTACCGCGCTCCGGCAGGCGCAGGACGCCGCCAACACGGCCGCGCACCGCTAGGGTTCTGGCCCGCGACCCCACTCAGGTCGTGCCCAACACCGTCAGTTCGAGCGCCACCGCCGCCCCGCACACGACGGCCACGATCACCAGGGTGCTCAGATCGGCCAGCCGCGGCCGCGCCGGCGACGCAGAGATCTGGCCGCTACCGCCACGCGCGGTGATCGCATCCCCCATCTCATCCGCCCGGCGAAGGGTGACCGTGATGGCGGCGGTGATCAAGTCGATGGCTTCGCGCGCCCACAGGCGCCGGCGATGCCGCCGCGAACGCGGCCGGGCCCGGGGGCGCAGTCGCCGCGCGGCATAGAGCACCCGGAATTCGTCGATCAGCATCGGGAACGCCCGCAGCGCCAAAGCGAGCGCCACCGCCCAATCATCGATGGGAATACGCAACAGCCGCAAGGGCTTCCCGAGCACTGCCACCGCCGGGGCGATCTCTGCCACGTTGGTGGTCCACGACACCATCGCGCCCAGTCCCAGCAGTACGAACGACAAGGCGGTGATCCGCAGGAAGTACAACAGTCCACCGAATCCGGCGGGGTCACCGCCCGACATGGCCGCGGTGGCGCCGCCGACCACCAAGAGCACCCACAGCCAGCGCGGCACGGTGGGCAGCGCACCGCGGGGGATGCGCGCGATAGCGGCCGCCCCGAACACCAACACCGCGGCCGCCCCGATGGTCGCCCAACCCGGGTAGAACGTGAGCAGCACCGAGATGCCGAAGACCACGATCAGCTTTGTCCCGGCCCACAGTCGGTGCACGGCGGAGTCGCCGGGAACCGGCCGCAGCAGCACCACCGGCCGCGGGGTGCTGCGCGGCTGCCCCGTCACGCGGCACCCGCCGGCGCCGTCACCAGTTCGCCGTTGTGCAGGTGCAGGGTCCGCGGGCACAACGAGTCGAGTCCGGCGAAATCGTGCGAGATGACCACGACCGTCAGTCCTCGCTCCCGCCGCAGCTCCTCCAGCAGGCGCAGGAGACCATCGCGGCTGGCCGCGTCGAGCCCGGCGAGCGGCTCGTCGAGGATCAAGGCCCGGGGCGATCGAGCCAGCAGGCCCGCCAGCACCAGACGGCGCATCTGGCCGCCGCTGAGCTGGTCGATACGGCGTCCGGCCAGCGCTGAATCCAGCCCGACAGCGGCCAGCGCAGCGCTCACCCGGGCGTGGTCACGAGACGAGAAGCCCGCCGCCGAGGCCACTTCCCGCCCCACATAGCTGCGCATCAGCTGGAGGCGAGCCGCCTGGAACGACAGCGCGACGGCCCCCACCTGCTGGTCCACGGGCCTGCCGCCGAGCAGACAACTGCCGGTGGTCGGGGTGGTCAGGCCCGCCATGATCCAGGCCAGTGTCGACTTACCCGAGCCGTTGCCGCCGTGGATCAACAGCCCGTCGCCCTCATGGACTTCGAAACTGATATCACGCAGCGCGGTCTTAGCCCACGGCGTGCCGCTGGCGTATTCGTGGCCCACGCCGGACAACTCGAGCACCGGTGGAGCGCCGTCACGGCGTTCGCTCCCGGCTGAGGCCGCGGGGACCTCGACGGTCTCCACCATGGCGGTGTTGTCGCGGGAGCCGGACAGGTCGATGGTTCGGTCGGCGCTGCCGGCCTCGTCGTTGTAGTGGGTGATGTGCACCAAGGAGGTACAGCGTTGACCGCTACACCCGGCCAGCTTGGACAACACCCCCAACAGCACCTCACGGCCCTGGGGATCAACCATGCTGGTGACCTCATCGGCGATCAGGAGTGCGGGTTCGCGGGCCAGTGCCGCGGCGACGGCCAAGCGCTGCAGTTCCCCACCGGACAGGCTGCCGGTGTCGCGCTCGGCGAACCCGGCCAGACCGACCTCCCCAAGCACCCGCTCGACGTCGACGGCGGTGCCCGCAGGCAGGCCCCACACCACGTCGTCGGCGACCCGCGTGCCCAGCACTTGGCTTTCGGGATGCTGCATCACGACCGCGGTCCCGCCGGGGGCGCCAAGGCCCACGGCCCCGGGACGCTCGATCGTGCCCGCCGTGGGGGACCGGCCGGCCAGCAACAGCATCAGCGTGGTCTTGCCCGAGCCGTTGGCCCCGGTGATGGCGACGTGCTCGCCTGCGCCTACTTCCAGGCTGACCGGTCCCAAGGCGTCATGGTCGGACTGCGGATAGCGGAAGCGGACCCCGTCCATCCGAACCGGAACGGGGGCCACCGGACCGTCCTCGACTGCCAGGTCCAGCTTGTGCACGTCGGGAACCCCACGCAGTCGGTGGAGCACCCGCGACAGCGCCCACCATCCCAGCAGCGAGACCATCATCACGCCGATCGTCATCTGAGCCAGGATCAGCCACTGCCAGTAACGCAGCAGCGTGCCGAGGAAGCCGTTGAGGTCCTCGGCGACCCGCTGGAACTCCGGCAGCGGGATACGTTCCATGAACGCCGCGACACCGTGCACATTGGCGGTGATCGCCTCGAAGATCAGGTGCCGTAAGCGCGACAAGACGTTCAGCGCCAGCACCATCACGGCGCCGAACAGAAGGCCGGCCACCGCAGAGGCCACGATCACGGTGGGCAGGCCACGACGATGACGCTTGATGACCCCCGTCAACCCGCCGATGTAGGCGCTGTTGACCACAGTCATGAAGCCGCCCATGCCGGCAATCAGGAACGCTATGGCCGCGGCTGCCACCATCGCGGCGATCAACACGCGAATCCGGTGCCGGTAGGCAAGCAGCCCCATCGGCACCGTTCCGAGCAGCGCCAACCCGCCGGCGAAGGGCACGACGACGGCGATGATCGCCGTCGCCGCGCACAGTGCCGCCATCACGGCGGCCTGCGCGATCTCGACGGGCCGCATCGACCGCGCCCGGACTCGGTTGGCGCCCTGGCCGGTCTTGGTCACCCGTCGATTCTGCCAGCCGCGTCGACCGGCCCCTGCCGCGTGGACCGAGGTCGTCCACTTTCGTTCACGGTTGTGAAATACTTGCCCGATGGTAGCCCCCGCCCATTCAAGCCTCGGCGCCGATTTGCTCAGTGTTGTCTCCCGCCTCAACCGGCTCGCCACCCAGCGTGTTGCGCTGCCGATCCCGGGAGCCCAGGCCCGGCTGCTGTCCACTATCGAGGACTTGGATGTGGCCCGGATCTCCGATCTGGCCGCGGTGGACCACTGCTCCCAACCGACCATGACGACTCAGGTGCGCCGGCTCGAAGACGCCGGACTGACCACCCGTGCCACCGATCCGCTTGACGCGCGAGCCGTGCTGATCCGGATCACCGACAAGGGCATCGACACCATGGCGCGTGTCCGGCAGGACCGGGCGGCGGCCCTGGATCCCGAGTTGGACCGGCTGGCTCCCGAAGACCGTCGAACGCTGGCCGAGGCCGTCGACGTGTTGCACCGATTCCTCGCTGAGGCCGCTCCCACCCGACCGGTTCGCTGACGCCGGGCGGAGCGGCGCTGATCGCCGGTCGCTCTGCCAGCCGAGATTCGGCTGAGATGTCACCAGCTCGGCCGCCTTTTCGAATATGCTCGACACCGGCATCGGCCCGAAGCGATCCCAGGCCTCCTGCGGCCCCCGCGGCTCGCCCACTGGGTTGCCGGTCTTCGGGGGAAGGACATCGTGGCGGATAGATTGGCGCTGGTCACCTCGATCGCCGCCCAGCTGATGGCCACCACACCATCGACGGCTGCCGCGGTCAGCGAACGTGTGCTGCAGACGCTGGTCGAGCAACTCAACGTCGACGCCGGGTTCCTGCGCCACAACGATCACGAGATCAGAGCCTCCAAGCTGGTGGCCGAATGGCCACCGCGCCCCGATCCCCCGCACCCCGATCCGCTGGCCGTCGTGTCCTTCACCACAGCCGATCCGGTCTTCACCACCTGCGCCCACGGGAAGCGGGTGGCGGTCGTCCGGCCGGATCCGGACGAATCCAGTTATGTGCGCCAGATGGCACGGGATCACGCTATCGAATCGCTGTCGGTGGCCACCGCGCCGCTGATCTCCGGCCCGGTGACCATCGGCATGCTGGGCCTGGTCAAGTTCCGCCGGCCCAAGTGGCGGCCAGAAGAACTCAACACCATCGAGGCGATCGCCTCCCTGTTCGCCCAATTGCAGGCCCGTGTCGCCGCCGAGGAGCGGTTGCGCTACCTGGCCGATCACGACGACCTGACCGGCCTGCACAACCGCCGCGCCCTGGTGGCCCACCTCTCCGAGCGGCTTATCGCCGGCAAGCCCGGACCCGTCGGCGTCTTCTACATCGACCTCGATCGGCTCAAGCCGATCAACGACTACCTCGGTCATGCCGCCGGCGACTGGTTCATCCAGGACTTCGCCCGGCGGCTGCGCGCCTATGCCGGGAACCGCACCATGACGGCCCGCATCGGCGGCGACGAATTCGTCGTCATCCCGGACTGGCCCATGTCCATGTCCAGCGCCGAGACCTTCGCCGACCGGCTGCAGGGCGCGCTGCGTGAACGGGTGGAGATCCAGGGCCACACCGTCAACAGCACGGTCAGTGTGGGTGTGACGGTCGGTCTTCCCGGGGAGGACACCAGCGCGGGCCTGCTGCACCGGGCCGACGAGGCCGTGCTGGCCGCCAAACGCGGCGGCGGGAACCAGACCGTCAGCTCCACCGACGACATGTCCTTGAAGAGCCTGTTCCGCAAGGACATTGAACTGCATATGCAGGGCAAGATCGACGACGAATCGCTCCTGCTGTACTACCAGCCCGAGGTCGACCTGTGGAGCGGTGCGATCGTCGCAGTGGAGGCTCTGGTTCGCTGGCGGCATCCCACCCGTGGGCTGCTGTTGCCCGGTTCCTTTATCAGCATCGCCGAATCGGCCAACCTGGCCGACGATCTGGGCCGCTGGGTGATGCGCAGCGCGTGCGCGGAATTCAGCGGGTGGCAGGCCAACGGTGTGCGGACCAACGCCACCCTGCGCATCAACGTCTCGCCGGTTCAGCTGGCCGCCCGCGGGTTCGTCCAGAACGTGGTCGACACCGTCAACGAGTTCGGCCTGAGTCCCAGTTCGTTGTGCCTGGAGATCACCGAACGTGCGGTGGTGCAGAACATCGAGACGACCCGCCGGACGCTGGCGGAGTTACGCGAAGCCGGAGTACAGATCGCCATAGACGACTTCGGCACCGGATACGCGGTGCTGTCCCACCTCAAGGATCTGCCGGTCGACATCCTGAAGATCGACACCGTGTTCGTCCGCGAACTGGGCGTCAACGCCGGCGATCTCGCGATCGTCCGCGCGATCATCGCGCTCGCCGAGGCCTTCGGTCTGCAGGTGGTCGCTGAGGGCGTGGAAACCTCAGCGGCCGCGCTCACCTTGATGCGGCATGGATGTCACCGGGCGCAGGGATTCCTGTTCTCCCGCCCGGTTCCGGGCCCCGCCGCTGAGTCAATGCTGGCGGCGCGCTGGATGGCCATGCCTTTCCTGGCCGACAGCCAGGCGTTGGTGATCTGACAAGAAAGTCGCCCGGTAGAAAGCGGCACGCAACCGCACCCCCGACTGCCCGCCGGCGAGCGCTGCGGTCGGTGCGATGCACCAACCCGGCTCGGCATACAGCGGGAAGCGGCGATGCGGACCCCTCAAGGTGCCCCGGGCGAAGCTATCGGAGGAACTCACCGGCGCCGGCCACGGCGCACGCCGCAGCGCGCCCGTCGCTTGCAAACCAGTCCCTCGCATAAACGGGAATAGTACATACCTTTTGGATGATGTTCAATCCCCACAAGACTGTGCGTCAGGTCACGTCGAGAGTGGTCCCGCCACCCCCTTCATGGGGACTCTCCGACAGCTCTCAACAACGCCCGAACGGTCCGCGGTGCCCGTCATAATCAGACCCATGGAGCGACGGCGTAACGCGCAGACCCCTCTGGCCCCGATGGACACGCTGCGGCAGCTGCCCGCCTTAGTCGCACTGGAGAGAATTCCCGTTCCGGTACTCGCGATCGCCGATGACGGCACCATCTTGTTCGCCAACAGCGGTTTTGCCACCATGCTCGGCTACACCAAGGAAGAGGTGCTCGAACGGGAGTTCCGGCAGATCTTCGGCGAGGTTCCGCCGGCGGAGGAATCAGCGCTGTCGGTGATGCACTCGCTGGCCAATCTGGTTGTGTCCCTGGAGCATCGGGACGGCTCGACGGTACGCGCCCTGATGAGCAAGTCTGCACTCGAGCGTGCCGATGACCGGGTGGCCCTCGCGACGTTCCAAGATCTCACCGAGCAGCTCTGGCTCGAGGAGCGCTGACACCGTCTCAGCGGACGGGCGCCGCCCCGTCGACACTGTGCGGTCCGCTGTCCTGAAACCGCTGCGCGTCACGCGCCAGGAACTGCTGGAAATATGCCAGCGAGTCCTCCACCACGATCGCAGGCAGCAGCATCTCCCACATCCGGGTGACCCGGCCGATGCTGTCGCCCGCATAGTGCGTCAACAGCCACGTTCCCAGCATGGCTGAGGTGACCGCCTCGGAGACCTGGCGGGCATCGAGCCCCTCGCGCAAGTCACCCTCTGCGATCGCCCGTGAGGCCTGGGCGGTGACCGCGGCCGCCCACTCACCGCCGACCTCAGCACCCAATTCGTTGGATTCGGCCAGCGCGAACACCAGGTGACCCGCGGCCCGCGCCTCCTTGTCGACCGCCAACACCTCGGTGACCGCGAAGATCCCGTGGATCATGCCCTCCAGCGCGGGCGACGACGGCTGACACATGCTGCGGAAGGTGTTCAGAACCGTGGTGAACCCGCCCTCGATGATGGCGGTCACCAGTGAATCCATCGAATCGAAATGGTGGTAGAGCGCACCCTTGGTGACGCCGGCCCGCTCGATGATCGCGGTCCGCCCGGCAGCGACGTAGCCGGACTCGCCGAAAACATCAATGGCGGCGTCGAGCAGTTTGCGACGGGTGGCTTCGGACCGAACCTGGCGCGCCATCAGCCGGCCTCCCCCTCGGACACCGCCGAACGTGCCTGCGCCGACGTGGTGTTGATGGCCAGCGCCGTCCGGCGCCGAACGAACTGGACGAAATAGTCGATCCGGTCGGCGGGCACGACACTGGAGAGAACCACCGACCAGATCCGCGCCAGCTCACCCAGAAACTGTTCGGGTTCATCGAGATTGCCCGCCTGCCGCAGACCAAGGTACAACGCCACCATCATCCGCACCACGTCCTGCGGATCGCGATCGACGACGTCGCCTTCGGCAATGGCCCGTTCGGCCACCACGGTCAACGTCCGGATCGCATTGTTGAGCACCGTCGCCTGCAAACCCTCGGCACGGCCGACCACCGGCAGCAGGTGCAACAAAGCTCGGGCACCGTCGGAGGTCAGATCCTCGACCGCCATCAGGTAACCCACGTCAAGCAACGTTTCCAGACCGGAAAGCTTGCGGTCCACCAAGGACCGGATCGCTACGCCGGCGCGCGCGATTTGTTCGTCGATGACGGCCAATGCGAGCGCGTGCTTAGAGCGGAAGTGAAAATACATCGCACCCTTGGTCAATTCCGCTTCCGCGAGAATGTCGTCAAGGCCGACGTCGTGAAACGGCCGCTGAGCGAACTGATGCGCAGCGGCACGGATGATCTGCTGGCGCGTGGCATCGGCGCGCCGGTCGGTCGAATCAGCCAACGCGTGATCTCAGCTTCGTCGCGAACCGACAGTCGTACCCCACCCGGGTAACGCTATCAGTCGAATGCCGAAGGTGACTCGTTTCTATACCTGAAATGGCCATTCACCCCCGATCGCATTCCAAAAATGCCAATTCTGCGGCGGCGGATTGCATTCGGTCTGCTCAGGCTCCTTACGCCGGTTCCACGACAGAGCCCGCGACAGGCCGCACCAGCCCTTCTGCGGGCATCGCGAAGGCAAGGAACTGCGTCACCTGACGCGGGGAGAAGTTGTCGTCACTGACCAGCACCACAGTCGGCCGGCCGTCGGGCAGACGCGGTCCCAAGGTGATCCCCTCGATATTGTCGACGCGATCTGGACCCGGTGTCGCGGTCAAGTCGGCCAGCAAAGTCTTGGCCATCGGAGTCACGGCGGTTTCCGCCAATGCAGGCATGCCAAGCACATCGGTGGCATCGGCGATCTCGGCGCGAAACAGGCGCACCGTCGGCCGTTCACTGAACGCTCGCTCAATCACCAGAAACACCGTGTCCGACAAGGCCACCAAGTCGGTGAGGCCGTTGGACTCCGCCGGCCCGGTGGCCGCCTCCAGCGGATAGGCGTATTGGGCCACCGGCCCACCGTCGACGGAGCCGCCGTCGAGGCGGTAAGCGGTGATACGCGTCAGGGCGCCGTGGGCGCGGTCTGGCAGGGCGCCGTCGTCGAAGCCCGGTCCCTCCATGGCGGTGAAAAGCATTCGACCGTCGGCGGTGACCGTCAGGCCCTCCAGGGTGGTGTTGCGGCGCGGGCCGGTGGCCTGTGCCGACATGGTCAGCTGAGGCGGCATGGTGAACCGGCCGAGATAGCTGCCGTCGAGTGCAGCGCTACGGACCCAGGGATCGGCAAGGACCGGGGCGTGGACACCGTCGGTGCGCCGCTCCCCCTCCGATGACCAATACAACCGCTGCCCAACCGCATCGAACGCGATGCCCTCAGGATCGGGGGGCACCACCGCTGGACTGGCGTCGAAGTCCGCGGGCTCAAACGCACGCCCACCGTCGTCCAGCAGCGGGTGGACCGCGCTGATGGACACCGCGCCGACACCGCGCTCGGACACCGGGAGGCGCACCGTGTAAAACCGGGCCGGCCCGTGCGCCGACCGGTCGTCGGTGATCACGTAGTAGCAGTCCCGGCCGGCGTCGTAGCTGATTCCCGACAGCCCGCCGACGATGGTGCCGTCGAACGTGGCATGGGAGGCGACTGTGGCCTGGCCCAGGTATTGCAGCCCTGCCGTGGCCGCCGGAGCATCCCCGGGTACGACCAGCCCTGCTGCGGCCAGCAGCACACCGCACAGCGCCGGCAATCGGCTCAGCTTGTGACGCACATCCGTAATGTAAACCCGGTTTAGCGGGAAGCCCGAGTGGATACCGTGCATGAGGTGACCACCACTTCCGATGCACTGCGCACCACGTTGGACGGCCGCTGGCAAGGGGTGAAGGACAAAGTCCGGGCCACCCTGTGCGATGAGAAGTTCCGTCCGCACTACACGCCGAACACAGCGATCGCCCGGGCCAAGGTCGCCGAACAGCTCAAGATCATGGCGGGCTCCGGGGTGGCCGCAGACAGTTTCCGCAAGGAGCACGGCGGCACCGGCGACGTCGGCGCCGCGGTCACCATGATCGAGATGCTGGCCATGTCGGATCTGTCGCTGATGGTCAAAGCCGGAGTGCAATGGGGCCTGTTCGGCGGCGCGGTGGAGAACCTGGGCACCGAACGCCACCACCGCGCCTACGTCGAGCAGATCATCGACCTTGAGTTGCTCGGGTGCTTTGCCATGACCGAGACCGGCCACGGCAGCGACGTGCAGTCGCTGGAGACCACCGCCACCTATGACCCGGTAGCCCAGGAGTTTGTGATCCACTCCGCCACCGGCACCGCGCGCAAGGACTACATCGGCGGCGCGGCCGAAACCGCAACCATCGCCGCGGTCTTCGCCCAGCTGATCACCGGCACCACCAGTCACGGCGTGCACTGCTTCCTGGTGCCGATTCGCGACGCGCAGGGCAACGATCTGCCCGGCGTCACCACCTCGGACTGTCACTACAAGGGCGGCCTGCCCGGTGTGGACAACGGACGGATCGTCTTCGACAACGTGCGAGTGCCCCGGGAGAACCTGCTCAACCGCTACGCCGACGTCGAACCCGACGGCACCTACCAGTCCTCGATCGAAAGCGACAGCCGGCGGTTCTTCACCATGATCGGCACACTGATCCGCGGTCGCGTCTCGGTGGGCGGCAGCGCCGGTGCGGCCGCGCGGGTGGCACTGGACATCGCGACCCGCTATGCGCTGCAACGCAGACAGTTCAGCGCACCGGGCGAGGACGGGTCCGGAGGCGAAGTGCTGATCATGGACTACCTGGTCCACCAGCGTCGGCTACTACCGCTGATCGCCCGCTCCTACGCGCTGCAGTTCGCCCAGAACGAGCTGGTGAGCCGCTGTCATGATCTGCAGACCGCCGACGACCCCGACGCCGAGGAACAGCGCGAGCTGGAGGCACGCGCGGCCGGATTGAAGGCCGCCAACACCTGGCACGCCTCGCGCGCCATCCAGGAGGCACGAGAGGCCTGCGGCGGCGCCGGATACATGGCCGAGAACCGGCTGATCGCCCTGCGGGCCGACATCGACGTGTTCACCACCTTCGAGGGCGACAACCACGTCCTGACCCAACTGGTGGCCAAGCAGCTGCTGACCGACTATGCCGATGACATCGCTGACATGAGTCCGGTGGGATGGGTGCGGTTCGCGGCCGAAACGGTCGGCGATCGTGTTCTGAAACGCACTGCAGCGGAAACGATCATGCAGACCATCGTGGACGCCAGGCAGGACAGCGAGGAGGAGGGCAGCCTGTTCAACCGCGGCACCCAGGTGCACATGTTCGAAGACCGCGAGGAATACCTCCTTACCTCGGTGGCCCGCAGGCTGCGCGCCAAGTCCGAGGAGATGAGCGACTTCGATGCCTTCAACGCGGTTCAGGACCACGTCCTGCACGCGGCCACCGCGCACATCGACCGGGTGGTGTTGGAGGCATTCGTCGCCGGAATCGACTCCTGTCCCGACGACGATGCCCGTGAACTGCTGGAGCTGGTGTGTGACCTGTACGCGCTCAGCGTCATCGAGGACGACAAAGCCTGGTACATCGAACACCGGTACCTGTCGACCGACCGGGCCAAGGCCGTCACCCGCGGCATCAACGACCGGTGCCGCAAGCTGCGCCCGCACGCCCAGGATCTGATCGACGGATTCGGCATTCCCGAGCAGTTGCGGTACGCCGAAATGCTGCATCCGGAACACTTGTCAGTACCGCCCGCCGCCGTGCCCCGCGGGCAGCCATCTCTATAGGCTGGGCTGGACCCAGACTCAACAAAGGAGTACCTGAACATGCCGTGGTTCCTCGCCCTCAACGCCACACCCGCAAAAGGTGTGCAAGCGCCGACCTATGAGCTGCACGAAACCGCGGACATCGAGCGGATCATCGAGGAGATGGCCACCTTCGCGGCCACCGACCGGGCCGTGGCCGTGCCCGCCGTCTTCAACAGCGGGCGCCAGCAGGTCAACGTGTATGTGCGGCCGGCGGCCTGGGGCGCGTGGGCGGTCTACGAGCTCAGCGAAGAAGAGCGCCGCGAGATGATGGCCAACAACCCGCTGGTCAACGCGCTGGCCCAGGCCCGCGCCGCCAAGCAGCAGGGACAGCAGGCTCCGCCGATGTTCGCACCGCAGCAGCCGCCTTCGCAGACGGGGCCGTCGGTGATTCCCCGGCTTGACTAGCGCCGGTGTCAAACGTGGCTCCCCCGGGTGGACTCGAACCACCAACCCTCCGGTTAACAGCCGAATGCTCTGCCAATTGAGCTACAGGGGATTGCTGTCCTCGCGGACTTGCAAGACTCTAGCGCATACCGAAACCAGCGTCGCGCAACGGGGGTCGCACTCGGGTGCGCCGTCGCCGGGTGAGGCAGGATGGAAGCACTGCATCGACTGTTCTAAGGGGCCGCTTTGATCGGGTACGTCGTGGTGATGGGGGTCGGCTACGTGATGGGCACCAAGGCCGGCCGCCGTCGCTACGAACAGATCGTGGGCACCTACCACGCGATGACGAGCAGCCCGGTCGCCCAAGCGCTGATCGACAAGGGCCGGCGCAGTATCGCCAACCGGATCCATCCGGATCCGACCATGGTGACGCTGACCGAGCTCGAAGAGGGCATCACGGTGGTGCGCCCGGAGGATCCGGACGACAAACAGCAGAAGTGAGGCCGCGCTCGCGGTCAGGCGGTCAGGCGGTCAGGCGGTCAGGCGGTCAGATCATCGCCGCTGGCCTGCTCAAGCAGGCTGCGCCGGTAAGCCTCCATCGCCACCAGGTCACCGAAGAGCGCGTGGTACTCCTCGCTGTGCTCTACCGGCGACATGCGCTGCAGCTTGGACTTGACCTCGGCGATCTGCCGGCCCACCCACACCTCCTGCAGCCGGGCCAGCACACCGCCGATATAGCGCGGCAGTTTGTCATCGTCGACGCGGATGGCCTCCACGCTCAGTTCGTGGATCAACGCGATCGTCAGCGCCGAGGACGTCTGCTCGCGCACCATCTCGACCCACTGCGCTCCCCCGGCTCCGGCTACCCCGGCAGTTCCCCCGGCAGCGTCGATAGCGGCACGCAGGGCGGCATAACCGGGGTGAGTGAAACTCTCCACCGTGAGCGTGTCGAACACCGGCCCGGCCAACGCCGGGAACTGCAGCGCAGCCTTGAGCGCCTCGCGCTGCGGCCACAACGTGGGATCAGCCGGATTGGGGCGGGCAACCGTCGGCGCTTCGGCGGGCGCAGGCGCGGGCCGCGACACCAGACGATCCCTGGTCTGACCTGGCCCCTTGGCCTCGTTCTTGGCCTGGGCGCGTACCCGGCCGATGACCTGCGCGACGTCATCCCAGCCCACCCAACCGGCCAGTTGCCGGGCATACTCGTCGCGCAGCGTCGGATCCTTGATCGCAGCGACCATCGGAACGCAGCGGCGTAGCGCGGCGACCCGACCCTCGGCCGTGTCGAGGTCCATCTCGGTCAGAGCGGTGCGTACCGCGAACTCGAACAGCGGGGTGCGGCGGGCGACCAGATCGCGCAGCGCCTCGTCGCCGTGAGCCAGGCGAAGGTCGCAGGGATCCATGCCGTCTGCGGCAACAGCCACAAAAGACTGCCCGGCCAGCTGCTGCTCACCCTCAAGCGCCTTCACCGCGGCAGCACGGCCCGCCGCATCGCCGTCGAAGACGTAGATCAGTTCGCCCCGAAAGAACTTGTCGTCCATCATCAACCGGCGCAGCATGCCCAAGTGCTCATCGCCGAACGCGGTCCCGCACGACGCGACCGCCGTCGTCACGCCGGCCAGGTGCATCGCCATGACATCGGTGTAGCCCTCGACGACGATCGCCTGATGTCCCCGGGCGATGTCACGTTTGGCCAGGTCAAGTCCGAACAAGACGTTGGACTTCTTGTACAGCGTGGTCTCGGGGGTGTTGACGTACTTGGCTTCCATCGGGTCGTCGTCGAAGAGTCGACGGGCGCCGAAGCCGATCACCTCCCCCGCCGACGATCGGATGGGCCACAGCAGCCGGCGATGGAACCGGTCCATCGGGCCGCGGCGACCCTCCCGGGACAGGCCCGCAGCCTCCAACTCTTTGAACTCGAAGCCCTTGCGCAACAGATGCTTGGTCAGGCCGTCCCACCCCGACGGGGCGAAGCCGCAGCCGAACCGCTCGGCAGCCGCGGCATCGAAGTTGCGTTCGGTCAAGTACTTTCGCGCCGGCGCCGCCTCGGGGGTACTCAGGGCCGCGGCATAGAACTCGGCGGCGGCCGCATTGGCGGCGATCAACCTGCTGCGGCCGCCACGCTCACGCTGAATGTTGGTGGCCGATGCGCCGGTGTAGGTGATGGTGTGCCCGACCCGGTCGGCCAGCATCTCCACGGCCTCGACGAAGCTGGCGTGCTCGATCTTCTGCACGAATGCGTAGACGTCGCCGCCCTCGCCACAACCGAAACAGTGGAACAGGCCGTGATTGGGCCGGACATGAAATGACGGCGATTTCTCGTTGTGAAACGGACACAGGCCCTTCAATGAGTCCGCCCCGGCACGTCTGAGCTGCACGTAGTCGCCTACAACGTCCTCGATCCGGACACGCTCGCGGATGGCGGCGATGTCGCGGTCGGAGATACGGCCTGGCACCGGGTCAGTCTAGAGTGCGCCCGTCTCCGAGGGCCCCGAAGCGGGTTGCACCCCATGCTTTAATGACGGGTCAACTGCGGTGTCAGGGGCGTGAATGAACTCGAAGCGGGTCTGGTCGGTGGCGCTTGCCGCCATCGCCGTGCTCACCGCGGGTGCGGTGGCCGCCTGGGTGGCGCTGCCCGACCGATCCCGCGGCTCGGCCGGTGTCACCGGCTCTGCCGTCAAGGAGGTGCTGCTCAACGGCACCGAGCTGACGGCCATGCTCGGTCAACCCTTCACCACCGTCACCGGGCCGCCCGCCTACGGCGGCATGGAGGCGATGGACGACTCGGCGACTCCCGGCGACTGTGTCGGGGTATTGGACGTGGCACAGCGCAGCGTCTACTCGTCGGCGCCCGTCCAGAGCTATGCGCGGGAGACGTGGATCGACTCCCAGCCCGACCGAGACCGCTTCACCCCACTGGACACCCGGGTGATGTTCGTCAAGGAGGCGGTTGTCGCACTGCCCAGCCCCAAGGACGCACAGCAGCTCTTTGCGAAGTTCGCCGAGCAGTGGAAGCGCTGCGACGGCCATCCGGTCAACGCAACGAACCCCGATACCGACGGTGCGCCGCACCTTCCCGGCACCGAAATGCACATCACCGACGTACGGATCAGCGACGACGTCCTGGCGGCATCGATCGTGCTGGACAAAAGCCCCAAAGCGCCCGACACCCGGGCCATCGGGCTACAGGACAACTGCATCGTCGGAGTCCTGATCGCGTTCACCGGAGCCGAGAACGCCAGCGGCTCCGGCGATCCCCAGACCAGCAGCACCGATGTGGTGCGCGCGATGATGGACAAGGTCGCCGCGCAGCGCTGAGTGTGCTCGACCCGCGGTGTGATCAGCCCGCGATGAGGCGTTCCAGCCGACCTTCGGTGCACGACGCGATCTGGTCGATGATCACCCGCAGCCGCGCACCGTCGTCGGTGGCCGCGGTGAACGCCGGGACGAAGATCGGGTCCAGACTCTCCGGCGCCGTTGCAAGCAACCGGTGCGCGACCTCGTGCACCTGCTCGCGCTGCGCCGCCTGAATCCTGCGGTGCTGCTCAGACGAGATGATGAACTGCACCGCAAGGGTTTTCAGCACTGCCACTTCGGCCCTAACCAGTTCCGGCACGACCAGATCCGCCTGGTAGCGCGTCAACGGTCCCGGCCCCGCCGAGGCATGGGTCGCGGTGATCGCCGCTGAGGCAAAGCGTCCGACGAGTTCGCTGGTCAGGCGTTTGAGGGCAACCAACGCCGACACGGTCCCCGGAAAGGCGCCATGGGCTCCCACCGCGGCCACCACCGGCAATTCGGTCAGGCGACGCGCCGCCTCAGCCAGATCATGAACCCCGTCGGGATCGCCCAACCGTGACAGCTCGGCCACGGTCGAGGCGTCGGCAAGCACTCGCAGGTCGATCCGCCCAGAGATGACCCCGTCTTCGACGTCGTGCACGGAGTAGGCGACGTCATCGGCCCAATCCATGATCTGCGACTCCAGGCAGACCCGTCCTACCGGCGCTCCTAGGCGCATCCACTCGGCGGCCGCCAGGTCGTCGTCGTAGAAACCGAATTTGGTCCGGATCGATCCGTCTGCCGCGTTGCGGCGCCACGGGTACTTCGTGACGGCGTCCAACGCCGCCCGGCTCAGGTTCAACCCCGCGCTGGCGCCGTCAGGCCCCAGAACCTTCGGCTCCAAACTGGTCAGGATCCGAAAGTTCTGCGCGTTTCCCTCGAATCCTCCACAACTCGAAGCGATTTCGTTGAGGGCTTGCTCGCCGTTGTGGCCATAGGGCGGATGTCCGATGTCGTGGGCCAGTCCCGCCAAATCCACCAGGTCAGGGTCACAACCCAATCCCATCGCCATCCCCCGCCCGATCTGCGCCACCTCCAGCGAGTGGGTCAGCCGGGTGCGCGGGGTGTCACCGTCGCGGGGGCCGACGACTTGTGTCTTGTCGGCCAGCCGGCGCAGCGCGGCACTGTGCAGAACCCGGGCCCGATCACGGGCAAAATCGGTGCGGTACTGGCCGCCGGTTCCAGGGAGGCCGGCGGTTTTGGGCGATTCCGCCACGAGGCGCTCGCAGTCGTGCGCGGTGTAGCTGTCGCGGGAGTTTGTGGCCACCGCCGCGAGTCTATTTTGAGCTCACGCCTCCCGACGACACGGCGGGCCGAAGTTCGAAGTGCGGCTCAGGCGAATACGGGTCGACCGGCCGCGGAATTGGGTTCGATCGGCACCCGATCGCATATAGATTTACCGGCATGCGCATCACCCGGCTGGCCGGCGCCGCCCTCGCGTTTCTCATCGCTGTGCTCCTGGTGGCGCCGCTCGCCGCGGCGCAACCTCCGATGCATCTGCCCACCTCAATCACCGACAGCGCCGGAGCACTCTCGCAATCTGAGCGGGCCGGGGTGCAGGACGCAATCGACACGCTCTACGCCGATCGGCACATCCGCCTGTGGGTGGTCTACGTCGACGTGTTCTCCGGGCAGACCGCCGAAGACTGGGGCCGCAGCACCGCGCGCCTGAGCGACCTCGGCAGCAACGACGCCGTGCTGGCCGTGGCCACCGCTGATCGCAGCTACTCCTTCCTGGTGTCCAGCAGCATCTCTGAGATCAGCGCCAGCAAGGTCGACGCGCTGCGCCGCAACCAGATCGAGCCGGCTCTGCACCGCGGCGACTGGGCCGGGGCGGCCACGGCGGCCGCCGGCGGGCTCAACGCCGCGGCCGCGCCCGCCGAGGTGAGCTGGACGCCGATCCTGATCGCGCTGGGCGCCCTCGCGGCCGCCGGTCTGGTGTTGGCGCTGGCGGTCCGTCAACTGCGGCGCAGGCGCCATGCGGCCGCCCTCACGGCGGCCCGGCGGGTCGACCCCACCGATCCCAACGCACTGTCGGACATCCCGGTGTTCGCCCTGGACGCCCTGTCGCGAGAGAAGGTCGTCGACGTCGACAACGCGGTGCGCACCAGCGCCAACGAGTTGGAGCTGGCGGTCGAGGAGTTCGGCGACGAGCGCACCCGCTCCTTCGCGCAGGCCGTTGCCTCCGCCAAGGCAGCCATGGAGCATGCCTTCACGGTTCGCCAGCAGCTCGACGACGACATTCCCGAGACCCCGGCCCAGCAGCGCGATCTACTGACCGGGGTGATCGTGACGGCCTCCAAGGCCGACCGCGAGTTGGAGACCCAGCGGGCCTCTTTCGAGCAACTGCGCGACCTGGTACTCAATGCCGGCGCCCGTCTCGACACGCTGACCCAGCAACTCGTCGAGCTGACGGGACGCATCCCGGCCTCCGAGAAGCATCTGGTCGAACTGCACAACGAGTTCGACGTCACCGCGCTCAGCTCGGTGACCGGCAACGTCAAAACCGCACAGGACAGGGCGTCCTTCGCCGAACGGAACATCACCCGGGCCCGTAGCCTGGCCGACCGCCCGGTCACCGGCGGCCAGAGCGAGCTGGTGGACGCGGTGCGGGCAGCCGAGTCGGCACTGGGTCAGGGCCGAGCCCTGCTTGACGCGGTCGACAACGCCGCCAGCGACATCCGGCACGCGGTGGCCGCCCTGCCCGCGACCATTGCCGACGCCGAAGCCGGCATCACGGCGGCCTCGGCACAGCTGCAGCGAGGGGTGGGCAGCCACACATCCGAACTGACCGCGGCCCGCGACGCCGTGGCCAAGGCCCTCGCCACGGCCCGCGCCACGGCCCGCGCCTCCGGCGACCCGCTGGGGGCGTTCACTGCCCTGATCAAGGCCGATGCAGACCTGGATCAACTGCTGGACACGGTGGCCGAGGAACGCGCCGCCGCCGAACGTCTGGCCCGCACCCTCGAACAGGCATTGTTCACCGCGTCATCGCGGATTCGTGCCGTGTCGGACTACATCGACACCCGTCGCGGCAGTGTCGGCCCGGAGGCGCGTACCCGGCTGGCCGAAGCGCGGCGCCGGCTCGACGCCGCCAACGAGAAACGCACCACCGATATCGCCGCCGCACTCACCCAGGCCAACTCCGCGGCCACCTTGGCGACCGCGGCGCAGTCGCTGGCCAAAGCGGACGTACAGGATGCACAGCGGGAGTATTACGGGCGCTACGGGGGCGGCCCCGGCGGCGGCAACGACACCGGCGCCATGTTGGGCGGCATCATCATCGGCAACATCCTTAGTGGGGGCGGCGGTGGTTTCGGCGGCGGAGGCGGCGGAGGCGGCGGTTGGAGTCCGACCTCATTCGGCGGCTCCTCCTCTGGCGGCGGCTTCTTCGGCGGTGGCGGCCGGTTCTAGGCTGGCGACAACCCATGCTCAAACTCATCAACATCGCCGTGTTCGCGGCGCTGGCGGCGTGCTGCTACGCGCTGTGGGTCCGCCGCGACACGTGGTCCTCCCGCTGGGACAGCAGTCCCTCGCGAATCCTGGTCTTCATCGTTGGCGCGGGTGTCCTCATGTCGCCGGTGGGATGGGGGTTTCTGGATCCGATCCTGCACAGCGTGCTCGGGGTGTGGAACGTTTCCGGCCTGGTTGCTGCGCTCTGCATGTTCGGCGCGGTGGTGAGCATGTCCGGGCATGTGGTGACGCGTCTGAGCGATCAGGACGGAGCCAGGCGACTGGAACGCCGCTACATCACCACACCACTGAGATTCGTGGTGCCGCTGACGATCGTCGTGTACTTCATCGCCGATCGTGGGCAGGCGCAGTATCAGGATGTCTTCGCGACCCGCGGCCCGTGGTTCACGGTCTACTGGGCGCTGATCTGCGGCTCTGCGCTTTACCTGTTCTGGTTCACCGGCCGGTTGTTACTGGCGCTGCGCAACGATCCGCGCTCCACGGCGTCGGCCAACCGGTATCTGGTCTGGATCGCCCTGAAGACCGCGGCCATGTCCTACCAGCTGATCAGCGTGCTCGCCGGAAGTACCTTCACACTGCCCACCTGGATCGGTGCGGGGGCGGCGAGCCTGGCTTTCGCCTACGCCGCCGCACAGTCATGGCGAGCCCGGGCAGACTGGTTCACACCGGTCAGACCGAACATCGCCGAAGTCGCCGACGAGGAAGTCGCCGGCGACTGAGGGCGATCAGCAACCCTTGAGACGCACCGCCAGGTAATCCGAGACCGCGTCGATGGCGACCCGCTCCTGAGACATCGAGTCGCGCTCGCGCACGGTGACGGCGTGGTCTTCGAGCGAGTCGAAGTCCACCGTGATGCAGAACGGTGTGCCGATCTCGTCCTGGCGCCGATACCGTCGCCCGACCGCTCCGGCGTCGTCGAACTCCACGTTCCAGGATTTGCGCAGCTCCGCGGCCAAGTCCCGGGCCTTCGGCGACAGGTCGGCGTTGCGGCTCAGCGGCAGCACCGCAGCCTTGACCGGCGCCAACCGCGGGTCCAGCCGCAGCACGGTGCGCTTGTCCACCCCGCCCTTGGCATTGGGGGCCTCGTCCTCGTGGTACGAGTCGACCAGGAAGGCCATCAGCGAGCGGGTCAGACCGGCCGCCGGCTCGATCACGTAGGGCACGTAGCGGGTGTCGGCGGCCTGGTCGTAGAACGACAGGTCCACACCGGAGTGCTCCGAGTGTGTGGTCAGGTCGAAGTTGGTGCGGTTGGCGATGCCCTCCAGCTCACCCCACGGGTTGCCGGTGAAGCCGAATTTGTACTCGATGTCGGTGGTGCCGGCGGAGTAGTGCGACAGCTTCTCCAGCGGGTGTTCGTAGAGGCGCAGGTTCTCGGGCTTGATGCCCAGATCGATGTACCACTGCAGGCGCGCGTCGATCCAGTACTGGTGCCACTCCTTGGCCGTGGACGGCTCGACGAAGAATTCCATCTCCATCTGCTCGAACTCACGGGTCCGGAAGATGAAGTTTCCGGGGGTGATCTCGTTGCGGAAGCTCTTGCCGATCTGCCCGATTCCGAACGGCGGCTTGCGCCGGGCCGTGGTCACCACGTTGGCGAAGTTGACGAAGATGCCCTGCGCGGTCTCGGGGCGCAGGTAGTGCAGGCCCTCTTCGGACTCGATCGGCCCGAGGTAGGTCTTGAGCATCATGTTGAAGTCACGGGGCTCGGTCCACTCGCCCTTGGTACCGCAGTCCGGACACGAGATTTCGCTCATGGGCACGTCATCGGGGTTTCCACCCTTCTTCAGCGCCACCGCTTCCTGCATGTGGTCCTGCCGGTGTCGCTTGTGACAGTTGAGGCATTCCACCAGCGGGTCGTTGAACACCGCGACGTGACCGGAGGCCACCCACACCTGACGGGGCAGAATGATCGCGCTGTCGAGACCAACGACGTCGTCTCGGGAGGTCACGACCGAACGCCACCACTGCCGCTTGATGTTCTCCTTGAGCTCCACCCCGAGTGGTCCGTAATCCCACGCCGACTTTGTGCCGCCGTAGATTTCGCCCGACTGGAAGACCAGGCCACGTCGCTTGGCCAGATTGGCAACGGTGTCGATGATGGACGCCACGAGGGGGTGTTCTCCTGTCTGGACGGGACCGTGCCGGCAATGCCGGCACGCAAAACATCAGTCATCGTATCGACACCGCCAGCGTTCTTTGACATGCATCATCACGCATGGAACAGTGGACGTCGGCTCAAGATCGTTTTCCAACGTGTGCGGAGGTGGTGGTATGCCCCCCTCAGCCTCGGGTCTGGTGGATGGTCATCAACACAGTGGCCCCGCGTTTCCCGCGACTCCGCCGAGGGAGATCCTCGACGCCGCCGGGGAATTGCTGCGTGCCCTCGCCGCCCCGGTGCGCATCGCGATCGTGCTGCAGCTGCAGGAGTCGCAACGCTGCGTCCATGAACTCGTCGATGCGCTGGGCGTGCCCCAACCGCTGGTCAGTCAGCACCTGAAGATCCTCAAAGCGGCCGGGGTGGTTGCCGGCGAACGTTCCGGCCGGGAAGTGCTCTACCGGTTGGCCGACCATCACCTGGCGCACATCGCCATCGACGCAGTGGCCCACGCCGGTGAAGACCGTTGAGCGCCCCCGGTGTGCGGTCCACCCGGCAACGGGCCGCGATCGCGGCCCTGCTGGACACCGTCGACGATTTCCGGTCGGCGCAGGAACTGCATGACGTACTGCGTGAACGCGGCGAGAACATCGGCCTGACCACCGTCTACCGCACGCTGCAGGCGATGGCCACGGCCGGACAGGTCGACACGTTGCGCGCCGACACCGGCGAAGCCGTCTACCGGCGCTGTTCGGATCACCACCACCATCACCTGGTGTGTCGGGGCTGCGGAGCCACCGTGGAAGTGGGCGACCGCGAAGTCGAGGAGTGGGCGGCACGCATCGCCACGGAGTACGACTACTCCGACGTCAGCCACACCATCGAGATCTTCGGCACCTGCGCCAACTGCCGGACGTAGACCCGGCCGCCCTCAGCCGGTGAGGACCCCACGGATGTCGACGCCTTTGGCCAGCACCAACAAGACCAGTGTCCGCAGCGCGTCGTCGGTCAGGCCGGTGCCGGGAAAGTTATAGCGCAGCATCGCATCTGCGGACTCGGCATCCTTCTCGACCAAGGTCACGGTGCCGAGTTGACTGAGGTCCGCCTGCTCAGCGGCACGCTGGCGCAACGTCATGGTCAGTGGCAGATCCCACCCCAGGATCTGGGTGAGCGACACCAGCTCGAGGTCGTCGGCGATCGGCACCACCCGCAACGACGCCAGCGTCCCGTCGTGCCGGACGGTCAGCGCACCGTCGGGTTCGGAGTCGACGGCCAGCACCTCGGCAAGCACCGCGGCAAGACGATCGGCCAGCGTCGCCATCACGCCGTTCCGAACCGACGCTGCCGTGAGGCGTACTGTTCGCACGCCTCCCACAGGTCGCGGCGGTCGTAGTCCGGCCACAGCTTCTCCTGGAAGATGTACTCGGCGTACGCCGCCTGCCACAGCATGAAGTTGGACGAACGCTGTTCACCGGAGGTGCGGATCAGCAGGTCGACGTCGGGCATGTCGGGCCGGTGCAGGTGCCGCGCGATGGTGGCTTCGGTGATCCGGTTCGGATTCAGCTTGCCCGCCACCGCCTCCCGGGCAATGGCCTGCGCGGCTTCGGCGATCTCGGTGCGCCCGCCGTAGTTGACGCAGTAGTTGATGGTGATGACGTCGTTGCCGACAGTCATGTTCTCGGCGATCTCGAATTCCTTGATCACACTGCGCCACATCTTCGGCCGCGAACCCACCCAGCGCATCCGCACACCCATGGCATTGAGGTTCTCGCGGCGCCGGCGCACCACCTCGCGGTTGAAGCCCATCAGGAAACGGACCTCTTCGGCGGAACGCTTCCAGTTCTCGGTGGAAAATGCATACACGGTCAGCCACTTGATGCCGAGTTCGATGGCCCCGCAGGTGATGTCGATCAGCACCGCTTCGCCCATCTTGTGCCCCTCGGTGCGGCCCAAGCCTCGTTGGGTGGCCCAGCGACCGTTGCCGTCCATCACCACGGCAACGTGATTGGGCAATGCCTCGGCGGGAATCTGCGGCGCGACGGCCTTGGAGGTGTGCTGTGGGGGGCGGCACGGTCCGCCACCGGGAGGCGACGGCAGCTGCGGGAAAACCACCGGCCAGGTGGATTTGTCCGGGAACACCGGATAGTCGTCAGGTGCCGCGGGCAGTTGGGGGAAGGCGACCTTCCGCGCGGCACGATTCAACACCATGGGTTCTATCCTGCCCGACCGGTCCGAAACCGCCCGCGGCGACCGTGGGGTCGCCGCGGGCGGCTTATCGGATTCGACTGTTGCGGCCGTCGATCAGGAACGGGCACTCAGATCGATCGAAACGAAGTCCAGGCGGTACAACGACTGGAACAGCTTGCGACCGAACTTCTCCAGGTCCGCGGCACTGCCACGTGCCGGGCCGGCGGCCTGCGCCAGGTCCGCGGCGATCTGGCGGATGCTACGACGGCCGTCGATGCTCTGAACGAACGGCAACTGCGCCGGGTTCAGCGGCATGCGCCAGCCCGAACGGAAGATCTCGTCGTTGTTCAGGCCACACTTCCAGCGGAAGAGCGGCACGTAGTCGAGGCTCTCCGGAGTGGAGAAGTCGATCACGTAGCTGCTCTTGGGCCGCTCGGGTCGAGTGGCGATGAAGAAGTGCCGCGCGTTGAGGGTGTGGATGCGCTCCATCACCGACCAGATCTTCTCCTCCGGCAAGGCGTTCACCTTGTCGTAGAAGCCTGCGTGCGGCACCGCCACGTCGTGGGCGTAGTACGGCGCCTTGAGCAGCCAGCCCTGGAAGTCCAGGCCGGCCGAGTTGGCCAGCTCGATGCAGCCGTCGACGTCGTAGCTCTTCGCCCGACCGTGCAGGAACGTGTCGACCAGGCCCGAATCGGCGAACAGGTCGCCGGCAATCTTGATGTACGGCTGGACCGGGTGGTCCGGCGACAGCAGGCGGAGGGCCTGACGGACGGTCTGGATCGACTCGTCGTTCTGCTCCAACCCGAGGTCCTGGAAGACCGTCTCCATGATCTCGATACCGATGCGGCCGTAGCGCGCGTAGAGCATGATGCCGGCGACACCGTCGGGACGCAGCTGGTCAGCGATCGCCTTCATGCCGACCTCGGGGTCGGCCATGTGGTGCAGCACGCCCGTGGAGATCGCCAGGTCGAAGTCCCGGCCGAGGGTGGACAGCTCCTCGATGGGCAGCTGGTGCAGCTCAAGGTTCCACAGTCCGTGCTTGTCCTTGAGGTACTGCTGGTGCCCCAACGACGACGCACTGATGTCGACGGCCACCACCTTGGCCTGGGGGTTGTTGTAGGCGAAGACGGCCGCCTGGTTGGTGCCGCAGCCCGCGATCAGGATGTCGAGGTCGGGGCGGTAGTCCCGGTCCGGCCACAGCACCCGGTGCGCGTGGCTCGGGTCGAACCACTCCCAGTTTGTGGTCGTCCATGCCTGCAGGTCATTGATGGGCGGCGGGTAGGTCCACCGCTCGTATTGCCGGGAGACGACGTCTGCACGTGGGTTCTCGGTCACTTCTGTGTGGCTCCTTGTCGAATTAACCCCCCGCCGGGTCGGTTCAGACTTTAGCGGGGCCTGTTTGTACCGATGCGCCGGGCGACTCCGACTGGAGCCCCCGACGCACCGGGTTGATCATGTACGGCTTAGGTCAGCCGGCACTCCCGGGCTGACCGGGCTGGCCGGGCTGACCCGGTGTCCCACCCGGTCCGGGTGCACCGCCCAGGCCGCCGGCACCGCCCTCGCCGGGCTGGCCGCCGGGCCCACCGGCACCACCGGCACCACCGTGCCCGCCGTCGCCGCCGCGGCCACCCTGACCGCCGGCGCCGCCTTTACCGCCCGCGCCGCCCTTGCCGCCTTTACCGCCCTGGCCACCCTTGCCGCCCTGGCCACCCAAGCCGCCGGCTCCCGGGGCGCCGTCGGCACCCGGAGCGCCATCGGCCCCGTCCGCGCCATCAGCGCCGTTTGCACCGGGGCCGTTCGACGGCAGCGGCGACGTGATTCCGGCGGCCGGGCCGGGCTCGGCGGCCCGCGCGCAGGAAGTCATGGCCGGGATCATTCCCACGACGAGTAGCGCTCCGGCCGCCATACCGATACCGGCTCCGTAAGCCGGTGTCGTCCTCTGCGCCCAGCGCCCCCACCCGGTGTCGTGAAACATTCGACCTGCCTTCCTGATTAAACCTAGGGATCGTGAAGTCGCATCAGCCTACCGCCGACACCCGGTTAGTCCACCGAAACGGACACAATCGCCAGCTCACTACCCTCAGATCAGCCGTCGCTGCCAGTGGCCCCGGGCGCGGCCACCCCGTGCTGGACCCGCTCCACCAAGGGCAATGTCCGCAGCCGTCGCTCCAGGTGCCACTGCAGGTGGGCGGCCACCAACCCACTGGCGTGGCTGCGATGCGCGGGGGTAGACAGCGCGGCGGCCTCCCAGTCGCCGTCGTGCAACGCCGACATCAGATCCAGCACACCCATCGGCGGGGTAGTCGACCCAGCCGGGCGGCAGTGGCTGCAGACGCTGCCGCCGGCAGCGACGTGAAATGCCCGATGCGGGCCCGGAGTGGCGCAACGGGCACATTCGGTCAACGCCGGCGCCCACCCGGCCACCGACATGGCACGCAACAGATAGGCATCCAGTACCAGCTCGCGGGGACGCTGGCCGTCGGCCACGGCACGCAGCGCGCCAACGGTGAGCCGATGCAACGCCGTCGCCGGCGCCCGTTCGGCGCCGGCCAGGCGTTCCGCGGTCTCCAAGATCACGCAGGCGCAGGTGTATCGGCCGTAGTCGCTGACGATGTCCGTGGCGAACGCGTCCACTGACACCACCTGAGTGACGATGTCGAGGTTGCGGCCGGGATGCAGCTGCACGTCGATGTGAGCGAACGGCTCCAGCCGGGCCCCGAACTTGCTGCGGGTACGGCGCACCCCCTTGGCCACCGCGCGAACCAGCCCGTGGTCGCGGGTGAGCAAGGTGACGATCCGGTCGGCCTCGCCGAGCTTGTGCTGGCGCAGCACCACCGCCCGGTCCCGGTACAGCCGCATCGGAACAGTCTCGCATCGTCTAGGGGTGTTTCACGGACGCGGACCGCGTGGCACGCCGATACGCTCTTCACCGATGACCCCCCCACCTGCGGCGTCCGGCACCCGCTTCCCCACCCTCACCGAGCAGCTCTACCAGCTGGCCAGCGGCGAGGCGACCTCCGTCGAGCTGGTGCGTCGGGCGCTGCACGCCATTGACGCCAGCCAGTCCACCCTGAACGCCTTCCGGGTGGTGTTCACCGAGTCGGCCCTGATCGAGGCGGCCCAGGCCGACCGGCGCCGGGCCGCCGGCCACCGCGCTCCCCTGCTGGGCGTCCCGATCGCCGTCAAAGATGACACCGATATCGCCGGCGTGCCCACCTCGTTCGGCACCTCCGGGTACGTCGAACCCGCCGGCAGTGACGCCGAGGTCGTGCGCAGGCTCAAGGCCGCCGGCGCGGTGATCGTCGGCAAGACCAACAGCTGCGAACTGGGCCAGTGGCCCTTCACCAGTGGCCCGGGATTCGGCCACACCCGCAATCCCTGGTCCCGTCGGCACACCCCCGGCGGGTCGTCCGGAGGCAGCGCCGCCGCGGTGGCTGCCGGCCTGGTCGCGGCGGCCATCGGATCCGACGGCGCAGGCAGCGTGCGCATCCCCGCCGCATGGACACATCTGGTCGGCATCAAGCCCCAGCGCGGCCGCATCTCCACGTGGCCGCTGCCCGAGGCATTCAACGGGCTCACCGTCAACGGCGTGCTGGCCCGCACCGTCGAAGACGCGGCCCTGGTGCTCGACGCGGTGTCCGGCAATGTCGAGGGCGACCTGCACAAGCCCGCACCACTGACGGTTTCCGACTCGGTGCGGACCGCGCCGGGCCAACTGCGCATCGCCCTGTCCACGCATTTCCCCTTCACCGGTTTTCCTGCCCGCCTGCATCCGGAGATCAGGGCCGCGCTGGAACGCACCGCCGAACAGCTGCGGCTGCTCGGGCACATCGTGGTGCCGGGCAATCCGGACTACGGGTTGCGGCTGTCCTGGAATTTTCTGTCGCGCTCCACCTCGGGTGTGCTGGCCGCCGGGCAGGGATTCGACCACGTCGACTTCGACCCGCGGACCCTGGCCAACATGCGTACCGGTCGACTGTTGTCACAGGCCGTGCTGCGCAAAGCCCGCGCCCATGAGACCAGGGATCAACAGCGGGTGGGTTCGATCTTCCGCATCGTCGACGTGGTGCTGGCACCGACCACTGCGCAACCGCCGCCGCTGGTGCACACATTCGACGACCTGAACGCGTTCGACACCGACCGCGCGATCATCGCCGCGTGTCCGGTGACCTGGCCGTGGAACCTGCTGGGGTGGCCGTCGATCAATGTGCCCGCCGGCTTCACCTCTGACGGGTTGCCGATCGGCGTTCAGCTGATGGGGCCGGCCAACAGCGACGGGCGGCTGGTGTCGCTGGCCGCTGAGCTGGAGGGCATCAGCGGGTGGGCTGCCCGGCAACCCACACCGTGGTGGCGCACCGAGCCCGGAGCCGGCTCGTGACTGCTCCACAGCGTCGCTAGCTGCGACTTCAGCGGCTTCAGCGGAGGTCGGCTAAGCTTGGCCAGTCTCGACTTCAGGTCTTCACACCTCGCAAACGTGCACCGATGAAAGGCGTCCGCAAAATGGCCTCTCTGTCCTTGACCAGGCTCGCTGTCGCAGCTGGCAGTCTGGCTTTGTCGCTCACTGCCGGAGCCGGGCTCGCAGCCGCAAGCCCCGACCTGGGTCCGATCATCAACACCACCTGCACCTACTCGCAGGTGCACCAGGCGTTGGTCGCCGAGAACCCCGCCGCAGCCGCGGAGTTCGACGCCAGCCCGAACGGGCCCGGCATGTTGCAGATGTTCCTCAACGCACCGCCCGCCAAGCGCCAGCAGCTGGCCGGCATGGTCCAGGCCATGCCTGAGGCCCAGCAGTATGTCGGCACCATCACCTCGGTCGCCAACTCCTGCAACAACTACTGAGCGGGCCCCCGCCGTGGGGCCGCGCGGCACGGTGCTGATCACCGCCGCGGAACTCGCTGAGCTGCTGCGGTCCGGTGATCAGGTCACCGTTCTCGACGTCCGCTGGAGCCTGGACGAACCGGACGGGCATCCGGCATATCTTCGGGGTCACCTTCCGGGCGCGGTGTACGTCTCGCTCGAAGACGAGCTGTCCGACCACACCGTGGCCGACCGGGGCCGCCACCCACTGCCCACCGGACGAAATCTGGAGGCAGCCGCCCGCCGTTGGGGCGTCCGGCGTAACGCGCCGGTGGTGGTCTACGACGACTGGCAACGGGCCGCTTCCGGTCGGCTGTGGTGGTTGCTGACGACCTCGGGAGTGCGAGACGTCCGCATTCTCGACGGCGGCCTGCCGGCCTGGATCCGCGCCGGCGGCGAGTTGGACACCGGCGATGTCTGGCCGGAGCCCGGCAATGTCACACTGCTGCCCGAGGACCTCTACGACGGTCTACGGCCCACCCTGACCGCCGACGAGGCCGGCGACGGCGCCCGCATCGGTGAGCTGGCACTGCTCGACGCACGCGGCCCCGACCGGTTCCGCGGCGAGACAGAGCCGCTCGACGCGGTGGCCGGTCACATCCCGGGCGCACAGAACCTGCAGTTCACCACCCTGCTTGCCGAGGACGGCACCTTCCTGCCCGACGACGAGATCGCCGCACTGCTGGCCGATCGCGGTATCAGTGCCGACGCCCCGGTGGGGGCCTACTGCGGTTCGGGGATCAGCGCGACGGTGATCGTCGCGGCGCTCGCCGTACTCGGCCGCTCGGCGGCTATGTTTCCCGGGTCGTGGTCGCAGTGGAGTTCGGACTCCTCACGCCCGGTCGCCCGCGGCGCGGGCTGAGACCCCGCTCAGCCGAGGTGGAAGTCGGCCGGGTCGGGGCTGCTCAGCATCGCCTTCATCGTCGCGCGATCGAAAGGCCACAGGTCGACGGCGCCACTTTCGGTGAGGTACCACGAATTGCACCCGGTATTCCATACCGTCGGCCCCATGGCGGTGGCGACGTCGTCATTGAATCGTGTGGTGGCCTGATCGGTGACCTCAACGCTGCTCAGCTCACCGGCCCGGAATCTCGCCAGCCACTGTGCGATGTAGGTGGCGGTCAACTCCGCGGTGTACTGCAGTGAGATCGAACCAGTGGGCGAATTGGGCCCCAACACCGTGAACAGATTCGGGAATCCAGGAATCGCGGTCATCCGGTAAGCACGTGGCCCCTTGGCCCAGGCGTCGTCGATGCTGACTCCATCTCGGCCGTGCAACCGCAACGGGCGCATGTAGTTGTGCGCATGAAAGCCGGTGGCCAGCACGATCACGTCGGCCTCCCGGTGAACGCCATCCGCGGTCCGGATGCCGTCCGCGGTCACCTGGGCGATTCCGTCGGTGATCAGCTCGGCATTGGCGGCGCTGATGGCCCGGTAGTAGCTTCCCGAGACCACCTGGCGCTTGCACAACGGCTGGTAATCGGGCTGGAGTTTGGCCCGCAGATCTTTGTCGCGCACCTGGATGCGCAGGCATGCCCGGGCATAGGCCTGCACGGCCCGGCGCCGCCACGAGGGTCGGGTGGTGACGTCGGTCAGCACCGCGGAGCCACCGAAAGCCATCATCCGGTAGAGCCGGCGATGCAGATTCGGGAACCGCGCCAGCACCGCGGCGATCCCGGGCAGCTGGCGCAGCGACATGGGCGCCCACAGGATCCACTGCGCCGAACGCACGTAGTGGTCCAGCGATGCCGCACGGGGCTGCAGCGCCGACACCACCTGGACCCCGGTCGATCCGGTGCCGATCACCGCGATGCGCCGGCCCGCTGTGTCGAGGCCGTCCTCCCATCGCGCGGTGTGCACCACCGGCCCGGCGAAATCCGCCAGTCCGGGGATCTCGGGGACGAACGGATGATGTAGCACCCCGGTCGCACAGATCACGAAGTCGGCGTCCAGCACCTCACCGGCGGCGGTGGTGACGGTCCAGCGGCTGCGCTCGTCCCAGCGGGCCTCGACCACCTCGGTGTCCAGCCGGATCAGCTCAGCGAGTCCGAGCCGATCGACGACCTCTCGGTGATACCGCTGGATTGCCGGGCCGGAGGCCCAGGCGTGCCGCCAGTCCGCCTTGGGCGCGAAGCCGAACTGGTAGATCTGGGAGGGCACGTCGCAGCGCAGGCCGGGATAGTGATTCCAGTACCAGACCCCGCCGACGTCGGAGCCCTTCTCCAGCACGGTGATATCGGTGAAGCCGCGTTCACGCAGGACGTGCGCGGTGGTAATCCCCGCGACGCCCGCGCCGATGATGATGACCCGAGGCTCACGACCGGTCACGAGGGCGCCTCGCCCCGATGAGCGCGCGCCTGCCGATCCACCCGATCAAGGTAGGTCTTGCGCGCCGCGGTGTCGATCGATGTCAGTGCTCGCCGGTCGTCCAGCAGCCGACGGGCCAGGCTTTGCAGCCGCTCGGGCACGAAGGCGGTGGTGGACCACGCCGGTGCCACCCAGCGGGGCACGGACCTACGAGCGGCGCGGGTCCGCAGCACCGCCAGGATGGCCGCAGCCACGTCCTCGGGATCGACGGTGGGCATACCACCGCCCAGCGGCGCGCCGGCGGTCAGCTCAGTGCGCACCGCCGACGGCAGCACCGCGGACACCGCTACCCCGGTTCCGGCGTACTCGCGCCGCGCGGACAGCGATGCGCCCAGCGCCGCGAACTTGCTCGCGTTATAGGTGACCATGCCCGGCACCGGGATCATGCCGGCCATCGAGGCGACGTTGACGACATGACCGCGGCCACGTTGGGCCATACCGGGCAGCACCGCCTGCATGCCGTTGAGCACGCCACGGACGTTGACGTCCAGGATCAGGTCGCGGACCGGTTCCGTCTCGGCCTCGAAGGCCCCCAGGGGCATCACCCCGGCATTGTTGACCAGGACGTCCAAGGGGCCACCGGCGTCCGATTCGATGTGCTCGAGCATGTCCCGCCAGGACGCCGCGCTGGTCACGTCCAGCCGGCCACCCGTGACGCCCAGCTGAGCTGCGGTATGCAGGCAGGCGTCTTCGTCGACGTCACCGATCCAGACCCGCGCACCATGAGAGGCCAGCAGCGCGGCCGTGGCCGCACCGATGCCGCGGGCGCCGCCGGTGATCAGGACCCGGGCGCCGCCCAGCGACGGCTTCTTCAGCACAGGTCAGTCACGCAGCGCTGACACCGAATCGACCAGCAGCTGCCGCGCTCGGTCCGCGTCGACCATCGCCGGCGCCTGGCCCTTGACGGCCTGCGGATTCGCGGTGACCTGCACCAATGCGGTGCCCATGTAGGCGGTGAAGGTGTAGGACTCGCGAGATTGCGTCTGGCCGTCCTTGCCTGCGAGCTCGATCTCGGAGTGCGATCCGACCGTCTTGACGTGGTCGATCTCCGGAGCGTCCACCTCGTCGAGGTAGCCGGTGAGCTTCCCTGCGCTGAACGAGACGTGCCTGCACTTCTCGGCGTCGGCCTCGTCGTAGGTCAGCTCCTGGTCGGTCTGCATGGCGATCACGACCAGCTGGTTGCCGCCGCCGACGATCGACACCATCGACATCTTGCCCTGAACGCCCTTCGGCGGACGGCCGGTGTTTGCGGCGTAGTCAGCACAGTCGGCGGGGTCGAATGTCACGCCGGGAGGCATCTTCTGCTCCCCGAGGATCTTCGGGTCGATGTCGTTGGGGCCCTTGGTCTGGGTCTTGTAGTCCGAGCCAAAGGTCGACTGGACGTTGAACAGCTTGGTGGTGTCAAGCGGCTTCTGGGATCCCCCGCAGCCCGTCAGTGCCTGCGCACACAGGATGAGACCGACGGAGGAGGCAACCAACGACTTGCGTACGGACATGCCTGGAATCTACCAATGCCGTTTCACCGCCTGCGGGCGGTGGCGCTCACGGCCGGGAGCACCCCGGCCGGACCTAGAACCCCAGCCGCCCGAGCTGCTTGGGATCGCGTTGCCAGTTCTTGGCCACCTTGACGCGCAGGTCGAGAAACACCTTGGTGCCCAACAACTTCTCGATCTGAGTGCGTGCCACCGTGCCGACCTCACGCAGCCGGGCACCGCCGCGGCCGATCACGATCCCCTTCTGGCTGTCGCGCTCGACGTAGAGCAGCGCATACACCTCGATCAGGTCGTCGCGATCCTCGCGCTCGCGCACCTCTTCGATCACCACGGCCAGCGAATGGGGCAGCTCATCGCGCACCCCTTCCAAGGCGGCCTCCCGAATGAACTCGGCCATCAGGGTCTCTTCGGGCTCATCGGTGAGTTCGCCGTCCGGGTAGAAGGCGGGTCCGACGGGCAGCGCCGCGGCCAGCACGTTGATCAGCACGTCGACCTGCTCGCCGCTGATCGCCGACACCGGCACGATCTCGGCTTCCGGCGCCAGCTCACCCACCGCCACCAGCTGGGCGGCCACCTTGTCACGGCTGGTCTTGTCGATCTTGGTGACGATGACGACCAGGGTCGTCCTGGGTGCCACGGCGCGGATCTGCTCGATGATCCAGCGGTCCCCCGGCCCGATCGGCTCGTCGGCGGGAATGCAGAGGCCGATGACGTCGACCTGTGAGTAGGTGTCCTTGACCAACTCGTTCAGCCGCTTGCCGAGCAGGGTTCGGGGCCGGTGCAGACCTGGAGTGTCGACGAGGATGATCTGGAAGTCGTCGCGGTGCACTATGCCGCGGATGGTGTGCCGGGTGGTCTGCGGGCGATTGGAGGTGATCGCCACCTTCGCGCCGACCAGGGCATTGGTCAGTGTCGACTTGCCCGTGTTGGGCCGGCCGACGAAACAGACAAATCCGGAGTGGAACCCGGAATCCGATCCAGTCACGAGCCGCCTTTCGCCGAACGTGTTTTCAGCACGAGATTTCGGGTGGATTGTCGGATTGAGTGCACGTTCGGCGCGCTCACGGCAACGGCGTCACGGTTCACCTGCGGCCTCCTCGCCGGCGGGTTCGGCCGGGCTGACCAAAACAGTGCTGACCCGCACCCGCCCGCGGCCGTCACGGCTGCCCTCTGCCCGCAGGCGCAGACCGTGTGACACTACCTCGGCGCCGGGCAGCGGAACCCGGCCGAGCTCCAGCGCGAGCAGCCCTCCGACCGTGTCGACATCCAGATCAGAGTCGAACTGCACTCCGTAGAGTTCACCGACGTCTTCGATCGGCAGCCTCGCCGAGACCCGAAACCTGTTGTCGCCCAGCTCCTGGACCGGAGCCACCTCACCCTGGTCGTACTCGTCGGCGATCTCGCCGACGATCTCCTCCAGCACGTCCTCGATGGTCACCAGTCCCGCGATCGCGCCGTACTCGTCGACCAGCAACGCCATGTGATACCGGCTGCGCTGCATGTCTTCCAGCAGCGCATTGAGTGCCTTGGAGTCGGGCATGAAGACCGCCGGACGCATCACCTGCGCGACGGTGGTGTCCTGTCCCCCGTTGGTGGAGTAATACGTTTGTTGAACCAGGTCTTTGAGGTAGACGACGCCGAGAATGTCGTCGACATTCTCACCGATCACCGGTATGCGGGAGTGGCCGCTGCGCACCGCCAACGAGGTGGCTTGCCCAGCGGTCTTGTCGCTTTCGATCCACACCATCTCGGTGCGCGGCACCATCACCTCGCGAGCCGGGGTGTCGGCGAGCTCGAACACCGACTGAATCATCCGGCCCTCGTCGGCCGCGACCACCCCACGTTGCTGCGCCATGTCGACGATCTCACGCAGTTCGACCTCGGAGGCGAACGGGCCGTTGCGGAAACCGCGTCCCGGAGTCAGCGCGTTGCCCAGCACCACCAGCACGCGGCTGATCGGGGCGAGCAACACCGAGATCACATGCAGGGGCAGCGCCGAGGCCAGCGCGATCGAGTAGGCGTTCTGCCGGCCCAGGGTCCGCGGCCCCACCCCGATCACCACGAAGCTGACCACCACCATGATCGCTGCAGCGGCGAACAGGCCCCAGTCCAGGCCGAGTACGGCATTGAGCAGGTACACCAGCAGCGCGGTGGCGGTGACCTCGCAGGTGATGCGCAACAACACCACCAGGTTGATGTAGCGAGGACGTTCGCCCATCAGCTTGACCAGCCAACCGGCGCCGGGCCGTTTTGCCCGCACCAGTTCCTCGACCCGCGCCGGCGACACCGTGTTGACCGCGGCGTCGATAGCTGCGAACAGGCCACCCAGACCGATCAACGCGATCACGCCGAGTAGCAGTGGTGTTTCGGTCACGATTCGTCGAAGTACCGGGACTTGTCCAGCAGCCGTCGGTCCTTCTCACTCTGGGTCTGCGCCCGGTAGGTCTCCACCTGGTCGGCCACCCACTCCTCGAGCAGACGGCGCTGCAGGGCGAACATCTCTTTTTCCTCGTCCGGCTCGGCATGGTCGTAGCCCAGCAGGTGCAGCACGCCGTGCACGGTGAGCAGTGCCAGCTCCTGGCCCAGCGAATGTCCGGCCGCCGCGGCCTGCTCGGCGGCGAACTCTGGGCACAACGCGATATCGCCGAGCATCGACGGACCGGGTTCGGGGGCGTCCGGCCGGCCGCCAGGCTCCAGCTCGTCCATCGGAAAGCTCATGACGTCGGTGGGGCCGGGCAGGTCCATCCAGCGCATGTGCAGATCGGCCATTGCGGCGGTGTCCAGCAGAACCATCGACAGCTCGGCACCGGGATTGACGTCCATCTTGGCCAGCACGAACTTGGCGACGCTGACCAGCTCGACTTCGGAGACGTCGAGGCCGGACTCGTTGGACACCTCAATGCTCATCGGCGTGACCTACCTTGTGAGGCGCGCCGCGACGCCCGGTTCATGGCCAGCCCGGGCTGGGCCTGCTCGGATTCGTGGCGAGAGTAAGCGTCGACGATCTCCGATACCAGCCGGTGCCGGACTACGTCGACGCTGGTGAGCTCGGCGACGTAGATGTCATCAATGTCATCGAGGATGTCCACCGCGGCCCGCAGTCCGGACCGGGCACCGCCCGGCAGGTCGATCTGGGTGATGTCGCCGGTGACCACGATCTTGGCGCCGAAACCCAGCCGCGTCAGAAACATCTTCATCTGCTCGGCGGTGGTGTTCTGCGCCTCGTCGAGAATGATGAATGCGTCATTGAGAGTCCGCCCGCGCATGTAGGCCAGCGGCGCCACCTCGATCACCCCGGAGCTCATCAGCTTGGGAATCAGCTCGGGATCCATCATGTCGTGCAGCGCGTCATACAGCGGGCGCAGGTAGGGGTCGATCTTCTCGCTCAACGTCCCGGGCAGAAACCCGAGCCGCTCACCGGCTTCCACCGCGGGACGGGTCAAGATGATGCGGCTCACCTGCTTGGTCTGCAGTGCCTTGACCGCCTTGGCCATCGCCAGATAGGTCTTACCGGTGCCCGCCGGGCCGATCCCGAACACAATGGTGTGCGCGTCGATGGCGTCGACGTAACGCTTCTGGTTGAGCGTCTTGGGCCGGATGGTCTTGCCGCGTCGCGACAGGATGTCGAGGGTGAGGACCTCGGCAGGTGATGCGCTGCTCGCACCGGTGCCCACCAGCATGCCGACGCTGTGCCGCACGGTTTCGGGTGTGAGCGCCTGACCGGCCGCCGCGACCGCCACCAGCTCGGCGAGCACCCGCTCGGCCAGCGCCACATCCGCGGGTGGCCCGGTGATGGTGACAGCGTTGCCGCGCACATGCAGGTCGGCGGCAAGCAGGTCTTCGATGGCGCGCAGGTTCTCATCTGCGGAGCCCAGCAGGCCCATGACGAGATCGGGTGGAATGTCGACGGTGCTGCGAACCTGCGAGGCCGGCCCGGCAGCGGGGGTATCGCGGGGCGTCACGGGGCTTCCGATGCCTGCTTCCTGGGGATTTGCACCGTGGGTACGGCGATGAGTCGGACACCTGAGTCTACCGCCTGCTATCACCGACGAGCGGTTCGTTCAAGACGGGGCGCTGTCGCGCGGGCGAAACTGCCGGATATGAGCGACGAAGCCTTCACCCCCGCCCTGGGCCGCCTGGCGCCGGCCCGGTTCTTCGACTACGTGGTGGCCCTCACCCGTGAACGCCTGTGGCGGGGGCTGACCATCATGCACCTGGCGCCGCGGCCCGGCGAGACGATCCTCGATGTGGGTTGCGGCACCGGATCATTGGCACTGCTGGCCGCTCGGGTGGAACCGCAGGCGACGATCGTGGGTCTGGATCCCGATCCCGAGATCTTGGCCGTGGCGCGGCACAAGGATGCGGAGTCCAAGTCAGCCGGCCGGGTGCGTTGGGTGACGGGAATGGGCGACGCCCTGGTGGAGTCGGTGGACGCGGAGTCGATGGACGGCGTGATGTCCAGCCTGGTGCTGCACCAGTGCCCGATGGACGTCAAGCGCGCCATTCTGGCGTCGATGTTTGCGGTGCTGCGGCCGGGCGGGAGGCTGGTGATCGCCGATTTCGGGTTGCAGCGGACTCCGCTGATGCGCCTGGCGTTTCGGTTCGTCCAGTTCGCCGACGGCAAGACCGACACCCAGCCCAACGCCGATGGAGTTATCCCGGAGCTGATTTCGGCCGCCGGTTTCACCGACGTCCGCGAAGCCGAGGTGGTGGCCACCATCAACGGGACGATCTCGATCTATACCGCCCGCAAGCGGTGATCACGAGAGGGCCTGGCGCACCACCGCGGGCGTCAGGCCCATCATCTCGCGCATCTGCCGGGTGAAATGGGCCTGATCGGCGAAGCCAGCGGCGATCGCGGCCTGCGCCAACGGCATGCCCGATTGCAGGGCCTCGACGGCCCGGCGCAGCCGCGACCAGACCCGCCAGCGGGTGAGCGGCATCCCCAGTTCGCGGCGCGACAGCGCGCGCAGGCGCTGCGGCGAGAGACCGATTTCAGCGGCCAGGCCCGGCACCGAGATGCTGTCGTCGGCCAACAGGGCTAGGGCCGTCACCAGGCGCGGGTCCAGTTCCTGCGAGGGTCGGCGGCAGGCGGCCTCGACATCGGGTTCACGCAGCTCGCCCAGCTCCGGGGCGGCGGCGATCCCGGGGTCATAGCGTTGCCGCAGCTGGTCGGCGAACAGGCAGTGCGGCTCGATGAAATACGTGATCAGGTCACGGATGGCCAGGATGCGGTGCGGAGCCATCGGCGACACGACCAGTGCAGCGGCCTGATGATGGGCTCCGGCAAGGTCCACCATCGCCACTTCATCTTGCCCAGCGACCACGATCTGAAAGGCGCCGTGGCGGTGAATGGGGCCGCCGCCCCCTACCGGTCCGCGGTAGACGGCGTAGCCGTCGCTGATGCTCAGCGATGGGCGCTCAGTGTCCGTCATCGTCGTCGCTGGAGTCCTTGTCGCTCAAGAGTTTTTCGGGGTGGTGGTAGTGGTTGGTGCGGGGTTGGCCGTGGTCGAGGTGGGGTGGGGGC
>NZ_MVHH01000029.1 GCF_002086515.1 Mycolicibacter arupensis
AACAACAACAAAAAATTTCACCAAACACACTATTGAGTTCTCAAACAACACGCCTGCCTGGCTTCAGGCAACCCCGCCACTATACTCTTGAGTTGACGCTGAGTCAACTCCGAGTTTTTCGGGGCTTCCAGAAGGAGTTCCAGTCTTGCTACCTGGCTTCAGGCAGCCCCGCTACTATACTCTTTGGCTGACTTGAAGTCAACTCCGAGTTTTTCGGGGCTTCCAGAAGGAGTTCCAGGCTGCTGGCTGTTCCGCTCTGCGGCCCGCCTGCTCGACCTATATTACACGTTCTATCTCAGCACCCAAATCGCCTAGATACTCAACGAACAACGGGTACCCGCGATCGATGTGGAAAACGTCGTGGACCTCGGTCTCTCCGTCTGCGACCAGGCCCGCAAGGACCAGCCCGGCGCCGGCACGGATATCGGAGGCCCACACCGGTGCACTCGACAGCTGCGGCAAACCACGAATCACCGCGTGGTGGCCGTCGGTTCGAGCATCGGCCCCCAGCCGGATCATCTCTTCGACGAACCGGAACCTGGCTTCGAAGACGTTCTCGGTGATCATCGAGGTGCCGTCGGCGACGGCCGCGAGGCCGATCGCCATCGGCTGCAGATCGGTCGGAAATCCTGGAAACGGCAGGGTCGCGACGTTGACGGCCTTGGGCCGCTCGTACTGGACGACTCGGAAACCGTTATCGGACTGTGTCACGGTGGCCCCGGCGTCGTGCAGCTTGTGCAGGACAAGCTGCAGGTGCGACGGGTCCACACCAGTGACTGAGATGTCGCCGCGGGTCATCACCGCGGCGATCGCCCACGTAGCGGCGACGATCCGATCGCCGATCACTTCGTGTTCGGTGGGATGCAGGCGCGGTACACCCGTGATCTTCAGGGTCGGAGTGCCCGCACCCTCGACCTGCGCCCCCATCTGATTGAGCATCGTGCACAGGTCCGCGACGTCGGGCTCACGTGCCGCGTTGTGGATTGTGGTGACGCCTTCGGCCAAGACCGCGGCCATCAAGATGTTCTCGGTGGCTCCGACCGAGGGAAACTCCAGCTGGATCTCCGCGCCCCGCAGCTTGTCGGCATGTGCCACCACACACCCGTGCTCGATGTTGCAGGTGGCACCCAACTGGCGCAGGCCGGCCTGGTGCATATCCAGGGGTCGCGAGCCGATCGCATCGCCGCCCGGCAGCGCGACCTTCGCCCGCAGGCAGCGGCCCACCAGCGGCCCGAGCACACACACCGAGGCCCGGAACTGCCGCACCGCGGCGAAATCCGCGTCGTACTTGGGCTCATCCGGCGAGGTGATGCGCACCGTGGTGCCGTCGAGCTCGACGTTGGCGCCCAAACCGCGCAACACCTCGGCCATGAGGGGAACGTCGAGGATGTCCGGGCAATTGGTGATCGTGCTGGTCCCCTCGGCCAACAAGGCCGCGGCCATCAGCTTCAGGACGCTGTTCTTCGCCCCACCGACGGCGACCTCACCGGACAACCGGCTGCCCCCGGTCACAACAAAACGCTCTCCCACTCGGGTCAGTGTAGTGACGACAGGGGGGTGATCCCGACCAATCGCGACTCCGGTGAACTCCGGCCTCCCCCGGGCCTCGCTCGGAGCTAATCTAGGACCTATGTCCGTACACATCACTCGCGTCTACACCCGTACCGGCGACGACGGAACGACCGGCCTCAGCGACTTCTCCCGCGTGCCCAAGACCGATGCCCGGCTGGTGGCCTACGCCGACGTCGAGGAAGCCAACGCGGCCATCGGCGTCGCGGTGGCGCTCGGCAAGCCCGCTGATTCCGTGCGCGCCACCCTGCTGCAGATCCAGAACGACCTGTTCGACACGGGCGCGGACCTGGCTACGCCGGTTGCCGAGAACCCCGAGTACCCGCCTCTGCGGATCACCGCGGAATACGTCACCCGGGTGGAAGCACTGTGTGACGAATACAACGCGCAGTTGCCCGCGCTCGACTCGTTCATCCTGCCGGGCGGCTCTGCCCTGTCGGCACTGCTGCATGTCGCCCGCACCGCGGTGCGTCGGGCCGAGCGTTCGGCCTGGGCCGCGCTCGAGGCCTACCCCGATGGGGTCTCGATCGTCCCGGCCAAGTACCTGAATCGGTTGTCGGACTTGATGTTTGTGCTGTGCCGAGTGGCGAACACCGAAGGCGATGTGCTCTGGATGCCCGGTGGCGATCGCACTGACCGTCCCCAAAGCTAGTCCAGGCCAACAGTTTCGGACCGATCAATAACTCTGACGTCGGGTCCGCGGCGACGGACGCGCCTCCAGCCACGACAGGAACGCGGTCCGTGCGCCGCGGTCCATGGCTATCTCGAAGCCCGCTCGCCGGTCCTGAGTGACGTCGCAGAGCTCCAGAACCACGATCTCGTCGGTCATGATGTCGAACTCATCCCCGCGGGGTGCGCGGCGCGATACCACCTCGACACCTCGTCGACTCAGTCTGCGGTCCGGCCACAGCCGGACGCTGGAGAGACGATAGAAGGCGGCCTCTCCGCCTCGATAGCGGACGACACCATGGCGCCAGCCGTGTCCACCGACCGCCGGCAGGTCGCGCATGATCGCCGCCGTGCCTCCTTGCCGCAGCTTCCACAAGCGGTAGCTGAGCGCCACTACGGCGCTGAGGAGAACGACGACGAGCACGACCATGCAGATCATGGGCGTGCTCATCGGTTCACGCCTATTAGTCGATCACACCCAGGGCACGCAGCCGGGCCCGTCCCTGTGCGCTCGTCTTCGGGTCGCTGGACTGGGCCTCGTGCCGTGCGGTCGCCTCGTCGATCTCCGCGGCGAAGTCGACCGCCTCGGCCAGGATGCTGACACCCTCGTCGGTCACCGACAGGAAGCCGCCATGAACGGCCAGCCGCAGCTCGCCCTCCTCGACGCGGTCCACCCGGACCATGGCGTCGTCAACGAGCTCGGCAACCACCGGGATGTGGCCCGGTAGGATGCCGATCTCACCGACGGTGGTCCGAGTGAAGATGAATGTGGCCTTGCCCGACCACACCTTGCGGTCGACCGCGACGATGTCAACGTCAAGCTCTGCCATTACCCACCGCCTTTCGCCGTCACTGGATTCTTGGTCACAGCTTGGCGCCCAGGCTCTCAGCCTTCTTCGCCAGGTCGTCGAGACCACCGATCAGGAAGAACGCCTGCTCGGGCAGGTGGTCAAAGTCGCCCTTGGTCAGCCGGTCGAAGGCCTCGATGGTCTCCTTCAGCGGAACCGTGGAACCGGGCTGTCCGGTGAACTGCTCGGCCGCCATCATGTTCTGGCTCAGGAAACGCTCGATACGCCGCGCCCGGCCGACCAGCTGCTTGTCCTCTTCGGACAGCTCGTCGATACCGAGGATGGCGATGATGTCCTGCAGGTCCTTGTAACGCTGCAGGACCCGGATGACCTCTTGGGCGACGCGGTAGTGCTCGTCGCCGACGATGGCCGGGTCCAGAATGGTCGAGCTGGAGGCCAGCGGGTCCACCGCCGGGAAGATGCCCTTGGAGAACACCGCACGCGAAAGCTCGGTGGTGGCGTCCAAGTGCGCGAACGTGGTTGCCGGCGCCGGGTCGGTGTAGTCGTCAGCGGGCACGTACACGGCCTGCATCGAGGTGATGGAGCGACCGCGGGTCGAGGTGATCCGCTCCTGCAGCTCGCCCATCTCGTCGGCCAGCGTGGGCTGGTAACCGACGGCCGACGGCATACGGCCCAGCAGTGTCGAGACCTCGGAACCGGCCTGGGTGAAACGGAAGATGTTGTCGATGAACAGCAGCACGTCCTGGCCTGCCTCGTCGCGGAACCACTCGGCCATGGTCAGCGCCGACAGGGCGACCCGCATACGCGTGCCCGGCGGCTCGTCCATCTGGCCGAACACCAGGGCGGTGTCCTTGAGGACGTTGGCGTCCTCAAGCTCGACCCACAGGTCGTTGCCCTCACGAGTGCGCTCGCCGACGCCGGCGAACACCGAGGTACCACCGAAGTTGCGGGCAATACGGTTGATCATCTCCTGGATGAGCACGGTCTTACCCACGCCGGCACCACCGAACAGGGCGATCTTGCCGCCACGCACGTACGGGGTGAGCAGGTCGACGACCTTCAGACCGGTCTCGAGCATCTCGGTGCGCGGCTCGAGCTCGTTGAAGGCCGGGGGCTTGCGGTGGATGCCCCAGTGCTCGAAGTCTTCGCCGTAGCCTGGCTTGTCCAGGCAGTTGCCCAGGGCGTTGAACACGTGGCCCTTGACCTCGTGACCCACCGGCACCGAGATCGCCGCACCGGTGTCGGTGACCTCGGTGCCACGCACCAGGCCGTCGGTGGGCTGCATCGAGATGGTGCGAACCAGGTTGTCACCCAGGTGCTGGGCGACCTCGAGGGTCAGCGTCTTGGCCAGCTCCGAGAAGGAGATCTCCGCGTGCAGAGCGTTGAACAGCTCGGGCACCGCGCCCCGGGGGAACTCGACGTCGACGACGGGGCCGGTTACGCGCACCACGCGGCCGGCGGTTGTCTTGTCAGCGGTAACAGTCATTATCTTCTTCGCTTCCTAGTACTTACCGGGGGGCTTACCGAGACGCGTCGGCGAGGGCATTCGCACCGCCGACGATTTCGCTGATTTCCTGGGTGATCTGAGCCTGGCGCTCGCGGTTGGCCTCGAGGGTCAACGCCTTGATCAAGTCGTCGGCGTTGTCGGTCGCCGACTTCATCGCGCGCTGGCGCGAGGCCAGCTCCGAGGCCGCCGAGTCGAGCAGCGCGGCATACACGCGGGTGGTCAGATACCGCGGCAACAGCGAGTCGAACAGGGTGGTGGCATCCGGCTCGAAGGAGTAGAGCGTCTTCGGGCCGGTCTCCTCGCCCACATACTCCACCAGCATCGGGGCGATCCGGCGTGCCTCCGCCGACTGCGACAGCATCGACCGGAAATCGGTGGACACGATGTGCAACTCGTCGACCCCCAGCACCCCGTCCGCGCCGGGGTGAGTGCCGTCGTCGTCGACGCCGGCCAGGAACGCCTCAACCAGGGTCGAGGCGATCGTGGCAGCGTTCTCGTACGTCGGCTGCTCGGAGAAACCGGTCCAGGAGTCGGTGACCTCCCAGTTCCGGAAGGAGTAGTAGGCCAGCGCCTTGCGGCCCACGACGTAGAGCACCGGCTCCTTGCCCTCCGAACGCAGCAGAGCGAACAGCTCCTCTGCCCGGCGGAAGACGTTGGCGTTGTAGCCGCCACACAGACCACGGTCGGACGAGACGACCAGCACACCCGCCCGCCTGGGTTCGCTGCGCTCAACCAGCAACGGGTGGTCCAAGGCCGCCTCGGCGGCCAGGGTGGTCAGCAACCGGGTGATCTCGGCGGCGTACGGCCGTGCCGTTTCGAGGCGGGCCTGCGCCCGGCCGATACGCGAGGTGGCGATCAGCTCCTGGGCCTTGGTGATCTTCTTGATCGACCCGGCAGAGCGGATGCGCCCGCGTAGTTCGCGAAGTGTGGCTGCCATAGCGGCGTTACTTCTTCTTCGCCGGCGCGGGCTTGTGGACCTGCACCGATTCCTTGCCGAGCTTGTCCTCGTCCAGCGCCTCGACGTGCGACTCGGGCACCACCGAGCTGCCGTCAGTGGCGGCGAAGCCCTTCTTGAACTGGTTGATCACTCCGACCAGCTGCTCGTTGGCCTCATCGGAGAGCTTCTTGGACTCGCGGATGCCGGTCAGGATGTCGTTCGCCGAAGCCCGGATGTGGTCCAGGAGCTCGGTCTCGAAGCGGCCCACGTCCTCGACCGGGACCGAGTCCAGGTGTCCTTCGGTACCGAGGAAGATCGAGACCACCTGCTCCTCGACGGGCAACGGTGCGTACTGCGGCTGCTTGAGCAGCTCCACCAGGCGCGCTCCACGCTCAAGCTGAGCCTTCGACGTGGCGTCCAGGTCCGAGGCGAAGGCGGCGAAGGCCTCCAGCTCGCGGTACTGCGACAGGTCCAGACGCAGCGAACCGGCCACTTCCTTCATGGCCTTGATCTGGGCGGCGCCACCGACACGAGACACCGACACACCGACGTTGATGGCCGGCCGAACACCCTGGTTGAACAGGTCGCTCTCCAGGAAGCACTGGCCGTCAGTGATCGAGATGACGTTGGTGGGGATGTAAGCCGAGATGTCGTTGGCCTTGGTCTCGATGATCGGCAGACCGGTCAGCGAACCGCCACCCAGCTCGTCGGAGAGCTTCGCGCAACGCTCCAGCAGGCGCGAGTGCAGGTAGAAGACGTCACCCGGGTATGCCTCGCGGCCCGGCGGGCGGCGCAGCAGCAGCGAGATGGCGCGGTAGGCCTCGGCCTGCTTGGTCAGGTCGTCGAACACGATCAGCACGTGCTTGCCCGCGTACATCCAGTGCTGGGCGATGGCCGAGCCGGTGTAGGGGGCCAACCACTTGAAGCCGGCGGAGTCCGATGCCGGCGCGGCGACGATGGTGGTGTAGTCCATGGCGCCGCCCTCTTCCAGGGCGCGGCGCACGCTGGCGATGGTGGTGCCCTTCTGGCCGATCGCGACGTACACGCAGCGAACCTGCTGGTTCGGGTCGCCGGTCTCCCAGTTCTTGCGCTGGTTGAGGATGGTGTCCACGCACAGGGCGGTCTTACCGGTCTTGCGGTCGCCGATGATCAGCTGGCGCTGGCCGCGGCCGATCGGGGTCATGGCGTCGACGGCCTTGATACCGGTCTGCAGCGGCTCACTGACGCTCTGGCGCTGAACCACCGAGGGCGCCTGCATCTCCAGCGGACGGCGGGTCTCGGCCTCGATCTCGCCGCGTGCGTCGATGGGCTGGCCCAGCGGGTTCACCACGCGGCCCAGGAAGCCGTCGCCGACCGGCACCGAGAGCACCTCGCCGGTGCGCTTGACCTGCTGGCCCTGCTCGATGTTCTCGAAGTTACCCAGGATGACCGCACCGACGTTGTGCTCGTCGAGGTTCAGGGCCACACCCAGCACGCCACCGGGGAACTCGAGAAGTTCCTGGGTCATCACCGAAGGCAGACCCTCGACGTGTGCGATGCCGTCGCCGGCGTCGATGACGGTGCCGACCTCCTCGCGCGCGGTTTCGGCGCTGAAGGAGCTCACGTACTCCTCGATCGCCCCCTGAATGTCGTCAGAGGAGATTGTCAACTCTGCCATGGCTTTTCGTCTTCCTGCCTTCGAGTGGTTATTGGGCTCTGAGACCGGGTAGGTCCGGGTTGGTCTTGATCAGTCGGGCAATTGCGTCTTGGCGGCCGCGAGACGCGACGACAGCGTGCCGTCGATCACCTCGTCGCCGACCGAGATCGTCAACCCGCCCAGCAGTGCCGGGTCGAGGCCGACCTGCACCCGAACCGGGTGGCTGTAGATCCGGCTCAACACGGTGTTCAGCCGGGTGCGCTGGGCTTCACTGAGTTCCGCGGCAGCACCGACCTGCGCCACCAGCTCACCGCGGCGGGCCACGGCGATCTGCGCGAGCTCGGTGATCGCTTGGTGCGCGGACTGACCGCGCAGCAGTCGTACCGTCTGCTCCAGCAGGGCTGCCGTGATCGCGTTGGCGCCGCCGGCACCGCCCACGACATTGCGCAGCAGACCGACCCGGCGTTCGGCGGGGGTAACAGTGTCGCCGAGCAGGATGTCCAGGCGCGGCTGGGCGTCCAGCAGGCGCGAGAACCGGAACAGCTGGTCCTCCACCTCGTCCACAGTGCCCGCGCCCTCGGCCGACAGCAGCAGCGCCTGCCGAGCCACGTGCTCGACTGCGGTCACCACGTCGGCGCCATTGGACCACCGGGCCGAAGCCGCCTCGGTCACCAGCGCCAGGGCCGGAGCACCGATCTTGTCGGCAAACAGCCGCTGCACCAGGCGCACCTTCGGTGAGGCGTCCTCGGTCGGCTCGGTCAGGTGGCGCGTGACCACACTCTCGCGGCCCAGCAGTTCGGCAACCGCAGTCAGGTCACCGGCCAGCGCGGCCAGGCCCTGCTGGTCCAGCCCACCGGCCACCTCACCGAACTTGTCCAGCAGGCCGGCCAGCGCCTGACGGCTGGCCGAGCGCATCCGGACCAGGATCGGGGATTCGACCTCGACGGACTTGGGCGCCATGGCCTCAAGCTCGTCCAGGAATCGGTCCACCGTGGCCGACTGCCGTTGCGGGTCGGCCACGTGGGCGCGAACCAGCTCGGCCGCCCGCTCCACCGACTCAGCACCGAGGCCCGACCGCAGCTCGCGGACGACCTGGGCCCGCATCAGACCGACCTGCTGTCCGCCGGTGGTCTTGACCCGTTCCGCCTCGACCGCGGCCTGCGCACGCAACTGCTCGGCAATGCGCTCGGCATCCGAGCTGGCCTCCGCGGTGACCTGCTGCGCCTCAGCGGCAGCGTTTGCCAGCGCGGTGGAGTGCGCCTGACTGGCTTCAGTCAGGCGAGCGGCGGCTGCTGCCGCCTCCTCCAGCTCCTTGCGCACCGACTCCTGCTGGTCGGCCATCAATTTGCGAACCGGCGGCACCACGAACTTGACCACCAGCCACACGATGATGGCAAAGCCGACCAGCTGCCCGATGAATATCGACATCTCTGTTGCTACCGCCCCGTGCTCGCCGCGGAGAGTGCCTCGACGTCAACGCCGAGGATCCGGCTGGCCAAGGTGGCTGACAACGTCTCCACCCGGGCCTGCAGCTGCTCACTCACCGCATCGCCTTCCTGCTTGAGTTGGTCGTTGGCGGCCTGCAATGTCGAGGCCACCTCCGCCTCTGCCGCCGACCGCTGTTCGTCGATCGCCTTGCGACCCTCGGCCCGAGCTTCGTCTCGTGCCGTGGACGCCGCAAGGCGCGCCGCCGCCATCTGCTTCTCGTAGTCGGCGTCGGCGGCCGCGAACTGCTCGGCGGACTCCCTGTTGTTGGCGAGTGTCTTGGTGATCATGTTCTCGCGCTCCCGCAGCACCTTCATGATCGGCGGCACCACGAAGGTACTGATCACGCCGAGAACGATCACGAAGATCGCGAGTACGACGAAGAAGGTGCCGTCGGGAATGAGGAAGCTCTTCTTCGGGCCTTCCTCAGCTGCCTCGCTCAGGGCGAGGACAACAACGCTCATGTCACCCATCGTGTTGCGTTACTGCTGCGCAGCGATCGGGGTGGCGAAGACGAACAACGCCATGAAGGCCAGGTTGATGAAGTAGGCCGCCTCGACCAGACCAACGGTGATGAAGAACGGGGTGAACAGGCGACCCTGAGCCTCGGGCTGACGAGCGATACCGGCGATCAGAGCGTTACCGGCGATACCGTCACCGATACCGGCGCCGATGGCGCCACCGCCCATGATGAGACCGCCGCCGATGAGGGCACCAAGTCCGATCAGATTGGGATCTGCCATTTCATTCCTCCTTGCTAGCTGGTAGTGCTCTACCAGGTCTGATGTGGTCGTACAGGTGGTTCTAGTGGTGGTCTTCTTCGAGCTCCATGGCCTGACTGAAGTACAGGATGGTCAGCAGCGCGAAGATGAATGCCTGGATGAGTCCGACGAACAGGTCGAAGGTCTTCCAGATCGCGTTGGGGGCCACCATGAAGACCGGTCCCAGCAACGCGATCAGGCTGACCAGGATGCCGCCGGCGAAGATGTTGCCGAACAGACGCAGGGACAGCGAGACCGGCTTGGCGATCTCCTCGACCAGGTTGATCGGCGCCAAGACGGCGACGTGGCCCTTGAGGACCCGCACCGGGTGGCCGATGAAGCCGCGGCGCCAGAAGCCGGCCAGGTGATAGCCGACGAACACGAACATGGCCAGCGCCAGCACGAAGTTGATGTCGGCCGCGGCAGAGGACAGCAGTTCATGGACGCCGTGCTCGTCGCCGTATTGCACCGGCAGCACCGACAGCCAGTTGCAGACCAGGATGAACACAAAGATCGTGACCGCCAGCGGCAGCACGAACGGGGCGATCTTCATCCCGATGGCGCCTTCGATCTGGTTGCGCATCTGAATGGTGATCGCTTCGAAGAACAGCTGCACCCCGCTGGGGACGCCGGTCGAGGTGACCTTGGCGCGCAGGAACAGCGCCAAGGCGATCACGATCACCGCCGCGATCGCGGTGGAGGTGATGGTGTCGATGTTGACCTCACCGACCAGCGGCCATACCGCGGTCTCGTGGTGGCCGACCTCGATGCCACCCTCGGCCAGGATCGACTCAGTCATTTTCCGTCCCTTCAGCGCCGGACTCTGACGCTTGCGCGCGGAGCTTCTTTACCACTGGCAGCATGGTGCTGAGCACCAGAACCACCTCGAACAGGGCCAGTCCGAACAGGACCCCGAGGCCCTCCGGTCGGAACTGGTAAGCAATCGCCAGACCGATCACGCTGATGACCAGCAGACGGGACGCCGAATTCAGCGCCATCTTCTTCTTCAGCGGGTGGTCCGAGGCGGTGATCTTCAGCGCCGACCGGCGGATCAGCAGCGCATTGCCCAACCCGAGCGCCAGACCCAGCCCGAAGAACACTCCGAACATCGGGCGGCCGAACTGGGCGGCGGCGGCGATCGCGGCACCGGTCAACACTGCACAGATCAGCAGCAGCCGAACCGGCTGGAATACCACCGACGGCAACACCAACGGCGCATCCTGCGCTGGTGTCGTCACCGCCTCACCCCAATCTGAGTCTGCTCTGCGTCACTGTCGTCATCGTGAAGTCGCCCGCCGAGCGTATCGGATGCCCGAACGCACTGTGGAACCACCTACAACACCATCCTAGACGGTGCTACTACCGCGCGTCGTAGGGGCCGTCTTCCGGGTCGCCGTCCCGGCGTAGCAACGGGATGAGCGTAACGACAATCGCGATGAGCATCGCACCCAGCATCACCGCGCCGGTGTAGCGCGGGTCGAAGAATATGGTTCCGGCCGCACCGAACGCCACGATCGCCGTCCACAAATAGATCAGCAGCACCACCCGGCGGTCGGAGTGGCCGATCTGCAGCAATCGGTGGTGCAGGTGCATCTTGTCCGGGCTGAAGGGACTCAGTCCGGCACGCGTGCGCCGGATGATCGCCAGCAAAACGTCCAGCGCCGGCACGCACATCACGGCCGCCACCAGCAGGAACGGCGACAACAACGCGAAGACGTCGCGGGCGCCGTAGGCGGTCTGGGAGATGGGGCCGGCCGCGGTGGTGGACGCCGCGGCCAGCATCAGGCCGATCAGCATCGAACCGGAGTCGCCCATGAAGATCTTCGCGGGGCTGAAATTGTGCGGCAGGAATCCCAGACAAGCCCCGGCCAGCACCACCGAGATCAAGGCGGGCGGGTAGAACAGCACGTCGCCGCCGTGGTCCTGCAACACACCCACGGAGAACATGCAGATCGCCAGCGCAGTGATCAGCCCCAACCCCGCGGCGAGCCCATCCAGACCGTCGACGAAGTTCATCGCGTTGACGATCGAGACCGTCAGCGCCAGCGTCAGCAGGATCGACGACACCTGATCCAGCACCACGGTTCCGACGCCGCCGATCGGAATGTAAAGCACGCTCCACGCCACACCCATGGTGACCAGCACGCTGGCCGCGGTGATCTGGCCGGCGAACTTGGTCAGCGCGTCCAGTCCCCACTTGTCATCGAGCAGGCCGATCCCCATGATCACGCCACCGGCCAACACCACAGCGGGCATGCCGGTCGAGTACACGAAGCCGCGCGTCAGGGCCGGTAGCTGTGAGGCCAGGAAGATCCCGGCGACGATGCCGACGTACATGGCCAGCCCGCCCATTCGCGGGGTCGGCTGCACGTGTACGTCGCGCTCACGCGGGTAGGCCACCGCCCCGATCCGGGTGGCCATCCAGCGGACCGGGCCGGTGGTGAAGTAGGTGATGATCGCGGCAGTGAGCCCGACCAGCGCCAACTCACGCAACGGCACACCGGCACCGCGGTCGGCCAGCGCCAGCAAGCTGGTCACGGCGCCCCTGCCAGCACATCCGGGTCCATGCCCAACACCGCCCCGATCTGTTCGGCGGATACCGGTCCGGTTCGGACGATTCTGGGTGCGGGACCGGTCAGATCGACGATCGTCGAGGCCTCCCCCTGCTCGGCTGGGCCTGCGTCGAGGTAGACGGCGACGGACTCCCCCAGCTGCTGTTGCGCCTCGCCGGCCTCGACCGCGGGCGGGCTGCCGGAGACGTTGGCACTGGACACCGCCATGGGGCCCACCGCCTTGAGGACCTCGAGGGCCACCGGGTGCAGCGGCATCCGCACCATAACGGTGCCACGGGCTTCACCCAGATCCCACTGCAGCGACGGCGCCTGCGTGACGATGAGACTGATGGCACCGGGCCAGAATGCCCGGATCAGCTCGCGTGCCGGGTCAGGAACGATGAGCGCCAGTCCGTCGATGGAGTTCCACGATCCGACCAGAACGCCGACCGGCATGTCGCGACCGCGCCGCTTGGCCGCCAGCAACGCAGTGACGCCGGCGGCATTGAAGGCGTCCGCGCCGATGCCGTACACGGTGTCGGTGGGCAGCACCACCAGGCGACCGCCGCGGACGGCGTCGATCGCCGCAGCGATCCCAGCTGCACGCTGCCCGGCATCTGCGCAGTCGAAAACCTCTGTCATGGTTGACCGTTCCTGATCGCTGTCACGAACCGGAGCCGCCCAGTCAGGTCGGGCCGGGACACTGCTTCATCGAAAAGCCCTGTGCCGCAAACGGTGCGAACGGTGACCTCTGACGTGGTGTCGTCGTGCTCGACGACGAACAGAGCGCCCGGGCGCAGCAGCCGCCCGGCAAGGGCGGCCAGCGGCGTGATCACCGACATCCCGTCCACGCCGCCGAACAGTGCACGCTGCGGATCATGCAGGGCCACTTCAGGATCAAGCTCGGCACCCTCGGGAATGTAGGGCGGGTTGCTGACCATCAGGTCCACCTTCCCGTCCCACTCCGACAGCACACCGGCAGCGGTGACGTCGGCCTGGATCAATTCCACTGCCGTGCCCGCACAGTTGCGTCGCGCATACCCCAGCGCCTCTTCGGAGTCCTCGACGGCCAGCACCCGGGCCCCGGGGAAACTCCGGGACAGTGCGATCGCCAGCGCGCCGGAGCCGGTGCAGGCGTCGACGATCACCGCATCAGAGCCGAGTTTTTGAGCCGCGCCATGGTTGACTGCCCACTCCAGCAGGGCCTCCGTCTCCGGCCGCGGGGTGAAGACGCCCGGCCCCACCTCAAGCAGCACGGGACCGAAGGCCGCGGTGCCGATCAGGTGCTGCAGCGGTATTCGCGAGCTGCGCGCGGCGACCAGGTCCCGGTATCGCTGAAAGAACTCGTCTCCGGGTGGGTCCAGCAGGGCAAGCCGGCCGCGTTCGGTGCCGGCGGCATGAGCGGCCAGCTCTTCGGCGTCGTAGCGGGCGGAGTCGATCCCGGCGTCGGCGAACAGCGCCGCGGCGGAGTCGATGGCGTCCCGGAGTTCGATTGTCCGACTCCTTCTCATCGCTTCGCTCTGCAGCGTCGCCGGACGGAGGCTCACGCCGTCCCCTGTAACCGGGTTTCCCTATCGGCGGCTGCCAGCGCGTCGAACATCGGGTCGAGATCCCCATCGAGGACCTGGTCGAGGTTGTGCGCCTTGTAACCGATGCGGTGGTCGGTGATCCGGTTCTCCGGGAAGTTGTAGGTGCGGATGCGCTCGCTGCGGTCCACGGTGCGGATCTGGCTGGCACGGTCGGCGGAGGCGTCGGCCTGCGCCTGCTCCTCGGCCACGGCCTGCAGCCGAGCGGCCAGGACCTGCAGCGCACGCGCCTTGTTCTGCAGCTGCGACCGCTCGTTCTGACAGGTCACGACGATCCCGGTCGGCAGATGGGTGATCCGCACCGCAGAGTCGGTGGTGTTGACCCCCTGGCCGCCCTTGCCCGAGGAGCGATAGACGTCGATGCGCAGATCCGACTCATCGATGGCGACCTCGGCCACCTCTTCGGGTTCGGGGTAGACCAAAACCCCGGCCGCAGAGGTGTGCACGCGACCCTGCGATTCGGTGACCGGGACCCGCTGCACGCGGTGCACGCCGCCCTCGAACTTCATCCGCGACCACACGCCGTCGGCGCTGTCGCCCTTGCTGGCGATGGTCAAGGTGGCGTCCTTGTAGCCGCCGAGGTCCGAGGTGGTCTCGTCGAGGATCGTGACCTTCCAGCCCTGACGCTCGGCGTAGCGGATGTACATCCGGGCCAGATCGGCGGCGAACAGCGCCGACTCTTCACCGCCTTCGCCGGATTTGACCTCCAGCACGATGTCGTCGGCGTCATGCGGATCGCGCGGCGCCAGCATGTCGGTGAGCGCGGTGTCCAGCTCGACGACATGGGTTTCCAGCTCGCGGACCTCGTCGGCGAAAGACGAATCGTCGGCAGCCAGTTCTCGCGCCGCCTCCAAGTCGCCGCGGGCGGCCTCGAGTTTGCGATGAGTGGCCACAATGGGCGCCAACTGCGCAAAGCGCCGCCCGGCTCGGCGCGCCTCAGCCGGATCGTTGTGCAGTTCGGGATCGGACAACTGCGTTTCCAGGGCGGCGTGTTCAGCCAGCAGGGCGTCGATCCCCTGGGTGCTTTGGGTCATCTCACCTCCATCCCCGAACGCACGCCGACGCCCGGATGACGTGCTGGCACGTTCCGGGCGTCGGTGAGGGAACTACTTGTCGGCGGTCGCTGCGCCGGCGTTGCGCTTGCCGTAGCGCTTCTCGAAGCGCGCGACCCGGCCGCCGCTGTCGAGGATCTTCTGCTTGCCGGTGTAGAACGGGTGGCACTGCGAGCAGACCTCGACCACGATGTGGCCGCTCTCCTTGGTGCTGCGGGTGGTGAAGCTGTTGCCACAACCGCAGACCACGGTGGTCTCGCCGTAGGCAGGGTGAATGCCAGTTTTCATGATGTCCTCTTCATTCGTTGGCCGCCGGGTCGCCCGCCTTCGAAGTGGAGGCGAACGTGAACCGGAACCTGAGGTGGTTGATTATGCCAGCTGCGCTGTCGCCCCCCAAAACGCCGGGAGCGGCGTTCGCATTCCTGGGGGCTGAGCCTGAGCTTGCAGCCACGGCTGTGGAAGCGGTAGCGGCCACAGCCCTGACGGCAATCTCGACGCTGGACAACCTCGGTCAGTCGTTGTCCATTCCCGGCGTGGTCTTGGAGACCTGCACCAGGAACTCGTAGTTGTTCTTGGTCTTGCGCAGCTGGCTCATCAACAGGTCGATGGCCTGGTGCGAGTCCAGCCCCGACAGCAGGCGGCGCAGCTTGTGCACGATCGCGAACTCATCCGGCGAGAGCAGCAGCTCGTCCTTACGGGTGCCGGACGGGTTGACGTCCACGGCCGGGAACACCCGGCGTTCGGCGATCTTGCGGTCCAGCTTGAGCTCGGCGTTACCGGTGCCCTTGAACTCCTCGAAGATCACCGTGTCGCCGGTGGAACCGGTCTCCACCATCGCGGTGGCGATGATGGTCAGCGAGCCGCCGTTCTCGATGTTGCGGGCCGCGCCCAGGAACCGCTTGGGCGGATACAGCGCGGTGGAGTCCACACCACCGGACAGGATGCGGCCCGACGCCGGCGAGGCGTTGTTGTAGGCACGACCCAGTCGGGTGATCGAGTCCAGCAGCACGACAACGTCCTTGCCCTGCTCCACCAGACGCTTGGCCCGCTCGATGGCCAGCTCGGCGGCCTGGGTGTGGTCCGACGGCGGCCGGTCGAAGGTCGAGGCAATGACCTCGCCCTTGACCGAACGCTGCATGTCGGTGACCTCTTCAGGGCGCTCATCGACCAGCACCACCATCAGGTGGCATTCGGGGTTGTTGCGGGTGATCGCGTTGGCGATGTCCTGCATGATCGTGGTCTTACCGGCCTTGGGCGGCGACACGATCAGCGCGCGCTGTCCCTTGCCGATCGGCATGATCAGGTCGATGACGCGGGTGGTCAGCTTGTCCCCCGAGGTCTCCAAGCGCAGCCGCTGGTTCGGGTACAGCGGGGTCAGCTTGGTGAAGTCCGGACGATTCCGGGCCTCCTCAACCGGTCCGCCGTTGACCGAGTCCAGCCGCACCAGCGGGTTGAACTTCTGCCGCTGGTTGGGCTGGTCGCCGTCGCGGGCCACCCGCACCGCGCCGGTCACCGCGTCGCCGCGGCGCAGGCCGTTCTTGCGGACCATGTTCATCGAGACGTAGACGTCGTTGGGTCCGGCCAGGTAGCCCGACGTGCGCACGAACGCGTAGTTGTCCAGCACGTCGAGGATGCCGGCGACCGGCTGGACGACGTCGTCTTCACGCAGCTCGGCGTCGCCACCGGCCCCGCCGCCCTCGCCGCCGCGCTCGCCACGGCGACGCCGGTCACGGAAACGCCGGCCGCGGCGGCCACCGCGGCCTTCGTCGTCGTCGCCTCCGCGGTTGCCCTGCTCGCCGCCTTGGTCGTCGTTCTTGGACTGAGCGGACTCGTCGGCCTTGCCGTCATTCTTGGCGCCGTCACGCTCACGGCGTCCGCCGGACTGCTCGCCCTTGTCCGCCTTCTCGGCCTTCTCGGCCTTGTCAGCCTTGTCTGTCTTCTCGGCCTTGTCTTCGGCTCGGTCCTGTTTGCCGGACTCACCCTGGGGGGCATCCTCGGCGGGGTTGTCCTGCCCGGCCGCCTTGTCGGACTCGGCCGACTTGTCGGACTCCGCACCATTGGCCGCGGGGGCGCCGGTCGAACGGCTGGCGCCACGGCGTTCACGACGACGAGGTGCTCCCTGGGCCTCTGATGCGTCGGCCTGGGCCGTCTCGGCACCGTTGGTGGCGCCGTTGGTGGCCGGCTCGGCGGCGGGCTGAGCGGCCGGCGCGTCGCTGCCACCGCTGTTAACCTCGCGGATGGCGGCGATCAGTTCGCTCTTGCGCATCCCCGAGGAACCCTTGACGCCCACGCGGTTGGCCAGGGCCCGCAGCTCAGGCAGCACCATCGACGACAGGGCCGCATCGGTGGCGGCTGCGCCGTTGTCGGGCGCGGGGGCGGGTGCGGACTCGGTGACGACCGGGGCCGGGGTTGCTTCTTCCGGGGCGGACGGCGCGGCGTCACTACCGCCGGCAGCCACGTCCGTGCTGGTCTCGGGAGTGCTCGGGGGGGTCGACAGCGATTCCTGGTCGGTGCTGCCTTCAGCCGCGAAGAGGTCCGTTTCGGTCACGGATTTCCTTTCTTCCCTCGTCGGTTCTCTCACGCGAGGGGCTTGGTTGCAATCAGCGGACTCGCCGAGTGCGTGTCACCGTCGACTGTTTTAACGGTGTTACCCGAATAGACGGCGTCATAACGCAAACCGTCAACTTCGGGAAGAATTTGGTGGCATCCCGTTTGACATTGCAGTCTGATTCAGGTGCTAATGCCGCGAATGCGGGACGGGACCGAGGATAGCCCGCTTCTGTGCTCGACGCAACAGACGGCGCCCGGCGCGCCTTAACCGGCGACCGCAACTCCGGAGTTCCACTTGACCGCGTTGCCGGCCGGCATCTGCGTGACGTTGAACACCTGCGCCTCCGGTGACGCGAGCACCTCGGGCGGCAATTGGGTCGCGGTGGTCAGCGCGATCACCGCAGGTCCGGCACCCGAAAGCACCGCGGCGATCCCGTGGCGGCGCAGCAGCTGCAGGAATGCCGCCGACTCCGGCTGCGCGGCGCCACGCTGCGGCTGGTGCAGCACGTCCTCGGTGGCAGCCATCAGCAGATCGGGCCGCTCGGTCAGTGCCACCACCAGCAGGGCAGCCCGGCTCAGGTTGAAGCGGGCGTCGCGGTGGCTGACCTGCTCGGGCAACAGCGCACGAGTCTCGGCGGTCGACGAACGCAGCTGCGGGATCGCCGGAAACAGGCGGATATCGGGGTGCAGGCGCAGGGGTGCAGCGGAGTACTCGACACCACCCTTGCCGTCATCGGCGGTCCAGGAGACCACCGCGCCGCCCAGCACCGCGGCAGCCGCGTTATCGGGATGTCCCTCGAACTCCGAAGACAGCTGGATCAACTGCGACTCGGTCAGCACCGGCCGATCCACCTGCGCGACAAGACCATTCACCACTGCCAACCCACCGACCACGGCGGCGGCCGACGAGCCGAGGCCACGCTGATGCGGAATGGCGTTGCGGCAGCGCACCACCATTCCGGGCGCTTCCACCCCGGCCTCCTGCAGCCCCCGCAGGATGCCTTGAACCACAAGGTGATCCGAGGTAAGCGGTACCTGACCGGCACCCTCTCCCTCGACATGCACCACCAGGCCGGACTCGACAGTCTCGACGATCACCTCGTCGTAGAGTCCAAGAGCCAGACCCAGGCTGTCGAAGCCGGGACCCAGGTTGGCGCTCGACGCCGCAACCGCGACGCTGGCCGTCAACCCGGTGGGCAACAGCTGGACCACTAGGCCAGCCCCAATTCGGCAACCACTACGGCCGCGTCGACGGGCACGGCCCTCACCTCGGGCATGCCCTTGAGCGCGGTGTCGGGGTCTTTGAGACCGTTGCCGGTCACGGTGCACACCACCGTCGAACCGCGCGGCACCCAGCCGTCCTCCACCGACTTGAGCAGTCCGGCAATGCTGGCCGCCGAGGCCGGCTCGACGAACACGCCTTCGGACTGCGCCACCAGGTGATAGGCGGCCAGGATCTCGTCGTCGGTGGCGGCTAGGAACCGTCCGCCCGAATCCACCTGCGCCTCGACGGCCTGGGTCCAGGACGCCGGCGAGCCGATGCGGATCGCGGTGGCGATGGTCTCGGGGTTCTTGACCGGCTCGCCGAGCACCAGGGGCGCCGCGCCGGCGGCCTGGGTGCCGAGCATCTTCGGCAGCTTCTCGGTCAGACCGTCGGCGAAGTACTCCCGGTAGCCCTTCCAGTACGCGGTGATGTTGCCGGCGTTACCGACCGGCAGCGAGTGGATGTCCGGTGCGGTGCCCAACGCGTCGACGATCTCGAATGCCGCGGTCTTCTGCCCCTCGATACGCACCGGGTTCACCGAGTTCACCAGCGAGATGGTCGGGAAGTCGGTGGCCATCTTGCGGGCCAGTTCCAGGCAGTCGTCGAAGTTGCCGTCGATCTGGATGATCTTGGCGCCGTGCATGACCGCCTGGGCGAGCTTGCCCATGGCGATCTTGCCCTGCGGGATCAGCACCGCACAGGTGATGCCGGCACGCGCGGCGTAAGCCGCCGCCGAGGCCGAGGTGTTGCCGGTCGAGGCGCACAGCACCGCCTGCTGGCCGCGGGCCACCGCGTCGGTGACCGCCATCGTCATCCCGCGGTCCTTGAACGAACCGGTCGGGTTGAGCCCCTCGACTTTGAGGTGCACCGTGCAGCCGGTCTGCTCGGAGATGCGCTTGGCGTGGATCAGCGGGGTGCCGCCTTCGTGCAGCGTGACCGGAGTCCAGTCATCGCCGATCGGAAGCCGATCGCGGTAGGCGTTGATCAGGCCGGGCCAGGGGCGGTGGATCGGTGTCCGGGTGGAGCTCACTGGTCTGTTCCTTCCAGGCGTAGCACGCTGGCGATCCGCTGGACTGCGTCCAGCTCAGCCAGTGCTGCAACGGTTTTCGACAATGCCGCGTCGGCGGCCCGGTGGGTGACCACCACGATGCGCGCACCGATTAGGTGACCTTCACCGTCGGCCACGCCCTCTTGACGCACCTCGGCGATGCTCACCCCGTGGGCGGCGAACTCCGCCGCCACGGTAGACAGCACGCCGGGCTTGTCGGCGACGTCCATGCTCACGTAGTAGCGGGTCTGCACGTCGCCGATCGGCGCGATGGCCAATTCGGCGTACTTGGACTCGCGCGGCCCACGCCCACCCTGGACCCGATTGCGGGCCGCCATCACCAGGTCACCGGTGACCGCCGATGCGGTGGGGGCACCCCCGGCGCCCTGGCCGTAGAACATCAGCCGGCCGGCGGCCTCAGCCTCGACCACCACCGCGTTGAACGCTCCGTTGACCGTGGCCAACGGGTGGGTCAGCGGCACCAAAGCCGGATATACCCGGGCCGAAACCCGCTGCTGCCCATCACTTCCGGTGATGCGCTCGCAGATGGCCAGCAATTTGATGGTGCAGCCCAATGCGCGCGCCGAGGTGAAGTCCACCGGGCTGATCCCGGTGATGCCCTCGCGATAGACGTCATCGGCCGTCACCCGGGTGTGGAAGGCGATCGAGGCCAGAATGGCGGCCTTGGCCGCGGCGTCATAGCCCTCGACATCGGCGGTCGGGTCGGCCTCGGCGTAGCCCAGCGCACTCGCGTCGGCCAGCGCGCTGGTGTAGTCGGCTCCGGTGGAGTCCATTTCGGACAGGATGTAGTTGGTGGTGCCGTTGACGATGCCGGCCACCCGCAGCACGGTGTCACCGGCCAGCGACTGGATCAGCGGCCGAATCACCGGGATGGCACCGGCGACGCTGGCCTCGAAGTACATGTCCACCCGCGCGTTCTCGGCTGCCTCGGCCAGCTCGCCGGTGGACCGCGACAGCAGCGCCTTGTTGGCGGTGACGACGGACTTGCCGTGCGCAATCGCCGTCAGGATCGCCTTGCGGGCCGGTTCGACCGGACCCATCAACTCGACAACGATGTCGACGTCGCTGCGCGACACCAGAGCGTCGATGTCGTCGGTGAGCAATTCCTGCGGCACGCCGCGATCGGCGGCCACCCGGCGCACCCCGACACCACGCAGCACCAGTGGCGCACCGATGCGTGCGGCCAGGTCATCAGCGCTGGACTCAAGAATGCGGACCACTTCGGCGCCGACGTTGCCCAAGCCGAGAACGGCGACCCCGACGGGGGCTCCGGACACCTGCGAAACGGACACTAGCTACCCACCTCCAGGCTGATCAGGTCTTCGACGGTCTCCCGGCGCAGCATAAGGCGCGCTTTCCCATCGCGTACCGCCACCACCGCCGGGCGGGTGAGCAGGTTGTACCGGCTCGACATCGAGTAACAGTAGGCGCCGGTGGCGGCCACAGCGATCAGGTCGCCGGGAACCATGCCGTGGGGCACCCAGGTGTCGCGGACGATGATGTCGCCGCTCTCGCAGTGCTTGCCGACGATGCGCGCCAGCTCCGGGAGGGCGTCGGAATCGTCCAGGGTGCGCGAGACCAGCCGCACGTCGTAGTGCGCGTCGTACAGCGCCGGACGGATGTTGTCGCTCATTCCACCGTCGACGCTGACGTAGCGACGGTGCGCGGTGGCGCTGACGGCGACGTCTTTGACGGTGCCCACCTCATAGAGCGTCACCGTGCCCGGCCCGGCGATGGCGCGGCCGGGCTCGACCACTAACTGGGGCGTGGGCAGGCCGACGGCGGCGGATTCATCGCGCACGATCGCGGCGAGCTTGCCGGCCAGCTCGGCCATCGGCGGCGGGTCATCTTGCGGCAGATACGAGATGCCCAGTCCCCCACCCAGGTCGATGACGGAGAGCTGCGCGGTCTTCTCGACACCGAATTCGGCGACCACATCACGGAGCAGCCCGATCACCCGGCGGGCGGCCAGCTCGAAGCCGGCGACGTCGAAGATCTGCGATCCGATGTGGCTGTGCAGACCGATCAGGCGCAGGTGCTCGGTGGCGAACACCCGCCGGATGGCCTCGATCGCCGCACCGCTGGCCAGTGACAGCCCGAACTTCTGATCTTCGTGGGCGGTCGAGATGAACTCGTGGGTGTGGGCCTCTACACCCACGGTGACGCGCACCAGTACGTCTTGCACGACGCCGGCCTCCGCGGCAACGGCGTTGAGCCGGTCGATCTCGATCAGCGAGTCGAGCACGATGTGCCCGACCCCGGCGTTGACCGCAGTGGTCAGCTCGGCAACCGATTTGTTGTTGCCATGCAGGGTGATTCGCTCAGCCGGGAACCCGGCGTGCAGCGCGACCGCAAGCTCACCACCGGTTGCGACGTCCAGGCACAGGCCCTCCTGGTCGATCCAGCGCGCGATCTCACTGCACAGGAAGGCCTTGGCGGCGTAGTGCACGTTGTCGCCGCCACCGAACGCGGCGGCGATCTCGCGGCAGCGTCCCCGGAAGTCGTCCTCGTCGATGATGAACAGCGGGGTGCCGAACTCGGCGGCCAGATCGGTGACTTTCACCCCGGCGATGCTGGTGACACCGTCGGCATCACGAACTGTGTTGCGCGGCCAGACGTTCGGCGCGAGCTGCAGCAGCTGCTGCGGGGTCTGGGGCCGCGGCGGCAGGCCGTCGTGCTGGATCTCTTCGGCGTGCCGGGGACCGGCGGGGTGGACGTTCACATGCGCTCCGGTGCGCTCACGCCGAGGATGTCCAGCCCATTGGCTATCACCTGGCGGGTGGCCTGACACAACGCAAGCCGCGCGGCGTGCAGATCGCCCGGCTCCTCATCGCCCTGGGGCAGCACTCGGCAGCTGTCGTAGAACCGGTGGTAGTCACCGGCCAGGTCTTCGAGGTACCGGCACACTCGGTGCGGTTCACGCAGTGCAGCAGCGGTTTCCAGCACCCGGGGGAACTCGCCCAGGTTGCGGATCAGCGCGCCTTCCTTCTCGTGGTCCAGCAACCCCAGGTTGGCGGTGGCGGGCTCCAGTCCCAGGTCGGCGGCGTTGCGGGCCAGCGCGCACAGCCGGGCGTGCGCGTATTGCACGTAGTAGACCGGGTTCTCGTTGCTCGCCGAGGACCACAGCTCCAGGTCGATGTCGATGGGGCTGTCCACCGAGGAGCGGGTCAGGCTGTAGCGGGCGGCGTCCACGCCGATGGCCTCGACCAAGTCATCGAGGGTGATGACGGTGCCGGCGCGCTTGCTCATCTTGACCGGCTGACCGTCACGGACCAGGTTGACCATCTGGCCGATCAGCACCTCGACGGTAGCCGGGTCGTCACCGAAGGCAGCCGCGGCGGCCTTGAGCCGGGCGATGTACCCGTGGTGGTCGGCGCCGAGCATGTAGATGCACAGGTTGAAGCCGCGCTCGCGCTTGTCCAGGTAGTAGGCCAAGTCGCCGGCGATGTAGGCGGGCTTGCCGTCGCTCTTGATGACGACACGGTCCTTGTCGTCTCCGTAGGAGCTGGTGCGCAGCCAGGTGGCGCCATCTTTTTCGTAAATGTTCCCGTTGGCGCGCAATCGCTCGATGGCCTGCTCGACGCGGCCCGAGGTGTGCATGGAGTCTTCGTGGGTGAACACGTCGAAGTCGGTGCCGAACTCGTGCAGTGACTTCTTGATGTGGGTGAACATCAGGTCGACGCCGATCTCGCGGAACGTCTCCTGCGCGTCCGGACCGGTCAGGGCGTCGGGGGCCTTGGCCTGGATCTGGGCCGCGATGTCGGTGATGTAGGCCCCGGCGTAGCCGTCTTCGGGGGCCGGCTCGCCCTTGGCGGCGGCGATCAGCGAGTTGGCGAAGCGGTCGATCTGGGCACCGTGGTCGTTGAAGTAGTACTCGCGGGTGACCGAGGCCCCCTGCGTGCTCAGCAGCCGGCCCAGCGCGTCGCCGACCGCGGCCCAGCGGGTGCCGCCGATGTGGATGGGGCCGGTGGGGTTGGCCGAGACGAACTCCAAGTTGACATTGAGCCCGTCGAACTCCCGGGAGTGGCCGTACCCGGCGCCCGCGGTGATGATGTTGGCGACCACGGCGCCCTGCGCCGAGGCCTCGATGCGCAGGTTCACAAAGCCCGGTCCGGCGATCTCGGCGGCGGCGATGCCATCGGCCTGCGTCAGCGCCTGCGCCAGCCATCCGGCCAGCTCACGCGGGTTGACGCCCACCTTCTTGCCCAGCTGCAGAGCCAGGTTGGTGGCGTAGTCACCGTGTTCGGGGTTGCGCGGCCGCTCGACCGTCACCGTCGCGGGCAACGCGGCGGGGTCCAGGTCGTGCTCGGCCAGCACCGCGGCGGCGGTGGTCTTGAGCAATTCGGCCAGATCGGCAGGGGTCACGAGGCCCCATCTTATGGTCTGACGTGGTCAGGCCCCGAATCCGTCCGGTTCGGGGGTCCGGGCAATGATGCGCTACTCTGTCAAAGCCCACACGGCGCCGCATCACGCGAGCGCCCCCGTAGCTCAGGGGATAGAGCGTCTGCCTCCGGAGCAGAAGGCCGCAGGTTCGAATCCTGCCGGGGGCACTTAGCTAAATTCTCCGCCTTGACGTTCAGGCGACTGTGACCTTTCGCTGGAGCAGCCACGAAAAGGCCGCCTACCCGTCTGCAACAGCCCACGGCTCGTCACATCGACGATTCCCAGAAGTAACCCGTAGGCCCCTTTACAGGGAGTGGACGCCACCGATTTGGCAGAGTGCACCGGGGGGCGTATCTGAACTCCGTTTCTCAGGCCGTTAGTACACTTCCTGGCAGCGGGCTGCGCACGATCTGTACGCTCACGCGATTCGGCACGCATAGACGACGCAGACGGAAGACGTGTGTGGCCAGCATCATCAAACACGCTGGAGCGGTGGCAGCGGTGGTATCAGCGATCAGTTGTTGTGCGTCGTTGGCGGTGCTAGCCGCCCCTACCGCGTCGGCCGACAACGACTCCTATCTCGCCGCGATGGACGCGCTTGGCGCGACTTCTGCAAAGGGCGACGACGGACTGCTGCGCACGGGCAAGTCTGCGTGCTCGATGTTGGCTCCGAGCGCCGGCCTGATGTTCGGCCGTAATCCAAACTGGGTCGCGCAGGTGATTTGGGAACAGAACCCCAGGCTCGAACGCAACGGGGCCGCCCTTCTCGTGAACGCCGCCATCGACAACTTGTGCCCCGGCGTGAACCCCCTCGGGTACGCGACGGTTGACGGTCCCGGCGATCAACCTCCACCAGCAACCCCCTAAAGGGCATTGAGGCCAAGAGAGCTTCGGCCTCGGCCCTGCCCTCGTACTGAATTTCGCAAACCGCGGTTCACTTATACGCTCTCTCCATGACCACTCCCGTGTTGCGGGTCTCCCCGGTCAGCCTTCGCGAGCTGGCGCAGCGCTGTTCAGCGCTGTCTGGTCATGTCCCACCGGCTTTGCCGACAACGGCAGGGCCTCGGTGGCAGTCCAGCGGCGCTGCCTCCAACACTGTCCACACCGGCGCCAGCGCAGCGGCTGCCGCGATGCGCACACGAATGACCGCCAACTCGACAAAGCTCGCCACCGCGGCCGACGAGTATGCGGCGATGGACAACGACGGTTCCGCCGCCCTGGCAGCGGTCCCCCAGCGTGATGCTGGCCCCCCGCCCTTGGTCCCGCTCTCCGGCACCGACGGCGGCGCGGGTGCGGCCGGGACGGGAAGGTAGCTCGCGATGACCTATCCGACGCTGACCGAGATCGAGGACGCCGACTGGGAATTCCTCACCACCAACGCAACCGCCTGGACCTGCCTCGCTGACACCTGGGAAGCCTCGTTCACCGAGGTCCGCGAGGCCTCAAAGACCCCTGGCGGGACCCCCTGGACCGGCGCCGGAGCTGAGGCCTTTCAACACCGCACCGCCGCCGATGTGGTCACCGTCCACGGCCCCGCGGACATGCTGCGCCGCGCCGCCGATATCGCCGCCCGCGCCGCACAGGCCCAACAAGGCAACAAGGCTGCTGTACTCGAAGCCATCGGCCTCGCCGAACGCGACGAATACCGCGTCGGCGACGACTACTCCGTCACCGACACCTGGGCCTACTACACTTCAGCGGCCGAGCAGGAGGCACGCGAGTTCGCGGCTGAGCGGCATCGGGCGTTCATCAGATCTCGGGCCGACAATCTGGTCCATCACGAGCAGGAAATAGCCCGCCAACTCGGCACCGCCACCGCTGGACTGCACACCTTCAGCTTCGGCGAAGACGGCGCTGACGGCGGGGCAGGCGGCAACGGGCGTCCGCATGTTCCGGCGCCAGTCGCACCCGACCCGTCCGATGCCGCGCGGCAGCGCGATCAGGCGATTGCCGATGATCCCGCTGCCGACCCCACGGCCCGCCGGCTGGCGCAGGAACGTCTCGATGATTTGCGGAATTCGGAGTTCATCGGCCCGCTACCAGCCGATCCAATTCTCGGCGGCGACGCGCGCACCCGCGCCCAAGCCAGACGGCAGTTTCAGGCTTTCCTGGAATCTGGTCAGGCTTATCCAGACCGACCACCGCTGACACCCGATGAAGCAACCCGAATGCTTGATAGGTGCGAATCCCAGGCTCGGGAATTGGTGCTTGGCAGCTTCGCCAGTCAGTTGAAATCGGCGGGGGTCTCGCCGGCCGGTGTCCGGCAAGCGCTCGATGAGGTGCACAGCGGCAAGTCACCCCGGCAGCTGATCCACGACGCGGGCTCTGGCATATCGGGCGGGGTCGGCGGCTTGGGCAGCGGCCTGGGTTCACAGGCGAACGCCCTACCCCAGGGCAAGCATTGGGGCGACGCTCAAGTGTGGTCGAAGGCGGATGTCGATGCCCTCAAGACGCTGGGTAAACGGCTGTCCGTGGCTGGTATCGCGCTGGATGGCGCGGTGACCATCAGCGACATCATGAACGGAGCTCCCGGCCGTGAAGAGTTTGCCAGACTCGGAGGGCGCAGTGCTGGCGCTTGGCTAGGAGGATTCGCCGCAGGGGCAGCCTGGGGTTCGTGGGTGGGGCCGGAGGGCACCGTGATCGTGGGACTTATCGGTTCTGTTGCTGGCGGGCTTGGCGGAGATAAAGTCGTGCAAATGATGATGGGTCAGGGATGATAGCCAATCTTTCTTTCGGATTAATCCTTCTGTGCTACCTAACAGGATTTCTACTCACGTTTTCAAAAACCAGCACCAGTTCCCAGCGACGCATCTACTGGATTTGCACCTGCGCAACAGGAGTATTTGGCGCCCTAGCAACCTATCCGACGTCGAACAACGCAGCAATACTGGCACTTTTAAGTCCGGCCGTGATGATAGGTGCAGCATATGTTGGCACTTCGTACATCAAGATCAGCGGCAAGATCTACTCGCTCACGATCACGGACCCTGACCCCGAGGATGCACCCGCGACAACTGACTCCACACAGCAGGAGATGGACCTCCACCCCGACTCCTACAGCGGGATCCTCACCGCCACAACCATGTGGTGGGGCCTCGTCGTACTCAACGCGATCGGCACCGGAAATGTGTATTTCGCCGCCACAGGAAAAGGCGAGATCTGGGTCGGCGTCATGAGTGGCTCGTTCTCCGCACTGCTGACCATCGTCACCGCGTACGGCGACGCCAGCTGGCGCTACCCGATCGCACGCGGACAATACGTCCAGTTCGTCGTCAACACAGTCATCACCGCCGGTGTTTTCTACTTCCTGTACGTGGCCGCCTACTACGCCGGCCGGCGCCACCCCATCCGACGCAAACAGTCCATGGAATATCGAGTACACCCCCGCCACAGGGAGCTGGACAGCTGATACCGCCGCATTGGCCGCTGCTCTGCTCCAGCGAGCAGCGAGGAACCCCGCGGTGGTTCCTCGATAGCTGCTAATCCCTGCCCAGCGGGTCGGTGGTGGGTCCGCTCGGCTTGCTTCACCGACGACAGTCAGCCCAACAGCGCCGGCAGGGGAACGTGCATCAAGCAGCATGCCGCACGGAGTAATTCAGCTTCCGACGCTGTCACGATGCCGTCGTGCAGCACCGATTCCACCATCGCTTCAACGAGCGCCTGCTTCGCCTTCGGGTCCAAGGAGTCGAGGGCGGCCCAGCCTTCGTCGAGGGTCTGCTGCCAGCTCAAGCGGCGTGGGTTCTCGGGCCTGGCGGTATCACCGTAAAGTCGTTGCAGCGCAATGTCCAAAGTCTGTGCAGCCGCGTTTTGGTCGGCGCCCCCGGCGACCGCGAGAGTCGCCAGCAGGGTCGTCACCACCGGACGCACACCGGTGAGCGAATCGCTGCCCACCTTGCTTCTGCGAGCTGGGTCGTTGGTATCGAGTAGGTACACCCAGACAAGGCGGGTCAGGCAGTATTCGAACATCGTCACCTTCTCGTCGGCGACGGCGAGCGCATTGAGCACCGCGATGAGCGCGTCCTGTTCGGCACGAGAGTGGGTGGCGATCTGCGGCAAGGCAAGCGCGACGACCGGGAGCCGAAGTTCGCGCGGCAGCGCGCGCATCCGGTCGGCGAGCTTGGCGGCTTCCCGCGCCTGCGTCGGCCCCAGAAGCTCGGTCACCGAGGCAAGCTGGCGGGCGTGCAGCCCCCCGCTCGACGGCGCCAGGAGCAACGCGATAACGGCCGCGGGGGCCGTGGTGGGCTGGCTGGCCAGCGCGCGAACATCGTCAGGGATCCGCGCATGCAGAGCCGCGCCGTACTTGAGGTCAGCCGGAGTGAAGGTGCCTGCGCGAGCCACGACTTGCTCGGGGCTGGTGCGCCAGCCGGCATTGGGGACTTGCTCTGGCGCGGAGCCCTGACGGCCGAGCGCCGTTGCGGCAGGGGCGAAACCCGCGGCGACGTCCTCGGCCAGGCCATCGGGTGCCTGATTGGCGTACCGCTGCTGTAGTTCGGCGATTTCGCCGGGGTCGAAAGTGGGGTTGAGTGCCCTGATCCGGTCCGTGAGTGGCGGATGCGTCGCGAACAACGACGCGAACGACCGTCGCGCGCCCTCTCCGAACAGCATGTGACTGACCTCGGCCGCATTGCGTGAGTTGCTCAACCGCGAACCGGTCGGTACGCCGCCGATCTTCTTCAGTGCGCCTTCGAGGCCGTCGGTCTGGCGCGTGAACTGCACCGCCGACGCGTCGGCCAGCCACTCGCGTTGCCGTGCGACCGCAGCCTTGATCACGTTGGCGAAGAACACGCCGACGTAGCCGAGCACCATCATCGCGAACGCGAACGCCACGAGGGGAAGCGCGCGTTTGCCGTCACTCCCGCGCCCGCCGAGCTGCAGCATGCGCAAACCGATCATTCCGATCAGCAGGATTCCGCTGAGCAGTCCGATGAGTCGGATGTTCAGCCGCATATCACCGTTGAGGATGTGGCTGAACTCGTGAGCGATGACACCCTGTAATTCATCACGGTTGAGTTGTGCCAGGGCGCCACCTGTCACCGCGATCGCAGCATCGGCAGGTGTGAAACCGGCTGCGAAAGCGTTGATTCCGGGTTCACCCGGCATGACGAACAGCCGTGGCGCAGGCACGCCGGACGCCAGCGACATCTCCTCGACGACGTTGACGTACCTACGCAACTGTGGGTCGGTCGTCGTCGGGTCCACGGGAACCGCGCCAACGGCAGCGGCGACAGCAACGCCCCCCTGGCGCAGCGAGATTGTCTTGAACAACGTTCCACCTGCGATGACCACGAGCGTGATCGCGGTGACGACGATGACGATCGCCAGAATCGATGACGCATCGATCCCGCCGTAATCCTTGGAGAGATAGAGCATCGCAATCACCGCGGCGGCATCGATCGCCGCGACCAACGCCATCACCGCGGCCCCGAAGAGCAGGACCAGCTTCAGCGTGGTTCCCTTGGCGGCCCGCTGATGCTCGAAGAAGTTCATGGCCGCCGGTCGGTCAGAACTGAACCTTCGGCGCGTCCCGCATCTCCGGGTGCTCCGGCGGGATCTCGAGCAGGGCGGCCGGAGCAAAGTTGAACATGCCGGCATAGACATTGCCGGGGAACGTCTCACGCCGGTTGTTGTAGCTCATCACCGCGTCGTTGTAGGCCTGGCGGGCGAACGCGACCTTGTTTTCCGTGGAGGTCAGTTCCTCCGACAGTTGCATCATGTTCTGGTTTGCCTTGAGGTCGGGATACTGCTCGACCACCAGGTTGAGCCGGCTCAGCGCGCCGTTGAGTGCCTGCTGCCCCTGCGCCAACTGCTGCATCGCCGCCGGGTCACCGGGATTGGCCTGGGCGGCGGCAAGGCCGTTCATCGCGGCGCCACGCGCATTGATGACGGCCTCCAGGGTCTGGCGCTCATGCGCCATGTACGCCTTGGCGGTTTCGATCAGGTTGGGAATGAGGTCGAAGCGACGCCGCAACTGAACATCGATCTGGGCGAAGGCGTTCTTGTACGCGTTGCGCGCCCGAACCAGCCCGTTGTAGCCCGCGATCACGAGCACCGTGAGGAGCAGAAATATGGCTACGACGACGATGATTCCTGTGGTGAGCCCCATGAGGCATACCTCCAAAGAGTCGGCCTTGCCGCAGTTTGTGCGGTTTGCGGCGAAGCGTAACCGCTACAAAGGCCACCGCAGGCCCGTTCGGAGGCTTCTCCGGAACTGGAGGCACGACGATCCGCAATCCCAGTTCGCGCACAGCGCAAATCGCCCCGGGGCCTGCCAGCCGAACTAAGGTCGACTAAGTGACGATTCGCCTTGGCTACCAGATCCCTAACTTCTCCTACGGCACCGGCGTTGCGGAGCTGTTCCCCACCGTCATCGCCCAGGCCCGCGAGGCCGAGGCCGCCGGGTTTGACGCGGTCTTTCTGATGGATCACTTCTATCAACTGCCCATGCTGGGCTCCCCCGACCAGCCGATGTTGGAGGCCTACACGGCTCTGGGGGCGCTGGCGACCGCCACCGAACGCCTGCAGCTGGGCACGCTGGTCACCGGCAACAGCTACCGCAATCCGACGTTGCTGGCCAAGATCATCACCACGCTGGACGTGGTCAGCGCCGGGCGCGCCATCCTGGGTATCGGCACCGGGTGGTTCGAGCTCGAACACGACCAGTTGGGCTTTGAGTTCGGCACTTTCACCGACCGGTTCAACCGCCTGGGCGAGGCGCTGCAGATCATCCTGCCGATGCTCAAGGGCGAGCGGCCCACCTTCGACGGCACCTGGTACCACACCCAAGATGCCCTGGCCGAGCCGCGATTCCGCGACCACATTCCCCTGCTGATCGGCGGCAGCGGCGAGAAGAAGACCATTCCGCTGGCAGCCCGCCACTTCGACCACCTCAACCTCATCACTGGATTCGACGAGGTCCGCGCGAAGATGGACGTGGTGCGGCGCAGCTGCGAGCAGGTCGACCGCGACCCGGCCACCTTGGAGACCAGCATGCTGCTCACGGTGGTGCCCGACGCCAATGCCAGCGTCGATCAGCTGCCCGCGGAACTGTCGCAACGCATGGTGGTCGGCAGCCCGGAGTCGATCGCCGAGCAGATCAAGACCAAGGTGCTCGATGCCGGGGTCAGTGGCGTGATCTTCAACATCCCTGCCTACCGTCCCGGGGTGATCGCCGAGACCGGGGCGGCGTTGCGCGCCGTGCTCGACGCCTGAACCTCAGCCCAACACCGTGTGCATCAGCATCACGTCGTAGGCGTTCCACAGCGACAGCGTGAAGTACACGTCCTTGCCCGTGGACCAGGGATGCACATACGGCGCGTAGATGCCGCCGGGAATCTGGCCGGTGGGGATCAGCGTCTGCTCCCCGCTCCACGGGCCCTGCGGTGTCGGCGCGGTGCGGGCCACCACGTCATTGCCGCCGTTGCCATACAGCGCCAGGTACTGGCGCAGGTAGGTGTTGTACTGCACCGACATCTCGCCCACCGGGCCGGGAATCACCGGGGTGGCCGCGGCCGGGTTGGCCGGCACCCAGGATCCACTGTCCCCGTTCCAGTATTGGTACTTCGTGAGGTCGGGGATGGATCGCTCGGGCACCCGCGACAGATAGGCCGAGCCGCCGCGACCGGACGGGGTTCCATAGGAGTACAGGTAGCCGTCGTTGCCGCGCAGGAACGCGCCCATCTGGAACTTCTCATTACCGGGGACGAACTGCGCCCGGGGCACGTTCTCCTGCGAGGTCGAGCGCACCGTGCCCGGGTAAACGCCCCACGTCTCGCCGTTGTCGTTTGAGACCGCGATCGCCGAGTAGTTGGTGGACCATTCGCCGTCGCGGCCCCACTGCTTGATGGACATGAAGTTCATGTACTGGTTGCCGGCGATTCCGATGGCGGCGGTGGGGATCATGCCCTCCTGATGCTGCGCCAGTTGCACCGCGGGCAGGACCTGCTTAGAAAAATTCGCTTGCCGCAGAGGCGAACCCGAGTACTTGTTGCCCACGACGCCGGGCGCCACCGTGATCCCGTCGGCCAGGTTGTTGTCATTGCTGCGGAACAGCACATTCTGTCGCCATTGCTTGCCCTGGATGCGGCAGTAGCCGAAAGTGTCGCCGAACGCGTAAAGGACCTGACGATTAGCGGGATCACCGTTGTCCCAGGGGATTCCGAGGTCAGTTCCGGAGACGCCGAAGCGCTGCAGGGTTTGATTGGGGCTGTTGGGCCCGGTCATCCACTCCACCAGCGACGTCTGGGCTCCAGCGATGGCACCACCGGGATCGGCCGTCGACAAACCCGGATCCGCACCGGGGATCGGGACGGGCTGAGCCGGCTGGGCGACGTTGGGAACCGCTTGTCCGGCGGGATTCGGCACCGGCGGCACCACCGCGGCCTGCTGCTTGATGGTTCCGTTGGGGTTGATCAGAGCGGCGATCAACGGGCCGAGTTTGGGCAGCGGCGCTTGATCATTGGTGCCACGCGGGCGCCGCCCCGACGGCAGCTGGCCGGCCCCGGTGGTCGGAGAACCCGGCGGCGGGTCGATGTTGGCCTCGGGGGCATTGCAGGTAGCCGCCATGGCCGGCGGCGCGAACTCGGTGGCAGCGACCAGCCCGAGAACCACAGCGGGCACCATTGCCGCCGAAACGATTCGACGCGTCGCCGACATGTCCCAACCTTTCCCAGGACCCGATCCCGGGCCTCCCACCACTGCGACGATAGTGATTTGTGGGACTGCTGTGACCGCTGAGAGAACGATAGAGACGCATCCGTGACGGTGTCGCAACCGGCGAATCGGGGCTAGCCGGCGGTACCGAACTCCGCCACCACATCGGCCACACTGCGCAGTTGACCCAGGTCGGAGCTGGTCGGGATCAGATGGATCTCGTCGGTGCCGACCGCAGCAAACCGGCGCAGAACCTCGGCCAGCTCGTCCTCACTGCCGGCCCACCCGGTGCTCGGTGCCATCGCCTCGACATATTCGGCGGGAATCCAGTTCATGTAGCGCAGCAAATGCCGACGCACCTGGTCGCGGGCGGTATCGGGGTCACCGAGGGCGAACCAGAACGACGTGGCCAGATGCGGCGTGCCCCGCCCCGCCTGGCGCCAGGCATCCCGGCCAACGTCGAACAGTTCGTTCTGCTTGGCCACGTCGAGGTCCATGGTGATGCCGGCCAGGCCTTCCGCCCAGGTCGCCGCGCTGCGCAGGGTTTTGGGTCCGATGGTGCCGACCAGCAACGGCGGCCCACCCGGTTGCACCGGGGCAGGTCCCACCGGCAGTACCGCCTCGGTGATCTTCTCCCCCGCCCAGACCCGTCGCATGATCGCCACCGCGGCGGCCAACTCGCCCATCTTCTGCGTCGCCGGATCGGCGCCGACGGCGCGGTAGTCCTCGTCACGCCCACCGATTCCAAGCCCCACGGTCAGCCGGCCAGCACTGAGCACATCGGCGGTGGCCAGCGCCTTGGCCAGCAGGACGGGGTCGTGCAGTTGCGGGACGATCACCGTGGTCACCAGACGCACCCGCTCGGTCCACGCCGACAGCGCACCCAGCAGGGTCAGGCTGTCGGGATTGGTGAAGGCGATCCGCTCGCCCCAGCACAACGAGGAGAACGGTCCGTCGTCGATTGCGCGCGCCCAGTCTCGCAGCAGCGCCGCGTCGAGGTCTGGCTCCATCACCGGCATGGTCATTCCCACCTGCATGACGGCGATTGTGGCACGGGGCGGCGCGTCCTGGACCGCCGCATCTACCCCGGCGAATGACCTCGCTGGCGTTCCTGCGTGCGGTAATCGGTGGCAAGTTCGGCGACGTGAGTGGGCAGCTCGCCCGAGGCAACGTCGGCCAGGCTGGTCTCTTCCAGTACCGAGCGCATGCTGGCCCGCAACGCCCGCCACACGTCGGTCAACGCGGCCGTGGGGCCGGAATAGGGCAGGTCGCCCATGCCGATATCGCGAACGCTGGCCAGCGGACCGTCGATGCAGCGCAGCACATCGGCGACGCTGATCGCCGTGGCCGCCCGGGCCAACTCATAGCCGCCGTCACGTCCGCGCTGACTGCGCACCAGCCGATCGGTGCGCAGATCGGACAGGATGTCGACGAGAAACTGGGCCGGAATGCCCTGCGCGGCCGCGATCTCATCGGTCTTGATCAGCGCGCCGGGTTCGGCGGTGGCCAGTTGGACCATCGCTCGCACCGCGTACTCCGCCTTGGCCGACATGCGCATTGCGAGCATTCTTCCATCCGGTGGATCACCCGATGGCCGCGAGCACCTCTTGCGCGTACTCGGGGCGACACACCACCAGATCGGGCAGCAGTGGGTCCGGCCGGTTGTAGACCAACGGTGAACCGTCGATCCGCGAGGTATGCAGGCCGGCGGCCCGGGCCACCGCAACCGGCGCGGCCGAGTCCCACTCGTACTGCCCGCCGGCGTGCACGTAGACATCGGCGATGCCCTGCACCACCGCGGCGACCTTCACACCGGCCGAGCCCATCGGCACCAGCACCCCGTCCAGTCGCTCACGGACTGCTTCGGCGACCGCGGGCGGGCGGCTGCGCGACACCGCGATACGCGGCGCCGCATCGTGAGATGGTGGCGCGGCCACCGCCGGGGTTGCCAGCGTGCTGCCCCGTGCGGGCAGGGCCACTGCCCCGGCCGTCAGCTCACCGGACTGCCACAGCGCCACGTGCACGGCCCAGTCGTCGCGGCCGAGTTCGCTGAACTCGCGGGTGCCGTCCAGCGGATCCACGATCCACACCCGCTCGGCACTGAGCCGAACCGGGTTGTCGGCGCCCTCTTCGGACAGCACTGCGTCCTGGGGACGCTCGGCGGCCAGCGCGGCCATCAGGAAATCGTGCGACCGCTGGTCGCCGGCTGCTTTGCGCTCCGCTTCGCTGGCATCGGCCAGTTCCTCGCGGACCCGCAGCAGCAGCCGGCCCGCCTCGGTGGCCAGCTGTGCGGCCAGCTGGTGATCGTTCACTTTCGGTTGTCGATCGCCGCGATGACCTGGCGGGCCTGCTCCTCGATGCTGTTCTCCGAGCTCAACCGCACGTCGGGATTCCGCGGCCGCTGATACGGGCTGTCGATACCGGTGAAGTGCGTGATCAAGCCCGCGCGAGCCTTGGCGTAGAGCCCCTTGGGATCACGCTGCTCGCATTCCTCCAAGGAGGTGTCGCAGAAGACCTCGACAAAGTCGAAACCGGCGTCGGTGTGCACCTGGCGAGCCAATTGGCGGTGCTCGATCAGGGGGCTGATCGCCGGCACCAACACGATCTGACCGGAGTCGGCGAGCAAGGTGGCCACGTGCGCCAGCCGACGCAGGTTCTCGGCGCGGTCAGCCATCGAGAAGCCCAGGTCGGCGTTGAGGCCGTGCCGCAGGTTGTCACCGTCGAGAACGTATGCGGGCGTGCCGCGTTCGAGCAGCAACTGCTCCACCTTCATAGCCACCGACGACTTGCCCGCACCGGACAGTCCGGTCAGCCACACGGTGCGACCCTTGGACAACCGGTCGGTGGCGGCAACCAGCGATTCGTGACGCACCGTGTTGGGGCTGGCGGTGCGCGGCGAGACGTCGCGCAGCACCATGCCGGCGGCGACGGTTCCGTTGGTGGCCTGGTCGATCAGGATGAACGAACCGGTGGCGCCGTTGCGGCTGAATTCGTCGAGCATCAGCGGAGTCTGGGCACGCAGCGAGACGCGACCCAGCTCATTGATCTTCAATTCCGTCGCATCCTTGTCACGATGCAAGGTGTTGACGTCGAGGCGGTAGTCCAACTCCATGACCTTCACCCGGGTGGTGCGGGTGGTGTGCTTGATCACGTAGTCGTTGCCGGGCCGCAGCGCCGCACCGTCGGCCATCCAACACACGGTGGCGTCGAAGTCCTGCACGACGCGCGGCTGGTTGTTGGTGCGGACGATCATGTCGCCGCGGGAGATGTCGATGTCATCGGCAAGGCTCACCGAGACCGCCATCGGCGGGAAGGCTTCGGCCACCACACCGGTGGGACCTTCGATGACCTCAACGCGGCTGGGCTTGCCCGAGGGCAGCACCACGACATCGTCACCGGGACGCAGCACGCCGCTGGCCACCGTGCCGGCATAGCTGCGGTGATCGGCGTGCTCGTGGGTCTGCGGGCGGATCACGTACTGCACCGGGAACCGCACGTCGACCAGGTTGCGGTCGCCGGCAATGTAGACCTCTTCGAGGTGCGACAGCAGGGCCGGGCCGTCGTAGAACGGCGTCTTGTCGGACTTGGTCACCACGTTGTCGCCGAGCAGCGCCGAGATCGGGATGGTGGTCACGTCATGGACGTCCAGTCGGGTCGCGAACGAGTGGAAGTCGTCGCGGATCGCCTCGAACTTCTCAGCGTCCCAGCCGATCAGGTCCATCTTGTTGACGGCCAGCACGATGTGCCGGATCCCCAACAGGGAGGCCAGGAAGGTGTGCCGGCGGGACTGCTCCTGCAGGCCGTGCCGTGCGTCAACCAGTACGATCGCCAGCTGCGCGGTGGAGGCACCGGTCACCATGTTGCGGGTGTACTGAATGTGCCCCGGGGTGTCGGCGATGATGAATTTCCGCTTGGGCGTTGCGAAGTAGCGGTAGGCGACGTCGATCGTGATGCCCTGCTCACGCTCGGCGCGCAGGCCGTCGGTGACCAGCGCCAAGTCGGTGTAGTCATTGCCGCGTTCGCGCGACGTGCGCTCGACCGAGGCCAGCTGATCTTCCATGACGGCCTTGGAGTCGAACAACAGCCGCCCGATCAGTGTGGACTTGCCGTCGTCGACCGAGCCCGCCGTGGCGATTCGAAGCAGCGTGGTTGCCGCACCCATCAGAAATACCCCTGCCTCTTGCGGTCTTCCATGCCTGCCTCTGAGATCCGGTCGTCGGCGCGAGTCGCCCCGCGCTCGGTCAGCCGTGACACCGCGGTCTCATCAATCACCTCGTCGACGGTGGACGCCGTGGACTCCACGCAACCGGTGCAGGTGACGTCGCCGACCGTGCGGAACCGGACCGAGGTCTCGAAGACCTCTTCGCCGTCGACGGGCCGCAGGAACTCGTGTTCGGCCAGCAGCATCCCGTCACGCCGGAAGACCCGGCGCTGATGAGCGAAATAGATTGAGGGCAAGGTGATTTCCTCGGCCCCGATGTAGGACCAGATGTCGAACTCGGTCCAGTTCGACAGCGGGAAAGCCCGGATGTGCTCGCCCTTGCGGTGCCGCCCGTTGTAGAGGTTCCACAGCTCCGGCCGCTGCACCTTGGGGTCCCACTGGCCGAACTCGTCACGGAAGCTGAACACCCGCTCCTTGGCCCGCGCCTTCTCCTCGTCGCGGCGGGCGCCACCGAATGCGGCGTCGAACTTGTTCTCGCGGATGGCCCGCAGCAGGGTGACGGTCTGCAGCGGGTTGCGCGAGGGCCCGTCGTCGACCACGCGGCCGGCGTCGATGTCTTCCTGCACCGACGCGACCACCAGGCGGACACCGTTTCGGGCCACCAGCTCGTCGCGCGCGGCGATGACCTCGTCGAAGTTGTGTCCGGTGTCGACGTGCATCACCGGGAACGGCAACCGTCCCGGCAGGAACGCCTTGACCGCCAGATGCAGCATGACGATGGAGTCCTTGCCGCCGGAGAACAGCAGCACCGGACGCTCGAACTCGGCCGCCACCTCCCGGATGATGTGGATGGCCTCGGCCTCCAGGGTGCGCAGATGCGTGAGCTGATAGTGCCCGGCCGTGGTGGCCTCGGGGGGCGCGGTGACGTTACTGGTCATGACTTCCTTGCCAGAGATACCCGATAATCTTGGTGAGACTTACCATATTTACTGGTTATAGCCGGCTATGCAACCAGCCGCACGGCGTCGCTGTCAACATGACGCGCGCGCCCGGGCGCCCTCCTCGCGCGAGCGTGCGTGTCGGCACGCCGACACGCCGCCCCCGAGCGGACATCTGCGCACCCTCATCGGGGGTGGGCGCCTTCCCCGGAGGGCAGCTACAGCGTGACCTCGTCAAGCTTTCCGGTAGCGACGTCGAAGACGAACCCCCGCAACGAGGTGGTCGCCGTGATGAACGGGCTGGCCTTGATACGCCGCAACGACTGCCGAACGTCCTCGACCGGGTCCGGGAACGCCTCGGCCGACCAGGTCGGGCGGATGCCCGTTTCCTCCAGGATGGAGCGCTTGAAGTCGTCGTCGGTGAAGGTCAGCATGCCGCAGTCGGTGTGGTGGATCAGGATGATCTCCCGGGTGCCCAACAGTCGCTGGCTGATCGCCAGGGAGCGGATGGCGTCCTCGGAGACGACCCCACCGGCGTTGCGGATGGTGTGCGCTTCGCCCTCGTTGAGACCGAGCACGCGGTAGACGTCGAGGCGGGCATCCATGCAGGCGACGATCGCGACATGCTTGCTCGGCGGCATGGGCAGCGGACCCTTGAAGGTCTTCGCGTATTCAGCGTTGTTTGCCAAGAACTCATCGGTGACGGTCACCAAGCTTCTCCCTCTGTCGCAGTCCAGCGGAGCCTAGTGAACGAAGCCGCACAATTCACGGGTAAAAATCACGCAATATCCTCATCCGACGGCTCCTGACCCGCCGCGAGCGTGCAGGGATGCACAGGATGTCCCGGGGCGGCACCCTCTACCCTTTTGGCCATGACGCGGTTTCTGGCCGGCCGGGCGCTGAACTACCTGGTGCTGCTGGGTCTCGCCTCGTTCCTGACGTTCTGCCTGACGTCGTTGGCCTTCGCGCCGCTGGACAGCCTCATGCAACGCAACCCGCGCCCACCGCAGGCCGTGATCGACGCCAAGGCCGCCGAACTGGGCCTGGACAAGCCGATTCCGCTGAGGTACGCGCACTGGGCCACCCACGCCGTGCGCGGCGACTTCGGCGTCACCGTCACCGGGCAACCGGTCTCTGCTGAACTGGGCCGGCGGGTGGGCGTCAGCCTGCGCCTGCTGATCGTCGGTTCACTGGCCGGCACCGCGATCGGCGTGGTGGCCGGGGCATGGGGGGCGGTGCGCCAGTACCGGCTGTCGGACCGGGTAATCACCATGGCGGCGCTCCTGGTGCTCTCGGTCCCCACGTTCGTCCTGGCCAACCTGGTGATCCTGAGCGCGTTGCGGGTCAACTGGGCACTGGGCGCCCAACTGTTCGACTACACCGGCGAGACCTCCCCCGGGCTGGTCACCGGCTTCTGGCCCGGCCTGGCCGACCGGCTGCAACATCTGGTGTTGCCGTCGCTGACCTTGGCGCTGGGCGCGGCCGCCAGTTTCAGCCGCTACCAGCGCAACGCGATGCTCGATGTGCTCGGCCAGGACTTCATCCGCACCGCACGCGCCAAGGGCCTGACGCGGCGGCGCGCCCTGTTCAAGCACGGGCTGCGCACGGCGCTGATCCCGATGGCGACGCTGTTCGCCTACGGGGTGGCAGGCCTGGTCACCGGCGCGGTGTTCGTCGAGAAGATCTTCGGGTGGCACGGCATGGGCGAATGGGTGGTGCAGGGCGTGGCGACCCAAGACACCAACATCGTCGCGGCCATCACGGTGTTCTCCGGCGCGGTGGTGCTGCTGGCCGGGCTGCTCTCCGACGTCATCTACGCGATCCTCGATCCGCGGGTGCGCGTGTCATGACCGACATCGAATTCGCCTCACGGCGCACCCTGGTGCTGCGCCGGTTCCTGCGCAGCCGCACGGCGGTGGGTGCACTGGTGCTGTTGGCGGCGATGTTCGTCGGCTGCTACGCCCTGCCGGGCCTGTTGCCCTACTCCTACACAGACCTGGACTATGATGCGCTGCTGGTTCCGCCGGGCACCCGGCACTGGTTGGGCACCAACGGCTTAGGCCAAGATCTGCTGGCCCAGATCCTGCGCGGCATGCAGAAGTCAATGCTGATCGGGGTGTGTGTGGCGCTGATCTCGACCGTGATCGCCGCGACAGTGGGCGCCATCTCGGGGTATTTCGGCGGCTGGCGTGACCGGGTGCTGATGTGGCTGGTCGACCTGCTGCTGGTGGTGCCGGCGTTCATCCTGATCGCGATCATCACCCCGCGCACCAAGAACAGCGGCAACATCGCCCTGTTGGTGTTGCTGCTGGCCGGATTCAGCTGGATGATCAGCGCCCGGATGGTACGGGGGCTGACCATGAGCCTGCGGGAACGCGAATTCATCCGTGCCGCACGCTATATGGGCGTCTCCAGCCGGCGGATCATCCTCGACCATGTGGTGCCCAACGTGGCGTCCATCCTGATCATCGACACCGCGCTCAACGTCGCGATGGCGATCCTGGCCGAAACCGGCTTGAGCTACCTGGGTTTCGGCATCCAGCCGCCCGACGTATCGCTGGGCACCCTGATCGCCGACGGCACCGCCTCGGCCATCACCTTCCCGTGGGTTTTCCTCTTCCCGGCCGGGGTGCTGATCACCATCCTGGTCTGCGCCAACCTCGCCGGGGACGGTCTGCGCGACGCCCTGGACCCCGACGCCGCCACCCTGCGGGGCCACCGGTGAGCCCGCTGCTGGAAGTCGCCGACCTGGCCGTGACATTCGGCTCCGGCCCCGACGCTGTGCGTGCGGTACGTGGCGTCAGCTACCACGTCGACGCCGGCGAAGTGGTGGCGATGGTGGGTGAGTCGGGCTCCGGAAAATCCGCGGCGGCCATGGCCGTGATGGGACTGCTGCCCGAGCATGCTCAGGTGTCCGGTTCAGTACGGCTACACGGCACGCAGCTGATCGGGCTGGGCGATGCCGCCATGTCGAAGTTCCGCGGCGCCTCAATCGGGATGGTGTTCCAGGACCCGATGTCGGCACTGACGCCGGTCTACACCGTGGGCGACCAGATCGCCGAGGCCATCGAGGTGCACCAGCCCCGGGTGGGCCGCGCCACGGCACGTCAGCGTGCGGTCGAGCTGCTGGAGCTGGTCGGGATCAATCGGCCCGAGCAGCGGGCACGGGCATTTCCGCACGAGCTCTCCGGCGGGGAGCGCCAACGGGTGGTGATCGCGATCGCGATCGCCTGTGACCCCGATCTGCTGATCTGCGACGAACCCACCACCGCCCTGGACGTCACCGTGCAGGCCCAGATCCTCGAAGTCCTCAAGACCGCGCGCGACGTGACGGGGGCGGGGGTGCTGATCATCACCCACGACCTGGGCGTGGTCGCCGAATTCGCCGACCGAGCCCTGGTGATGTACGCCGGACGGGTGGTGGAGGCCGCCCCGGTGGAGGTCCTCTACCGCGATCGGCGGATGCCCTACACCGTCGGCCTGCTGGGTTCGGTGCCGCGCCTGGACGCGCCGCAGGGCACCCGACTGGTGCCGATACCGGGCGCCCCACCGTCGCTGAGCAGGGGCGATGCGGGCTGCCCCTTCGCCCCCCGCTGCCCGCTGGCCGCCGACGACTGCCTGGTGGGCGAGCCGGAACTGCTGGATCTCGGCGCCGGGCATTCCGCCGCCTGCATCCACACCGACCAGGTGGCCGGGCGCAGCGCCGCCGACATCTATCGGGTGAGCACCCAGGTGGCAGACGTGGCCTGCGGTGAGGCCCCCACCGTGCTGCGGGTTCGCGACCTGGTGAAGACCTTCCCGCTGACCAAGGGAATGCTGCGTCGGCGGGCCGGCGAGGTACGCGCCGTCTCCCAGGTGAGTTTCGATGTGCACCAGGGCCGCACGCTGGCGATCGTCGGCGAATCCGGTTCGGGCAAATCCACCACCTTGCACCAGATCCTGGAGCTGGCCCCGCCGCAGTCCGGGTCGATCGAGGTGCTGGGATCCGATGTCGCCGCTTTGACACGCAACGGCAGACGTGCCCTGCGGCGTGACCTGCAGGTGGTGTTCCAGGACCCGGTGGCTTCCCTGGATCCCCGACTCCCGGTCTTCGATCTGCTGGCCGAACCGCTGCGCGCCAACGGTTTCGACAGAGCCGCCATCCATGCCCGCGTCGCGGAATTACTGGAGCTGGTCGGGCTGCGACGCGGCGACGCGCTGCGTTACCCCTCGGAGTTCTCCGGCGGGCAAAAGCAGCGGATCGGCATCGCCCGCGCCTTGGCGTTGCAGCCGAAGATTCTGGCGCTCGATGAGCCGGTCTCCGCCCTGGATGTATCGATCCAGGCCGGGATCATCAACCTGCTGCTGGATCTTCAGCAGCAGCTCGGGCTGTCGTATCTGTTTGTGTCGCATGATCTGTCGGTGGTCAAACACCTGGCGCACCGGGTAGCGGTGATGTTCGCCGGGGAAATCGTCGAGCAGGGCGACGCCGATCAGGTGTTCGGCAATCCACAACACGACTACACCCGGCGCCTGTTGGCCTCGGTCCCGCAACCGGTGGTGAACTCATGACCCGTGCGTTGACTCTGCGCTCACCAGGCAGTTTCGCGAGAAGGTCGCCTGGTGGGCGCAGAGTCAACGGGGTGGTGGCCGGGCTCATGGCGCTGGGCGTGGCGCTGGGCGTGGCGCTCAGCGGATGCACGGCCGTCGATATCACCGCACCCGAGGGCGCCGCCGCGGTCGGCACTGCCAACGACATCAACCCGCAGGACCCGGCGAAACTGCGCGACGGCGGCAACCTGCGGCTGTCGATGACGCAGTTCCCACCCAACTTCAACCCGCTGCACATCGATGGCAACCTCGCCGAGAACGCCGCCATGCTCAAAGCCACCATGCCGCGGGCCTTCACCATCGCCGCGGACGGCTCGGCGACGGTGGACACCGACTACTTCACCAGCGTGGAGCTGACCGGCACCAACCCACAGGTGGTCACCTACACCATCAACCCGAAGGCGGTCTGGAGCGATGGCACGCCGCTGAGCTGGAAAGACATCGCCAGCCAAATCCACGCCACCAGTGGGGCCGACAACAGGTACGCGATCGCGACCACCAACGGCGCAGAACGCGTCGCTTCGGTCACCCGGGGCGTCGACGACCGCCAGGCCGTGATGCGCTTCGCCAAGCCCTATGCGGAATGGCGTGGCATGTTCGCGGGCAACTCGATGCTGCTACCGGCCAGCATGACGTCGGATCCGGACACCTTCAACAAAGCTCAGCTGAGCAGACCTGGTCCGTCGGCCGGGCCGTTCGTGCTCTCGACCCTGGATCGCACCAGCCAGCGCATCACGTTGACGCGCAACCACGCCTGGTGGGGCAGGCCGGCGAAACTGGACACCATCACCTATCTGGTGCTCGACGAGGCCGCCCGGATGCCGGCGTTGCAGAACCACACCATCGACGCCACCGGGGTAGCCACCCTGGACCAGTTGACGATCGCGCGGCGCACCGAGGGCATCGCGATCCGCCGCGCGCCGACCCCGGCCTGGAGCCACTTCACCTTCAACGGAGCACCCGGCGCTCTGCTGTCCGACAAAGCTTTGCGACTGGCGGTGATGCGCGGCATCGACCGGGCCACCATCGCCCGAGTCACCCAGCGTGGCCTGACCGCGGACCCGGTTCCGCTGAACAACCACATCTATGTCGCCGGCCAGGAGGGCTACCAGGACAACAGCTCGGTGGTGGCCTACGACCCCGAGCGTGCGGCGCGGGAACTCGATGAACTCGGCTGGACGCTGCATGGCAAGTTCCGGGAGAAGGACGGCCGCCCCTTGGTGATCCGGCACCTGTTCTACGACGCGTCCAGCACTCGGCAATACGCCCAGGTGGCTCAGCACAACCTGGCCCAGATCGGGGTCAAGCTGCAGTTGGACGCCAAAGCCGGCGGCGGCTTCTTCACCGACTATGTCAACGTCGGCGACTTCGACATCGCTCAATTCAGTTGGGTCGGTGATGCATTCCCGCTGGCGGGGCTGAACCAGATCTCCGCCTCGTACGGCGAGGCAAACTTCGGCAAGATCGGCAGCCCGGCGATCGACGCCAAGATCGAAGAGACCTTGGAGGCGCTCGACCCGGCGGTGGCGCGGGCCCGGGCCAATGAGGTGGACACGCTGTTGTGGGCCGAAGGTTTCAGCCTGCCGCTGATTCAGACCACGGGCAACGTGGCCGTACGCAGTTCCCTGGCCAACTTCGGGGCCCCGGGGCTGGCAGATCTGGACTACACCGTGATCGGGTTCATGAAGGACTGATCCCCTGGCCTTCAGCCTCTATCCGCTCAGGCGGTCAAGTCGATGCGGTGCGCGTTGCTGACGCTGCGATAGCGATCGGGGCTGCAGGTCAACACGATCACCTGCCCCTGTGAGCCGACCGCGTCGAACACCGCGCCCATCTTCGCCAGTCGGTCGGGGTCGGTGAAGCCGAGCGCATCGTCGATCACCACCGGGACGCTGTCCTCCGTGGCCACCAACGCCGCCCCGGCCAGCCGGGTCAGGATGCCCAGCTGTTCCTTGGCCCCGCCGGACAGCGACTCGTAGGGAACCGTGCGCCCACCGAGGGTGCGGGTGCAGATCTTCAGGTCGGTGTCGACGTCCACCTCGAAGTCGGCGCCGAACACGTGTGTGCCCAGCCGCTGAATTTCGGCGCGGAACGGCGCGACGTAGCGCCGACGGGTGTCGTCGCGGTGGCGGATCATCGTCGACCGCAGCAGCGCTGCCGCGCGGGCCCGGCGCCCGATCCGATCGTGTTCAGCCGCGGTGTGTTCCCGCGCGGTCTGCGCCGCGTCGAGCTGGCCGCGCCGCCCCTGGGTGCCGAACACGGTGAGCTCGACCTCCACCTCGTGCAGCGCTCGGGACGTCTCACCGTGCCGGACCCGCAGCTCCTGCGCCGCGGCCTGCGCCGCGGCGAGTTCGGCGTCGATCGCCTCGGTGGCGGCGGCGCCCAGCTGCTCGGACAGCTCGCTCACCCGCTGTTCGGCACTGCGCAAGGCCTGCGCGTGGGAATCGGCGGCGGCCGCCAGCTCGTCATCGCTGAGCGTCGACCGCTGTGCGGCCAGGCGCTGGTTGGCCGCCTCCAGCTCAATGCGCTGCGCTGCCACCTTCTCGCGCAACAGCGTCAACCGGGTGGCGCCCGCGGCCCGACGGGCCGTGGCCTCCTGGGCGGCGCGGCGCCGCGCTTCGCAATCGGTGGTGGCCTGGGCCAGCAGCGCCTCGGCCTCGTCACGGTTCGCGCGCGCCCGCTCCGATGTGGTCTCGGTGGAGATCTCGCCGTGCTCATCGCGTAGTCGCGTCAGCCGGGCGCGCAAGGCCTCGATCTCGTCGGCACCGCGCAGCGCTGCCAGCGCGGCGGCCAACTGGTCGCGGCAGCCCTGCAGTTCGCGGCGCCGCTGGTCAGCGTGGCGAGCCTGCGCCAGATCAGGCACCCCTGCCGCCGCCAGCGCGTCGGCAAGGTCGGCTTGTGCCGCAGCATGTTTGACGCTGGCCTCCCGCGCACTGTCCCCGGGGCGGACACTCACCCGCAGCACTCCGGGCAGCTCAACCTCGAGTCCGCCGGTCACGCTGGCCGACCAGCTCTGGCCGGCGGGCAGCGCCGTGGATTCGCCGGCGATCACCAGATCGATGTCCGCGGCCGCGGCGAGTTCCAAGGTCGCCGAGATCGCGGCCAGCGACGCCTCAGCCCGTTCGCACGCCGACGACGCCTCTTCGACCCGCCGCAGCATCGGCTCGGTCACGGTGATGCGCGCCAGTTCGGCCGCTGCCTCGGCGAGCTGACCTTCGGCGCCCTTCAGCCGGGAAATCCGGTCAGCGAGCCGGTCGGCCTCGTCGCGAGCGGCGAGTTGATCGACGACGCGGCGCGCGGATGCGGCACGTTGTGTGGCAACGTCAACGGTGTGCGCGGCAACGGCCGCTGCGGCGTCGGCGGCGGCGGCTTCGGTGTCAACGGCGGCCTGCGCCTGGGCGACGCCGTCGATTTCCTTGTCCAGCAGGATGATCGCGGCTGCCCGGGAGTCGATTTCATCGCGCTGCCGCTGCCGCTCGGTTTGGGCGGTGCCGGTCGCGGCGGCGGTGGCTTTGGCCGCGGTGGCCACCAACTGCGCATCCCGAAGCTGACCGCGCAACTCCGCGATCGCCGCACCGGCGGCCTGCGCCGCGCCGTACCGGCCGTCCGCGGCGGCCTGCTCCTCGGCCAGTGAGGCCAACTGCTCGGACAGCTCGGCGTGCCGGTGCACCCGGTCGTCCACTTCGGCGAGCTGCTCGGCGCATCGCGCCACCTCGGCGTCGGCGGCGGCCAGCGCGGCGATGGCGCCGGCCCACTCCCCGGTGGGACGCCCGGTTCCGGTGAAATAGCGCCCGTACTCGGCATCGATTCGCTCGATGAGAACGGGTTCGGTTCCACTGAGGGTGCCGGTGTCGCCGGCGGCGACGTCCAGAGCCCGTGACAGCGCATCGCATCCCGATAAGTCCACCGCCGCCGTCGACGATGCCTGCAGCACCCGTTGGGCCTGCCACAGGCCGGTGTCCATGGTCTCGTCCAGCATGGCGCGCACCCGCTCGTGCGCCTCGTCACCGGTGAGCTGCTCACGGCGCGGCTCGGAGATGGTCAGTTGGGTCCGGGGCGCCTTGTGGAAGCGCTTGTGATAGACGAAACGGTAAGGGCCGGTACTGATCTCGGCGGTGACCTCGGCACCGACATCGGCGTAAGTGGGCTTGACCTGTTTGACGTCTTTTTTGGCGGAACGGTCCTTGGCCTCCAGCAGCAGGTCCAGCGCCTCGATCATCGACGACTTGCCGATCTCGTTGGCGCCGGAAACCACCACCACGCCGTGGTCGGGAAAGTCGATCTCCCGATGCGCCACGCCGCGGTAGTTGGTCAGTACCAACCGGTGCAGTCTCATGCCACGCCCCGGTCGACCAGGCGCAACAGCAAGGCCAGCGCGGCGTGGGCGTCGTCGGCGGCACCGGCATCGGCATCGCGGGCGGTGGCGACAAGTTCCTCGACCGCGTCGGCGGCGAAACCGCCGATTCCGAGGTCGGAGAATTCACCGTCGGCGGGAACGACCACCAGGTGGGTATGACGTTTCCAGGTGCCCACCCAGGCGAACAGGCGGGAGTAGCGGTCCAGGCAGGCGTCGAGGGCGGCCCGGTCGGTGACGCTGAGCGAGCCTGTCAGGGCCAGCTGGACCACCGTGCGTTCCTTGTGCGGCAGCTGGTCGAGGTTGATGTCCAAGTCGGTGACGTCACGGCTGGTTTCCAGCTGGCGGTGCAGTGTCAGGAAACGCCATCGGCCGATGTGACGGGAGTCCACGTTGACCGATCCATCGGCCTCGTCGATATCGACCACCAGCACGTGGCCGGGGTCGGCTTCGATGTCGTCGAAGTTGGTGACTTCCGGCGAACCGGAGTACCAGATACGGCCCGTCTCCCCCACCTGCGTGCGGGAGTGCTTGTCGCCCAGGGCAACGTAGTGGATCGCCCCGCGGGCGAGGGCGTCTTGCAGACCGGCCAGGCGAAGGAGAGCCGGGTTGCCGGGGTCGGGGTCCAGTGCGTCAACACCGCCGTGGGCGACCAGGATCCGGAGGGTGCCATCGGCCGGCAGTTCCTCGAGCGCGGCCGCCGCCAGGTCGGTGGTGGGGCGCTTGGACCGCCACGGCGCGGCCACGATCTCCAGGCCCGGGCGCACCTGGTGCACGCCCTCGGTGTCGAGCACGATCACGTTGTCGGGGCACTCCGCGGTGAACAGCGCACTGGTATAGACCGACGCGGCATCGAGAGGGTCGTGGTTTCCCGGCAGCAGGTAGACAGGGATCCCGATGGTGCGCATGGCTTCCAGGGATTGGCTGATGACTTCGGGGGCCAGTTGGTTGTCCTCGAACACGTCGCCTGCGACCACCACGAACTCAGCACCGGTCTGCGTCGCCAACTCCCCCAGTCCGGCCACCGCGTCACGCCGGGCGGCCGAATAGCGTGGCTGGGCGTCGCCGGCAAGGAAGTGCCGGGTCATGCCGAGCTGCCAATCGGCGGTGTGCACGAAACGCATGTCGGATCTGTCCCTTTCCGCCGGGCCGTCGGCCGGGCATCGCGAGTGTATGGCCGCTCACCGACAAGCCTGCGGACCTCGATCGGCACGTCCGGGAGCCTCAACCACCGACTTCAACACGTGCGTCACATCCGACACTTCAGCACCGCAAATGCGGGCAGTGGCGCTGCCATAACCTTGCTGGATGAGCACCTACCGCACGCTGATCCTGCTTCGGCACGCCAAGTCGGACTACCCGCCCGGGGCGGCTGACCACGAGCGCCCGCTGGCCCCACGCGGCATCCGCGAGGCGGGACTGGCCGGCGAGTGGCTGCGTGCCCACGCGCCGGCCATCGATGCGGTGCTGTGTTCGACCGCCACCCGTACCCGGCAGACCTACGCGCAGACCGGGCTGACCGCTCCGGTGCGCTACCTCGACGATCTCTACGACGCGATGCCCGGAAACGTGATCGACACGATCAATGGCGTTGCCGCCGACGTCGACACGCTGCTGGTGATCGGTCACGAGCCGGCGATGTCGAGCGTTGCCCTGGGCCTGGCCGGCCACGGTACCGATGCAGCCGTGGCCCAACAGATCTCGGAGAAATATCCGACGTCGGGGATCGCCGTGCTCCATGTCCTCTGCGGCTGGTCGGACCTACAGCTGGGATCGGCCGCGCTGGTCGACTTCTGCGTCCCGAGATGAGCGTGACGCCCCGCCCCTTCTGCTGACGAACGCAGATTGCCGTGAGGGTCGTGGTTCCCTGGAACTCACGACCCTCACGGCATTGTCAGCGATACCGGACCAAACCTCAGATCATCGCCCGCAGGGCCGGCGACCCCTCCACCCCCATCGCGGTCAGGGCGCTGGAGTGATAGATGGTCCCGGGCGTCTGGATGGCGTGCCCCAATCCGACATGGGCGTCGCGCCAGAACCGCTGCAGCGGATTGTTGCGACGGGCGGCGTTGCCCCCGGAGCGGGCGAAGATCGCATCGGCCGCGGCGACGGCGCGCCAGGCACAGCGAATCTGGTTGCGCCGCACCATGGAGCGGTCTTCGAAACTGATCTTTTTGCCCGCGTCGGCGAGGTCGTACATGCGGCTGATGCCATCGAGCAGTTGCACGCGCGAGGCGGCGATATCCGCAGCGGCTTCCGAGATCGCGTAGAGCACGTACGGGTCGTCTTTGATCTTGGTTCCGGTGGCGGCCACTCGGTCACGCTGGTAATCCAGGTGAGCCGCCAGCGCCCCCTCGGTGATTCCGATGAGCGCGGCGGTGATCCCCAGCGGAAACATGGTCCAGAAGGGCAGCTTGTAGACCGTCTCGGTGCGCCCGGCAGCTTCGGCCGCGGGAGCTCCGGAGGCGACGTGCTCGAAGTCGATGGTGCGGTAGTCCGGTATGAAGGCGCCGTTGACGATGACGTCCTTGCTGCCGGTGCCCGACAGGCCGATGACGTCCCAGGAGTCGTCGACGATGGTGTAGTCGGCACGCGGCAGAACCACGTGCAGCACGCGCGGCGGCACACCGTCGGCCCCGCCGACGCGCGCCCCCAGGAAGATCCAGCTGCAGTGATCGGTGCCTGAGGAGAAATTCCACCGCCCGGTCAGTCGGTAGCCCCCTTCGACGGGTGTCGCTACGCCCTGTGCGGCATACGGCGAGGCGATCCAGGTGTCGGGATCCTCGGCCCAGATCTCGGCTTGCAGGCGACGGTCCATCAGCGCCATCTCCCACGGGTGCACTCCCCCGACGCCGCACACCCAGCCGGTAGAGCCGCAGTGCTTGGCCACCGCCATGACGGCTTCGGCGAAGTCGCGGGGGTGCGCGGCGTAGCCACCGAAGTCCGTCGGCTGCAGCATCCGCATCACACCGGCCTGGCGGATCAGGGCCACTGACTGGTCGGAGAGCTTGCCGAGGCGCTCACTGTCCTCGGCGGTGCCTGCGAGCTGGGCGGCGATCTGCTCGACGCGTTCGACAACTTCGTGCGCCATTACCGGCACCTCCTGAGTAGACCGCGACGACGGGGTGTCGCGCGCTGGTGTGGGTACCGTACCCTCGATTTGACCAAATGGTCAATCCATATGGTCAAACCATTTGTGCAATCAGGGCGCAGGTGGCTAACCTGCACTGATGGGCAACCGCGAGGATCTATTGGAGGGCGCCAAGCGCTGCCTCGTCGAGCGCGGCTGGGCGAACACGACGGTGCGCGACATCGCCGCGGCAGCCGGCGTCAGCCATGCCGCCATCGGCTATCACTTCGGCAGCCGCGAACGGCTGCTGGTTCAGGCACTGCTTGAGGAGCTCGACGAACTCGACGCCCGCATGTCCGCCGATGGCCAACCGGCATCGGCAGTGGATCGCTGGCAGGCGGTGCTGGAGTCCTTCACCACCGACAAAGCCTTGTGGACCTCACACCTGGAAGCGATCGTGCAGGCCCAGCGCAACGACGAACTGCGCGCCCGCCTGGCCGAAGGCCAGCACCGCGCACGTTCCGAGATGGGCGGCTCCGTCGCACTGGCCGTGGTCCTGGGCATGATGATTCAGTCACTCATCGACCCCGACAGCGCGCCCACAGCGACGGAAGCGGTCGCCGAGCTACGGGCATTGGGCGGCGACGGCGGGCGCGCCGCGGTCGCCGAACACGTGACAAGAAATACTCAGGCATAGCATTTACCCGAGTCCGGATTGTTTCTCTTGAGCACCATGAACCAGGCCCAAAGCGCGTACGGCAACGCGGGCATTTGCCTTTCGCGGCATGCGTCAAACAAGTCGGCAGCATAAATTAGATACCGCCCGTTGCGTAATTTATACGACTTCCGGGCGGCCGAGATTACCCGCGTCAACGGGCGACGCGAAGCCTGCGCCGGGTAGAAATCGTGCTCAGAGATTCGTTGATTCGTTGACAACTGTCGACCAGGTTGAGCATCTGCTCGCGCCCGAGTTGGTCGAGGTAATGGGCGCGAACACCCTGGGCGTAGGTCTCCATGACCGCATGCAGACGCTTATGCCCCTCGCTGGTGATCCGGGGAAGAATGCCCCGCGGGTCGCCCCGAGTGGGACTTCTGGTGATCCAGCCTTGCGCCTCGAGGCGACGGATCTGAGTAGACAACTGCCCTTGCGATACCCGCAGCGCTTCAGCCAGGGCGCACAGTCGGTGCTCCCGGCGATTCGGCTGGCTGAGCAACTCCAATAAGAGCACATCGCGAATCGAGAGATCATGCGCCCCTTTGAGGCAGATATTCACCGCTGCAACAAGGTTGAGCGAACAATCCAGGAACTGCGTCCAGCAGTGCTGCTCAATACCATTGAGCCCGGGCAGCGCCGGCATCGCCTGAAGATCATGCATCTCGTCCACGGCCTGCGATGTTATCGAATAACGACTCACAAAAACGGCGAACGCGTGTCAATTCCGGCATCCCGCCGAGAATCTCCCGGCACGAGAATCACCGCCGTAAAACTGCCGCGGCGAGTCAGTGCAGTTCAGAACGACAATCCCGCGGCCGAAAAGCGGCCGCGACACCGAAAAATGTCGTTCAAAAGGAAACTAACCAGCGTCGTTCGTCAGGAGTTGGTCGCGAGCGTCAGTTCCATCAGCTTGACCGCTTGCTCACACGCGTCGATCCCCGGCGCCTGCGGATTCACCCACCAGCCGACGACACCGGCGGCGTCACTGGCGACCCCGCACGAGCCATTCGGGTCAGACGGCCGCATCACGATCGAAGGCACACCCACGATGGACTTGGTCTCGATCTGGTACTTCAAGAACTCGGCGACCTTGCGCTCGTTGTCCAGGCTGCCCTGTTCGAACCAGAACCGGGTGATGTCGATCAGCCCGGCCGGGTTGGCAGCCTGCCACCGGCAGATGGCACCCACGAAGGTGCTCTGGATGTCGAGCGGGTCCGCTCCCACCGTCTTGGCGAGGATGTCGGTGGTCAGCACCTCGCACTCCTTGAGCAGGTTGGGGTACTGCCGCTGGGAGTTGTCGTTGCGCTTGGTGTCACCCGCGCCGGCCTTGACGGCGGTGCCACCCACCTCACGCGAGCAACCCGTCAAACTGGTCAACACCGCCAGCGCGGCGACCGCGCCGGCCACAACCCGCCGGCTCATTTCGAGTTCGCAATCGACTGGCGAGTCAGCTCTTTGGCGACGTCGCACGGATCCGGGAACGGCTTCTGGGCGAAGCTCACCGACCACTCGATGAAGTCATCTTTGAACTGGATACCGACCTCACACAGATTGTCGCCCATGGTTGGGGCGGTGCCGATCGCGATGAAACCGCTGTGGCCGTCGATGTTGATGTCCTCCACGGAAGTCCGCGACACCTCTTCGGTCTTGCGCTCACGACCGATGGGGCTGCCGCGATACCAGGAGAAGGAGAAGTGCGGCCCCATGATCCCGCCGCGCAGCAGCCACTGGCAGCCGACCGAGTTCTGCGCGGTGCTGACCAAGCCCGCCACCCGGGTCAGGTTCGCCATAGTCTCGTCGCTGATCCCGCCGCACACCGGAAACGACGGCCCATGATTGCTCTGCTCGGCCGTCGGAGCCGCGGACTGGGTACCGGACTGAGCTTCGGGCGCGCCGGAGTCGGAACACCCACCGACCATAGGAATCACAGCAGCGGCCGCCAGGGCCGGGACCGTCAGTTTGAGCCGCACACGATGCACTGTAGCGGCACCACCGCCGCTCAACCACGCGACAGCGGTGACCAGTCTGTTTGTGTCGCCGCGTGTCGGGACAGCAACGCCACCGCCGTACGGGTATGCGACAGTAGGCCCCATGCTTCTGGCGCTGCTGCGCTGCTACCTCAAGCCCTACCGCCGGCAGGTCGCGGCGGTGATGGCGCTGCAACTGATCAGCACGCTCGCGTCGCTGTATCTGCCGACCGTCAACGCCACGATCATCGACGACGGCGTGGTGCGCGGCGACACCGCGATCATCATCCGCCTCGGCGCAGTGATGCTCTGCGTCACCGGCCTACAACTGCTGTGCGCCATGGCGGCGGTCTACTTCGGCGCACGCACCGGAACCGGCTTCGGACGCGATCTGCGCCGGGCGGTGTTCGCCCAGGTGATCGGGTTCTCCGAACGCGAGACCGCCCGCTTCGGCACTCCGACCCTGTTGACCCGCACCACCAACGATGTCCGCCAGATCCAGCTGGTCGTGCAGTTGGGCGCCAGCACGCTGGTCGCCGCGCCGATCATGAGCGTCGGCGGAGTCTTGATGGCGGTACACCAGGACGCGGGGCTGGCCTGGCTGCTGGCGGTCAGCGTGCCACTGCTGGCCCTGGCCAATTATCTGATCGTGTCGCGGATGCTGCCGCTGTTTCGCCGCATGCAGATGCTGATCGACAACATCAGCCGGGTGCTGCGCGACCAGCTCACCGGCATCCGGGTGATCCGCGCCTTCGCCCGCGAACCCTACGAGCGAAACCGGTTCAGCCAGGCCAACGCAGCCCTGTCGGACGCCTCACTGACGGTCGGAAAACTCCAGGTGTTGATGCTGCCGACCACCACGCTGATCATCAATGTCTCCAGCGTGGCTCTGATCTGGTTCGGTGCCTTGCGTATCGACGCTGGAGCGATGCAGGTGGGCTCGCTGATCGCGTTCCTGTCCTACTTCATGCAGATCCTGATGTCGGTGCTCATGGCCACCATGGTGCTGGCAATCCTGCCGCGCGCCTCGGTCTGTGCCGAGCGGATCACCGACGTGCTGTCCACCGAGCCGACCATCGGCCCGCCTGCGCAGCCACTGAGACCGTCAGCGCGTACCGGCGAGGTCGCGCTCAGTGGCGTCGGCTTCCGCTATCCCGGCGCCGACCGCTCGGTATTGCAGGAGGTGTCGCTGACCGCGCGCCCCGGCACCACCACGGCGGTGGTGGGCTCCACCGGGTCGGGCAAATCGACGCTGATGTCGCTGATCTGCCGACTACGCGACGTGACCGCGGGAGCGGTGCACGTCGACGGCGTGGATGTGCGTGACCGCGACCCCGAGGAGTTGTGGTCGGGTATCGGGCTCGTGCCTCAGCGCGGTTACCTGTTCTCCGGCACGGTGGCCGACAACCTGCGCTACGGCGCTCCGGCGGGGACGACGGTCAGTGACGAGCAGATGTGGGAGGCGCTGCGGGTGGCCGCCGCCGACGACTTCGTGGCGGCCCACCCGAACGGACTGCAGATGCCGGTGGCCCAGGGCGGGATCAACCTGTCCGGCGGGCAGCGCCAACGGCTGGCCATCGCACGGGCGGTGATCCGGCGGCCCGCGATCTATCTGTTCGACGATGCGTTCTCGGCCCTGGACACCCGCACCGACGCCGCCGTGCGCGGTGCACTACGTGACGTGGCCGCCGAGGCGACGGTGATCATCGTGGCTCAGCGCATCTCGACTGTCCTTGAGGCAGATCAGGTGGTCGTCCTCGATGACGGACAGGTGGTGGGCACCGGCACCCACCAGCAGTTACTGGCCGAGTGCCCCACCTACGCCGAGTTCGCCGAATCCCAGTCGGTGATGGCGGGTGGTTCATGACGGCACCGGCACCGGCGGCGCGCGCCGGGAACTTCTGGCCCACCGCACTGCGCCTGGCGCGCCGGATGGGCCCCCAGCGCCGTCTCGTCGCGGCGGTCATCAGCCTCTCGGTGGGCGGTATCGCCTTGGGTGTGGCGGGACCGCGCATCCTCGGTCACGCCACCGATCTGGTGTTCAACGGGATCATCGGCCGCGCTCTGCCGGCCGGGATCAGCAAGCAGCAGGCCGTCGACGCCGCCCGCGCCGCGGGCCGGGGAACCTACGCCGAAATGCTGTCGCGCATGAATGTCGTTCCCGGAGTGGGCATTGACTTCGGCGCGGTGGCACGCACTCTGGCGCTGGCGATGGGCCTTTACCTCATTGCGGCCCTGATGATCTGGACGCAGGCCCGGCTGCTCAACGTGATCCTGCAGCGCACCATGCGGGCGTTGCGCAGCGACGTCGAAGACAAGGTGCACCGGCTGCCCCTGCGCTACTTCGACACCCAGCGGCGCGGCGAGCTGCTGAGCCGGCTCACCAACGATGTCGACAACACCGCCACCTCGGTGTCGATGACGGTCAGCCAACTCTTCTCCTCAGTTCTGACGGTGCTGGTGGTGCTGGCGATGATGCTGCACATCTCGCCGCTGTTGGCCGCGATCACCGTGGCCGGCGTGCCGGTGACGCTGCTGGCCGTCCGGTCGATCACCCGTCGCTCCCAACGGCTGTTCGCCGCGCAGTGGGCGGCCACCGGAAAACTGGGCGCGCACCTGGAGGAGACCTACAGCGGCTTCACCCTGGTACGCACCTTCGGTCATCGTGACTGGGCGCAGCAACGATTCGACGAGTGCAATGACGAGTTGTACCGGGCCGGGTTCGGAGCCCAGTTCTTCTCTGGGCTGATCGCGCCTGCGACCGGACTGATCGCCAACCTCGGCTATGTCGCGGTAGCGGTAGTAGGCGGGATCCAAGTGGCCACCGGACAGATCACCCTGGGCAGCATTCAGGCGTTCATCGCCTACGTCCGCCAGTTCAATCAGCCGCTGGGAAATCTGGCGTCCATGTTCAACGCGCTGCAGTCCGGGGCGGCCAGCGCCGAGCGGGTGTTCGCCTTCCTCGACGAGCCCGAAGAACCGCCAGCCCCGTCTCGGCCACTTCAGGCGACCGGCGGTCGAGTCGAGTTTCGCGACGTCAGCTTCGGCTACCGGCCCGGCGTGCCGGTGATCGAGGACCTGTCGTTGGACGTCACGCCGGGCAGCACGGTGGCGATCGTCGGGCCGACCGGCGCCGGCAAGACCACCCTGGTCAACCTGCTGATGCGCTTCTACGACGTAGATCGCGGGCAGATCCTGATCGACGGCACCGACATCTCAAGCGTGGACCGGGGCACACTGCGATCCACCATCGGCATGGTGCTGCAGGACACCTGGCTGTTCACCGGAACGATCGCCGACAACATCGGATACGGCCGTCCCGACGCCACCGACGACGAGATCGTCGAGGCGGCCCGCGCCGCGCATGTCGACCCCTTCGTGCGCACATTGCCGGACGGCTACGCCACCCGGGTCAATGACGACGGCGGAGCCATCAGCGCCGGCGAGAAACAGCTGATCACGATCGCGCGGGCATTTCTGGCTCGCCCGCAGCTGCTGATCCTCGACGAGGCCACCAGTTCGGTGGACACCCGCACCGAGCTGTTGATCCAGCGAGCGATGCGGGAATTACGCAGGGGCCGGACCAGTTTCATCATCGCCCACCGGCTGTCGACCATCCGCGACGCGGACCTGATCCTGGTGATGCAGGCAGGCCGGATCGTGGAGCAGGGCATCCACACCGAGCTGCTGGCTCGCCGCGGGGCCTACTGGACGCTGGCCGAAAGCAGCTGAGCTCACGGCCCGTCGTCGTCTTCGCTTTCCCGCAGCAGTTTTTCGGGGTGGTGGTAGTGGTTGGTGCGGGGTTGGCCGTGGTCGAGGTGGGGTGGGGGC
>NZ_MVHH01000003.1 GCF_002086515.1 Mycolicibacter arupensis
GGTCGGCCAGGTGCGCTTCGGCCTGGGCCAGGGTACCGGCATCGATATCGGCGGGCAGGTAGCTGAAGAAGGAGCGGATCACCGCGATATGTGCGGTGCTGATGGTGCCGGCTCGTTGCGCGGTAGCCACCGTCGGCAGCACCGGTTCCAATGGTTCGCCGGTCAGGGTGCGGCGGGCCCCGAGTTCGGCGGCTTCGGCGATACGGCGTCCGGCTTCGCCGCGGGTGATGTGCAACTCGTCGGCCAGGACCCAGCGGGGCTTGCCACCGACCTCGGCCGGGTCGGCGGCGGCCAGCTGATTCACCAGTGGATGCTCCACCGCCGGCAGGCGGCGTCGCAGCTTCTCGCAGCGCCGCAGCAGCGCCACACATTCCCGCGGTGTCAACGCATCAAAGTCCAACTCCAACGCCCGATCCAGATCAGCCGAGAGCGCGTCGAAGGCTTCGACGACCTCCCCACGACCACTCGAACGCATGTGCTAAGACTAGCGGCGGGGTCCGACAAGCCGCGGAAACTCAATCACACCTAAAACCACAGTGACACAAGTGAATACAGTGACGGCGAGACCCAGCCCGATAGGGTGTCCCTAGCTGACTTCGGACAGCAGCTTCTCGGTCGGCGGGCGGCGCTGGGTCCAGGGCTGAACCGATTCGATCTCCGCGGCCAGTGAGATCAGCGTCGCCTCGTCGTTGGCCCGGGCAACCAGGTGTACCGCCTCGGGCAGGCCGTCGTCGGCGATACCGGTAGGCACGGAGATGGCCGGCTGACCGCTGTAGCACTGGGGGAAGGTGAACGGGATGAACTTGAGCATCTTCAGCATCGCCCGGGTCGGCCCGAGGCCCTCGAAGTAGCCCACCCGCACCGGCGGGATTGCCAGCACCGGGGTCATCAGGATGTCGAAGTCGGCGATCTTGCGTTGTGAGCGGGCGGTGATCCGGGGCTCCGAAGCCACAGCCCGATGCGCCAGCCAATCCGGGACCAAGCGGCTTGTTCGCGCTTCGGCCTGCATACGCCGTTCCAGCAGTTCGGTTTTCGGGAGGCGCTCGATCTCGTGGGCGAAACCGTTCATGAACAGTGCGAGCACCGCGGCGATACCCGTGATCGGATAGACCGGATCGCGCTCAACCACTTCGTGGCCCAGCGAGCGCAACAACTCCGCGGTTGCAAGGACCGGCCGGCGTACCTCATCGCTGACGTGAACCGGGACCACGGGCTTGAAGGACATCGCGATCCGCAGTCGCCGAGGAGCGGCCAGCAGTGTCTCCATCAGCGGGGGTGCCGGAGGCGGCGAAGGGATCTCATCGTCGGGTTCGGGGCCGGTCATGGCGTCGTGCAGTAGGGCGGCGTCCATGACGCTGCGCGCCAGCGGTCCGATGTGGTTGAGCCCGTGGAATCGGTAGGCCCGCTCCGGTGACTCCTTGGTGCTGACTCGGCCGCGCTGGCCCTTCAGGCCGACCAGTCCGCAGCAGGCCGCCGGGATGCGCACGGAGCCGCCGCTGTCGCTGCCGGTGGCGCCGGGCACCATGCCGGCGGCGACGGCTGCTGCCGAGCCGCCGCTGGAGCCGCCGGTGGTCCGGTAGAGATCCCACGGGTTGCGGGTCACGCCCCAGGTCGCCGACTCGCTCACCGGGTAGGCGCCGAACTCCGAGAGATGCGTCTTGCCGATGATCACCGCGCCTGCCGCCCGCAGCCGTCGCACGGCGGCGCTGTCGGTGCTCGCCGGGCCGGCGTCAATTCCGGTGCCGCACATGGAGGAAACGCCAGCGACGTCGGTGTCGTCCTTGACTGCTATCGGAACACCGGCCAACGGAAGGGCCTCGCCGGCGGCCAGCCGTCGCTCAACATCCGCCGCCTCGGCCATCGCCCGGTCGCCCAGCACGGTGCGGAAGGCGTTCAACACCGGGTCCAGCCGGGCGATCCGATCCAGGTACAGCGTCACCAGCTCGCGCGGGGACACCTCGCGTGCGCGCACCAACTGCGCCAAGCGCGCGACGCCGGCGAAGGCCAACTCATCATCGTGCGCGGCAGGCATTCTTGCGTCCTTTCCCCCGCGGACAACAATACCTACCGCGCGCCTGCGTAAACGTGTGTCCACGTTGGCGACACACTGAGAACTCGGGGAGGGTCAGTTACCCGTAGCGGGCTCGATGTTGTGGTTGAGGGTGAACCGGTTGGTCGGGTCCAGGCGCGCCTTGAGCTCGGCGAGACGCTGGTATCCGGCATCGCCGAAGGTCGCGCGAATGCGGTCTTGCCCTTCGTCGCCGACGAAGTTCAGGTAGGCGCTGTCCGGGCCCAGCGGCCGCAGAATCTCGAAAGCCTGCCGAGCCCACGCCGTGCAGCGCGCGCTGTCGGCGGGGTCGGTCCACGTCGCCATCAAATGAATGATGTACGGATGATCGCGGGCGACGATGGCCGTCGAGTCTGCCGGAACCCGGCTGGCGTAGCCGCCGAGCCGGATCAGGTGCAGCCGGGTCTGTGCCGACGGTCGTGACCGGCCGAGCAGAGCGATGCGCCGGATCGCCTCATCGGTGAGCTCGGTGACGAACAACGACTTCCAATAGTTGAGCCAGCCGTAGGGCGCGGTGTAGTCCAGGGCCTGCTGCCAGGTGGAGTAGTCCAGCTTGTGCTGAACGGCCACCACCGGCTTGGCCGATGCGCCCCGAACGTTGACCAGCGCGCTGACGTCGTCGTTGCCGATCGCGTCCGTCCGCGTCGAACAGGCCAGCACGTTGACCAGTGACTGGCTCGTCGTCAGGTCGGTGGAGAAGTCCAGGATGGAGGCCAGATGGTCGGGGGCATTGTCCATCTGGGCCCGGAAGTGCTTGAGTGCCGCCTCGGCGTCAGTGTCGGGGTAGGACTGCACGCCGGCCACCACCCCGTCGATCGGGTGCAATCGCAGCACGAACTGTGACACGACGCCGAAGTTGCCGCCCCCGCCACGCAGACCCCACAGGACTTCGGCGTTCTCGGTCTCGCTGACCGTCATCACCTCGCCCGAGGCCAACACCAGGGTGGCGCCGATCAGGTTGTCGCACGTCATGCCGTGGGCGCGGGAGAGCCACCCGATACCACCACCGAGCGAAAAGCCGCCGACGCCCGTCGTTGACACCACACCGCCCGGGCAGGCCAGGCCGTGGCGGCTGGTGACCGGGTCCACGTCACCCCAGGTCGCGCCCGCGTCGACGTAGGCGACGCGCGCTTGCGCGTCGACCCGGACCCCGCGCATCTGCGTCAGGTCGATGACGATGCCGCCCTCGGTGGCCGAGTGGCCGGCGACGCTGTGTCCGCCACTGCGCACGGCGATCTCGGCGCCGGAGTCCACGGCATACCGGACCGCGGCCACGATGTCGTCCTGCGAACGGCACTGCAACAGCACCCGGGGGCGCTTGTCGATCAAACCGTTGAATACCTGGCGCGCCTCCTCATAGCGGGCGTCGCCCGGGTAGAGGGCGTCGCCGGTGAAGCCGGGCACGGTGGGGGTGGTGGCTGTCATCGCATCCTTAACAGATCAGCGCGGCGAGCTCACTCGTCGCGAAGTTCGGTCGCCGGCGTGGACCGGGTGCTCTTCCAGGCGGGAATGATGGCGGCGAAGACGGCGGCGACGGTGGCCAGTACCGCGTAGAGGACGGCGTCGGTCCAGGGAAACACCAACGGGGTGATCAAACCGACGTTGACGACGGCCGCCCTGCGCACGGCTTCGGAGATCGCGATCGAGAGCACCGCCCCGAACAGGCCACCGGCGGCGCCGGCGACGACCGCCTCGATCGTGGTGATGCTGAACACCCGCGTGCGGGTGGCACCCAGGGCCTGGATCAGGGCGACCTCACGCCTGCGTCGGATCCCGACCAGCAGCAGCGTGGACAGCACCGAGATGAAGGCGATCGCCAACAGTCCGTACTTGAGTGTGTTCAGCGGGGTGAGGTACCGCCCGATCGAGGTCGCGATGTCAGAGGCGTAGCCGTCGGTGTCCACCGCGGTGAGTGGCTGGTCGAACTGCGCTGCCTGGATGTTCTCGATGACCTGGCCGGCGGTGAATCCATCCGCGGGAGTGGCGAAGATCAGCCCGGCCGGCTGGGGGCCGTAGATCTGTTCGGCGATCGAGTACGGCATGTAGATCCGGCGGCCGCCGTATTCCGGAGTAGCCACGATGGTGCCGATGCTCATCGCCTGTGCGTCGAGTCCACTTCCGAAAACGAGAGTGTCACCGATGTGGAGGTTCTTCTCACGTGCCAGAACGCTGCCGATGACGACCTGATTGGCTTTCTGGCTAGCCTCCGGGGATTGCCCGGCGAGTAATCCGAACGGAAATGTCGGACGGTCCTGGGCTTGAATATGCGCTAGCGACCCGTCTTTGAGACTGATCTCGATTTCGGCCATCCGCTCGGTCTTTTCCACGCCGGCCACCGAGTTCAGTTTGGTGACCGTCTGCGGGGCGAATCGCGCGTCAATGGGGCCGTAATCGGCGAACTGTGTCGTGGTGATCGCAATGCGGCCGTCCGCCTGCGATTCGGCGACTTTGGTGGCGCCGATGTGGATAGCCACCAGGAACCCGGACAGCAGGATGGCCACGACGACGGGAACCGCAATGGCGCCCGAGATGGCCGCGGTGCGCGACCGGTCCGACCGCAGGGCATTGAGTGCGATGGTCAGCGTCGCCCCGCTCGCCTTGTCGGGCTTGGGGCGCACGCTGGTGATCGCCTGCGCACTCAGGTAGGCCGTGGCCAACAGCAGTCCGATCAGCGCGACCACCGCACCGATATCGGCGATGATGGCCTGCCAGGCGACGAGGGCGCCGGACAGCGTCGCCAGCCAGGCCGCGATCACGCCGGAGAGCCCGATAGCCAGCAGGAGCAGCGCTTTGAACCAGATCTTGCGCGAAGTGGTCTGTTCCTGGGCCGCGCGACCCGACAGCTCGGACGCGATGGGCGTGTTGGACGCCGACAAGGCGGGGCCTATCGCGGCCCCGACCGCCAGTGCGATGCCGGCCACGATGCCCACGATCAGAATCACCGGCTTGAGGATCACCGGCACGGTGACGCCCACAAAGCGCTCGGTCAACTCGCTGGCACTGGCCACGATGGGTTCGGAGATCACGATCCCGGTCAGCACACCCATTGCCGAGCCCACGGCCCCCAACAAGGCGGCCTCGCTGAGAAAGCCGGTCATGATCGACGCCGGGGACGCGCCCAGCGCGGAGGCGATAGCGATCTCGCGGCGGCGCTCCTCGACCGAGAGCCGGGTGATCTGGGTGATCAGGATGACCCCGACACCGATCGAGATCAGGGCGAAGATGCCCAACAGGGGCAGTAGCACGTCATTGACGTTGTAGCCCTTGGCCGGCTCGCTGCGGGGCTGCACGTTGTAGGTGGGGCCGAGCGTGGTCTTCAGGCGCTGCTGAACCTCGCCGGCGTCGGCGTCTTTGTCCAGGGTCACATACAGCATGTCCACCCGGTCGCCGCGGGCGAACTGCACCTTCGCCATGCTCAGCGGCAGCACCGCGACCAGGCCGTTGTTGACGTCGTCGAGGTCGGACACCCGCTGGAACTTTTCCAACGACAGTTGCCCGACGTCGGTGACCAGGGTGGCCGAATCATTCAGCGAGTCGCCCAGGGATTTCGAGATCGCCGGCGGGGGCTCGGCCTGCCCTGCCTGGCAGACCTTCGGGTCGACGATCCACTGGGCCGAGCAGTCCACGCCCAAGGCCAGTCCGAAGCTCTCTTTGCCGTCGTTGCGGATCATCGTGACACCGCGAATGACCGGCACCACGGCCCCGACTCCGGGCACGGCACGGGCGTCGTCGACGACGGTGGGGTTGATGCCGCCACGGGTGGCCGCACCGACCACGCGCAGCGGCGCGGGCCCGGCGATCTGGTAACCGACGTCCTCGACCGCCTTGGAGACGCTGGTGACCTCGATCATGACGGCCACCACGACGGCGACGCCGCCACCGAGGGAGAAAGCGGCCAGTGCGGCCCGGAAAGCGTGTTTACGGACGGCTCGGAAGTTGATTATCCGGAGCAGGCCGAAAGTCGCGGCTAGTGTTCCGCGAGCCATGTCACATTGTTTGCCGCGTGAGCCATTCCGCTGTCGGTCTCGACTTCGCCGTCGAGCAGCGAAATCAGGCGGGGTGCGTCGTCCGCAATTTTCCGGTCGTGGGTCACCAAAACAATTGTCTGGCCGGCGGCATTCAGGTTATAGAGGGCGTCGATAACGCGCTGGCCATTTACCGTGTCCAGGTTTCCGGTCGGTTCGTCGGCGAGAATGACGTCGGGCTTCATGAAAAGCGCGCGCGCCACGGCGACACGTTGTTGCTCACCGCCGGACAATTCCGACGGGACGCGCTTGGACTTGGCGGCCAGGCCGACCTGGTCGAGCAGGCTCATCGCATGTGCGTGCTGGCTGCGGCCCGATTTGCCTGCCAGCAGGCCCGGGAGCATGACGTTCTCGACCACGGAGAGGCCTGCCAGGAGATTGAAGGCCTGGAAGACGTAGCCCAGTGTCTGACAGCGCACGGTGGCCAGTTGCCGGCGCGAGAGCTGCGACACGCTCTGGCCGTTGATGAGGACATCGCCGCTGGTCGGCAGGTCCAGCAGCCCAAGGATGCTGAGCAGGGTGGACTTGCCCGAACCGGAGGGGCCGACCATGGCGACGAATTCGCCACGGGTTATCTGGATATTGATGTTGCGCAAAATGGGAGTGGCGGTGTCGCCCTCACCGAACTGCTTGTTGAGATTGCGTGCCTCAAGGACCACGGGCGGGCGAAGAACGACCGGCGGCGTGTGTCCGTTCCGGTTGAGCTCGATATCCACGGTGTGCATCTCGGTCCTGATCTTGAATCTCCAGCGGGCGTCGTAATACAGCCGATCATGCCCGCGTTGGGCGCGTTTCTCAATTCCTTACGCACTCCGCGAAGTTGGTGCGTTACGCGGCGCTCTGGGCCGATCATACCGACGTTGCGCGCCTGCTGAAAATCGTTCGGCGCTGAGCCCGACCACGGGAAGCGGCCCTGGTCCCGCGGCCGCCCCGCGGTCAGCCACCGGCACCGGATGCCCTCACTTGGTCAGAATGTGCGCTCTGACCTGGGGCTATTTGAGTCATGAATTTGCGGCCACCCAAGTGCACCATGCTCCGGTCAGGTGCGCCGAGCGGCAGCGGTGGCCGGGTGCACAGCCACCAGGCCGAGTTCGTTGCGGCGCTCGCAGATCGCGGCCAATTCCGCATAGGCCTTAGCTCCCAGCAACTCGGTCAGCTCGGGCGCCAGGCTCTGCCAGACCTGCCGTGCGCCGACGTGTGTCGCCGGGTCCCCAGTGCAGTACCAGTTCAGATCCTCACCGCCCGGCCCCCAGCCGCGGCGGTCGAATTCGGTGATCGTGGTCTTGAGGATCTCCGTGTCGTCGGGCCGAGTGATCCAGTCCTGGCTGCGGCGAATGGGCAGCTGCCAGCACACCTCGGGTTTCATCGTCAGGGGCTCCACGCCCAGCCGGACGGCTTTGAGGTGCAGCGCGCATCCCGCGCCACCGGAAAACCCGGGGCGGTTCAAGAAGATGCAGGCCCCTTTGACGGTCCGGGTGCGCAATTGCTCCTCGCCGTCGTTCTCGTCGTACTCCAGATAGCCCTTCTTGCCCAGGCCTTTGTCGCGCAGCTGCCAGTCGGCTTCGGTCAGCTGGGCTACCGCGTCATCGAGATTGGCCCGGTCGTCGTCGTCACACAGGAACGCGCCGTGCGAACAGCATCCGTCGTCGGGCCGACCGGCCACGATGCCCTGGCAGGCCGGAGTCCCGAAGACGCAACTCCAGCGGGACAACAACCAGGTCAGATCGGCGGCGATCAGATGTTCTGGGTTGTCGGGGTCGTAGAACTCCACCCACTCGCGGGGGAAGTCCAGGTCCACCTCACCAGGGTGCGAACGGGGCTTGGCCGGGGTCACGAAACTCCACGCTAGACCAGAAATTCACGTTGCCTCACCATGTCCGGGTCGCGCCCCACTAAGTTGGGTGCGTGCGATTAGGGGTGCTCGACGTCGGCAGCAACACCGTCCACCTATTGGTGGTCGATGCCCACCGGGGCGGTCACCCGACTCCGATGAGTTCGACCAAGGCCACGCTGCGGTTGGCAGAGGCCACCGACAGCTCCGGCAAGATCACCCGGCGCGGCGCCGACAGGCTGGTCTCGACGGTCGCCGAATTCGCCACGATCGCAGCGAGTTCGGGCTGTGCTGAGTTGGTCGCGTTCGCCACTTCGGCGGTGCGTGACGCGTCCAACTCCGAGGACGTGCTGGCGCGGGTGCGCTCGGAGGCCGGTGTTGAGCTACAGGTACTGGCCGGGGAGGACGAATCCCGGCTGACCTTCTTGGCGGTGCGGCGCTGGTTCGGCTGGAGCGCCGGGCGGATCAACAACCTCGACATCGGCGGCGGATCGCTGGAGATGTCCAGCGGAGTCGATGAGGAGCCCGATGTGGCGCTGTCGCTGCCCTTGGGCGCCGGCCGGCTCACCCGCGAGTGGCTGACGGAGGACCCGCCCGGACGGCGGCGGGTGGCGATGCTGCGGGACTGGCTGGACACTGAACTGGCGGGCGCGGCGGCTGCCGTACTGGACGCCGGCCCGCCCGACCTGGCGGTCGCGAGCTCCAAGACTTTTCGTTCGCTGGCCCGGCTCACCGGTGCGGCTCCGTCGGCCGCCGGGCCACGGGTTCGGCGCACATTGACCGCCACCGGCCTTAGGCAGCTCATATCATTCATCTCTAGGATGACCACGGCTGATCGGGCCGAATTGGAAGGAGTGAGCGCCGAGCGGGCGCCACAGATCGTGGCCGGTGCTCTGGTGGCGGAAGCGAGCATGCGAGCGCTGTCTATCGAAACGGTGGAGATTTGCCCGTGGGCGCTGCGGGAGGGTCTGATCCTGCGGCGGCTCGACAGTGAAGCCGACGGTGTGACCCTGCTCGGATCTACCGCCATGAAGAACCTCGCCGCGGCACGGTCGAAGGGAGGGGATCGATGACCGAATCCAAGCCCGACCCCCGCGATGTCGAGACGCGACCCATCTCGGTCGCCGAACTGCTCGCCAAAAACGGCAGCATCGGTTCGCCGCCGGTAACCGGCCGGCGCCGGCGCAGACGCGGCAACGCCGACGCCGTCACCGTCGCCGAACTGACCGGCGAGATACCAATCATCCGGGATGAGGCCCCACCGGAGCCTGCGCCCGAGCCCCCTCCCGTAGCCAGTGTCGACGGCGAGCCCAGCGGGGCGCTGCCGATCGGACCGGCGCCCGGTTTCGTCGAAGACGACCAGCCCACGACCGGACCCCGCCCCGCGCAACCGGCAGAGCCCGCCCAACGACGCCCCGCCGAGCCGCGCTGGCCCAAGTCCCCACCGCAGCCCCCGCGCGTCACCGGCCCGCTGCAGAGCCCCTACCCGCGGCCCCTACGTCGGTCCGAGCAACCCGTCGTCGAGAACAAGCAGCCCGAAGAGGCCCACACGGCGGGTTCTGGTGCCGAGCGGATGCGGCCGGATCCGGTGGATACCTACACCGCGATCGACCTCGATGCGCTTGCTGCCGAGGCCCGCGGCGCCGAGCTGTCCACCGGCGACTCCGCCTTCGTGCGGTCGATCCTGACCCAGGGCGGCCCCACCGAGCGTGCGAGCGGGTCAGCCCTGGCCGCAGACCCCGACGTCGACGCCGAGGACGCCGGCGGTGACGGTACGAGTGCCGAGGCCGATTCCGCCGACCAGTACGTCGGCCGACCGGGCGTGGTCGGCGGCCTTCTGGTGGTGCTGCAGTCGATCCTGGCGGTGGCCTTCGGGGGTGGCCTGTTCATCGCCTTTGACCAGCTGTGGCGGTGGAACAGCATCGTGGCCCTGGTGCTCACGGTCCTGGTCACCCTGGGTCTGGTGGCCGCGGTCCAGGCGGTCCGCAAGACCGTCGACATCGTCAGCACACTGATCGCGGTGGCGGTCGGTTTGCTGGTCACACTGGGGCCGCTGGCGCTGCACGCCAATTAGCCGTTCAGTATTAGTCCGTGCGCCCTGCCATCAAGGTCGGATTGTCGACCGCGTCGGTCTACCCGCTACGGGCCGAGGCCGCCTTCGAATACGCCGCCCGGCTCGGCTACGACGGCATCGAACTCATGGTCTGGGGCGAATCAGTCAGCCAGGACATCGGTGCCGTCAAGCGGCTGTCACGCAAGTATCGGGTCCCGGTGCTCTCGGTGCACGCGCCCTGCTTGTTGATCTCGCAACGCGTATGGGGCTCCAACCCGATCGCGAAGCTGGAACGCAGCGTGCGAGCCGCCGAACAGCTCGACGCCCAGACCGTGGTGGTCCATCCGCCGTTTCGCTGGCAGCGGCGGTACGCCGACGGATTCAGCGACCAGGTCGCCGAATTGGAGTCCGCCAGCGACGTGGCGGTTGCCGTGGAGAACATGTTCCCGTTCCGTGCCGACCGGTTCTTCGGCGCCGATCAGTCCCGCGAGCGGATGCGCCGTCGCGGTGGTGGACCCGGCGCGGGTATCTCGGCGTTCGCGCCCTCGCACGATCCGCTCGACGGCAACCACGCGCATTACACCCTGGATCTGTCCCACACCTCGACAGCCGGCGCTGACGGGCTGGAGATGGCGCGCCGGATGGGTTCGGGCCTGACACACCTGCACCTGTGCGACGGCACCGGATTGCCGGCCGACGAGCATCTGGTGCCCGGTCGTGGGGACCAGCCCACCGCCGAGGTGTGTCAGCTGCTGGCCGCCAGCGACTTCACCGGTCACGTGGTGCTGGAGGTGACCACCGCGCAGGCGCGGACGCCGCAGGAGCGTGAGGCGTTGCTGGCCGAATCGCTGCAGTTTGCCCGGACGCACCTGCTGCGCTGATCGCGCACCTGCTGACCGCTGAGACACGAGGAGCACACGCGTGACCGCATCCACCCTCTTCACCGACGCCATGGCCCTGGAGCGCATCGACGGCCACGACCGCGGTGACGATGTGGCGGTGTTCTCCGGGGAGCTCAACGAGCATTGGACCATCGGACCGAAGGTGCACGGCGGAGCGATGCTCGCGTTGTGCGCCAACGCCGCCCGCACCGCGCACGGTGGCGGACTGCAGCCGGTCGCGGTGTCCGCCAGCTATCTGTGGGCGCCCGACCCCGGTCGGATGCAACTGGTGGCCACGATCCGCAAGCGTGGCCGCCGCGTCAGCCTCGTCGATGTCGAACTCAACCAGGGCGAGCGCACCGCGGTACGCGCCGTCGTCACCCTCAGCGAGCCCGAGCATCAAGCCCCGCCTTTGCTGTCGTTCAACCCGGTGGTTCCGCTGATGACGCCCGAGCCGCCGCCCGGTCTGGAGCCGATAGGACCGGGCCATCCGATGGAGCACATCGTGCATCTGGCGCACGGGTGCGATATCCGGCCGGCGCTGACCACGCTGGGTCCTCGCTCAGACGGCGGCCCGCCGGTGATCGAGATGTGGGTGCGGCCCAAGGGTGCCGTGCCCGATGTGCTCTTTGCGCTGCTGTGCGGCGACGTGTCGGCGCCGGTCACCTATGCCGTCAATCGCCACGGTTGGGCGCCCACCGTCCAGCTGACGGCCTATCTACGTGCCATCCCGGCCGACGGCTGGCTGCGGGTGATCTGCAGCTGCGTGCAGATCGGCCAGGACTGGTTCGACGAGGACCACACCGTGGTCGACTGCGAGGGCCGAATCGTGGTGCAGACCCGACAACTGGCGATGGTGCCGAGCCGGTAGCGACCCGCCGCGCGTGGCTGCGCCACGCTTGCGATCGCCCGGCTTTTATTTGCGGGCGACCCGCCGCGCGTGGCTGCGCCACGCTTGCGATCGCCCGGTCTGACATGCTGTCGCCATGGCCAGAATTGCGATCATCGGCGGCGGAAACATGGGCGAAGCGCTGCTGGCGGGACTGCTCGCCGCCGGTCGCCCAGTCAAGGACCTGGTGGTCGCCGAGCGGTACAGCGAGCGGGCTCGGCAGCTGTCCGAGAAGTACTCGGTGCTGGTCACGTCGGTCGCTGATGCGGTCGAGAACGCTGCCATCGTGATCGTCGCGGTCAAGCCGCAGGACGTGGACTCTGTGATCGAGGAGTTCGCCAAGAGTGTCACCGCGTCCTCCGGGGACACTGCCGAACAGGTGCTGGTGACGATCGTGGCCGGACTCACCACCGGCTATGTGGAGTCCAAGCTGCCGGCGGGCGCCGCGGTGGTGCGTGTGATGCCCAACACCCCGGTCAAGGTCGGTGCAGGCGCCAGCGCGCTGGCCAAGGGACGGTTCCCCAGCAACGAGCAGGTCGCCGATGTGGCCGCCCTGTTCGATTGCGTCGGAACGGTGGCGATCGTTCCGGAGGAACAGCTGGACGCGGTCACCGCGGTGTCCGGCTCAGGGCCGGCGTATTTCTTCTTGATGGTCGAGGCCTTGGTGGATGCCGGGGTCGCGGCGGGGCTGAGCCGGCAGGCGGCCACCGACTTGGCGGTCCAGACGATGGCCGGTTCGGCGCAGATGCTGCTGGACGACGGTGGGGCCGGTGGGGGAGCTGCGAATGCCGGAATCGATACCACTCCGGCCTACCTGAGAGCGATGGTGACGTCCCCTGGCGGCACCACAGCAGCGGCTTTACGCGAATTGGAGGCCGGTGGCCTGCGGACCTCGGTCGATCGGGCGGTCCAGGCGGCAAAAACCCGCTCTGAGCAGCTAAGAATTACATCCGAGTAGTTCACTTATTTTTCACATATTGGCCCTCAGTAGTCGCAGGAACCCCATCTGTCCCGCTATTCTCCTTTTGTCTGTGCGTGTGGGCGCAGCGGAGGGGAAGCCGCTGAGACTGCACGTGCCTGATTGAAATGGGTAACGATGACGTCTGCGAACGGGCCTTCGGCGCGTGACACGACACAATTTCTCACCGTGGCCGAGGTGGCCGCGCTGATGCGGGTCAGCAAGATGACGGTGTACCGCTTGGTGCACAACGGCGAGCTGCCCGCGGTACGGGTGGGGCGGTCCTTCCGGGTGCACGCCAAAGCGGTGCACGACCTGCTGGAAACGTCCTTCTTCGACGCGGGCTAAGCGCCGGTCGTCACGCAAGCGCCCCCCGGGCGTCGCCGCACGGCGACGCCCGGGGTCGGCTGTGCTGGCGGCCCGGCCAGGTGCGGTTTTCCGGTCCGTGCCTGCCTACGGGTAAAGTAACCGGGTCGATCAAGTTCAGCGGCGCCCACTCGTCGGCGCGGGCAGAAGCAGATAGCGGAGTTCATGGGTTCAGTCATCAAGAAGCGGCGCAAGCGCATGTCGAAGAAGAAGCACCGCAAGCTGCTTCGCCGTACCCGCGTGCAGCGCAGAAAACTCGGCAAGTAACCCGCTGGGGCCCGTCCACTTTCAGGTAAGCCGAAGCCGATGCCGGTATTGCTTTTCCGGCCCGGCCGTTAGGCTGACGGGGTGGACGAGGCCGGACCCCCGAGCGACGGCACGCGAAGTGACTCCCGGCATTACCCCAAGGTTGTGTTGGTCACCGGTGCGTGCCGCTTCCTGGGTGGTTTCCTCACCGCGAGACTCACGCAGAACCCGTTGATCAATCGGGTGATCGCTGTGGATGCGGTCATGCCGAGCAAGGACATGCTGCGTCGAATGGGGCGCGCCGAGTTTGTCCGTGCCGACATCCGCAACCCCTTTATCGCCAAGGTGATTCGAAACAGCGAAGTCGACACCGTCGTGCATGCCGCGGCGGCGTCCTACGTGCCGAGATCTGGCGGGGGCGCGGCGCTCAAAGAGTTCAACGTGATGGGCGCGATGCAGTTGTTCGCCGCCTGTCAGAAGGCCCCGTCGGTGCGGCGGGTGGTGCTCAAGTCGACCTCAGAGGTCTATGGGTCCTGCTCTCGCGACCCGGTGCTGTTCTCCGAGGACACCTCAAGTCGCCGGCCGCCCACCCAGGGCTTTCCTCGCGACAGCATCGACATCGAGGGCTACGCCCGCGGGCTGGGAAGGCGTCGGCCCGACATCGCGGTCACCATCTTGCGGATGGCCAACATGATCGGCCCGGCCATGGATACCGCGCTGTCGCGCTATCTGGCCGGCCCGCTGGTTCCGATGGTGCTGGGCCGAGACGCGCGCCTGCAGCTGCTGCACGAGCAAGACGCACTGGGCGCATTGGAGCGGGCCACCACGGCCGGCAAGGCCGGCACCTTCAACATCGGCGCGGACGGCATCATCATGATGTCGCAGGCGATCCGCCGGTCTGGCCGCATTCCGATCCCACTGCCCGGCGTCGGCCTGTGGGCATTGGACTCACTGCGGCGGGCGAACAACTACACCGAGATCAACCGGGAGCAGCTCGATTATCTGAGCTTTGGTCGGGTGATGGACACGACTAGAATGCGAACCGAACTTGGTTACAGCACCAAGTGGACCACCGCAGAAGCATTCGATGACTATGTGCGTGGTCGAGGGCTCAGCCCGATCGTTGACCCCAAGTGGGTCCGTTCGGTGGAGCAGCGAACGGTGAGCGCAGCGCAGCGCCTGGGGGAAATAGGCGTCAACAAGGTGCGGGGAGGGTAACGCATGGCGGATGATTCGAGGGCGAAAGTCATTCCGCTGCACAAGCATTCAGGATCTGTGCGGCGACATCCATCAGCACTGGGCAGCCCGTCCAAACAGGCCTCCACAAGACAGACCGCAGCAGTTGTCAGCGAGCTTGACGAGCGCCGCGGAGGGACCGGTGCGTCGGTGCCGGCACCGCCCACCCCGAGCGAGTTCACCAGCAGGGTGGCCGCCATTGCGGCGTTCCTGCGGGAGCGCATCACCGGGGATTACCAGGTCGACGAATTCGGGTTCGATCCGCACTTCAACGAGGCCGTCGTGCTCCCGTTGCTGCGGATGTTCTTCAACGACTGGTTCCGCGTCGAGGTCAGCGGTATCGAGAACCTTCCCGTCGAGGGGCCCGCGCTGGTGGTGGCCAACCACGCCGGAGTGTTGCCGATGGACGCCCTGATGCTGTCGGTGGCGGTCCACGACCACCATCCCGACCACCGGAACCTGCGGATGCTCGCCGCTGACCTGGTCTTCGATCTGCCGATGATCGGCCCGACCGCCCGAAAAGCCGGCCACACCATGGCCTGCACGGCTGATGCCAATCGGCTACTGGAGAGCGGCGAACTGACCGCTGTGTTCCCCGAGGGCTACAAGGGCCTGGGCAAGCGCTTCAAGGACCGCTACAAGCTGCAGCGTTTCGGGCGCGGGGGCTTCGTCTCGGCGGCGCTGCGCAGCAAGGCCCCGATCGTGCCGTGCTCGATCGTCGGCTCCGAAGAGATCTACCCGATGATCGCCGACGTCAAGCTGCTGGCCCGGTTGCTGGGTGTGCCCTATTTCCCGATCACGCCGCTGTTCCCGCTGGCAGGGCCCGCAGGTCTGGTGCCGATGCCGTCCAAGTGGCACATCGCCTTCGGTGAGCCGATTCCGACCACCGACTACGAGGCCGGTGCCGCTGAGGACCCCATGGTCACCTTCGAGCTGACCGACCAGGTGCGCGAGACCATCCAGCAGACGCTGTACCGGCTGCTGGCCGGCCGCCGCAACATGTTCTTCGGCTGAGCCGCGCGGAGCCGCGCTCACTCCGTGAGATTGCGGTCAGGGCTGTGCGGAAGGCGTGCCCACAGCCGCACGCGCAATCTCAGCGGCCAAGCGGCCTACTTTTTGCCCAGCGCCCGGTCGCGCATCGCCTCCAGGGCGGCGATCGTCTTGGCCTCGGTGTCGGCGTCCTGGTTGACCGACTCACCGAGCATGGTGACCACACTGGTCACCACCGGCTCGCCGTTGGCGTCGGTGACCTCGCTGCGGACCTCACTGACCACCGTGCCGTGCGACTCGATCACCGAGTCCAGATAGGTGTCGAAGAACAGCTTGTCACCGGCCACGATCGGCCGGTGAAAGGTGAACTTCTGGTCGCGGTGCAGCACCCGGGCGATGTTGATCGGGAGGTCGAACTTGTCGAAGATCTCCAGCTGCACCTGTCGGCCGGCGACCGCGAGAAAGGTCAGCGACGCCACCAGCGCGGAGTGCCCGGACTCGGCTGCCGCGGCCTCGTCGAAATGGGCCGGATGCTCGTCTTTGACGGAGCGGGCGAACTCGCGAATCTTCTCCCGGCTGACCTCGAAGTAGTCCGGGAACCGGTAGTGGGCTCCGACCATTCGCTGTGACTCGGTGTGTACTGACATGCCGGTTTACCCCTCCGCTCGCCGTGGTGCTCGGCGGCGGAAGCCTATCAGCGAGCAGGTCAGCCGCGCTCGTTCCGGTGCGCGACGGCTGCGGCCAGGGCCCCGCCGACGGCGCCCAGCGCCAGCGCCGACGGCACCCCGATGCGTGCCGCCCGCCGCGCGGTGCGGAAGTCGCGGATCTCCCAGCCGCGCTTGCGCGCCATCTCCCGCAGCGCGGCGTCGGGGTTGATCGCCACCGCCGTACCCACCAGCGACAACATCGGCACGTCATTGAAGCTGTCGGAGTAAGCCGTGCAGCGGCGCAGGTTCAGGCCCTCGCGGATCGCCAGCGACCGCACCGCGTGGGCCTTGCCCGGTCCATGCAGGATCTCGCCGACCAAGCGGCCGGTGAACACTCCGTCGACCGACTCGGCGACGGTGCCCAGTGCGCCGGTCAGCCCCAGCCGTCGAGCGATGGTCTCGGCAAGCTCGTAAGGCGTCGCGGTGACCAACCACACCTGCTGGCCGGCATCGAGGTGCATCTGGGCCAACTCGCGGGTTCCCGGCCAGATCTTGTCGGCAATGATCTCGTCGTAGATCTCCTCGCCCAGATCCACCAGTTCGGAGACCGGCCGGCCTTCAATGAAGGCCAGTGCCTTGCGCCGACCGGCAGCGACATCGTCGCTGTTCTCCTTGCCGGTGAGCTGAAATTTCGCCTGGGCATAGACGAATCCGAGGACGTCGCCGTAGGTGAAGTAGTTGCGTGCGGCCAGCCCCCGGCCGAAATGCACCATCGACGAGCCGTGGACCAGGGTGTTGTCGACGTCGAAGAACGCGGCGGCGGTCAGGTCGACCGGTGCGGGGTTGTCGGACTCGGTCACATCGATGAGCGCCCGATCCACACTGGGGTCGCTGGTCAGCGCTGTCACGGCGGCTGTCGACTCCTGTTCGGCAGGGTCCGGCGGTGCCATCACCGACTCCTTCCACCGCTCGTCTTGACGGCCGGTGCTGCGGCCGCCATCAACCCTATCCGCCAGTCCCGCCGATCACCCCCAGGTGATCGCGTAGATCACCTTTGAGGTCGAACATCGAATAGTCGCGGAATCGGAATCGCCAGCTGTCGTCGATGCGCTCGAATTCGTCGTGATAGCGGCCGGCGGCGATCACCTGCAGGGCAACGGCGTCGGTCTGCTGGAGCACCGTGTAGTACGAGCGGCAGGTTGCGGTCCCGGCGGCCTCATCGATCTCGAGGATCGGGTTAGTGATCACATGCTTGGTCCGGGGCGTGCCGTCGGCATGGATGGTGACCAGCCCGCGCCACAGCTGCAGAATCCCGGCGCTGTCGAGGATCACGGTGCCCTCGGGGTCGGCCTTGATGCGGGCGTGGGTAAACAGGGCAGCCGCGGCGTCCAAGTCGCCGGCATCCATCAACTCCGCGTAGCGGTACAGCAGGTTCGTGATCGACACCGCGCTTCCGCTGGACATAGCCACAACATAACCACCGTGCGCCACACTGGAGCCATGACCCGCCACCAGGTAGAGCTGCTCACCCGCGAAGGATGCCCAGTCTGCGTCCAGGTGCACACACAGCTGACCCGGCTGGCCGGCGAACTCGGTTTCGACCTGCGAGCCGTCGACGTCGATGCTGCTGCGGCCGCCGGCGACACCGGGCCACGTGCGGAATTCGGCGACCGCCTGCCGGTCGTGCTGCTCGACGGACGGGAACACAGCTACTGGGAGGTCGATGAGCCGCGGCTACGTGCTGATGTGGCCGGCACTTGAGGCGGTCCCAGCTTCGCCTCTCCTGCGTCGAGCCTCGCTGAACCGCCCCGCTGAACGGCGGTCCCAGCTTCGCCTCTCCTGCGTCGAGCCTCGCTGAACCGCCGAATTTGGTGGCCCAGCGACTTAGCCTTTACCGTGGGGTGAAGTTTTTGTTCACAGGTGAGCAAGGAGCGGGCCAGGTGATATTGCCGTGAGCGTCCTGCTCTTCGGGGTTTCGCACCGCAGCGCCCCCGTCTCGGTACTCGAACAGCTCAGCACCGCCGAATCCGATCAGGTCAAGATCGTCGAGCAGGTGCTGCAATCGCCGCTCGTCACCGAGGCCATGATCCTGTCGACCTGCAACCGGGTCGAGGTGTACGCGGTCGTCGAGGCCTTCCACGCCGGATTGTCGGCGATCGGGCAGGTGCTCGCCGAGCGCTCCGGGATGTCCATGGCCGACCTGACCAAGTACGCCTACGTCCGCTACAGCGAGGCCGCCGTCGAGCACCTGTTCTCGGTGGCCAGCGGCCTGGACTCCGCGGTGGTGGGCGAGCAGCAGGTGCTGGGCCAGGTGCGGCGCGCCTACGCCTCCGCCGAAGCCCACAGCAGCGTCGGCCGGGTGTTGCACGAACTGGCGCAGCGGGCCCTGTCGGTGGGCAAGCGGGTGCACTCTGAGACCGGGATCGATGCCGCAGGTGCCTCGGTGGTCTCGGTCGCACTGGGCATCGCCGGCAAACAGTGGGGCTCGACGTCTGGCGACGACGCGCTGCTGGGACGGACCGCCGTGGTGATCGGTGCCGGGTCGATGGGAGCGCTGTCGGCGGCGCATCTGGTGCGCGGCGGCGTCCAACACATCCACGTGGTCAACCGTTCGCTGCCTCGGGCTCAGCGACTGGCCCGCAAGATCCGGGAGAGCGGCGTGAGCGCCGACGCCGTTGCGTTGGAGCGGATGCCCGCGGCCCTGATCGGCGCCGACATCGTGGTGTCCTCCACCGGCGCGGTGAGCCCGGTGGTCTCCCTGGCCGACGTGCACCACGCTCTGGTCGGCGGCAACCGTGACGAGGCGACCCAGCCGCTGGTGATCTGTGACCTCGGCATGCCGCGCGACGTGGATGCCGCGGTCGCCGGGCTGCCCGGGGTGCGCGTCATCGACATGGATCGCATCCAGCGCGAGCCGTCCGCGCAGGTCGCGACGTCGGATACCGAGGCTGCGCGGGCCATCGTGGCTCGTGAGGTGGCCACGTATCTGGCCGGCCAGCGGATGGCCGAGGTCACTCCGACCGTGACCGCGCTGCGCCAGCGTGCCGCAGACGTGGTCACCGCCGAACTGCTGCGGCTGGATCACCGGCTGCCGGACTTGGAGGCCGCGCAGCGCGAGGAGGTGGCACGCACCGTTCGCCGCGTCGTCGACAAGCTGCTGCACGCACCGACCGTGCGGGTCAAGCAGCTGGCCAGCTCGCCCGGCGGCGACAGCTACGCCGAGGCGCTGCGGGAGTTGTTCGAGCTCGACCCGACCGCTGTCGACGCGGTCGCGACGGCCGGTGAACTGCCTGTGGTGCCGGGCGGACTCGATGTCGGCGCCGAAACCGGGTCGGCCGGGTAGACGTTTTGGGTGACGTAATCCGCATCGGTACTCGGGGTAGCTTGTTGGCTACCACCCAGGCCGGCACCGTTCGTGATGCCCTGATAGCCGCGGGGCACCCCGCCGAGTTGGTCATCATCAGCACCCAGGGAGACCGGACGTCGGGACCCATCGTCGACATCGGGGTGGGTGTGTTCACCGCGGAGCTCCGGGAGGCGATCCTGGATGGCCGAGTCGACGCCGCCGTGCACTCGCACAAGGACCTGCCGACCGCGTCCGACCCCCGCTTCCTGATCGCCGCCGTCCCGCCTCGTGAGGACGCGCGGGACGCACTGGTGGCGCGGGATGGACTGGTGCTGGGGGAGTTGCCAGCGGGTGCCGTGGTGGGCACCTCGTCGCCCCGGCGGGCCGCACAGCTTAGAGCACTGGGTCTCGGTTTGGAAATTCGCCCCCTACGAGGCAACCTAGATAGCAGGTTGAACAGGGTAAGCAGCGGCGAACTTGACGCCATCGTGGTAGCCCGGGCGGGCCTGGCCCGGTTGGGACGCCTCGATGCGGTCACCGAGACGTTGGAACCGGTACAGATGTTGCCGGCTCCGGCTCAAGGGGCGCTGGCGGTGGAATGTCGCGCCGGCGATACCGCACTGGCGGCGCTGCTGGCGGAGTTGGATGACACCGACACCCGCCTGGCGGTCACCGCCGAGCGGACCCTGCTCGCCGAACTGGAGGCGGGTTGTTCCGCACCGGTGGGCGCGATCGCCGAAGTGGTCGAGTCCATCGATGAGGACGGCCGGATCTTCGACGAGCTGTCGCTGCGCGGTTGCGTGGCGGCGCTGGACGGATCCGACGTGATTCGCGCGTCCGGCATCGGCAGTCCGGACCGGGCCCGGGAACTGGGTGTCTCGGTCGCGGCGGAACTGTTCGAGTTGGGTGCACGCGAACTCATGTCGGCGGCACGGTGAAACGGTGCGTGGGGAAGTGACTGGGAGTAACGAATGGCTCGCCAAGTGAGCGTGCGAGGGCAGAAGCCCAAGCCGGGGCGCATTGTGTTCGTCGGCTCGGGGCCTGGTGACCCGGGTCTGCTGACGACGCGGGCGCGGACGGCGCTGGCCAATGCCGCGCTGGTGTTCGTCGACCCCGACGTGCCCGAGGCAGTGCTGGCGCTGGTCGGTGTGGACCTGCCTCCGATCGTGGGGCCGGTGCCCCCGTCTCCCAAGGCGGACAAATCCGACAACGACGCGGCCGACGGCACCGACGCCGACGACGATGCGGCCGGTGCTGCTCCCACCACGGTTCCTGGTGGACCCGACATCCGCCCGGCACTGGGCGAGCCCGCCGAGGTGGCCAAGATTCTGGCGGCCGAGGCCCGCTCGGGCGCTGACGTGGTGCGTCTGGTGGCCGGTGACCCGCTGTCGATCGATGCGGTCATCACCGAGGTGAACGCGGTAGCGCGCACCAGTATCGCCTTCGAGATCGTTCCGGGATTGCCCGCCACCAGCGCGGTGCCCACCTACGCCGGGCTGCCGCTCGGGTCGTCGCACACCGTCGCCGATGTTCGCGACCCGCAGGTGGACTGGGGCGCGCTGGCCGCGGCCCCGGGCCCGCTGATCTTGCAGGCCACCACCTCGCACCTGCCGGAGGCGGCCCGCACGTTGATCGAGTACGGCCTGTCGGACAACACGCCGTGTGTGGTCACCACGTCGGGCACCACCTGTGCCCAGCGGTCGATCGAGTCCAGCCTCGGCGGTCTGACCGACGCTGCGGCGCTGGCCGGTATCGACCCGGTGATCCTGCCCAACGGCCAAGAGACGTCGGCCGGCCCGCTCGTGGTGACCATCGGCAAGACGGTGACCAGCCGCGCCAAGCTGAACTGGTGGGAGAGCCGCGCCTTGTACGGCTGGACGGTTCTGGTGCCGCGTACCAAAGACCAGGCCGGTGAGATGAGCGACCGATTGGTCGGGCACGGCGCCTCACCGATCGAGGTTCCGACCATCGCGGTGGAGCCGCCTCGCAGCCCCGCCCAGATGGAAAGGGCCGTCAAGGGTTTGGTGGACGGCCGCTACCAGTGGGTGGTGTTCACCTCGACCAACGCGGTGCGCGCGGTGTGGGAGAAGTTCGCCGAATTCGGTCTGGACGCTCGCGCGTTCTCCGGTGTGAAGATCGCGTGCGTGGGCGAGGCCACCGCGGAGCGGGTCCGGGCGTTCGGGATCAGCCCCGAGCTGGTGCCGTCCGGTGAGCAGTCCTCGCTGGGCCTGCTCGACGAATTCCCGCCCTATGACGACGTTTTCGACCCGGTGAACCGGGTGCTGCTGCCGCGTGCGGACATCGCCACCGAGACCCTGGCCGAAGGCCTGCGGGAGCGGGGCTGGGAGATCGAAGACGTAACCGCCTACCGCACCGTGCGGGCCGCTCCGCCGCCCGCCAACATTCGCGAGATGATCAAGACCGGCGGCTTCGACGCGGTCTGCTTCACCTCCAGCTCCACGGTCCGCAACCTGGTCGGTATCGCCGGCAAGCCGCACGCCCGCACCCTGGTTGCCTGCATCGGACCCAAGACCGCTGAGACGGCGGCGGAATTCGGGCTGCGGGTGGACGTGCAGCCGGAGACCGCGGCAGTGGGTCCCCTGGTGGATGCGCTGGCCGAGCACGCGGCACGACTGCGAGCCGAGGGTGCGCTGCCACCACCGCGTAAGAAGAGCCGCAGGCGCTAACGGTGACGGGGAGCGCGGTGGCCCGATGACTGCATTTCCTCGGCAGCGTCCGCGCCGGCTGCGCTCCACTCCGGCACTGCGCCGCCTGGTGGCTCAAACATCTCTGGAGCCAAGACATCTGGTGCTGCCGATGTTCGTCGCCGACGGCATCGACGAGCCGCGGCCCATCGCTTCCATGCCAGGCGTGTACCAGCACACCCGTGACTCGCTGCGCGCCGCGGCAGCCCAAGCGGTGTCGGCGGGTGTGGGCGGCCTGATGCTGTTCGGTGTTCCGGCCCAGGCAGACAAGGACAGCACCGGATCGGTCGGCGCGGATCCCGACGGGGTGCTCAACGTCGCGCTGCGCGATCTGTCCGCCGACCTCGGCGATGCCACGGTGTTGATGGCCGACACCTGTCTGGACGAGTTCACCGATCACGGACATTGCGGGGTGCTCGACGATAGGGGCCGGGTGGACAACGACGCCACGCTGAGCTGCTATGTCGAACTGGCTTTGGCCCAAGCGGATTCGGGCGCTCACGTGGTGAGCCCAAGCGGGATGATGGACGGCCAGGTGGCCGCCATCCGGGACGGACTGGATGCCGCCGGGCACAGCGATGTGGTGATTCTGGCCTACGCCGCCAAGTTCGCGTCGGCGTTCTACGGTCCGTTCCGCGACGCGGTGGCCTCCACCTTGAGCGGCGATCGCCGCACGTACCAACAGGATCCCGGCAATGCCCGCGAGGCGCTGCACGAGGTCGAGCTCGACCTCGCCGAAGGTGCCGACATTGTGATGGTCAAACCCGCCATGGGTTACCTCGACGTGATCGCGGCGACGGCCGCGGTGTCCTCGGTTCCGGTGGCCGCCTACCAGGTCTCCGGCGAGTACGCGATGATCGCGGCGGCCGCGGCCAACGGCTGGATCGATGCGCGGGCCGCGGCGCTGGAGTCGCTGGTCGGTATCCGGCGGGCCGGCGCGGACATCGTGCTGAGTTATTGGGCGGCCGAAGCGGCCGACTGGCTGGCGTGAGCGTTCCACTCGAGCCGCCGGGATCCCCGGCGGAGCCCCTGCCAGGGCGTCCGGTCGATGTCGAGACGGGGTTCTGGCTGTGGCTGGTGGCGTTGCCGTTGATGATGTGCGGCTACGTGGTGAGTCTGCTCAGCGCCCCGGAGCTCCCTTCGACCATGGTCACCTACGCGGTGGTCGGCCTGATCGCGGTGGTGCTCGGCGTACTGGTGGCGACCTTTCTGATGTTGATGCGCTCGGGGTACCGCTGGGCGCGCACGCTGTTGACCGGTGGCGGGATCGCCTCGATCGTGTACACGGTCAGCGGGTTGTCCGCCGCTGATCCGCGGCCCGCGGTGGCCGTGGTCACGGCGGTCACCGGCATTGTCGGATCGGTGCTGATCGCCGCGGGGACCTTTCTGCTGCACCGCTCCGAGGCCCAGGCCTACTTCACCCGGTAGCTGTGGCTACGAACCGCCGCCCGCGGGGGTCACGGTGACGCTGACATTGCCGGGGCCGTCCGAGGCGATGATCAGGATCGGGTCTCCCGGCGCGGACACGATGTGCCCGCCGGTGACACTCACCTGGTAGCCGTCCGGGTATTGGATGGGCGGTACCGAGATGTGGGTCTGGCTGCCGGCCGCGAAGTGGCCGGAGCCGTTGGCCATTTCGGTGGAGTAGCTGAGCTGGTAGGTGCCGGCGGCGAACGACCAGGAGGTGGGGGTGCCGGCGACGGCCTGCGCGTAGGGGGCCGAGGAGACCTCCAACCTGGACCAGTCGACATTGTCGCCAACGGGTGGCTTGCTCGGGTCGAAGACCAGCGCATTGCCCGGCGCGGTGCCGGTGATAGCGGGAACGCCGTTGTAGGCCCATTGCGACCAGCCCCACATGCGCTGGTCCGAGGCGTTCATCACCTGGGTGATCTCGGCTGCGCCGTTGGCGGAGCCGAATTCCGAGATCAGACCCGGGACGCCGTACTTGCTGGTGTACGCCTCGCCGTTGCTGGCAACGAGTTCGATGTAGTCCGGGCACCACGGCATGAAGATGGAGCCGAAGACGTTCAACATGCAGTAGTCGTGGAAGGCGAAGACACCGTGCGGGTCGTCGACCTCACCGAGCTGCGTCGGCAGCGACTGGTTGAACAGGGCGCTCGGCTCGTAGATCAGCGGAGTGGTGGGGTCAACGGAGCGGATCGCTGCGCTCACCTGGTTGTAGAACGGGGTCAGCTGTTGAGCCTCATAGTAGGAGTTGCCGAATATCGTTGACAGCCAAGAGGAACCCGCCCACGGTTCGTTGATGATCTCGTAGCCGGCGATGTTGGGGTCGTCCTTGAAATAGTCCGCGACGGCCTGCGTCATGCGCGCGTAGTGGTTCAACAGGCCCACGCCGTCGGGACCGTTGGCGTTGGACCAGAACATGTCCCAAGCGTGGTTCTGGGCGGGATTCAGCGGGTAGTTGAGTCCGAAGCCGAAGTCGGGATTGGGCAGTCCGCCGGTCTGGGTGGCCCACTCCGGTGCGCCTTCGCCGCCGAAGACCGGGCTGTAGTCGTCCTGGTGGAAGTCGATGATGCTGACGATGCCGTACCTGGCCAGGATCTGGACGGTCTGGTCGATCGAGGCCAGATAGTTGTAGTCGATGACGCCGGGCTGCGGCTCCACGCCCGCCCAGATGACTCCCAGGCGTACGGAGTTGAAGCCGTTGGCGGCCAGGAACGCCGCGTCGTCCTCGTCGAATCCGCCTGCCGACGGCTCATACGGCGAAATCTTGTAGACCTCGTTGAACCCATGCATGACCAGCACCCGGCCATCGGCATCGGTGATCCAGGTGCCCGCGGTGCTGATCCCCGCGACGGCTGCCGGTGCGCCGTCAAGAACGCCGAACTGGCCGTGGTCGCCATGGGCGCCGAGCAGTAGGCCGGCGTTTCCGCCCGCGCCGCCGAGAGCGGGGAGGTCACCGAAGCCGGTGTAGGTGCCGTCGCCGGCGTTGCCGCCGAGTCCGCCGATGCCCATCAGCCAGCCGCCGTTGCCACCGTCACCACCGTTGCCGCCCAGACCGCCGTCCGCGCCGTCGCCGCCGTCACCACCGTTGCCGAACAGTCCGGCGTTGCCTCCGGCTCCGCCCATGCCGCCGGGCTCGGTGTTGTTCCAGCCGTTGCCTCCGTCGCCGAACAGCCAGCCGCCGTCGCCGCCGGCGGCGTTCTCGGCGGTGCCATCGGCGCCGTCGCCGATCAGGGGGCGGCCGGTGAGGAGCTGGGAGGGACCGTTGATCAGGTCGGTGAGTGCCCGGCCGATGTCGCTGTTGATCCCGTCTTCGAGGACATCGTGGATCGGGGTGTAGACGTACTGCAGCAGCCAGGTGTTCGGGTCGAGCGCGGCACCGGCCAGGGCGGCGCCGCTCCATTCGGCCAGCGCGCTGTCCCAGTGGGAGGGCGCCAGGAAGGTGTCCCACGCGGTGGGTGACAACACCGCATTCCAGTCGAGCCCGCCGGTCGTGGCGTCCAGGAAAGGCGCCATGACCGCCTCGAGCGCGTCATCGAAGTCGGCCTGCGCTGCCGGGACCGTGGCCAGCGGCGCCAGCCCGAATGTCAGAAACGCGCCGGTGGCCGCGGCAACACCGCCGGCCCAGGTGCGTAGGTGGCGATCTGTGGGGGAGCCGTGGCGGCGCATCATCGGGTGCTCATCTCCAAGGTTATGGCGAACCTGTGTAGAACATATACGCAGACGGAATATATCCCCAGGTGCGGGCGCGCAACCTAAGAAAGACCAAAACTGTGTGGTCGATACTGCCGGGCGCTCGAGCCCGTGCGGCCGGGTTAGGCTGACTCGACATGACTGAGCCTCACGCGCCACCTGCACCGCTGTTCCTGGAGCGCGGCGCCAGTTGGTATTGGGTGTTGTTCGGCCCGATCTCGGCGGGGCTCCTGCTGTTCATCCAGAACTCCAGCGGGTTCGGATTCCAGCCCCTGGTTCCCGCGGTGTTGCTGGTGCTGGTCTCGTTGATGCTGGCCATTCAGGTGAAGGCCGCGCGCATCCATACCTCCGTTGAGCTCTCGTCCGAGACGCTGCGGCAGGGCACCGAGATCATCCGGGTCGCCGACATTCTGGCGATCTACCCCGAGGCGGAGCGACCCACCGGCTGGGGTAAGCAGCAGCTGCAGAAGTGGCAGGAATCCCGAGCGCTGGGTGAGCTGAGCGGCGTGCCCCGACGCCGGGTGGGTATCGGGCTGCGGCTGTCCGGGCGACGCACGGTGCAGGCATGGGCTCGCGACCACCGCAGGCTGCGTGCCGCACTGCGCGAGCTGATCCCCGAGACGGTCTCGCCGGGCGGGCCGGCCGAGACCGACGTCGACGACGGGTCGTCCTGGTGAGGACCGCGGCGATCGTCCGGGCTCTCGTTGAGCTGACTGCAGCCGTCGCGGCAGCGGTGGGCTGCGCGATCAGCTGGTCGCAGGTGCGTTATCTGGTCCTTGTCGCACCGGTGACCGCCGGCGAACCGGCCACCACCTCGGTGAGCTACCACCCGCAGGTGCTGCTGCTGGCGGGGGTGTTGGCGACGGCAGCGGGGGTGCTGGCCGTGGTGGGCGGTGCGCGGCTGCGCCGGGCCGTCCGCGCCACGGAGAAGAAATACCCCACGGGGGTATCATCGTCCAGGTGACCACCACCGATCTCGACCTGCGGGGAATGACGTGCGCGTCGTGCGCGGCGCGCGTGGAGCGCGGCTTGAACGCCCTCGACGGAGTCAGCGCGACGGTGAATTTCGCCATCGAGCGGGCCCATGTCGAGCACGAGGCCCACGTTTCGGCCCAAGACCTGGTGCGCGCGGTGGAAACCGCTGGTTATCGGGCCGCCGTGGTTGGCGAGGCTCACGACCACTCTGCCGAACACGCCGATGTTTCGGCCGGCCAGTTGCGAACCCGGTTGCTCGGGTCGGCCGTGCTGGCCGTTCCCGTGGTGGCGCTGTCGATGGTGATGCCCTGGCAATTCAGCGGCTGGCAATGGCTGGTGTTCGCGCTGACCACACCGATCGTGGCGTGGGGCGGTTATCCGTTCCACCGAGCTGCGCTGCGCACTGCCGTCCACCGGTCCGCGACCATGGACACCCTGGTCTCCCTCGGCACCTGGGCGGCCTACCTGTGGTCGGTGGCCGCGGTCCTCACCGGTGCGGGGCACCTGTATTTCGAGGTGGCCGCCGTGGTCACGGTGTTCCTGCTCGCCGGGCGTTACGCCGAATCGCACGCCAAGCGCTCGGCCGGTGCGGCGCTGCGGGAGCTGCTCGAACTCGGCGCCAAAGACGCCACCGTGCTGCGCGGCGATGATGACGAGCCGACCGAGGTCCGGATACCCATCGCCGAGCTTCGGGTCGGTGACGTGATCGTGGTGCGGCCGGGCGAGCGGGTCGCCACCGACGGCGTCGTCATCGACGGCGCCACCGCCCTGGACACCTCGGCCATGACGGGCGAATCGCTGCCGGTGGATGTCGCCGACGGTGATCCGGTTCTGGGCGGCTCGCTCAACACCACCGGCCTGGTGCGGATCCGGGCCACCAAGGTGGGCGCGGACACCCAGCTGGCGCGAATGGCCAAACTGGTCACCGACGCCCAGGTGGGTAAGGCGTCGATCCAGCGACTGGCCGACCGGGTGTCGGCGGTGTTCGTGCCCGCGGTACTGGTGATTGCCGCACTCACCCTCGCCGGTTGGCTGCTGGCGGGCCAGTCGGCCGCGGCGGCGTTCACCGCGGCCGTGGCCGTGCTGATCATCGCCTGCCCCTGCGCGCTGGGGCTGGCCACACCGACCGCGATCCTGGTCGGCACCGGCCGCGGCGCACAGCTGGGCATCCTGATCAAGAACCCGCAGGTGCTTGAGGGCGTGCGCGGCATCGACACCGTCGTGCTGGACAAGACCGGCACCATCACCACCGGCGTGATGGCCGTCGGCGGCCTCACCGTCACGCAGGGCGAGACTGCCGACACGGTGCTGGCGCGCGCCGCCGCCGTCGAAGCGGCGTCGGAGCATCCGATCGCGGCGGCCATCGTCGCCGGGGCCAAAGCCGCCGGCCTGCCGATCGCTCCGGTGCGCGAGTTCTCCAGCCGCCCAGGCCACGGGGTGACCGGACTGGTGGACGGGGTGCGGGTCGAGGTGGCCCGCTCGGCCATCGCCCAGCAGGCCGGGACCGCCGTCGAGGTCTCCTGGGACGGCCGGCCCCGCGGGACGATCACCCTGACCGACACCGTGCGGCCCACCAGCGCGGCCGCCGTGGCAGAACTCAAGGCCATGGGTATCACCCCGATGCTGCTCACCGGTGACAGCGCGGCGATTGCGCAAGTGGTGGCCAGCGCGGTCGGGATCGACCCTGATCACGTGATCGCCGATGTGTTGCCCTCGGACAAGGCCGATGCCGTCACGGCCCTGCAGGCACAGGGGCGACGGGTGGCCATGGTCGGCGACGGCGTCAATGACTCGGCCGCCCTGGCCACCGCCGACATCGGTATGGCCATGGGGACCGGTACCGACGCCGCCATCGAGGCCGGCGACGTGACGCTGGTGCGGGGCGATCTTTCCACGGTTCCGACCGCGCTGCGGTTGTCCGCGCGTACGCTGCGGATCATCCGGCAGAACCTCATCTGGGCGTTCGGCTACAACGTCGCGGCGATCCCGCTCGCGGCGGCCGGGCTGCTCAACCCGATGATCGCGGGCGCGGCGATGGCCGCCTCCTCGGTTCTGGTGGTGACGAACAGCCTGCGGCTGCGGGCGTTCCGGTAGTCCTGAGGAGGGCCCAGATGAGAATCGCATTGTCCGCTTCGGTCGCCGCGTGTGCGCTGGCGTTCGCCGTGCCGGCCACCGCAGACCCCGCCGATCCCGACCCGTTCAACCCGGCCGATTGCCTGGCGAATGCCAATGCGGTCTGCAATGTCGGACCCTACGGCCCGGACAGCCTGACCAACCCGGCCAACATCAACAGCCCGCTCAATCCGGCCAATCCGGAGAACCCGGCCAATCCGATGAATCCGGCCAACCCGGGCAGCCCGATGAACCCCATGAATCAGGCTTAGTCGTCGCCTGAGCCCGTCGGCATCACGAATCCAGCCAGGCCAACTGCGCCGGCAGCTGCGCTTGCCAGTAAGACACATCGTGACCGCCGGGAGCGAACCCACCCGCCGGCGGCGGATTCAGTTGCCCGATGAAACTCTTCGTCGCATAGGCGAAGCTGTCCGCGGTCCCGCAGTCGACGCGCAGCGGGAACGGGGCCAGCCGGGGTGCCAGGTTGAACACCGAGTTCGTTCGCCAGTCGTCGATGCTGTCGAATGCACCGGCGGGCGCGCCGAAGTAGGTCATGTAGATCGCCGGGCTGACGGCACAGATTCCTGCGGTGCGTGACGGGCCCAGGCGGGTGCCCAGCTGCAGTGCGCCGTAACCACCCATCGACCAGCCGATGAACCCGACGCGGGTGATGTCGATGCCCTTCTCGGGCAGCATCGGGATCAGCTCATTGAGGACCATCGCACCGGAGTCCTCACCGGTGCTGTGCCGGCGCCAATAAGTGTTCCCGCCGTCCACGGCCACCACCGCGAACGGCGGCCGGCCCGCTGCGGTCAGCTTGGCCAGTTCTTCTTCCACACCCAGATCCATCACCCAGGCCGCGTCGCCGTCCTTGCAGTGCAGGGCGATCACCGGCCGCAGGGGAGCGGTCTGTCCCGGCGGGCGCGCGATGATCCAGTTGGTCTCCACCCCGCCGCGCGCCGCCGAGATGAAGGATCCGGATTCGCGGGTCGGGTAGGTGGCGCCGGTCGCCACGGATGGGCTCGGGCGCCACGCCATCCCCGCCCCGAACATTCCCGCAGCCCCCGCGGCACCGACCCCGAGGCGCAAAGCAGCCCGGCGGGTCATATCAGCCATGTCCAGCATCATCGCGCGCGCACTGCACGCCTTGTCCCGGTGCGCCGCGTTTTTGATCAGGTTGATGCCGGTTCGTTAGGAACGTCGGGAACCGGCGGGCGGCCGAACTGCTGCCGGAAAGCATCCACGGTGTAGCTCACGACGGTGGCTTCGTCCAGGGCGCGGACGGTGGCCGAGCGGGGGATCCGCACCATGGGCCCGAGCCGGCCTGCGTAGTGGTCTGGCCGGCCGATCTTGAGCAATCCATCACCGGCACCCGAGCTATCCGGAGCGATCTCCACCGCACCCTCGGTCACCACGTAGATCAGGTCCTCGACGGTGCCTTGTTCCAGCAGAACCGAGCCGGGACCCAGCCGAACCGGCGCCTGCTGGGGGCGCGCCGGTGCGGTCGTTGGTGAGAGCTCGACGACGATGTCGGCCAGCGGGACGATCCGGGTGTCATGGGTGGCCACCACCACGACGCGGTCCCCGGCGGCCAGTACCCGCAGCAGCTGCACGATCTCGCCCGCCCGGACGTAGTCCAGCTGGGCAGTGGGCTCGTCGGCCAGGATCAAGGGCGGATCCAGGGCCAAGGCACGGGCCACCGCGACGCGCTGCTGCTGGCCGCCGCTGAGCCGACCCGGCCGGTGGTGGGTCCGGTCGGCCAAGCCGACCCGCGCCAGCAGGTCCCGGGCGCGTTCCTGGGCGGACCACTGGGTCCAGCCGGCGGCCCACAGCGGCACCATCACGTTCTCCAACGCGGCCAGGCTGGGCACCAGATTGAACGCCTGGAACACGATTCCGACGGTGCGCCGCCGGTAGGAGGTCAGATCGCGGCGGCCCAGTGCGGTCACCTCGGTGGCGCCGAACTGGATCTGACCGCTGGTGGGGCTCAAAATGCCGCCCAGGCAAGACAACAGGGTGGTTTTGCCGCAGCCGCTGGGCCCGAGCACCACCACCAGCGAGCCGGCCGGCACGTCCAGGCTCAGGCCGTGAATGGGACGGATCGGTTCGCCGCCGCCCGTGCTGTATTCGATGACCAGTTCACGAATCCGCAGGTCTCCCACGAGTCAGGGACCTCCGAACGCGAGCACCGGGTCGACCGACACGGCGTGGCGCAGCCCGGCCAGGCTGGCCAACAGGCCGATTCCCACTGCGGTCAGGACCAGCAGGGCGAACGACGACCCGGTCACCGCCACCAGCATCGGAAACAGCGGCCCGAGCGACACCGCCAGCACCCCGCCGAGCACCGCCGCCGTCACTGCGACCACCACGGCCTGCAGGGCCAGCCCGGTCAGCACCATCGAAGTGGTGACCCCCAACGCCTTGAAGACCGCGAAATCGCGGGTGCGTTCCAGGGCCGAGAGGTAGATCAGTGAACCCACGATCAGCGCGGCGACCGCCCACAGCAGAACCGACATGTACGACAGTGCCATCTGCGCTCCGGCCAACGGCCGAACCATGTCGTCGACGGCGGCGACCCGGTCCACCACGCGGTAGCCCTGGGGCACGTGCGCGGGGACGCCCCGCAGCCCGATCGCGGAGACCACCGGCTGTCCCGAATACATCAGCCGCTGGGCGCCCGCCACGGTCAGAAAGCCATTGGGTTGGCCGGCCAATGTCGTCGATTTGTCCACCAGCCCGACGATCCGCAACTTTGCCGCACCCAGTTCGACCTCGTCGCCGACGGCGCGGTGGAGCGTGGTCGACATCGCGATCTCGTTGGGCTCGGTCGGGGCACGCCCAGCGCTCAGCGGTGGCATTGCGGCCTTGGGCACGCCGTAGATGTTCACGTTCAGCGGCGAGCTGCCATCGTGAACAATGGTGTTGCCGTAGACCACGGGAAGAGCCGCCTGCACTCCGGCGATCCCGGCGATGTCTCCGGCCTCGGCCTGCGGGAACCGCGACGAACCCATGAACGGGCCTACCGCGGCCGTCTGGATCAGGTATCGGTCGATGTGCAGGGAATCGACGACGTGCTCGGCCTCAACCCGAAATCCGTGGGTCAATCCGGCCAGCACCAGGGTCAGGGCGAACACCAGGGCGGTGCCCACGGCGGCGACGATAAACCGGCGCAGTCGCCACTGCAGGTCACGAAACGCGGTGATCAACATCCGCACTCCCGCGATGTTATCGCAGGGCCCAGCTGAGCCGGCGGTCTCGCGATGCGGCGAGGTAGTGCCCCGCAAATCCGGAAACGCCCAGTCGACCGTGGGCTGGTGGACTACAAATACACTCACGCCGCTGTCGTTGAACCTGGTGGTTGTCCGAGGGAGGGGTCGGTGATGAATTACGCTGCGCTGCCCCCGGAGATCAACTCGGTGCGGCTCTATAGCGGACCGGGCTCCGCGCCCCTGCGCGCGGCCGCCGCGGCGTGGGGTGCCCTGTCCGCCGAAATGCATGCTGCGGTCGCCTCCTACGAAGCGGTGGTCGCGGAGTTGACCGCCCAGGCCTGGCTGGGGCCGGCGTCGGAGGCGTTGTCCCGCTCCGCGGCGGGTTACGCGGCCTGGATGACGGTCACCGCGGGGCAGATCGACCAGACCGCCGCGCAGGCGAGCGCTGCCGCGGCGGCGTACGACGTGGCGCATGCTGCGACAGTGCCCCCGTCGGTGGTGGCCGCAAACCGCGCTGCGCTGTTGCTGCTGATCGCCACCAACGTCTTGGGTCTCAATACTCCGGCGATCGCTGCCAACGAGGCCGAATACGGCCAGATGTGGGCTCAAGACGTCGGGGCCATGTACGCCTACGCCGCAGCGTCGGCGGCCGCGATCGGGCTCACACCGTTCCAGCAACCCCCGCAGACCAGCAATCCCGCCGGCCCTGTCGGCCAGGCGGCCGCGGTCGGCAGTGGTGAGGCGACATCGTCGTCGTCCAATGTCCAGTCCCTACTGGGGCAGCTGGCTTCGGGATTGTTCGGGGATCCGAGCACGTTGCTGATGCAGGCGGCGGCCACCGTCCCCGGCGTGGCAGCGGGACCCGAAGACCTGCTCGTCTGGCCCAGCCTGTCGGATCTGCTGGGTGTCAGCGCGGTGTCGGGGGTTAGCCTGATCCTGTCTGCCGGCGCCTGGGCGGCCGGCGATGCCAGCACCCGGGAGATCCTTTCCGAACAGGACCAGTTGGCGCTGGTGGAGTTCGAGATCCTGCGCAACATCGACCTGTTCTCCCCGCTGACCCCCTCGCGGCCGATGGTGCCCGGTTCTGCGGCGCTGTCGGCGGCGATGGGCGAGGCGATCAGCGCCGGGAACCTGTCGGTGCCGATCAACTGGGCGGCCACCGCCCCCGAGATCCGGGGCCTGTCCTACACCAAGCCACTGGTCGGACCGGGTGTTGGCGGTGCCCCGGCGGCTTCGCTCAGTGGCGCCGGCACCGCATTCAGCCAGATGGCCCTGGCGGGTATGGGGGGCAGCGCCCTGGCGGGTTCGGTCAGCCGAGGCCGCGGGGGTGTCGACGCCGAGTCGTCGGCGCGGGTCCAGATGCCGCAGCGCGCGGCGTCCGACCCGGCTGCGCAGACGTCGACCGGTGGCGCCGACGGGGCACCCGGGCCCACCACGATGGGTATCGCCGCGGAGATCCGCGAGTTCGCCGAACTGCGAGACCGTGGACTGATCACCAACGACGAGTACAACGAGCAGAAGATGCGTCTGCTCGGGCAGTAGTGGGGGCTCAGGCGCGGGTGAGCAGCAGGGTGTGCGGCACCCCAACCCTTCCGAGGAGTTGGCGCCAGGGCGCTTTCAGAAGCCGCAGCGCCTCATCGGTGGCCACCACCTGCGGGTTGGTGACGGCGAAGGTCTTACCGCCCACCGTGACCCGCCCACCGTTGGCGGCGTGCAGGTTCTTCACCCAGTCACGGCCGGTGCCATAGGGCAGCAGCACGGCCACGCCGTCGGCGGTGTGGAACATCGAGACCGGGGTGCGATACACCGCGCCGGAGCGGCGGCCGGTGTGTTCGACGATCGACCACATCGGCACCCAGCCGCAGATCGGGCGGAACAGCGGATTGGTGACCACACGGTTGAACCGGGCCCGCCGCTCGGAGAACTGCATCTCTCACCCCTGCCGGGTGAGCAGCACCGCCTGCTCGAACGGCAGCCGCGCAAAGACCCTGCGCGCGCCGGGACGTACATGCTCAGCGGCCTGCGCCTTGCTCACCACTCGTGGCCCGGTGACCCTGAAGGTCTTGCCGTGTCGGCGCATGGTGCCGCCACCGGCGGCGGTGATGTTCTTCAGCCAGTCCCGATCGGGGCCGTACGTGAGCAGGATCGCCACCCCGTCGTCGGTGCCGAACACCGTCAGCGGGGTTCGGTAGGGCTTGCCGGAGCGTCGGCCGACATGCTCGAGGATTCCGAACGTCGGCGCCCAGCCGGCCCACATCCGCTGGATCGGGTTGGTGACGTGCCGGTTGAACCGGGCCAGTCGTTGCGGTAATTGCATGACTGCCATCCAACTCCGGCCGACGAGCCACTTCAACCCTCAACTACACCCGGTAGTCGGACAGCGCCGCGGCGGCTGGGACACTGGTCGTCGTGGGTAATGCGGATCGTGCCACGGCGGCCTCCGAGCGGTTGTTCGCCGAGGCCTGTGCGGTGATTCCCGGCGGCGTCAACTCACCGGTGCGCGCGTTCGCCGCGGTCGGGGGCACACCCCGTTTCATCGCCGAAGCCCAAGGCTGCTGGCTGACTGATGCCGACGGCAATCGCTACGTGGACCTGGTCTGCTCCTGGGGGCCGATGATCCTCGGCCACGCCCATCCCGCGGTGGTCGAGGCGGTTCGAACCGCCGTCGGAACCGGCCTGTCCTTCGGGGCGCCGACCCGGGGTGAGACCGAGCTGGTGACCGAGATCATCGCCCGGGTGCCGGCGGTGGACAAGGTCCGGCTGGTCAACTCCGGTACCGAGGCCACCATGAGTGCGCTGCGGTTGGCCCGCGGTTTCACCGGCCGGGCCAAGGTCATCAAATTCTCCGGCTGCTACCACGGTCATGTCGACGCGCTGCTCGCCGACGCCGGTTCCGGCGTCGCCACCTTGGCGCTGCCGTCATCGCCGGGAGTCACCGGCGCCACTGCCGCTGACACGATCGTGTTGCCCTACAACGACATCGCAGCGGTACGCGGGGCGTTCGCCGAGTTCGGTGACCAGATCGCGGCCGTCATCACCGAGGCCAGCCCCGGCAACATGGGGGTGGTGCCGCCGGCGCCCGGCTTCAACGCCGAGCTGCGGGCCATCACGGCCCAGTACGGTGCGCTGCTGATCATCGACGAGGTGATGACCGGTTTCCGGGTCAGCTCCAGCGGCTGGTACGGGATCGACCCGGTGGATGCGGATCTGTTCACCTTCGGCAAGGTGATCAGCGGCGGGCTTCCCGCCGCGGCATTCGGCGGCCGGGCTGAAGTCATGGACCGGCTGGCGCCGCTGGGGCCGGTCTATCAGGCCGGCACGCTGTCGGGGAACCCGGTGGCCACCGCCGCCGGCCTGGCGACCCTGCGCGCCGCCGACGCGGATGTCTACACCGCGCTCGACAAGAATGCCGACCGTCTGACGGCCATGCTGGCCGAAGCACTGACCTCTGCCGGTGTGCCGCATCAGATTCCGCGGGCCGGAAACATGTTCAGCGTGTTCTTCGCCGACCAGCCCGTCACCGACTTCGCCGCGGCCCGAGCCAGTGAGACCTGGCGGTTCCCGGCGTTCTTCCATGCGCTGCTGGATGCCGGTGTGTACCTGCCGTGCAGTGCCTTTGAGGCCTGGTTTGTCTCGGCCGCCCTCACTGACGAGGCCTTCGAACGGATCGCCAGTGCACTTCCCGCCGCGGCGCGCGCCGCCGCCACCACCGGAGAGCCGAAATCCTGATGGCAGAACAAACTCGCGTCCACCTGATCCGCCACGGCGAAGTCCACAATCCCGACGGCATTCTGTATGGCCGGCTGCCCGGATTCCGGCTCTCGGAAACCGGGCAGGGTCAAGCGATCGCCGCCGCCGAGCTGCTGGCCGGCCGCGACATCGTCGCGGTGATCGCCTCGCCGCTGCAACGTGCCCAGGAGACCGCCACTCCTATCGCCGCCCGGCACGACCTGCCCATCGACACCGACGCTGACCTGATCGAGTCGGCGAACTTCTTTGAGGGAAAACGGGTTTCGCCTGGCGATGGCGCCTGGCGCAACCCACGGTTCTGGTGGCATCTGCGTAACCCGTTCACCCCGTCGTGGGGGGAACCCTATGACCAGATCGCCGCTCGGATGGCCAATTCGGTGAACAGGGCCCGGTCGCGGGCCGCCGGCCACGAGGTGGTGTGCGTCAGCCATCAGCTGCCGGTATGGACTGCGCGCCAGCACCTCACCGGCAACCGGCTCTGGCACGACCCGCGCCGTCGCGAATGCGGCGTGGGCTCGGTCACCACGCTGATCTACGACGGTGATCGCCTCGTCGAAGTCGATTACCAGGTCCCGGCCGGCGGCTGAGGATGCGAGCAGTACTGATCGTCGCGGCGGTGCTGGCCGCCTTGACCTCGGGCTGCTCAGTCGGCGACGACGCCGTCACCCAAGGTGGCACCTTCGAATTCGTCTCGCCCGGCGGCAAAACCGACATCGTCTATGACCCACCCCAAGCCCGCGGCCGGCCCGGCCCGATCTCGGGGCCGGATCTGATGGACCCGTCGCGCACCATCGGCGTCGACGACTTTGCGGGCAAGGTCGTGGTCGTCAATGTCTGGGGGCAGTGGTGCGGGCCCTGCCGCACCGAAATCACGGAACTGCAAAAGGTCTACGACGACACCCGCGCCCAGGGAGTGGCATTTCTGGGTATCGACGTGCGCGACCCCGAGCCGCAAGCTCCCCGCGACTTCATCACCGACCGCAAGATCACCTATCCCTCCATCTACGACCCGGCGATGCGCACCATGATCGCCTTCGGTGGCCGCTATCCGTCGTCGGTGATCCCGGCAACCATGGTGCTCGATCGGCAGCACCGGGTGGCGGCGGTGTTCCTGCGTGAAGTGCTCGCCGAGGATCTGCGGCCGGTGGTCCAGCGGCTGGCCGGCGAGGCGGCGTCGTGAGCGGTCTCACCGCCACTGCCACCTCCGGCCCGCTGCTGCTGGCCGTGGCGGTCTCGGCGCTGGCCGGCCTGGTGTCGTTCGCTTCACCGTGCGTGGTGCCGTTGGTGCCGGGCTACTTGTCGTATCTGGCCGCCGTGGTGGGCGTCGACGAACGGCCCGACCCGCACAGTGGCACCGTCCCGCCCTCGGCGAAGTGGCGTGTCGCCGGATCGGCTGCGCTGTTCGTTGCCGGGTTCACCGCGGTGTTTCTGCTCGGTTCGATTGCGGTGCTGGGCATGACCACCAGCTTGATCACCAATCAGGTGCTGCTGCAACGTATCGGCGGTGCGGTGACCATTGCGATGGGATTGGTGTTCGTCGGATTCGTTCCGGCGCTGCAACGCTCACTGCGTTTCACCCCGCAGCAGCTGTCCACAGTGCTGGGCGCGCCACTGCTGGGTGCGGTCTTCGCGCTGGGCTGGACGCCGTGCCTGGGTCCGACCCTGACCGGGGTGATCGCGGTCGCCTCGACCACCGACGGCGCCGGGGTGGCCCGCGGCGTGGTACTGGTGATCGCCTACTGCTTGGGCCTGGGCATCCCGTTCGTGGCGCTGGCCTTCGGGTCGGCCAGCGCGGTCGCCGGGTTGAGCTGGCTGCGCCGGCACACCCGCGCCATCCAGATTCTCGGTGGGGTACTGCTGATCGCGGTGGGGCTGGCGCTGGTCACCGGCGTGTGGGATCACTTCGTGGCCGCCGTCCGCGACGGCCTGGTCTCCGACGTCAGGCTGCCGATCTGATGGCCTCCACCTCCTCTGTTCTGGCGAAGCTGTCTGCCCGAGTCCGCAACACCTGGCGCGCGCTGACCTCGATGGGCACCGCGCTGGTGCTGCTGGTGCTGCTCGCGCTGGCCGCCATCCCCGGAGCCCTGCTGCCGCAGCGCAGCCTCAACGCCGCCAAGGTGGACGAGTACCTGACGCTGCACCCGGACCTGGGTCCTTGGCTGGACGGTCTGGAGGCCTTCGACGTCTTCTCCAGTTTCTGGTTCACCGCCATCTACGTGCTGCTGTGTGTGTCGTTGATCGGTTGTCTGACCCCGCGGACCTTCGAGCACCTGCGCAATCTGCGGGCCACCCCGGTCGCCGCGCCGCGGAACCTGGCCCGTCTTCCCAAGCACGCCGCGACGGAGCTGCCTGGGGACGCCGAGGCCCTGGGCAGTCAGTTGGCCGAACGGCTGCGCGGCTGGCGCAAGGTCGTCCGCTCCGATCAGGGCACCGTCGAGGTGTCCGCCGAGAAGGGCTACCTCCGCGAATTCGGCAACCTGGTCTTCCATTTCGCGTTGTTGGGACTGCTGGCCTCGGTGGCGATCGGGCGCCTGTTCGGCTACGAGGGCAACGTGATGGTCATCGCCGACGGTGGACCGGGGTTCTGCTCGGCCTCGCCGGCCGCGTTCGACTCCTTCCGTGCCGGCGCCACCGTCGACGGCACCAAACTGCACCCGCTGTGCCTGCGGGTCAACGACTTCACCGCCGATTACCTGCCCACCGGGCTGGCGACCTCCTTCACCGCGCACATCGACTACCAGGCCGGTGAGGATCTGCGCACCGATCAGTGGCGGCCCTACCAGCTGGAGGTCAACCATCCGCTGCGGGTCGGCGGCGTGCGCGCCTACCTGCAGGGCCACGGCTACGCGCCCACCTTCACCGTGATCTTCCCGGACGGTCAGACCCGCACCCAGACCGTGCAGTTCCGGCCGGACAACCCGCTGACGCTGCTGTCGTCGGGTGCGATCCGGTTCGACCCGCCGGCCGGGACCTACCCTGACGCGGCCGAGCGTCGCAAACACCAGATCGGCATTCAGGGCCTGTTCGCCCCGACCGAGCAGCTCGATAACCGGCTGCTGTCGTCGGCCTTCCCCGCGTTGAACGATCCCGCGGTGGCCATCGACGTCTACCGTGGCGACACCGGACTCGACACCGGACGCCCGCAGAGCCTGTTCACCCTGGACTCCCGGCTGATCGACCAGGGTCGGCTGACCAAAGCGGCCCGATCCAACCTCAAGGCCGGCGAAGAGCTCCGGCTCGATGACGGCACCCGGGTGCGCTTCGACGGTGCGGTGCCGTTCGTCAACATCCAGCTGTCCTACGACCCGGCCCAGCTCTGGGTGCTGGGGTTCGCCATGACGATGATGGCCGGTCTGGTGGTGTCGCTGCTGGTGCGCCGCCGCCGGATCTGGATCCGAATCACGCCCCAGCGAGCCGGTACGGTGAGCGTCGAGCTCGGCGGGCTGGCTCGTACCGACAACTCCGGCTGGGGCGACGAGTTCGAGCAACTGTGCACCCGCTTGGTCGGCAAGGAGGTCTAGATGAACACCAGCCACATCGACATCGGCCTGGCGCGTTACTCCGACTGGGCCTTCACCTCGGCGATGGTCGTGCTCGTCATCGCGATGCTGCTGCTGGCCGTCGAACTGGCCTCCAGCCGGGGCCGCGCACCCGCCGACGCCGAACTGGTGACGGCCGGTGCGGTGCGCGCCGACAGCACGACCCCCGGGGTGGTGCTGCCCGCGCCGCGGCGTCCCCTCGGCGAGCGGGTGGGCCGCGCCGGCCTGGCCCTGGTCTACCTGGGTATCGCACTGTTGCTGGCCTGCATCGTGCTCCGCGGCGCGGCCACGCTGCGCCCACCATGGGGCAACATGTACGAGTTCATCAACCTGACCTGCTTTTCCGGGCTGGTGGCTGCCGCCGTGGCCCTGCGCCGTCCCCAGCACCGCAGCCTGTGGGTCTTCGTGTTGCTGCCGGTGCTGATCCTGCTGACCGTCTCCGGGCGTTGGCTCTACGCCACGGCCGCGCCGGTGATGCCCGCCCTGCAGTCCTACTGGCTGCCCATCCACGTCTCGGTGGTCAGCATCGGCTCCGGTGTCTTCTTGGTGGCCGGGGTGGCCAGCATTCTGTTTCTGATCCGCTCGTCGCGCCTCAGCGACCCCGACGCACCCGGGGCGCTGGCCCGCATGGTGCGCCGGCTTCCCGATGCCCAAACCCTGGACCGGATCGCCTACCGGAGCACGATCTTCGCCTTCCCGGTATTCGGTTTCGGGGTGATCTTCGGTGCGATCTGGGCAGAAGGTGCGTGGGGCCGCTACTGGGGCTGGGACCCCAAGGAGACGGTGTCGTTCGTCGCCTGGGTGGTCTACGCCGCCTACCTGCATGCCCGATCGACAGCGGGCTGGCGGGACTACAAGGCGGCCTGGATCAACGTCGTCGGCTTTGCGGCGATGATCTTCAACCTGTTCTTCGTCAACCTGGTGACGGTGGGCCTGCACTCGTATGCCGGAGTCGGCTAATACAGCTGACAGTTTCCTTTATGACTGCTGCGCTACCCTGCGGTTAACGACATCCATTGACGTCCTAACCACTGTGACGGGGGAGATACCAGTGTCCGACCATGCACCCGGTGATGTCACTGCGAGCCACGATGTGACCGACCATCCGACCACTCAGTTCCGGCCGTATCAGCACGTCAACGACGCCTCGGACAAGCCGGCGGACGCGGCGGCCACTGGATCGATCGGCCCGCGGACCGAGGCACCCGAGACCCGTTCGTTCGGAGGATTCCGCACCGAGCGCCGGTTCTCCGACCCGGTCGACCCGTGGCCGCCGGCCCCGGCGGAGACCCCCGCCACGCAACAGTCCTGGACCCCAGGCGCGTCCGCCGGCTGGGTCCCCCAGCCCATGGATAACCCCGCGCCGGTCTATTACGGCGGCAACCCCGGCGGGTCCGGTCAGGGACCGCATCGCCCCGCCGAGCACATCGCACCGTTCTCGGACCTGTCCACCACTTCACTGTTGCGTCAGGTCAAGCCGCCGCCCACCACGGGCTGGCGCCGACTGCTCTATGTGTTGTCCGGCCAGCTGATCAACGTCGGAGAGAGCCCGCGGACCACCCGTTTCAATGACTTGGTGGTGCAGGTGAACCGGCCGCTGCAGGGCTGCCACCGGATCGCGGTGCTGTCCCTCAAGGGGGGTGTCGGCAAGACCACGATCACCGCGACGCTGGGCGCCACGTTCGCCTCCATTCGGGGCGATCGGGTGGTGGCCGTGGATGCCAACCCGGACCGGGGGACGTTGAATCAGAAGGTGCCGATGGAGACGCCGGCCACGGTGCGCCATCTGTTGCGCGACGCGGACGGCATTCAGCGCTACAGCGACGTCCGCAGCTACACCAACCAGGGCCCCAGCAGGTTGGAGGTGCTCGCCTCCGACAGCGACCCGGCGGTCTCCGACGCGTTCAGCGCCGAGGATTACGCCAGCACCCTGCAGGTGCTGGAGCGGTTCTACAGCCTGGTGCTCACCGACTGTGGCACCGGTCTGATGCACTCGGCCATGTCGGCGGTGCTGGCCAAGGCCGACACCATGATCGTGGTCAGTTCCGGCTCGGTAGACGGCGCCCGCAGCGCCTCAGCAACCCTGGACTGGCTCGACGCCCACGGTCACGAAGACCTGGTGCGCAATTCGATCGCGGTGATCAACGCCGTGCGTCCGCGGTCCGGCAAGGTCGATATGCAGAAGGTGGTCGACCACTTCTCCCGGCGCTGCCGCGCGGTGCGCCTGGTGCCGTTTGATCCGCACCTGGAAGAAGGCGCGGAGATCGATCTGTTGCGGCTCAAGCGCGAGACCCGCGAGGCGCTGGTCGAGTTGGCGGCGGTCGTGGCCGAGGCATTCCCGGGCGACGACCGGTTCAACCAGCATTTCGTCTAGATCGGGGTGTGACGCGGCGGCCCTTTAGGGCTGATTGTCGCCGTGGCTGATCCGCCAGAGGAACTCTGGATCGTCGTCGGGACCGATGACGCGAGTCTTCGGCCGGGCACGGATGGTGCGCAGGCCGAGATAGAGCAGCGTTCCCAGGGTCAGAACGAGGAGCAGGTAGAGCACTCGCGACACCTCCTGGCGCCGAATATACCGTTTGCGTTGTCCACGCAGGTCCGGCCCGCCAGTAGGCTTGTAGACCGTGGCTACAGGACGGGCCCCGTGGGGCCGTGCGGTACTGGATGTGGCGGTGTACACCGCGGCGCGGCTCGCGCTGCTGGTGGTGCTGACCGGCGTGATCTACGGGGTGGGCAGACTGCTCGGTCTCACTGACTTCCCGCCGATCATCGCGGCAATGTTGGCGTTGATCGTGGCGCTGCCGTTGGGGATGTGGGTCTTCACCCCGCTGCGTCAGCGGGCCACGGCGAGCTTGACGGTGGCCGGTGAGCGTCGGCGGCGCGAACGCGACGAGCTGCAGGCCCGACTGCGCGGGGAGTGAACCGCCCCCGTTGTGTCTGCTGGCCAGGCGGATGTGCGGGGTGACTCCGTGGTGGGCGCAGCGTGATCGAGGCGCTGGTGCGGGGAGGCTGAAGGCCCTCTAGCGCGAGCTTAATGAAAATGATTATCATTATTGTTAAGCTTCAGGCACGCCCGATCAAGGAGGAACATGTCCGCGCACTGCCAGGTCACTGGCCGATCGCCCGGCTTCGGAAACTCGGTGTCGCACTCGCACCGACGCACCCGCCGTCGCTGGAACCCGAACATCCAGACCAAGACCTACTACCTGCCCTCGCAAGACCGCCGGATCACGCTGCGGGTGAGTGCCAAAGGCATCAAAGTCATCGACCGTGACGGCATCGAAGCAGTTGTGGCACGGCTGCGTGAGCAAGGGCAGCGGATCTGATGGCCAGCACAGATATCAGACCCATCGTGAAGCTGCGGTCCACCGCGGGAACCGGCTACACCTACGTCACGCGCAAGAACCGGCGCAACGACCCTGACCGGTTGGTCCTGCGCAAATACGACCCCGTCGTTCGTCGCCATGTCCAATTCCGTGAGGAACGCTGATGGCGAAGAAGTCGAAGATCGTCAAGAACGAGCAGCGTCGCCGCACTGTGGCGCGTTACGCCGAGCGGCGCGCGGAGCTGAAAGAGATCATCGGGCGCGGAGATCCGGGCCAGAAGGCGGCGGCTCAGGCGGCACTGCAACGGCTTCCGCGCGACGCGAGTCCGGTGCGCCTGCGCAACCGCGACACCGTCGACGGTCGGCCGCGCGGTCACCTGCGCAAGTTTGGGCTCTCCCGGGTGCGGATGCGCGAGATGGCGCATCGCGGGGAACTGCCCGGAATCTCCAAGGCAAGCTGGTGACGCGGTGAGTAAGAACAGGCGAAATCGCAAGCCGCTGGAGTCATCGCTCAAGCCGCGCAAGAAGAATCCGCTCGCCACCGCGGGCATTGAGTGGATCGACTACAAGAACGTCGCACTGCTGCGGACCTTCATCTCCGAGCGCGGAAAGATACGTTCGCGTCGAATCACCGGGCTCACTCCGCAACAACAACGACTGATGGCGGCCGCGATCAAGAACGCCCGTGAGATGGCGCTGCTGCACCCGGGAAACCTCAGGTGAGCATCCCGCGGGCGCGCATTCGGGGGTGAGGCGTCAGGCCCACGCCAGGGCCGCGGCTTCGATTGCGGACCACACCAGCATGGTCAGCCCGGTATCCCGCAGCACCGGGATCAGCGCCGGCCCGCCCTGCCCGGAGCGCACCGGTGCCAGCGCCCGCAGCGCCAGCGGGGTCGCGATCAGCCCCGCGGCACACCATGGCGTGGCCCGCATCAGCGCCAGCGTTATCAGGCCGGCCAAGGTCAGCAGCAGGGCAAACAGCGCGCGGGTGCGGGCGTCGCCCAGGCGCACGGCCAGCGTGATCTTGCCTGCGGGTTTGTCGGTGGCGATGTCGCGCAGATTGTTGGCCACCAGCACCGCCGACGACAGCGCACCGACGCCGACGGCGAGCGCCCCGCCCACCCAGTCCACGCGCAGCGCCTGGGTGTACTGGGTGCCCAGCACGGCCACCAGGCCGAAGAACACGAACACCGCGATCTCACCGAAGCCGGCGTAGCCGTACGGCTTGGAACCTCCGGTGTACAGCCAGGCTCCGGCGATGCAGGCCGCTCCCACGGCCAGCAGCCACGGGGCGCTGACCAGGGCCAGTGCCAACCCGGCCAGCGCGCCGATCGACAGCGAGATGATCGCGGCGGTCAGCACCGCCCGCGGGCTTGCCAGCTTGGAGCCCACCAGGCGCACCGGACCGGTGCGGTCATCGTCGGTGCCGCGGATGCCGTCGGAGTAGTCGTTGGCGTAGTTCACCCCGATGATCAGCGCCAGGGCAACGACCAGCGCCAGCAGTGCCTTCCACCACACGGCGGCGCCCAGCCAGGCCGCCGCGCCGGTGCCGGCGATCACCGGGGCGATCGCGTTGGGCAGGGTGCGGGGACGTGCCCCTTCTCTCCATTGTGCGAAGCTGGCCACCGCACGATCCTTGCACGCGGCAGGAGCGGACCCTGCTCGGCGGTGACGACGCCGAGCGCAGCGATCAGGAGGAAGCGGCGCGACATGCTCGGCGTGATCGGCGGTAGCGGTTTCTACGCGTTCTTCGGCGACGATGCGCGCCGTGTCCGCTGCGTCACCCCCTACGGGGCGCCCAGCGCGGAGATCACGGTCGGCACCGTCGGCGGCCATGAGGTGGCGTTTCTGCCACGGCACGGCGCAGCGCACGAGTACTCGGCCCACACGGTGCCCTATCGAGCCAATCTGTGGGCATTGCGGGAGCTGGGGGTACGACGCATTCTCGCCCCGTGTGCGGTCGGCAGCCTGACGTCGGAGCTGCCCCCCGGTTCTGTGGTGGTGCCCGACCAGTTGGTCGACCGCACCCGGGGGCGCGCCGACACCTACTTCGATGACGGGGGAGTGCACGTCGAGTTCGCCGACCCGTACTGCCCGACGCTGCGGACCGCGGTGACCGCGCTGCCCGACGTCGTCGACGGCGGGACCATGGTGGTGATCCAGGGGCCACGATTCTCTACGCGCGCGGAGAGTCAATGGTTCGCCGCGGCGGGATTCCGGTTGATCAACATGACCGGCTACCCGGAGGCGGTGCTGGCCCGTGAACTGGAAATGTGTTATGCGGCTGTAGCTTTGGTCACCGATCTGGACGCCGGGGTCGATGTTGGCAGCGGCGTGAGGGCTGTCGACGTGTTCGCGGAGTTCCAGAAGAACATCGAACCGTTCAAAAATCTGGTGGCGCAGGCCATCGGGCGCATCGACGGTGAGAGGACCTGTACGCACTGTTTGCCGCACGAGGGCATTCAGCTGCCGTTCGAACTGCCCTGAGCTCTGTGGCCGCCCGCGCTGGAATCGTCTGATCCGCGATAGATCTTCGGCCCACTCCCGGGCGTGTCAGACACGGGCGCCGGTGACCGGAAAATGCGCGGCGTGCCCGGTTCGCCGGGCTTGGGACGGTCGTCGGCGGACACCGTGAGCCCTCCGGCGACGATAGCCACCACCAACCCGCACAGCGCCAGCGCGCACAGTGCCACGTCGAACGTGCTGGTGATCTGCTGCGCCAGGCCGTTGCCGTACACCGGGTTTGCCCATGCCTGGGCGCGCTGGGAATCCGCCAGCCGCGGAGCAAGGCCCACGCCCACCACGACGCGAGCGATGGTGAAGCCGACCAGCACCGCGCTCACCGACCACACCGCGGCGGCCGGGAGGGACCGATTGCCCAGGTTGAGTCGCAGCCACATCGCGATGACCGCTGTCACCACATCGAAGGCGGCCATGGCAGCACTGTCGTAGGGCGAATACGGCAGGTCCAATCCGATCGCCGCGCCAAGATCGACCAGGCGCATCAATGCCGATCCCAGGCTCCAGACCATGATGAGCAGCAGCGTGTTGCGGATGGCGCCCAACCATGTCGCCGCCGACGCATCACGCGCGGCCGTAACCGCGAACAGCGCAGCGGCCGCCACCCACACCAGGTAGCCCTCGAAGCCGACTCCCGCCGTGGAGGTGTTCTGCGCGATGCCGTGGAATCCGTCGATGTCGCGGCCCACCGGAAGCACCCACACCAACGCCGCAGCGAACAGGGCCGCCCCGCCGAGCAGGACCACGGCGAGCTGGGACGCCTTGCTGCGCTGCAGAACCCAGCGCGAGGCAACGACCACTGTCGTCCAGGCGACCGCCCCGTAGACCAGCGCGGTCACGATGATCACGACCTGCTGGCGGCCCAGGCCGCTGGTGGCGTCGGCGTCGGGCAGGGCATAGCGCACCCGCCAATACAGGTTGAACAACACGCTCGCCGTGGCGCCCGCGACCGCGGCGTACCCGAGGAGCTTGACGGTGCGCCACCACAGCCGCACCGGCCCGTCGAGCACCGGCTGCGCGGCCAGGACGGCACCGGCGGTACCCAGTAGTGCGCCGGGTCCGACGCCGCCGGGTGGCCGAGATGTTCCGCCGTAGCGGATCGTCTGGACCAGATCGACGGCTACCACGCCGAGCACCAGCAGCAGATACGGGGCGCTGAGCGCCAGTCGAAGCCGTCCGGTGGTGGCCGGATCGGCGGCTGGCCGCTGGATGCTCCAGGGACCGGCATGGGTCACGGCAATCGCCGCCAGCGCCAGCGCCGTCACCGCGGCCAAGGCGGCCAGCATCCCGGGTTCGCTGGTGGGAATGCCGGCTCCGAAATACAGGCTCCACGGCAATGCCGGCGCCGCCAGAAGCAGCGCCGCGGCTGTCACATCGCGGCCGATATTCCAGCTCCTGGTCGACTCGGCGATCACCTGCTCACCATAACCGCGGGCGCGGCGCACGCCACTGAACTGCGAAGATCGCTCCGCTCGGCGATCGGTTGCGCGCGACTAGACTGGCAATTCGAGTAGCCGCGGAAGGAGGCGCGCCATGGATGTCGCGCTAGGGGTGTCGGTTACCGGCGCGCTGGCTCGACTGGCCCTCGTCGAATCGGACGCCTATGGCGACGCCGTGCTCGATGAGTCCCTGCTCGACTTGACGAGAAGTCCGGTCGAGACGCTCGTCGAAACGGTGACGGGCACCCATCGCATGTTGGCCGATGAGGGGCACCGATTGGCCGCCACCCGGCTGTGCTGGTCGGATGCGGAATTGATGGCGGAGCTTCGTCAGGCGCTCGAGGAGGCCGGCGTCGAGAACGTCTCTGAGCAGACCCAGGCGCGTTCGGCGGTGTCACTGGCACGCAACGTATCGGGTGAAGACGGTGAGACGACGTGGCTGCCCGCCCCGACCGGTGAGGCGACGATGGCTGCGCCCGCGGTAGCGGACGCCACGGTGCTGGGCATGGCAGCGCCAGAGGCGGCCATTCCCGACGCCGCTGCTCTGGACGCCGGCGCCACAGCGCTGGCACCGACGGCTGCGGGTAGCGAGTCCGACCAGCAGTTGGCGTATTCGATGACCGACGATGACTCCGAACCGCTGCCGGTCGAATACGCCGAGACCGAATACGACGGCTACGAAGGCTACGACACCTATGGTGCCGAGTACGGCGACGAGGAGGCCGCTGAATTCACCGTGCGCGAGGCCCCGCCGCCGGTGGGGCGAGCGCTTCTGGTGGGCAGCTCGGTCGGCGGAATCCTGGTGGCCGGATGTGCGGCCTTGGCTGTGGCGGTGACGATAGGCATCCGGCCCACCGCCGCGTCGACGACGTCGCAGCCTCCGGTGGTGGCGGCCCCGCCGCAGTCCCAGCCGGTGCCCGGCAACTTCATGCCGGTGCTGCCGGCGCCGAAGCCGGCAGCGTTGCCTGTGCCGCAGGCTCCGGTGCCGAATCCTGTTGTGGTCCCAGCTAACCCGGCTCCGGCCGTGGTGTCTCCGCCGCCTGCCGTCGTCCCGGCGCCGCCGGTCGCCCCGGCGCCGCCGGGGGTGATCCCGATACCGATCCCGATCCCGATCATCACCGGGCCACTCGGTGGCGGTGGTGGTTGGTTGCCCGGCTCGGGTGGGAGCACTAGCGGGGGAGGTGCTGGCTCGGGTGGTGGTCACACCGGGGGAAGTCTCCCCGGTGGAGATGCCGGCTCTGGTGGCGCAGGCTCGGGTGGCAATGGGTCGGACGGCACTGGCTCGGGTGGCAGTGGCTCGGGCGGCAGTGTTCCGGGTGGCTCAGGTAGCGATGGTTCCGGTGAAAATGGTTCCAGCGGAGGACATTCCGGCGGTTCCGGTACGGGCGGAAGCGACGGCAGCTCCGGTGGATCCGGCAGCAACCACGGCGGTTCGGGTGAGGACACCGGAGGTTCCGGCGAAAGCGGCGCCGGCGGTCATTCCGACGGGACCGGCGGGTCCGGTGGTGGCTCTGAAGGGTCGGGCGACGGTGGATCGGGCAGCTCCGGCTCCGGCGGAGTCAGCACCGGAGGATCGGGTAGCGACGGCTCTGGGACTGCGGGGTCGGGGAGTTCGGGCTCGGGTTCCGACGGCTCGGGTGCGGGTTCCGGTGGCTCGGGCACTAGTACCGGTGGGGACTCCAGCGGCTCCGGGGCCGGCGGCTCCGGTGGATCCTCGAGTGGTTCCGGTAGCAGCGGTTCCGGATCTGGCTCCAGCGGTGGCTCCGGCGGGAGTTCGAGCGGTGGGTCAAGTGGCGGTTCCAGCGGCGGTTCGAGCGGCGGGTCCAGCGGTGGGTCGAGTGGTGGTTCGAGCGGCGGATCCAGCGGCGGTTCGAGTGGTGGGTCCAGCGGTGGTTCGAGCGGCGGCTCGAGTGGCGGAGACTGAACCCGCACCTCAGCTAAGGTGGAGCTAGTCCGCAGAGAACCTACGCACCAACGCTTTTCGGTCCAGCTTGCCGATTCCGCGTCGCGGAAGGGCGGCGACGACATGCAACTCGCGGGGCGCCGCCGTGGTATCCAGAGATTCCGCGACATGGGACCGCAACTCGTCCAACGTCGGCGAGATTGCGCCGGCCACCACCACCGCGGCGACCACCCGCTGCCCCAGCCTGCTGTCGGCGACTCCGAACACCGCGCAGTCGGCCACGGCGGGGTGGGTCATCAGTACCGCCTCCACCGGGCCGGGCAGCACCGTCAGGCCTCCGGTACTAATCGCGTCGTCGGCGCGGCCCAGCACCCTCAGGTTCCCCGAAGAATCAAGGGCACCAATATCATTGGTCTGAAACCAGCCGGCTTCGGCGAAGGGGTCGGGGTGGACGGGATCGCGATAACCGCGCGCCAGGGTCGGGCCGCCGAGCGCGATCCTCCCGTCGCGGCCGATCCGCATCCGGACCCCCGGTAACGGGACGCCGTCATAGACACAGCCGCCCGCGGTCTCGCTCATTCCGTAGGTGCGTACCACGGCGATGCCGGCGGCGGCTGCCGCGTCCAGGATCGGTTGTGGGGCCGGGCCTCCGCCCAATAACACCGCATCCAGTTGGGCCAGCGCGGCGCTGGGCCCGGGCTGCTGCAGTGCTTTGGCCAGTTGGGTGGCCACCAGCGAGGTGTAGCGTCGCCCGGCCCCCATTTTCGCCACCGCCGCAGGTAGCCGGGCGGGATCGAATCCTGTTGTGACGTTCACTGCCACGGGAACTGTGCCTGCGACCAGGCTGCGCACCAGGACCTGGATGCCGGCGATGTGGTGCGGTGGCAGTGCCAGCAGCCAGTGGCCCGGCCCGCCCAGTCGCTCATGGGTGGCGGCGGCACTGGCCGCGAGCGCGGCGCCGGTCAGCAGGGCTCCCTTGGGCACTCCAGTGGTTCCCGACGTGGCCACCACCAGCGCGATCTCGTCGTCGATCGGTTCGTCGACGCGCAGCGCCGTCAGTGCCGATGGATCGGTATCCGGGCCGACCGGAGTGAATGCGGCGGCATGACCATCGAGCACACCCTGCAATGCGGGCAGGAGTGTGGAGACGGCATCACCGGGTGGGATGGCCAGGGCACGCAGGCGTGCTATGGGTTTCCTCCGTTGGAGGGGGCGTCGTTGGTAGGAGCGTCGTCGAGCAGCCAGCCCTTGGCCGCCAACCTTTCTCGCACCCGTTCGACGTCCTCGGGGGCCGGCAGTTCATTGGTCAGGCGGGCGATCAGCACGCCGATGTCGATGCGGTCGAATTCACCGCGGCCGATCAACTCGCGAGCGACGTCTTTGACCTCGTCGTTGGTCAGGCGCCGCGACAGTAGGGCCAGCAGCGGCACGTAGTCGTTCTGCGGCACGCCGTCGGGATACCCGGCGCGCAGCCAGGCGACGATCGAGGTGAGAAATTTGTTCATACTGCGTCAACTTCCCCGCGCCGACACCGGAAGGAACATGTCAGCGCCAATATTACTTCTCATCAAGGCCAAACACCTCGTCCCAATTACCCCAGTCATCCCATTGCCAGCCGATGCGATGCTCGATGAAATCACGCGCGATGAACAACACGCCCACCAAGACCGCGGCGAGCAACAGCGCAAAGATGAACCAGCGCAGCAGCGTCAGTTCGCGGCCGTGCTCAGTCGGCCCGTCGGCGGCGTCGCCCAGCCGGACCCCGACGGCGAACAATGCCGGCAGTGCGGTGCCGACCAGCAGACCGAAGATCACGATCTTGGCGGTGGCGACGTAGTCGAACCAGGCGCTGAGGGCGTTCACGCACCGACTCCCTCCGCGCCGACCTCGTCAGGAACATCGGAGGTACTGGGTTGTGGTGCAATGACGTCGAGTCCGTCGGTCATGTGTGCACCCCACTCGGCGGTGACGTTGGTGTGGTCGACCGGGACCTTGCGGGACTGCAGCCAGATGAGCACGGAGACGCCTACCAGCAACGCCAGTCCTGCGATGGTGCCCGGATAGCCGCCGATGCGGTGGATCACCTGGTAGGTGCCCGCGCCGATGGCCCCCGCCAGCGGCAGCGTGATCACCCACGCGGTGGCCATCCGGCGGGCGACCCCCCAGCGCACCTTGGCGCCCGGCTTGCCCAGGCCCGAACCCAGTACCGATCCGGTCACCACCTGCGTGGTCGACAGCGAGTAGCCGAAATGACTGGACAGCAAAATGATCGCTGCCGAGGAGGATTCAGCGGCCATACCCTGGGGTGACTCGATCTCCACCAGGCCCTTGCCCAGGGTGCGGATGACTCGCCACCCACCGAAGTAGGTGCCGGCGGCCATCGCCACGGCGCACGACACGATCACCCACAGCGGCGGGGTGACGTCGGTCTTGAGTGCTGCCCCATAGGAGATCAGCGCCAGAAAGATGACGCCCATGGTCTTCTGGGCGTCGTTGGTCCCGTGCGCCAGCGACATCAGGGCAGCCGAGAACACCTGGCCGCGCCGGAAATCCCGCAGGGTACGTCCCCGTGAGACGCCCCGGGTCAGGCGGTAGACCAGCCAGGTCCCGACCGTGGCGACCAGGGTCGCGGCCAGCACGGCGATCACCGTCGGGACGAGGACCTTGGAGACCACCCCCGGCCAGCGGACCCCGGCCTTGCCGGCCGCGGCCAGCATGGCCCCCACCACGCCGCCGATCAGGGCGTGCGAGGAGCTGGAAGGGATACCGAACAGCCAGGTCGCCAGGTTCCACACGATGCCGCCGACCAGTCCGGCGAACATCACCTCCAGCGTCACCAGGTTCGTGACCACCAGATCCTTGGCCACTGTGGCGGCGACCTGGGTCGACATGAACGCGCCGACAAGGTTCAGGGTTGCGCACAGCGTCACCGCGGTCTTGGGCTTGAGCGCACCGCTGGCGATCCCGGTGGCAACTGCGTTGCCGGTGTCATGGAAGCCGTTGGTGAAGTCGAAGGCCAGTGCGGTGATCACGACCGTGATCAACAGGAACAGCTCCAAGGTCACCGTGCGGATTTTTGCAGCCGGACGCCTGCCTTGTCGAACCGGGTCAGCCCCGCTTGGCGCCGAGCAGGTACCAGCCCAGGTGGTGGCCCAAGAAGTCGCGGGCGATGAAGAGCACGCCGATGACCGCCACGGCCAGCACCAGCATGAAGATCGCCCAGCTCAAGGCGACCATCAGTGGCCGGCGCGCGCTCGCGGTGCCGTCGGCGACCGCGGGGACACCATTACCCGCGACGTTGATCCGCACACCGACGGCGAACAGTGCCGGCAGTAACCCGCCGACCAACAGTCCGAAGACCAGGATCTTGCAGGTGGCTGCCAGGTTGAACCACTGATTCATGACCGGATGACCTCGCGTGAGTTGGGGTCGTCGCTGGAGACGACGGTCAACTGTGGGCCCTCGGAGTCGGCGTTGAACGCCATCCTCAGGGCGTTCTCGACTTCGCGACCCGCCTCTTCGGGCTGCACGCCGGGGGCATCGAGACCGCCGGTGAGGGTGCCGTCCCATTCGGCGTTGACGTTGTTGTGGTCGATGCGGGCCCGGCGCGACCGCAGCCAGATCGCCAGGACCGTGGTGATCAGCAGCACCACGCCGATGATGATTCCGGGGTAGCCGCCGATCCCGTGGACCAGGCCGTATGCGCCCGAGCCGACCCCGCCGGCCATCGGCAGCGTCACCAGCCAGGCCGCCGCCATCCGGCCGGCCACACCCCAGCGCACCTGCGCGCCCGGCTTGCCGACGCCGCTGCCCAGCACCGACCCGGTGGCCACCTGGGTGGTCGACAGCGAGTAGCCGAAGTGGCTGGACAGCAGGATGACCGAGGCCGCGGCCGACTCGGCGGCCATGCCCTGCGGCGCCTTGATCTCGACCAGCCCCTTGCCCAGGGTGCGGATCACGCGCCAGCCGCCGGTGTAGGTGCCCGCCGACATGGCCAGCGCGCAGCTGACGATCACCCACAGGGGCGGCAGCGTGGCCGAGGTGCTCACGGCCCCGTAGGACATCAGAGCGAGGAAGATCACGCCCATGGTCTTCTGGGCGTCGTTGGTGCCGTGCGCCAGCGACACCAGCGCCGCTGAGCCGATCTGACCATGCCGGAACACCTTCTCCGACTGCTTCTCGTCGACGCCGCGGGTGATCCGGTACACCAGCCACGTGCCGACCGAGGCGATCAGGGTCGCGACCACCGTCGCCACCACTGCCGGGACCAGCACCTTGGAGACCACCCCGCTCCAGTTCACCCCGTGCCCGCCGACCGCGGCGATCATCGCGCCGACGATGCCGCCGATCAGGGCGTGCGAGGAGCTCGACGGGATGCCGAGCAGCCAGGTGAGCAGGTTCCACACGATGCCGCCGACCAGGCCGGCGAAGACGATCTCCAAGGTCACCAGGTTGGCGTCGACCAGGCCTTTGGCGATTGTTGCGGCGACCGCCGTCGACAAGAAGGCGCCGATCAGGTTCAGGCAGGCCGACATGGTGACCGCTGCCTTGGGCTTGAGAGCACCGCTGGCGATCGAGGTCGCCATGGCGTTGCCGGTGTCGTGGAATCCGTTGGTGAAATCGAAGGCCAAAGCCGTGATCACCACAATGATCAGGAGAAGCAGTTCAAGGCTCACGGGAGCATCACGGCTTTGATTCTGAGGCTTGCGCGGCGCCGTTGTCTAACGATCGTGCAGGCGAAACGCGGGTGTACGTCGAGACGTATCGAACTGTTTCCCCGTCGTTAACCTCAAGGCTTCCGGGGGCCATCTCCGCGGGTATCGCGGCGCAGTGGATGGTCGGCTGGGACCTCGACGAAGATCAAGGTCAGGCCGTCGGGATCGGTGACATGCATCTCTAACAATCCCCACGGTTCGCGCCGCCACGGCCGGGCGATGGCGACCCCGCGACCCTCCAACTCGGCCTGGGTGGCGGCGACGTCACGGACCTGCAGCCACAGTGCCCCCGAGAACACGGTTTCCGGCTGCTCGGGGTTGCCGTGGCCGGCCAGTTCGATGAGCGATTGACCGGCGTAGAAGACCATGCCGGCGCCGTAGTCGCGGGCGATCGCCAGCCCGATCTCATCGCGGTAGAACCGCAGTGAGCGTTGGTAGTCGGCCGGGCGGAGCAGGACGCGACTGGCCAGAATCTCCATCAGTCCTCGACCGGCTCGATCCGATTCCGCTTGACGATCGCGGTGGCCCAACCGGCGTTGAGGTTGTCGATTGCACGAAACGCCAGCGCCAGGCGCGGCGCGATGCGGATCGGGCGATATCTGGCCGCCTCGATCATCCACGTACCGGCCTCCTGTGCGGTGAGCCCCGGCTTGCCCTGGAACGCCGCGGTGGGGGCGATCATCGGCGTCTTCACCAGCGGGTAATACAGCGTGGTGGACTGCACGCCGTAGCGGGCCCACTCGCTGTCGATGACCCGGCTGACGGCACTGAATGCGGACTTGGAGCCGTTGTAGACCCCGAACAGCGGCGAGGAGTCGGTGAATACGCCCCAGGTGGCGACGTTGATGATGTGGCCGTCGCCGCGCTCGCGCATCGCCGGAGCGAAGCCGCGGATGAGCCGCAGTGGCGAGTAGTAGTTCAGCTGCATGGTCCGCTCGACGTCGTGCCAGCGTTCCAGGGATTCGGCCAGCGGACGCCGGATCGAGCGCCCGGCATTGTTGACCAGGATGTCCACCCCGCCGAACCGCTCGTCGACATCCTTGACCAGCTGGTCGATGGCCGCCAGGTCGGACAGGTCGCAGGCGATGGCGTGAGCGGTGCCGCCCGCGGCAGTGATCCGCTGGACCAGCGCGTCGAGGTTCTCCTGGCGGCGGGCCACCGCGATCACGGTGGCGCCCGCCGCGCCGAACTGCTCGGCGCCGGCTTCCCCGATGCCCGAGGATGCCCCGGTCACCATCACCCGCTTGCCGGTCAGGTCGATAGCCTTGGCTCCGGGCCGGTGCATCAGCTGCGCGGAGACGGGCGGGCGCATGGTGGCGAGCGTGATCTGGTCGGACAACCGGCGTAGCGGACTGCGGCTCATGGTTAGCCAGTCTAGGCGTAACGGTTTCGGGTCAGAAGTAGCGCGGGAACCGGCTCCAGTCCGGGTCGCGCTTCTCCAAGAACGAATCGCGGCCCTCAACGGCCTCGTCGGTCATGTAGGCCAGCCGGGTGGCTTCGCCGGCGAACAATTGCTGGCCCACCAGTCCGTCATCGAGAAGGTTGAAGGCGAACTTCAACATGCGTTGTGCCTGAGGCGATTTGCCGTTGATCTCGCGAGCCCACTGCACCCCTGTGGCCTCCAGGTCGGCGTGGTCGACCACCTCGTTGACGGCACCCATGTGATGCATCTGCTCGGCGGTGTACGTGCGGCCCAGGAAGAAGATCTCCCGGGCGAACTTCTGGCCCACCTGCCGAGCCAGGTAGGCGCTGCCGTAGCCGCCGTCGAAGCTGCCGACGTCGGCATCGGTCTGCTTGAACCGGGCATGCTCACGGCTGGCCAGGGTCAGGTCGCACACCACGTGCAGGCTGTGTCCGCCGCCGGCCGCCCAGCCGTTGACCAGGCAGATCACCGGTTTGGGCATGAATCGGATCAGCCGCTGGACCTCCAGGATGTGCAACCGGCCGGCGCGCGCGGCATCAACGGTGTCCGCGGTCTCCCCGGATGCGTACTGGTAGCCGCTGCGGCCGCGGATGCGCTGGTCGCCGCCGGAGCAGAAAGCCCAGCCGCCGTCCTTGGGTGCCGGTCCGTTGCCGGTCAGCAGCACCACGCCGACGTCGGGGGACATTCGGGCGTGGTCGAGGGCCTGGTAGAGCTCGTCGACGGTGTGTGGCCGAAAGGCGTTGCGTACTTCGGGACGGTTGAACGCCACCCGCACCGTCGCGTCGCTGACGTGGCGGTGGTAGGTGATGTCGGTCAGGTCGGCGAAGCCGTCGACGGTGCGCCAGATGCTCGGGTCAAAAGGGTTGCTGCTCACGTCTGCGACCGTACCGGGGCAGCGGGGTCAGGTCGCCGGAGTGGCCGCCACGGATTGATCACGCTGTCTACGGTGTAGACGATGACTCTCGACGACATCCTGGACCGCCTGCACGTGGTGGCGTTGCCGATGCGCGTTACGTTCCGCGGCATCATCGTTCGAGAGCTGGCCCTGATCGAGGGCCCGGCGGGCTGGGGAGAGTTCGGTGCCTTTCCCGAATACGAGGCCCCCGAGGCGGCGCACTGGCTGGCTGCCGCCCTGGAAAGTGCCTACCGGCAACCGCCCCCGCCCGTTCGCGACCGCATTCCGATCAACGCGACCGTGCCGGCGGTGGACGCTGAGCGGGTGCCCGAGGTGCTGGCGCGGTTCCCCGGCGCCCGCACCGCCAAGGTCAAAGTCGCCGAACCGGGCCAGACCCTGGCCGACGACGTCGCCCGCGTCGAGGCGGTGCGCGCGCTGATCCCCACCGTGCGGGTTGACGCCAACGGCGGGTGGACCCTCGATCAGGCCGTCGAGGCGGCAATGGCGCTGGGCGCGCTGGAGTATCTGGAGCAACCCTGCGCCAGTGTTGCCGACCTCGCCGAGCTGCGTCGCCGCATCGACACCCCGGTGGCCGCCGATGAGAGCATCCGCAAGGCCGCCGACCCCCTGGCCGTCGTGAGGGCCGGTGCGGCCGATATCGCGGTGCTGAAAGTCGCTCCGCTGGGCGGAATCTCGGCACTGCTGAAGATCGCTGCGCAGATCGACATACCGGTGGTGATCTCCAGCGCGATCGACTCGGCGGTGGGGATCGCCGCCGGCCTGCGCGCCGCGGCCGCACTGCCGGACCTACGGCATGCCTGCGGGTTGGGCACCGGTTCGCTGTTCGTCGAGGACATCGCCGAGACGCCGGCACAAGAAGACGGCTACCTGCCGGTGCAACCGATCACCCCGGACCCGGCCCGGTTACAGGCCCTGGCCGCCGCGCCGCAGCGACGGCAGTGGTGGATCGAACGGGTCCGGGCTTGTCATCGGCTGTTGCCGCGGTAACTACTCACACGCTGGGCAACCGCGCGTCGATCCCGTTGGCAATGGTGACGGCTTCGTCGCTGACGTAGAACTTGCACGCCAACACGTCGATGGCGACGTTGTTGGTGACCCGCAGTGCCCGCTGACACGACCAGCCCGGGCTGTCCTCCTGGTGCTGGGTCATCCACACGGTGGAGTCCACGTCGGAGACGTTGTCAAAGGTCCATTCCGACTGCGGGGAGCCGTCCTTGGTGGTGGTGAATGTTCGCTCGCCGCAGGACTTCCAATGCTGGGCGGTCACGTCGAAGAAGCTCCGGGCGACCTCGCGGTCGGCGAACACCGTCGCGGCCTGGATCGCGACGTGGTCTTGGGAGTTCTGGGCGAGGGTCTGGGCGAGGGTGGCCGTCCAGTCTGTGTCGGTGTACACCGCTTTCTCGATGGGCATCCATGCCGCCAGGCAGGAGTGGTCGGGAAACTGGCGGCCGGAGTCGAACATCCGCGACCGGGAGTCTTTGACCCGCATCCCGCGCGCGCCCATGATGTCGTTGACGGTGGAGGCCTCGAGTAGCAGCTCGGGCAGCATCGCGGCAGTCACGGGGCGGGGACCATCACTGTCGGCCGGCACCGCCGCGCCGCCGGTCACGCGGGCGCAGTCGGCGAGCACGGCGCAGGTCAGCGCCAGTGTGCACGCCAACCCGACGCTCCGTATCTGCATCACCGTCCCCCAGCTGCGCAGTCGCGATCCTGACACCATAAGGCGTCGGCGGGTCGCGTACCTTCACTCTGGTGACCAACCTCGCTTACGACGACCGTAATCAGGATGGTGAGCCGGTCCTGTTCATCGCCGGGCGGGGCGGCGCGGGCCGCGGCTGGCACCTGCACCAGGTGCGCGAGTTCCAGCTTGCGCGGTATCGCCCGATCACCTTCGACAACCGCGGTATCGGTGCCACCGAGAACGCCTCGGGGTTCACCACCGAAACCATGGTGGCCGACACCGCGCAGCTCATCGAGTCGCTCGACATCGGCCCGGTCCGGATCGTCGCGGTGTCGATGGGCTCCTTCATCGCCCAGGAACTGATGCTGGCCCGTCCCGAACTGGTGAAATCCGCCGTGCTGATGGCCACTCGCGGCCGTCACGACCGGGCCCGCGAATTCTTCTACTCCGCCGAGGCCAAGCTCGCCGAATCCGGTGTCGAGCTGCCCGCGGAGTACGAAGCCAAAGTGCGCCTGCTGGAAAGCTTTTCGCCCAAGACGCTCAGTGACGACGCGGCGATCAAGGACTGGATCGCGATGTTCACCATGTGGCCGGTGAAGAGCACCCCGGGGTTGCGCTGCCAACTCGACGTGGCGCCGCTGACCAACCGGCTGCCGGCCTACGCCAACATCACCGCACCGGTGCTGGTGATCGGATTCGGTGACGACGTCGTCACCCCGGCGCACCTGAGCCGTGAGGTCGCCGAGGCGATCCCGGGCGCGCGTTACCTGGAGATCCCCGATGCCGGGCACCTGGGCTTCATCGAGAAGCCGGACCAGGTCAACAAGGCTGCCCTGGAGTTCCTCGCCGAGGTCGACGGCAAGCCGTTCCGGTGGGCGGCCGGCCCCCCGGCGCACGACTAACCTGGTGCCAATGACCAACCCCTCGACGGCACAGGCCCGCATCGTCGTCGACGAGCTGATTCGCGGCGGTGTCCGCGATGTGGTGCTGTGCCCGGGTTCACGCAATGCGCCGCTGGCGTTCGCGCTGCACGACGCAGATCGGGCCGGCCGATTGCGGCTGCACGTGCGCATCGACGAACGCACAGCCGGATTCCTGGCGATCGGGCTGGCGGTGGGTGCCGGTGCCCCGGTCTGTGTCGCGATGACGTCGGGCACCGCGGTGGCCAACCTGGGACCGGCCGTCGTCGAGGCCAACTATGCCCGGGTGCCGCTGATCGTGTTGAGCGCCAACCGCCCCTACGAACTGCTGGGCACCGGCGCCAACCAGACCATGGAGCAACTGGGCTACTTCGGCACCCAGGTGCGCGCCAGCATCAGCCTCGGCCTGGCCGAGGACGCCCCCGAGCGGTTGGACGCCCTCAACGCCACCTGGCGTTCGGCGGTGTGCCGGGTTGTGGTGGCCGCCACCGGGTCTCGAACTGCGAATGCCGGACCGGTGCAGTTCGACATCCCACTGCGCGAGCCGCTGGTGCCTGACGCCGACACAGCTCAGCAGCCCGAACCGGCGGGCCGGCCGAACGGGCTACCCTGGACCTACACCCCGCCGGTCAGCTTCGATCAGCCCCTGGATATCGACGTGTCCCCGGACACCGTGGTGATCGCCGGGCACGGGGCGGGTCTGCACCCCAACCTGGCGGCGCTGCCCACGGTCGCCGAACCCACGGCCCCGACACCACAAAATCCGCTGCACCCACTGACTCTGCCGCTGCTGCGCCCGCAGCAGGTGATCATGGCCGGCCGGCCCACCCTGCACCGTCCGGTGTCGGCCCTGCTGGCCGACCCGACACTGCCGGTGTACGCGCTGACCACCGGCCCGCGCTGGCCCGACGTCTCGGGCAACTCGCAGGCCACCGGCACCCGAGCGGTCCTCTCCGGAGAGCCGGATCCGGCCTGGCTGCGCCGCTGCGCGCAGCTCAATGCTCACGCAGAGGCCGTGGTGCGCGAGCAGTTGGCGGCCCACCCGCTCACCACCGGCCTGCACGTGGCCGCGGCGGTGGCCGACGCGCTGCGCCCCGGAGACCAGTTGGTGTTGGGCGCGTCGAACCCGGTGCGCGACGCCGCACTGGTCGGGTTGGGCAACGCCGCGCGGACCCGCGATGTCGCGGTGCGATCCAACCGCGGGGTCGCCGGTATCGACGGCACAGTGTCCACCGCGATCGGTGCCGCGCTGGCTCATGAACGCCGGCACCCCGATGCGCGCACCATCGCGCTGATCGGGGACCTGACGTTTGTCCACGACAGCTCCGGGTTGCTGATCGGGCCCACCGAACCGCGGCCGCAGCACCTGACGATCGTGGTGTCCAACGACAACGGCGGCGGCATCTTCGAGCTGCTGGAGCAGGGCGACCCGCGCTTCGCCGACGTGTCGTCGCGTGTCTTCGGCACCCCGCACGACGTCAACATCGCCGCGCTGTGTCACGCCTACCACGTGGAATTCCAGCAGGCGGAGGCCGACGCCCTGCCCGCCGCGCTCGCCGAATCCGCCGGTGGGGTTCGGGTGCTGGAGGTCAAAGCCGACCGCTCGTCCTTGCGGTCCCTGCACGCCGCGATCAAGGCCGCGCTGTGAGACTGCCCGACTACCGAGCCACCTGGGTCTTTCGGGTGCTGCGACCGGCAGTGCTCCGGCTGATCGGTGGGCCTGGCCTGCTTGCTCGAAGCTCGGTGGCCGGCCGCGCACTGCGGTGGACGCGCACGGGCATCCTGATCCTGGTGGCGCTGGTGACCCTGCAGTCGTTGTTGCTGGTCGCCGGGGCGTGGCGCAACGACATCACCATCGAGCGCGACATGGGTGTCGCAGCGGCCGAGGTGCTCAACGCGGGCTTTCGTCGCTCGACGATCGAATTCGTCACGCCGGAACGGATCACCTACCGGCCTGAGCTCGGTGTGCTCTACCCCTCCGAGTTGGCCACCGGGATGCGGATCTACGTCGAATACGACAAATCCGACCCGGACCTGGTGCGGGTGCAACACCGCACCGCGGTGCTGGCGGTCATCCCCGCGGGTTCGGTCGCGGTGCTCGCCTGGCTGATCGGGATCGCGGCGCTGGCCGGATGCAATGTCGCCGAACGGCGGTGGGCGGCGGATTAACCCGCATCCACCAGCCGGTCGAGCCAGCCGGCGTCGTCGGTGTCCACCACGGTCCTGGTCGCCGTGTCATACACCGTGGGGGTGCCGGGACTGCGCGGGTTGGCCGACAGCAGCTGCACCCGGTTGAAGGCGTTCATCGAGGTGGTGTCCACGGCCTGCTGCCCCGCGGCGATCCGCTCCACCACCGGGGCGGGTAGGCCGCTCTCGCGTGCGGTGGTCGCCAGGTCGTCCAGGCCGGGCGCTCCGCCCTTGCGGTACAGCGCGTTCACGTAGCCCTGGTATGCCTCGGCGGAGGTGGCCGGATCGGTCGCTGCCATCAGGGCGTTGCCCACCCGCGCCGAAACGTCATTGTGGCGCCGGGCGTCCAGGAACGTCATCCACCGGTAGGTCACCGCGACGTCCCCGGCGGCCAGGTGCTTGCTCAGCGAACCGCCGGAGGCCGCCTCGAACTTGGCGCACTCGGAGCACTGGGGGTCGCAGAAGATCTCCAGCTGGACCGGGGCCTGCGCCGAACCGGCCAGGACGCCGAAGTGGTCGGCGGCCAACGCCGTGCCGGTTGTCGCCGGATCGGCAGTCGCCGGCGCCGCCACTGACCCGCCGAATACCGCCAGTGCTACCAATGTTCCCAGCCAAGACCGCATCCCACGACCCTAGCGAAACCGGGTAGCGTCAACCCGATGAGCCGCGCCAGCCTGGACAAAGACCCCCACGCCGTCGCGTCGATGTTCGACGGTGTCGCCCGCCGCTACGACCTGACCAACACGGTGCTGTCGCTGGGCCGGGACCGGTCCTGGCGCCGGGCCACCCGCAAGGCACTCGAGTTGCAGCCGGGGGAGAAGGTGCTGGATCTGGCCGCCGGCACCGCGGTGTCGACGGTCGAACTCGCGAAGTCGGGCGCCTGGTGTGTGGCTGCGGACTTCTCGGTCGGCATGTTGGCCGCCGGCGCGGGGCGCCCGGTGCCCAAGGTCGCCGGGGACGCCACGAAGCTTCCGTTCGGCGACGGCGTGTTCGACGCGGTCACGATCAGTTTCGGGTTGCGCAACGTCGTCGACCACACGGCGGGTCTGCGGGAGATGGCCCGGGTGACCCGCCCCGGGGGGCGCCTGGTGGTGTGCGAGTTCTCCACTCCGACGGTGCCGGTGTTCGCCACCGCCTACAAGGAGTACCTGATGCGGGCGCTGCCGGCGGTGGCACGCGCGGTGTCGTCGAACCCGGAGGCCTACGTCTACCTCGCCGAGTCCATCCGCGCCTGGCCGGATCAGGCCGCCTTGGCCGAGCAGATCGGTGATTCGGGATGGTCGGAAGTGAGCTGGCGCAACCTCACCGGTGGCATCGTCGCGCTGCACTCGGCCCGCAAACCACGCTGACCCCGCGAAGCTGCGGCTCAGTCCAGATGGGCCGAGAGCAGCCAGCCCGCGGCTGACCTGCGACCGTCCGCCTCCGCGCGCAGCGGCACACCGCCGAAGCCGGGGAAATTGTCGGGGAATGCCGCGTGGATCCGGGCCGGTTTGATCTCGTCGATCACCCAGTACTGGGCGACCACCTCGCGCAGTTCGTCGGCGGTCACCGCAAACGGCGGGCCCTCGGGGATGGCGGCCTTGTCGAAGACCAGCACGAAGTACGACGCGCCGGGTGCGGCGGCGCGCACGATCGAGCGCTGGTAGCCGTCGCGGGCCGCCACCGGAATCGAGTGGAACAGGGTGCTGTCCACGATGGTGCCGAAGCGGCCGTCATAGCCGGAGAACGCGCTGATGTCGGCGACCTCGAAGGTGGCGTTGGTCAGGCCCCGTTCGGCCGCTTCGCGGCGGGCCAGGTCGATGGCGGTGGGTGAGCTGTCGAGGCCCACGGTGGTGTGGCCCTGTGCGGCCAGGTACAGCGAGATGGCGGCCTCGCCGCAGCCGACGTCGAGGACATCGCCGTGGAACCTGCCCTCGGCGATCAGGGCGGCCAGTTCGGGCTGCGGCTCCCCGATGCTCCACGGTGGCTTGGTTCCCGACCCCAGCTCCTCGGATTCCCCCCGGTAGGCGGCGTCGAAGTGCATTTCCATGGAATCGCTCATGACTCCGGTATAGCAACGACCTCGATACATGTCAACGTTCTTGATATGCAGCGGCGGTGGGTAAGGCTTAGGAGAACGGCCGGCGGCCATCGATGAGCCGCGACATCCGCCCGCCGCCGCGCCAGATCCGCGCCGCGAAGTCGGCGTCCTCGTCGGTGACCAGGTTGCCCATCGCCCGGACGGCGAACTTCATCAACGCCGGAGAGCGCATCGCCATCGGTCCGGTGGCCGGCAGGAATCGGGGGAACGTCAGCAACAGGGCCAGCCGCCGGGCCACCGAGAATGCCCGCGCATAGTGGCTGCTCAGAAGTTCGGGCCACGCCTGGGTGAGCACAGCGGACGGTCCCGACGCGGTCAGCAGATCGACGGCCAACCGCCCGGTCTCCAGGCCATAGTCGATGCCCTCGCCGTTGAGCGGGTTGACGCAGGCCGCGGCGTCACCGATCAACATCCAGTTGGGTCCGGCGACGCCCGAGACCGCTCCACCCATGGGCAGCAGCGCACTCGCCGGCGCGCGAACCGGACCCTCAAATCCCCACTCCTCGCGGCGCTGGTCGGCGTAGTAGGACATCAGCGGTCGCAGTGCCACATCGGCGGGTCTCTTGACAGTGGCCAGCGCTCCGACGCCGATGTTCACCTCGCCGTTGCCCAGCGGGAAGATCCACCCGTACCCCGGCAGCACCGTGCCCTCGGGCGAGCGCAGCTCCAGGTGCGACGTCAACCACGGCTCGTCGCTGCGGGGGGAGGCCAGGTAGCCGCGCGCGGCCACCCCGTAAACCGTCTCCTGGTGCCACTGCCGGCCCAACACCCGCCCCAGCGTCGAGCGTGCGCCATCGGCAACGATCAGGGTCTGGCAGGCCACCTGCGAGCCGTCGCCGAGCACGATCGAGCGCACCCGCCCGGACGCGTTGCGGGAAACATCGACCGCTTTGACACCCAGCAGCATTCGGGCGCCGGAGTCTTCGGCGACCTTGCGGATCCGCTCATCGAGCTCGGTGCGGGGCGCGGCGCTTCCGGTCGCGGGAAAGGACGGGCCCGGCCAATCCACTTCGAGTTCGCTGCCGAAGCCGGCCATGCGCAGGCCACGGTGGCGGATGTGACCGTCGAGCCACTCGCCAAGGCCCAGCAGTTCGAGCTGCTCGACGGCACGGGGGGTCAGGCCGTCGCCGCAGGTCTTGTCCCGGGGGAAGGCGGCTGAGTCGATCACCAGCACGTCGCGGCCCGCTCTGGCGGCCCAAGCGGCAGCCGCCGACCCGGCCGGTCCGGCGCCTACCACCACCACATCAGCCTGCGAATTCACAGTGACCAGTATGTTGGAGCCGTGAGGACACCGGCGAGTGTGGTGGCGGGGTTGGATTTCGGCGGCTTGGGGGACCCGGATTTCGCGGGCCGGGTACGCGACGGGGTCGCCCGCATCGAAGAGCTGATGGACACCGAACTTCGGGGCGGCGACGGCCTGATGACCGAGGCGGTGACCCACCTGTTCGACGCCGGTGGCAAGCGCTTCCGTCCGCTGTTCACGGTGTTGTCCGCCCAACTGGGACCCGAGCCCGATGCGTGGCAGGTGACGGTGGCCGGCGCGGTGATCGAGTTGGTGCACCTGGCCACGCTGTATCACGACGACGTGATGGACGAGGCGCAGATCCGCCGGGGAGCGCCCAGCGCCAATGCGCGGTGGGGCAACAACATTGCGATCCTGGCCGGCGACTACCTGTTCGCCACGGCGTCACGTCTGGTGTCACGGTTGGGGCCGGACGCGGTACGGATCATCGCCGAGACCTTCGCGGAGCTGGTCACCGGTCAGATGCGCGAGACCCGTGGCGCGGCCGAGGGGGTGGACTCGGTGGAGCACTACCTCAAGGTGGTCTACGAGAAGACGGCCTGCCTGATCTCGGCGTCGGGGCGATTCGGCGCCACATTCTCCGGGGCCGGCGATGAGCAGATCGAAAGGCTGGCCCGGTTGGGCGGGATCGTGGGCACCGCCTTCCAGATCTCCGACGACATCATCGACATCGATTCCGACCCCGATGAGTCCGGCAAGCTGCCCGGCACCGATCTGCGTGAGGGCGTGCACACCCTGCCGGTGCTCTACGCGCTGCAGGGCACCGGAGCCGACGCTGAGCGGCTGCGTGTGCTGTTAGCCGGTCCGGTCACCGAAGACGCGGCGGTCGAGGAGGCGCTGGACCTGTTGCGGGCCTCGGCCGGCATGGTCCGGGCCAAGCAGACGGTGGCCGACTATGCCGCGCAGGCGCGCACGGAGCTGGCCGCGCTGCCCGACTGCGTCGGCCGAGCAGCCCTGGCCAGCCTGGTCGACTACACCGTCAACCGACACGGCTGACCGCGATTGCGGAACTCGTGCGACCCCGGCGGCGTTTAATGAGCACGACCGGGGTTCTTCAAGGTTCTTCAAGGAGGAGTCGATGACCTGGCACCCGTATCACAACACGGCGAAGACGTTCTTTCTGCTGTTGGTGATGTCGGCGTTGATCGTCTTGGTGGGCCGGGCGTTCGGACCGCAGATGATGTGGGTGGCGGTGCTTTTCGCCGTGGGAATGAACGCCTACACCTACTTCAACAGCGACAAGCTGGCGCTGCGTGCGATGCGCGCCCAGCCGGTGACCGAGGTTCAGGCGCCGGAGATGTACCGGATCGTGCGTGAGTTGGCCACCGCCGCCCACCAGCCGATGCCCCGGCTGTACGTCAGCGACACCAATGCGCCCAACGCCTTTGCCACCGGCCGGAACCCGCGGCACGCCGCGGTGTGCTGCACCAGCGGAATCCTGCGACTGCTCAATGAACGGGAGTTGCGCGCGGTCCTCGGCCATGAGCTGTCCCACGTCTACAACCGCGACATCCTGATCTCGTGTGTCGCCGGTGCACTGGCCTCGGTGATCACCGGCTTGGCCAACATGGCGATGTTCATGGGCAACCGCCGCGACGGCAACCCGCTGGCCATGCTGCTGGTCGCCTTGGTGGGGCCGCTGGCGGCCTCGGTGGTCCGGTTGGCGGTATCGCGGTCACGCGAGTACCAGGCCGACGAATCCGGCGCCGTGCTCTCGGGCGACCCACTGGCGCTGGCCTCGGCGCTGCGCAAGATCTCCGACGGCGTGCAGGCCGCCCCGCTGCCGCCCGAGCCGGCACTGGCCAGCCAGTCGCATCTGATGATCGCCAACCCGTTCCGGGCAGGTGAAAAGGTCGGCCAGCTGTTCGCCACCCACCCCCCGATGGCTGATCGGATTCGCCGGCTCGAGGCGATGGCCCGGGGATAGCGGGGCTCATCGGCTCCGATCAGGCGCGTCCGTTCCTGCTCGATCCGGGAACGCCCAACGCGGGCACGTCGTTGTGGACCGCATGTGCGAGCGCTTCCGGACTCACCTCAAGCCGGACCTCCGGTGCGCAGGTCGTGCAGGAGGAGTCCGCATCCTCGCCGGACTGTCCCGGCCGCACGACGGTGCCGCCGTTGGCGCAGTGCTGCTGCTGCCAGTCGTCGAGGGCTTGTTCGGCGGCGTGATCGAGGTAGGTCGTCGAGATGTCCAGGATGACCCGGGCGCCCGCGGGAATCCGCGCCAGTACGCCGGTGAGCCTCGGCAGTGCCAGGAAGGTGCAGGCGCCGGTGATGGAAACCAGCCACGCCTCGCCGACCTGCTCGGAAGTGACTTTGACCCGGATGACTCGCCAGCCGGTCATGACCAGCGCCAGTGCCAACCCGATCATGACCCCCTCCAGCAGGTTCAGGAAGACCACGCCGACGATGGTCACCGCATAGATGGCGATATCACCGCTGCGCCATGCCGTTTCGACGTGAGCCAGTTTGATCAGCTGGACGCCGACGGTGATCAGCAACCCGGCCAGCGCAGCGCTCGGAATCTGCTGGATCAGACCGGCGAACGGCAGGGCGAACAGCAGGATCCACACACCGTGCAGGAAAGCCGACGCCCGCGACTTCGCGCCGGCACTGACGTTGGTCGCGCTGCGAACGATCACCCCGGTGATCGGCAGGCCACCGAGTAGGCCCGAGGTGACGTTCGCGGTGCCCTGCCCGATCAGTTCGCGGTTGAAGTCGGTGCGCGGGCCGTTGTGCATCCGGTCAACCGACACCGCCGAGAGCAGGCTCTCCACGCTGGCGATCAACGCCACGGTGACCACTCCGATGACGGCGGCTGCCCATTGACCGTGGGGCAGCTCAGGCAGCGCAACGGCGTCCAGCAGCGAGCCGTCGAGGGTGATGAGGCGAACATCGAGGGAGAACTTCAAGGACAGCAGCGTCGCCCCGATGATCGCCACCAGGGGGCCGGGAATCCGGCCCAGCGGACCGGGCACCGACCGCCAGGCGAGCATCGTGATGATCACCAGGATTCCCAGGAGCGGCTCAGGTCCGTTGGCGTCGATGACCCCGCTGGGTAGGGCTGTCAGGTTCACCCAGGCTGAACTGGCCGACTTGCCTCCCAGCAGGACGTGCAGTTGTTGCAGGGCGATGGTGACGCCGATACCGGCCAGCATCGCGTGCACCACCACCGGGGAGATGGCCAGCGCGGCTCGCGCCACCCGGCTCAGGCCGAGCAGAATCTGGAGCACTCCGGCGCCGACGGTGATAGCGCACGTCACCTTCCAGCCGAAGGTTGCCACCAGATCCGCGACGATCACCGTCAGGCCGGCCGCCGGCCCGCTCACCTGCAAGGGCGAGCCGCCGAACAGGCCGACGACGAGGCCGCCGACGATAGCGGCGATCAGGCCGGCCAGTACCGGCGCGTCCGAGGCGATGGCGATGCCCAGTGACAGCGGCAGCGCTACCAGGAACACCACCAATGACGCCGGGAAGTCGTACCGAAGGATCGATCGTGACCTGGCTGTGCGGTTGGTGATGGCATCGCCGGCTCTTCGCACGGTCAGCATCCGGTAACTCCCCTGCTCTTCTCATAAGACGTCGCTGAGATGCAGCAAAGATATTCCTCGATTATTACCGGTTCACCAAGTAAACATGTCTAGAAAGTAAACATCGGTTACACAACCGAAGGGAATTACCAGGTTTCTGGCAGGTATTGACAGGTTTCTGGGAGTTAGAAGCCCGTTCCCTCCACTTCGTGGCCCGGTGTCTCGGCGATCAGCCCGCGGTAGGCCTGCTCGACGGTGGAGCCGTGGTTGATCACACCGTCGACCTCGCGGGCGATCGGCATGCTCAGCCCGTACTGTGCGGCGAACTTCATGATCACGCTGGCGGCCCGAACGCCCTCGGCCACCTGGTTCATCGACGCGATGATCTCGTCGATGGGTTTGCCGGATCCCAGTTGTTCGCCGACGTACCGGTTGCGGCTGCGCTGGCTGGTGCAGGTGACGATCAGGTCGCCCATCCCGGCCAGGCCTGCGAACGTGTCGCGAGCCCCGCCCATGGCCTCACCCAGCTTGGACATCTCCCGTACCGACCGCGACATCACCATGGCCCGAGTGTTCTCGCCGATCCCCAGCGAGTAGCCCATCCCGACCGCGATCGCATACACGTTCTTGAGGGCCCCGGCCATCTCGACACCGATCACGTCGTCGGTGGTGTAGACCCGGAACCGCTTGGTACGAAACAGTGACGCCAGCTCGCACGCCAGGCTCTGATCGGGCATGGCCAGCACCGCGGCCGCGGCGTACCCTTCGGCGACCTCGCGGGCGATGTTCGGCCCGGCCAGGATGCCGGCCGGATGTCCGGGCAATATCTCGTCGACGATCTGCGACATCCGCATGTTGGTGCCCTGCTCCAGGCCCTTGACCAGCGAGACCACCGGCACCCAGGGGCGCAGCTCGGCGGCCAGCTCTTCGAGGACTCCCCGGAATCCGTGCGAGGGAACCGCCATCACGACGACATCGGCGCAGTGTGCGGCCTCGGCGAAGTCGGTGGTGGCGCGCAGCGTTTCGCTGAGCTCCACGTCGTTGCCCAGGTAGCGGCTGTTGCGGTGGTTGTCGTTGATGTCGGCGGCGGTCGACTCCGATCGGACCCATTGCAGCGTCGGCGCGCGGCGCGAGCAGATAGATGCCACGGTGGTGCCGAACGATCCGCCTCCGAGCACGACGACATTGGGTGTACGAGTAGCAGCAGGCATGAGCGACAGCGTATTGCCGTCGACACCGCCACACCGGCGGTTTGTGGACATGTCGCCTAAACGGCAGCCCAGCCACTACCCGGCCAGCGGTATCGCCTCTCCGGCCCGCCCGAACACCATGGACTCGGTGATCTGGTCGAACCGGAAGTCCAGGGCGTCGGCGAAGTAGTTCTGCCGCACGTTCCAGGGCCGTTTGGTTCCCGACCGCGGAAGCGCGTGCGGTGCGCGCAGCACATAGCCGGCTTGGATGTCCCAGGCCGACTTCTCGGTCATCGGCTGGTCGCCCAGGTGCGGGTAGGCGTGGGTGTAGCCCCGAGAAGCCATGTAGGACAGCAGGTTGGCGGTGGCGCGCGCAGTGATGTCGGCGCGCAGCGTCCAGGACGCGTTGGTGTAGCCCACGCACCAGAACAGATTCGGTACGTCTTCGAGCATGTGGGCTTTGTAGACGAACCGGTCGGTGGGTTTGATCTCGGTGCCGTCCAGGCTGATCCGCACTCCTCCGAGCGCCTGCAGCTGCAGGCCGGTGGCGGTGACGATGATGTCGGCATCCAGGTGTGCACCGGACTGCAAGGCGATTCCGGTGGTGTCGAAGTGATCGATCCGCTCGGTGACCATCTCCACACGCCCGGCGCTGATGTGGGCGTAGAGGTCGGCGTCGGGAATCAGGCATAGGCGTTGGTCCCACGGCTGATACGGCGGTTTGAAGTGGGTGTCCACGGCGTAGCCGGGGGGTAGGTTCTGCACGGCCTCGCGACGCAGCATCCACTTCAGCAGCGGAGGCGTTTTGCGGGCCAAGAACCACACATAGCCCTCGAAGAGCGCCATGACGAATCGAATGATCGGGTGAGCCACCTTGCGGGGAAACAGCTTCGAGACCACGTTGACGAACATGCTGTATTTGGGCGCCGAGATCAGGTAGGTCGGTGTGCGTTGCAGCAGGGTCACCCGCGCGGCAGTCTCGGCCAACGCCGGCACCAGGGACATCGCAGTGGCCCCGCTGCCGATCACCACCACGTTCTTGCCCGCGTAGTCCAGGTCTTCGGGCCAGTGCTGCGGGTGCACCAGCGTCCCGGCGAACGTCTCGGCACCGGGAAAGTCCGGGGTGTAGCCGTCGTCGTAGTTGTAGTAACCGGACCCGAAGAACACGAACCTGCTGCGGTAAGTCCGCGGGGTGCCGTTCTCGTCCGCCGTCACTGCCCAGGTATCGGTCGCCGAATCCCAGTCGGCCTCTAGGACGTGGTTGTTGAACCGAATGTGGCGGTCGATGCCGTGCTTGTGTGCGGCCTCGGTCAGGTAGTCGCGGATCTCGTCGCCGTTGGCGACCCGTTCCCGCCGAGTCCAGGGCTCATACGGCAGGCACAACGTGAAGATGCTGCTGTCGGAGCGCACTCCGGGATAGCGGAACAGATCCCACGTGCCGCCGATCCGCTGGCGCCGTTCCAGGATGACGTAACTGGTGCCCGGGTTGCGCTCGGTGATTCGGTAGGCCGCGCCGATACCGGAGATGCCGGCTCCGATGATGACGACGTCCACGACCTCTTCGGTAGTCACAATCCCAGACTAGGCACCGGGCGGGCCGGCGGGTCGGGATTGCGCTAGCGGTAGTTCACGAACTGCAGGGCCACGTCCAGGTCGGCGCCCTTGAGCAGCGAGATCACGGCCTGCAGGTCGTCACGCTTCTTCGACGAGACCCGGATCTCCTCGCCCTGGACCTGGGACTTGACGCCCTTGGGGCCCTCGTCGCGGATCAGCTTGTTGATCTTCTTGGCGTGCTCGGAATCGATGCCCTGCTTGAGGCTGCCGCTCACCTTGTAGGTCTTGCCCGACGGCTGCGGGTCCCCGGCGTCGAACGCCTTCATAGAGATGTCGCGGCGGATCAGCTTCTCCTTGAAGACGTCGACGGCAGCCTTGACCCGCTCCTCGGTGGAGCTCACCAGCTCGATGGTCTCCTCGCCCTTCCAGGCGATGGTGGTGTCGGTGCCGCGGAAGTCGAACCGGGTGGCCAGTTCCTTGGCGGCCTGGTTCAGGGCGTTGTCGACCTCCTGCCGATCGACCTTGCTGACGATGTCGAACGATGAGTCCGCCACGAGACCTGTCCTCTCCTTGAGTTGTGCTGGCCGTTTGTGTCTGAGGTACATCCTCGTTGTACTCTGCTAGGCGCACTACGGCAGGTTGCCCGAGCGGCCAATGGGAGCGGACTGTAAATCCGTCGGCGGAAGCCTACACAGGTTCGAATCCTGTACCTGCCACACTGGTCAGGCCCCCTCTTTCGAGGGGGCCTGACGTGTTTTCGGGGTCGCAGACCGGCGCGAGCCTCGGCGGTTCGGCCAGAAGCTCCTGCTGGCGACTTCGCGATCGTGCCGTGGAGGTGATCCCGGTGGCCTTCCTCGTTCCCCCGCCTCCTGCAGCCATTAAGTCGAGGGGCCTGGAGGAGTCAATGGTTGGGCACAGGCTGCGTAAAACCGCTCCGCACAGTCAATTCCGTGGGCTGGCATCTTCGCGCGTTCGCGGCGGCTTACACTCCGGCGATGCCTGCCGAGAAGGAGCCCACCATGCCCGCAGCCGATCTCGTCGTCATCGGCACGGCTGTGACGGTCAATGATGCGCAACCGACCGCCGAGGCGCTGGCCGTCACCGGGGGGCGCATCGTCGCGGTCGGTGACCGCGCAGACATCGAGAGTCTGATCGGCCCGGACACCCAGGTGCTCGACATCGGCGACGGCTGTGTCTTGCCCGGTTTCGTCGAGGCCCACGGTCACCCGCTGATGGAGTCGGTCGTGCTGTCGGGGCGGATGGTCGACATCCGGCCCGTCACCCTGACCGACCCGGATGCCGTGGTGGATCTGGTCCGCGCAGAGGTCGCCGCGCGCGGCGCCTCGGGGGCCTACGCGATCGGCTGGGACCAGTTGCTGCAGCCGGGCCTGCCTGAGCCGACGTTGGCCTGGCTGGACGGCCTCGCGCCGGACAGCCCGCTGGTGATCGTGCACAACTCGGGACACAAGGCGTACTTCAACAGCGTGGCCGGCCGAGCGGCGGGGCTGACCCGCGATACCCCGGACCCGGTCGGGGCCAAGTATGGCCGCGACGCCGCCGGTGAACTGGATGGGACCGCGGAGGAGACCGGGGCGCTCATTCCGCTGCTGGGTGAGGCCATGCTGCCCGGCGACGCTCCGGCGATGCTGCGTGCCGAGTGTGCGCGCCTCAACCGGGCGGGGTTGACGACGATTTCGGAGATGGCGTTCTCGCCGCAGTTCCGGCCGTTGGTGCAGGCACTGCATGACGAGCTGACGGTGCGACTGCGCACCTACGAGATCTCCAATCCGCAATTGCACACCGACGCCTCGCCAGGCGACGGAGACGACATTGCTCGTCAGGTCGGTATCAAGATCTGGGTGGACGGCTCGCCGTGGATCGGCAACATCGACCTGTCCTTCCCATATCTGGACACCGAAGCCACCCGCGTCATCGGCGTCGAACCCGGATCGTGCGGGCACGCCAACTACACCGGTGAACAGTTGACCGAGATCGTCGAGGCGTATTTCCCGCACGGCTGGCAGATGGCCTGTCACGTGCACGGTGACAACGGCGTCGACACCATCCTCGACGTCTACGAAGATGTGTTGCGCCGGCACCCGCGCGAGGATCACCGGCTGCGGCTCGAACACGTCGGTGCCATCCGCCCCGAGCAGTTGCGCCGTGCTGCCGCGTTGGGTGTCACCTGCAGCCTGTTCGTCGACCACCTGCACTACTGGGGGGATGTTCTGGTCGACGGGCTGTTCGGGGAGGAGCACGGGTCACGCTGGATGCCGGCGGCCTCTGCCGTCGCGGCCGGCATTCGCATCTCCCTGCACAACGACGCGCCGGTCACCCCCGAAGAGCCGCTGCGCAATATCAGCGTCGCCGCCACCCGGGTGGCGCCCAGTGGGCGGGTCTTGGCGCCCGAGGAGCGGCTCACCGTCGAGCAGGCGATCCGGGCGCAGACCCTCGACGCGGCCTGGCAGCTGTTCGCCGACGACGTGACAGGTTCCCTGGAAGTGGGCAAGTATGCCGATCTGGTGGTGCTCTCGGCGGACCCGCGCACCGTCGCCCCGGAAGCGATCGCGGATCTAGAGGTGCGCGCCACGTTCCTGGCCGGTCGCCAGGTGGTCTGACGGCCGGGATGCGGTCGGGGCCGGCGTGATCCCGTGGTGCAACGCGGCCACGTCCGGGTGTGCTCGCGTCCGCGACTTCCAGGCGTTCTGGCCGTAAGTGTTGTAGAGGGGATTGTCGGGGTCGGTCTCCACACCGCGGGCCAGGACGGCTAGCGCGGCAGGCAGGGGGATGCGCGCGACGGTGGCATCCAGGGCCGGGTTGAGGAAGTAGGCGATCGACACGCGGTCGGTGCCGGGCCGGGGTGAGCGCACCCGGTGGCGCGTGGCTCGCAGGTAGCCGTCGGTCGCGACTTCGAGCAGTTCACCGATGTTGACGATGAACGCACCCGCCACGGGAGCCACGTCCACCCATTCGCCGGGCGCGCTTTCCACCTGCAGGCCCTCGGAATTGGGCTCGACGAGCAGCAGGGTCAACACCCCGGAGTCCTTGTGGGCACCGACACCTTGATCGCTGTGCGCGGTACCGGGATAGCGGATCACCTTGATCAGCGTCGACGGAGCGGTGAAGGCGTCGTCGAACAGATCTTCTCCAGCGCCCAGCGAGGCCGCCCAGTGCCCGAGCAGGGTGCGGCCCACCGAGGACAGTGAGCGATCCCACGACTCGAACACGGGCCTGAAGGCCGCCGGCCGCTGCGGCCACAGATTCGGGCCCTGCAGATGCCAGAAACCCTGCGCGCCGGGCAGCGCCGGGCATTCGGGACCGATGTCGATCTGCTCGCGCCAGTCGATGCAGCCGTTGGTCAGCTCGCCGCCCACGCGTGAATAGCCCCGGAAATGCGGGCTGTGCAACTGGCTGATCCGTTGCTTGTCCTCGTCGGGCAATCCGAAGAACTGCCGCGCCAGCTCAAGGGCCTGGGTGATCTGCGCGTCGGGCACGCCGTGACCGGTGAGATAGAAGAAGCCGTGCGTATGGGCGGCCTCCCGCAACGCCCGGCGAAACCCGGCGGTGTCGGTGTCGGCCTCGGACAGGTCGAGCACGGGCAGCATCGCGTCGGGCTTTCGGTCGTGGCTACAGATCGCCGGAGTAGTCGGCGGTCAGCCAGCGGTCGGGCCGAACGGTGAACAGCACACTGGAGTCGTCGCCCATGCTGGCGGCGAAGGCCCGTCCGCCTTCCTCCCCCAGGTAGCGGATCGCGATGGCTTCACGCTGGTCCAGTGGTGCCGGCGTGGTGGTCTGGACCACGGTGCCTTCGACGATCACGTACTGGTAGGGCAGGTCTTCGCGCTGAACCACCAGCGTCACCACGCCGGCCTGCTCGATAAGCCTGGCCTTGCGTCTGCCGGCACCGGTGTTGATGACTATGTCGCCGCCGGGGGTGTAGCCGTACCAGATCGGGACACTGGCGGGTGGGCGGCCGTCGGTGGCCGCGACGGACAACACCGCGACGTGCTTGTCGGCGAGGAACTGCTGGCGTTCGGTTTCGGTGAATGGCTTGGGCATGTTCGGTCGAACACCGACGAGGCCGGTGCTATTCCGGGGCCTAAAGACCCCTGGCGTCTGCAATATTGGTAAGGCTAACCTTCATTGCATGAACCTGCCGATGCCCGAACGCAAGACCGCCGACCTGCCCGGCCACTGGCTCTTCGCCCGGCTGGGCAAACGCGTCCTGCGGCCCGGAGGGCTCGAGCTGACCCACCGAATGCTGGCCGACGCGCGCCTGACCGGCGTCGATGTGGTGGAGCTGGCACCCGGCATGGGGCGCACGGCGACCGACATCCTGGAGCGCAACCCCGGCAGCTACACCGGCGTCGAGGCCGACACGAACGCCGCCGGCGCCGTGCGTTCGGTAGTCGGCAGCCGGGGCCGAGTAGTCACCGGGGAGGCCTCGCAGACCGGTCTGGACGCCGACAGCGCCGACGTCGTGATCGGCGAAGCGATGCTGACCATGCAGACCAACGCCCACAAGGCCGACATCATCCGCGAGGCCTTCCGGGTGCTGCGTCCCGGCGGCCGCTACGCCATCCACGAGATGGTGCTGGTGCCCCACGATGTGCCAGACGCCGTCAAGGACGAGGTCCGGACCGCGCTGGCCCGCTCCATCAAGGTCAACGCCCGCCCGCTGACCGCCGCGGAATGGACCGAGTTGCTCACCGACGCGGGGTTCGCTGTGGAGAAGATCGGCTACGCGCCGATGGCACTGTTGGAGCCCCGCCGGCTGGTCGCCGACGAAGGCCTGCCCGGGGCGCTGCGGTTCGTGTTCAACGTGCTGCGCGATTCCGACGCGCGGGCCCGGGTGCGCACTATGCGTGCGACGTTCCGCCGTCACCGCGACAACATGGCTGCCATCGAGGTGATTGCCGTCAAGCCGGCCTAGGTTTCCCGGACCTGCTGGCCGAGCCGGAATCCTGCGACGCGACACACCGTGGGAGCGTCGCCGGATTCCGACGCGCGGCATGATGAGCCCATGACAACCCGCGACCGCGACAATTCCGGCCGCCCCCGCAACGCCCGCCCGCGGGATCGTCTGGGCCGCCCGTTGCCGCGAGGCAGCCAGGACGGTGTCCAGGGCGTTCCTGACGACCTCAACCTCCCGCCCGCGCAGATGCTCGCCTACGCGCAGCTGTTGCTGGACGACGGGCTGGCGTTCAACGCCCACGAGGTACTCGAAGCCGCCTGGAAACATCGTCCCGCCGCCGAGCGTGACCTATGGCAGGGCTTGGCGCAGCTGGCGGTGGGCGTCACTCACGTGCAACGCGGGAACGTCAGCGGTGCGATCAGTCTGCTGCGCCGCGGCGCCGAACACTTGGCGACGGTGCCGCCCCCGGCGCCGCACGGGATCGACCTGGCCGGGCTGCGGAGTTTTGCCGCGGACCTGGCCGACGATGTGGCGGCCGGAGTCACGATCGCGCCCCAGCGGCTGCACCCGCGGCTGATCGCGTGAGCGCCCCGCTGCGCTGGACGCTGGCCGACGGCCGCGAGCAGCTGTTCTTCGCGTTGCCCGGCAACACTGCGGCGCCGGTGCCTGATCGTCGGCCGCTGCCGTCACGCGACCCCGAGGCCTCCGAGCTGCGTTTCGACCGCACCACCGGTCAATGGGTGATCATTGCCGCGCAACGCCAAGACCGGACCTATAAGCCCCCTGCCGATGCCTGCCCGCTCTGCCCCGGCCCGAACGGCCGCACCAGTGAGGTGCCGGCCGCCGACTACGACGTGGTGGTCTTTGAGAACCGGTTCCCCAGCCTCGCGGGGCCGGGGACCAGTGTGGTCACCCCGCCCGACGCCGACGGCTTCATCACCGAGTTTGTTTCCAAACCGGGCAACGGCCGCTGTGAGGTGATCTGCTTCTCGCCCGATCACACGGGATCGTTCGCCGACCTGCCGCCGGCCCACGCGCTTCTTGTGGTGCAGGCCTGGCGGCATCGCACCGCCGACCTACTGAACCGTCCGGGCATCGAGCAGGTGTTCTGCTTCGAGAACCGTGGCGAGGAGATCGGGGTGACCCTGGCCCACCCGCACGGCCAGATCTACGGCTACCCCTACCTGACCCCACGCACCGCGGCGATGCTGGTGCAGGCCCGTGAGCATCGAATTGCGCATGGCACCAACCTGTTCGCCGATCTGCTGGCCGCCGAGCGCGCCGACGGTACCCGAGTGGTGGCGCGCTCCGACCACTTCACTGCGTTCGTGCCCTTCGCCGCGCGCTGGCCGGTAGAGGTTCACCTGTATCCGAATCGGCGGGCGCACAACCTGACTGAGATGACCGATGACGAACTCGACGACTTCGCGATCGTCTACCGAGACCTGTTGAGCCGCTTCGACCGGATCTACGACGCCCCGCTGCCCTACATGGCCGCCCTGCACCAGTACCGCGACCGCGGCGTCCAGGCCGACGGCTATTTCCACGTGGAGTTGATGTCGATCAGACGAAGTGCGTCCAAACTGAAATATCTGGCGGCCTCGGAGTCGGCGATGGATGCGTTCATCGCCGACGTCACCCCGGAGGCTGTGGCGGCTAGGCTGCGTGACTTGTGATCACCTACTCTGCGCCGGGGCGGGTCAACCTGATCGGCGAACACACCGACTACAACGGTGGTTTCGCACTGCCCATAGCGTTGCCGCAGCGTACTCATGTCACGTTCACCCCGGACAGTGTCGACACGCTCACCGTGTTCAGCGACTGCGCCGACACGCCGGTGACCATAGCGCTGGACACCACTCCCGGCCAGATCCATGGCTGGGGTGCTTATGTCGCGGGAGTGGTCTGGGCGTTGCGCGACAGCGGATTCGCCGTACCCGGTGGCTCGATGACCATCAGCAGTGACGTGCCGATCGGTTCGGGCCTGTCGTCCTCGGCAGCTCTGGAATGCGCGGTGCTCGGCGCGCTGAGCACCGCGGCGGGCCGACACCTCGACCGGATCGATCAGGCCCGGATCGGCCAACGGGCCGAGAATGACTATGTCGGGGCGCCAACGGGTCTGCTGGATCAGCTGTCGTCGCTGTTCGGTGAGATGTCCCACGCCCTGCTGATCGACTTCCGGGACGTCACGGTGCACCCGACACCGTTCGACCCCGAAGCCTCCGGGGTGACCCTGCTGCTGCTGGACTCCGGCCAGCGGCACGGTCATGTGGATGGCGAATACGCCGCACGGCGAGCGTCGTGTGAACGGGCGGCCGCCGAATTGGGGGTGGCTTCGTTGCGCGACCTTCAACATCGGGGCGTGGAAGCGCTGGGCGCGCTGCATGATCCGGTCGACGCCCGGCGTGCCAGGCATGTGCTCACCGAGAACGATCGGGTGCTGGATTTCGTCGCTGCGTGCGCGGAGCTGGACTTCGCCGCTGCCGGGGCGCTGTTGAACTCCTCGCACGCCTCGATGCGCGACGACTTCGAGATCACCACCGAGCACATCGATCTGATCGCCGACAGTGCGGTGGCCGCCGGTGCGCTCGGCGCCCGGATGACCGGCGGTGGATTCGGGGGCTGCGTGATCGCGCTGGTGCCCGCACCGCTCACCGTGAAGGTGGGTGACGCGGTGCGCGCCGCGGTCACCGACGCCGGCTACGCCGAGCCCGAGGTGAGTCGGGTATATGCCGCGGCGGGGGCGGGATAGTTTCAGATCCCGTAATCGGGCAGGTCGATATCGTCGCGAACGGCGCCGGCGAACAGGCTTGTCAATATCCGCAGGTTCATCGCCCGTAGCGCCTGCTTGCGGAACCATAGGCCCAATCGCGTTCGGGTGGCGAAGAATCCGACGAATCGACGCGCGCCGGCCTGCTTGGCTTCGATGAACGGGCGCAGCCGCTCTTCGTAGGCGTGAAAGGCGCGCACGTGGTCGCCTTTGGCGGCATGCAGCTCACCGGCGAGAACGTAGGCCTCGGTGATCGCCAGGCCGGTACCTTCGCCGCCGAGCAAGGAGATACAACCTGCGGCATCCCCAATCAACAACACCCGACCGTGTGACCACCGGTCCATGCGGACTTGACTGACCGCGTCGAAGTACAAGTCGTCGGCCTCGGCCACTCCGGCCTGGTCGGCCAACGCGGCCAACAACTGCGGGCACTCCCAGCCGACATCGGCGAACCGTTCCCGCAGAATGGTTTTCGGGTCGCCATCAGCAGCGGTGTCGTCGCGAAATACGAACAGGGCCAGCGTGCGGTCGTCGCGCAGCGCAACGCGGGACACCTGCCGCCCCGGGGCGGCATGGGTGACGTAGGTTAGGTCGTCGCGGGGCTCATAGCCCGCTACGACGGCCGCAGCCACTTTGCATCCCAGATAGTTCTCGAACTCGGCATCCGGGCCGAAGGCCAATCGTCGCACGTTGGAGTGCAATCCGTCTGCGCCGATCAATAGATCGAAATCGCGTGGTCCGGCGTGGGAGAACGTCAGCCGCACACCGTCGTCATGCTGATCGATAGCGGTGATGCTATCGCCGAAAATCACCTCGACCTTGTCGCTGACCGTGGCGTAGATGGCGGCCGCGAGATCGCCGCGTGGCAGGGTGATGAAGTCATCGCCGATGAGGTGCGTGAAGACACCCGCGTCCAATTCGGCGAGGGCGCGGCCGTCGGCGTCCACAGAGCGCACGGTCTCCATGTGGTATCCCGCTTCGTGGATCTGATCTGCGATGCCCATGCGCCGAGCGACCGTGTAGCCGATGCCCCAGAAGTCGATCATGTAGCCGCCGGCGCGGAAGGCCGGTGCGCGCTCGATCACGGTCGGGGTGTGGCCGGTGCGGTGCAGCCAGTACGCGAGCGCCGTCCCGGCTACTCCGGCACCGCTGATCGCGATCCGCACTGGCTCAGATCATTTCGTTCTCGGTCAGCCACCGCATCACCGGCCAGCCGATGAACACCGGCAGCCAGCAGGTCAACACCCGGTAGAGCAGTACCGAGGGGACTGCCAGCGCGGCGGGTACGCCGAACGCGGCCAGCCCACCGATCAGGGCGGCCTCCACGGCTCCCACGCCGCCCGGTGTCGGTGCGGCAGAGGCCAGCGTGCCGCCGACCATCGTCACTACCGTGACGGTCACAAATGAGGTGTTGCCGCCGAAGGCCTCCACGCTGGCCCACAAGGCCAGCGCCGCGCCGAGGGTGGTGCCGGCGGCGCCCAGCACGATCAACGCCAGGCGGTTGGGCTCCCGGGCGAGCTCCACCAGGTCCCCGGTGACCTCCTTGAGGCGGGGACGCAGCGCCGTGGTCATCCAGCGGCGCAGGTTCGGAACCAGCAGCACGATTCCTGCCAGCCCGAGCGCCACACCGGCGATCAGATAGAGCAGGGTGGCGCCGGGCACGAAGTGCGACAGATCCGTCGAGGCTCCCGCGGCGGTGGTGAAGATGACCAGCAGGATCACGTGCACGATCACCTGCACCGACTGCTGCAACGCGACGGCGGCCGTCGCACGCAGCGTGCTCAGGCCACCCTTCTGCAGGAACCGTGTGCTCAGCGCCAGACCACCGACGCCGGCCGGGGTGGTGGTGGCGGCAAAGGTGTTGGCCACCTGCATGATCGCCAGATCTCGAAACCGGACCAAGCCGTTGGCGCAAGCCCAGAGGGCACCGGCGGCGCCGACATAGGTCAGCGACGAGACGATCAGCCCAACCATCGCCCACCACCAGTTCGCCTGCCGCAGTTGGGAGAAGAACGTGGGCACCTGGCTGATAAACGGGTAGGCGACATAGACCAGGGCAACGAGCAGGACCAGCTGGATCAACTGGCTGCGGGTGAACCGGGTGATGGTCTTGGTCTGGATCTGATCGGTACCGGTCTGGCGCTTGACCTCCTCGCGAGCGGCGGCGATCACTGTGCCGACGTCGGGCACGGCGCTGCGCAGGCGCGCGGGCACCGCCGATTTGGTGAGGCGACGCGAGGCGGCCAGCACCGCGGTGCGGCCGAAGTACTCGATGGCCGCCTCCACTGCAGCGGCCGGTTCGTAGAGCCACGACGTCGTCACCAACAACTGGGCGATATCGGACTGCAGTTGAGTGTCGGTGGCGCCGTACTCGGCGTTGCCGAAACCGCCGAACAGCACGGTGCCGCCGTCGACGGTCATCTCCTTGCTGCGCAGGTCGCCGTGCGAGATCTGTTGATCGTGCAGATGCCGCAGCGACTCCCAGGGTTTGCTCACCGGAGTGGTGGCGGTGCTGTTGGCGAGCGGAGTTCCGCGGGGCGGGGTATGGGCGTAGAGCGTCCAGCCGCGATCCAGTGAAGCCACCGCGACGGTCTTGGTGTTGGCGAACCCGGTATCGCCGATGCAGATCGCCATCAGCCCGCGATGCTCCACCGCACGGTGCAGCGAGGCGTGCAGGGGTGCGGTTTCGGTGGTGCGTAGCCGGAATTTGCGCCAGAGCTGGCGCAGGGCGCCTCCGCTGCGCTGGTTGGGGCCGTACAACTCGATGATCGCCGGGTTTTCGCCGACGGTGGACAGCACCAGCGGGCCGGGGCCGGCGGGTCGGATGACCGCGAGTTCGGTGACGGCGTGACCGCGGCGCGCCAGGGTGCGCACGGCGCCGTCCAGCGGCACCTCCAACGCCGGGGTGCCGACGATCAGGATCACCAGCGCGCCGACGAACCAGCCGACCGCCAGTCCCAGCAGCGAGCGCGCCGGCACGATCGCGCTGACCACCAAGTGGATGGGCACGAAGGCCAGCAGCAGCGCCCACCACCAGCGGCGCCACCGGGCCGGGAGCCACGGCCCGGAGACGGTCAGCATGGCGGCGAGCATGGCGATCCACCGCGGATCGTCGAGGAACTGCGCCAGCGTGGTGGCCAGCCGGTCGGAGAGATCGAAATGCCAGTTGGGTGCCGCCATGCCGGTGCTGCGGATGGACAGTGACACCACCGCCAGCAGCCCGGCCACGGCATAGGCGCCCAGCAGTTTCCACTGTCGGGAGACCACCAGCCCGATCAGGATTGCGAACGGCAACACCAAGATCGCGATGCCGTAGGCCAGGTAGACCAAGTTGGCGTGGACTGGGGAGAGCACCCCGATGATCTGCGATACCGACCGCTCCAGGGCCACCCATTCGTAGCGGGTGACCAGCGAGCTGGTGATGACGGTGGCGAGAAAGAGCGTGGCCAACACCAGACGCAGGATGTCGTTGGTGCGTCGGGTCAGCGGCTGCAGCAGGTTGCCGGTGACGGTGACGTCGCGCCCCTCAACTCGCATGATCTCTTTCGGTCCGTCTCATGCCGCATCGCGTGGCGGCTCGCCACAACTTAACCGGTGAGCTGCGGGATCACGCTGGTTTGTCCGTGAGATACGGCCGCGTCGCCCCGCCGGAGTCCCATCCGTCACAGTTGTCACTGGCTGGTAAGGGTGTCGGGTGTGCCCGCCTCGCAGCGACAACCGCCTCGCCGCTGTCTCAGAGCGGGTAGCTGACCCCGGTCATCTTCTCTGACTCCTCCCAGAGCCGCAGCCACAACTGCCGGTCGTTCGACAGCTTGTTGGAGGGGCAGGGCCCCACCGGGCCACGCGACTGGTTCAGCTTCATGGGTCCCCAATAGATGTCCGGGTCGGCATCGGGGACGGTGGCCGCGAACAGGGTGGACTCGGCGCCCCGCTCCGGCGGCTGGCCCACCAGGTGCAGGCCGTACTTGGCGATCAGACCGACAAGGGTCTTGTCGTTGTCGAACAGCTCGGTGCTCGACACCCCGGGGTGCACGCCGTAGGAGCGCAGTGGAGAACCGGCCGCCACGAGCCTGCGCTGCAGTTCGCGGGCGAACATCAGGTTGGCCAGCTTGGACTGCGCGTAGGCCAGGTTGCGCTGGTAGGGACGGTGCTCGTAGTTGAGGTCGTCGACCCAGAACTTGGGGGTCTGCTTGTGCGCGATGCTCGCCACGGTCACCACCCGGTCGCTGATCCGGTCCAGGAGTAGGCCGGTCAGTGCGAAGTGGCCCAGGTGGTTGACCCCGAACTGCATCTCGAAGCCGTCCACGGTCCGCCGTTTCGGGATGTTCATGATCCCGGCGTTGTTGATCAGCACGTCGAATCCGCCTTGCTGGCCGGCGAACTCGCGCACCGACTCCAGGCTGCCCAGGTCCAGCGCCGCCACCGTCACGTCGCCGTCGATGCCGTCGGCGATCTCCTGGGCCTTGGCGGTGTTACGGCAGGCCATCACCACCGTGGCGCCCTTGGCGGCGAGGGTGCGGGTGATCACCACGCCCAGACCACCGTTGGCGCCGGTCACCACGAAGGTGCGGCCGGACTGATCGGGGGTGTCAGTGATTCGGAAAGACATGCTGGTCACCGTACCTGCCGGTGGTGTTGGTCGGCGTCTACGCCCAGTGCAGGACTTGGGTGACTATCACTGGCGGGAGGACGACGAGGGCGATGGTCAAGGGTGTCGCCAGACAGCCGATGAGGATGCCCAAGCCCACTTGAGCAGTTTTGATGCCACCGGTCTGCCACATGAAGAAGCCGGTGGGTACCAGGATCGCTGTGGCGATGCCGAGCAGGTAGAGCTGCAGGATCCAATAGGGGAATAACGCCCACGTCGCGGCTTCGACGAACGCCATGGTGGCCACTGCGGCGACAAAACCGTACGGGCTGTAGCGATCCTCGGCAGGTGGGGCGCTCATCAGGGTCGCAATACGGTCAGGAAAGCCAGGACGAAGGACAAGCCGACGGCGGCCACAGCCACTGCGGCTCCGCCGAGGGCAAAGCCGAGGCCGTGCCGGCGTGGTGATTCCGCGCACAGCAGTCTTGCGGCCAGCACGAGCGAGGCATCGGTGGTGATGGTGGTGGTGACCACGACCAAGAGGGAAATCCGGGCATCAGTGTTGATCGGAAAGCGGGCCAGTAGCCAGCCGATGCCTAACGCTGCTGCGAACACGCCTTGCACGACGAGCGGTGCCGCCCAGGTGGCGGTGCGCCACACCTCGGGGCTGCTGCCGCGGATGCGGCTCGCAAGTGGGACAAGCATCTACCAGCTCCTCTCGGCGGTCACGCGGGGACACCGCCCGGCCTACCCGAGGCCGACGACACCGACGGCCTGGATGGTCGGCCGCCGGCGGTCCTGCACCGAGTACCCGCCACCCAGCGTGCGCACCGACCGCGCGCGATCCTGACTGTCGGCCACGGTGTCGGTGATCACCCGGTGGATGTCGCAGGTCTTGGCGGTCAGGAACCGCTGGAATTGGCGGGCGCCGGCGGGCGTGTTCAGAGCTGCGCGATGCTGCGCCACCGCTTGGCGGATCTCGGCTTCGATGCTGTCGAGCCGGCGACGCCCCTGCGCAGTGACCTGCGCCGCGTCGCGCAGCGTGGCCAGGAAAGCCCGATCGGTGTGCACGGACCGTTGCAGCCGCTGCGCCAGCGCGGCCTCGCGTGCGCGGGCGGCGTCGGCGTGAGCGCCGAGTTCCTCGGGCATAGCCGGGACGCTAGTTCACCGCCGGCGATCGCGGTATTCACCGTGGAAGCCCAGGGAAGCGTCAGTCCTTGAAATACACCAGTTGATGGGTGCTGGCCAGCAGTCGGCCGGCGCGCGACCACAGGTGGGCGCTCTGATCGAAGTAGCCGCGCGAGAACCGATTGGCGTGTGCGCTGGCCAGCAGGTAATCGCTTCCTGCAGCGTCGATCTCGCTCTGGTCGACGTGGAAATAGGTGGTCAGGGTGATGGTTCCGGCGGGCAGGAAACGCCCGCGACGCAGGAACACGCGCGGAAAGAACACGTCGGACAGGCAGGCCAATGCAGCGAAGTCCAGGGCGCGGCCCTGGGCATCACGCACCCACAAGGTGGTGGTCGACGATTCGCTGGGTTCGACGGCCCGTAGCGGAACCGGGCCGTCGGTGAAACGCATGTCGTAGCGCTTGGCCCAGACGATCGCGTCCACAAACGCACCCGGCTCGACCTCCTCGGGTGCGGGGACGCTCGGCGGGTGGCTTTCGTCGTCGGCCCACGTGTCGCGGTGCAGACCGAACAGAGCGGTTGCGGTGGTCTTGACCTCGTCGCCCTGGCGAAGTTCCAGCACCCAGTGCTGGTTGCTGCGGTTGGTTCGGGCGGCGCGCAGGCAGATGTCGAACTCGCCGTCGGTGATCGGGGCCGCGAAGTTGACGGTCAGTGCCAGCGGATCGCCGATCCGATCGGGATGCGATTCCACGGCGCGCAGCAGGGCGGCGGCGGTGATCCCGCCGAACGGCCCGACCATATTGGCCCAGTCCGGATCGGTGGCGCCGCGAACGGTCCCAGCGTCGACGGTCTCGAGCCGGACGGCGCGGTCGAAGGGGTGCGAGGAGGCGGTCACAGCGGTCACGCTATCGCGCTGACCACCCAGGTGTGGCCCGGGAACTTCACCACCCCGTCGACCCGCAGCCGGCGCAACTCGTCCCGCAATTCGTCGACGGCCGCGGCCCAACCCTCGGCGCCCAGCCGTTCCTCCAGTTCGGCGCGGGCCTGCTGCCCGGTGCGGTTCGCCAGGATCAGCCGGACGCGCTCCTCGACGCCGTCGCTGCCGCCGATGCCGAAGTCACACACCCCGTCGAACGCTTCGAGTGCCACGTGGCTCCAGCCGGCGTCGGTCAGCACGGCCCGTACCCGTTCGGGATCGCCGAAGGCCAGCGGGCCCGGCAGCGTGGGGTCCAGCGCCGGGGGAGGCGATTCCAGCTTTGTCGCCAAGATGTCGATGCCCGTGGTGAACATCGGATTGTCGCCGTCGCGCCAGCACACGAACGCCAGCCGGGCACCCGGTGCGGCCGCCCGGCGGATGTTGGTGAACGCGGCCACCGGGTCGTCGAAGAACATCACCCCGAACCGGGAGATGACGGTGTCGAACGCGGCCCCGCCGGCGGGCGCGCGCAGGTCCATGGTCTGGGCGTCGCCCAGACTGACCGTTGCCGCGGGCACCCGCTGGCGGGCCGCGGTGACCATGGGCGCGGAGATGTCCACGCCGAACGCACGGGCGCCCAGGGCTGCCGAGCGTTGCAGCAACGTACCGGAGCCGCAGCCGATGTCGAGGACCCGCGCACCGGCGCCGATCTCGGCGGCGTTCATCACAGCGTCGGCAAACGGTGCCAGTACCGCCTCGAAGATCGCCGCGTTGTCGACCCAGTCGATGCCCTGGGCCGCCCAGGCGTGCTGCTGTTCCTCGTTCGCCATGCCCCGAGCGTAGGGGCCGCAGGCCGGCGCGCACGTGGCGCAGCCCATGATGGTGACTTACCTCCACACCACGGCGTCAACACCACGGCGAAGGAATGCCCGATGCCCGATGCTCCGCTGCGTGACGATCACCTCGAGCTTCTGCGCCGGCGTGCGCTGACCGAGGACGCGGCCCGACCCGACGCCGTGCAGCGCCGGCACGACGCCGGTGGGCGCACCGCCCGCGAGAACATCGCCGACCTGGTCGATCCGGGCACGTTCGTGGAGTACGGGCGGTTCGCGATCGCGGCCCAACGGGCCCGACGTGACCTGGACGACCTCATCGCCAACACCCCCGGCGACGGCCTGCTGGGCGGTACCGCGACCGTCAACGGCGAACTGTTCGGACGCGAACGCGGCGCCTGCGCGGTGTTGTCCTACGACTACACCGTGCTGGCCGGAACGCAGGGCGCGATCGGTCACTTCAAGAAGGATCGGCTCTTCGAGCTGATCGAGCGGCTGCGTCTGCCGACGGTCTTCTTCGCCGAGGGCGGCGGCGGACGGCCCGGCGACACCGACTACCCGACGGTGTCCTCGCTGGACGTGCCGGCATTCGCCTTGTGGGCGAAGCTGTCCGGTCTGGTGCCGCGCATCGCGGTGGTCAACGGCCGCTGCTTCGCCGGTAACGCCGTGATCGCCGGGGCCTCGGATCTGATCATCGCGACCGCAGGCACCTCGATCGGGATGGCGGGGCCGGCGATGATCGCCGGCGGCGGCCTGGGGCACGTCGCACCCGACGACGTGGGCCCGCTGTCGATGCAGGCCCCCAACGGTGTCGTCGACATTGTGGTGGCCGACGAAGCCGAAGCCGTCACGGTCACCAAACGGGTGCTGGGCTACTTCCAGGGCGACACCGCGCCCGGTCCCGTGCCGGACCAGAACGCGTTGCGCACCATGATCCCCGAGCGCGCCCGGCGCGCCTATCCGCTCAAGCCGATCATCGAAACCCTGGCGGACACCGACTCGGTGACGTTCCTGCGGGAGAAGTTTGCGCCGGAGATGGTCACGGCGCTGGCGCGCATCGAGGGTCGCCCGGTCGGCATCATCGGCAACAACACCATGGTGATGGCGGGCGCCATCACCGCGGCCGCCTCCGACAAGGCCGCGCGGTTCCTGCAGCTGTGCGACGCCTTCGGGTTGCCCATCGTGTCGCTGGTGGACTGTCCGGGATACATGGTGGGCCCCGCGGCCGAGGCCCAAGCGCTGGTGCGGAGGGCATCTCGGCTACTGGTGGCCGGCGCCGCGCTGCGGGTGCCACTGGTGGCGGTCATCCTGCGGCGGGGCTATGGGCTGGGCGCGCAGGCCATGATGGGCGGCAGCCTGCACGAGCCGGTACTGACCGTGGCCTGGCCCGGCGCGCACCTGGGTCCGATGGGACTGGAGGGGGCCGTCCGGTTGGGTCTACGCAAGGAGCTGGAGGCCATCGCCGACGCCGACGAACGTGAGGAACGGGTACGTCAGGCCACCGCGATCGCACAGGAGAACGCCAAAGCGCTCAACGCCGCAACGCTTTTCGAGATCGATGACGTCATCGATCCCGCCGATACCCGGGGATTGATCGCCGCCACCCTGGCGGCGTCCGTCCGGTTCGGGCAGGACGTGCCGCCGCGCCGATTCGTCGACACCTATTAGGGCGCCGGTGTGTGGTGTCCCCGCTCCCGGGACGGCACCCACCCGACATAGGTCAGATACAGCCCGATGAGCGCGAACACGGCGTAGAGCAGGCGGGTCCAGCCGTCGGCCCGCATCGCCATGTTCGCCGCGGACATGCCACTGTCGGGGAAAACGGTCAACGCGAGCCCCTTGAGGACGGTGATCCATCCCGTCACCGAGACGAAGATCGCCGCGGCGCCGCGCCAGTAGGGGTGCAGCGCCACCACGATCAAGCCGACCAGCAAGGTGAATGCCCCAGTGGCCCACAGTGTCAACGGGTCGGTCCCGTAATTCTCGACGTCTTCCCACACCTGCGGTGCGCGAAATATCGCCGCTGCGGTGACGATGAAAAGGAAGGGACCCAGCACCCGGGCAAACATGCGTGTCCTGGCCGGGGCGGTGGTGGTAGGAGCGTGTTCTGAGGTGGCAATCATCGTGCCCTCCTAGGGTTATTCCCCCAGGTTAGGAGCGTTTCCGACGTTTCGCCATCATCCGCGCCGCCGATGTCAGGACGGGTCGTGGCCGGTGGTGGTGTCCAGCGTCAGGTCCCAGGCCGACAGCCACGGGGCGATGGTCTGGGCGATCGAGAACGGATGCGGGTCTTCGCACTTGGGCTCGGAGTAGTTGCCATCGGACACCGCGACATAGATGCCGACCGCCTCGGCGGTGCCGTCCTCATTCAGCCGGTACACCGGTCCGCCGGAGTCGCCGCAGGTACCCCCGGTTTGGAAGCGGACCTTGTTGGTCTCGCTGGCCACCACCGGTCCGCACAGTGCACCGCCGCTGCGGATTCCGTAGTGGCACAGCACATCACCGACAACCACCGATTCGGCCACCCCGGTCACCGGATGGCCGTCGACCATCGACGTCACCGGGATCTTGCCGGGATCATCCAGGGTGATCAGCCCGATGTCGTAGTCGTCCCAGTCGCTCCCGTCGTTGACGGTCTCGGTGAAGGTGCCAATGGTGCGATAGGCGAAGGCGCCGCCGTGGCGGATCTCCACCTGGCCGTGACCGCCGCCCGGATTGCAGTGCCCGGCCACCAGCAACCCCGGCCGGTGGTCGCGGTCGCGCACCAGGAAGCCGGTGGTGCAACTGGCACCGGAGTGGTCGCCGGCGGGCTCGATGTTGATGCCGATACCGGGGCCGATCGCGTGCGCCATCGGAATCGGTGCCTGGGGGTGGATCGGGTGGGCGCGGTTCACCAGGTAGAGGCCGACGAAGATCGCGGTGACCACCACGGCGGTCCCGATCCGCCACGCCGCTGTCCGCACCCTGTCCCCGCGGCTCGGTGTCGTCACCGACGCAACGGTAGCGGCAGCGGCCTTGCGTAGGCTTGGCAGATGGCGTCCCCGACTCTGACCGCCGACTTCGCTCGCCAGTTCCCCGAACTCGCGAAGTCCTGGCAGGCCGCCACAGCACCGGAACCGAGATTGCTGGTCCTCAACGAGGAATTGGCCGGTGAACTGGGGATGGACCCGGGCTGGCTGCGCAGTCCCGAAGGACTGGCACTGTTGACCGGTGCCGCGGTTCCGGCCGGGGCGACCCCGGTGGCACAGGCCTACTCCGGCCACCAGTTCGGCAACTACGTTCCGCTGCTCGGCGACGGCCGCGCGCTGCTGCTCGGTGAACTCGACGGCGCCCGTCAACGCGATGTGCACCTCAAGGGCTCCGGGCCCACGCCATTCGCCCGGGGCGGTGACGGGCTGGCGGTGGTCGGCCCGATGCTGCGCGAATACCTCATCAGTGAAGCCATGCACGCCCTCGGGATTCCCACCACCCGTTCGCTGGCCGTGGTGGCCACCGGAGCGTTGGTGCAACGGGAGACCCCGCAACCCGGGGCGGTGCTGACCCGTATCGCCGCCAGCCACCTACGGGTGGGCAGCTTCCAGCTGGCCGCCCAGCAGGCCCATGCCACCGGTGATCTGGGGCTGTTGCGCCGGCTGGCCGACTATGCGATCGCTCGGCATTACCCCGATGCCGGCCACGCCGAGAACCCTTACCTCGCACTGTTTCAGGCGGTGATCGAAGCACAGGCGGCATTGATCGCGCAGTGGATGCTGGTCGGATTCGTGCACGGGGTGATGAACACCGACAACATGACCATCTCCGGGGAGACCATCGACTACGGCCCGTGTGCCTTCATGGAGGCCTACGATCCGGCGACGGTGTTCAGTTCCATCGATCACGCCGGTCGCTATGCCTACGGCAATCAGCCCCGGGTCGCACAGTGGAACCTGGCCCGGTTCGCCGAGACCGTCCTGCCGCTGTTGGCCGCCACCGAGGAGCTGGCAGTGGCCGTGGCGGTGGAGACCCTCGAAGGATTCATGCCGCGCTATCACGGCCTGTGGTCGGCGGGCATGGTGGCCAAGTTCGGGCTGGCGGCCAGTGTGGAGTCCGCCGCGCTGGTCGATCAGGCGTTGGCGCTGATGACCGAGCACCAGGTGGACTACACCTCGTTCTTCCGCCGACTGGCACGGGCGGGTCGCGGAGACACCGCCGCACTGCCTGCGGTGTTCGGCGACTGGCTGCCGCGCTGGTGGGCCATGGACCCCGACGTCGACGCGATGGACCGCGTCAACCCGGTCTACATTCCGCGTAATCACCTGGTGGAGCAGGCATTGGCGGCAGCGATGCGGGGAGACCTCACGCCGGTGGATCAGTTGCTGGGCGCGATCACCGACCCGTACCGGGAGCGCGACGGCCTGGCGGACTACGCGTCCCCGGCGCCTCCGGAATTCGGGAACTACCGGACCTTCTGCGGAACGTGACGGTTATTCACAGGGCCAGTGGCTGGTGACTACGCGCTTCCTGGCCAGCTGCACCAGACTTGACACGCTGCGCCGGTCTGCGCGGTATCCGCATGCACACACAAGGTGATATCAGGATATGAAAGTAGCTATCATCGAGGGCGTGAAGCAGCTTCTCCTGCGGGTTCCCGAGGAACTGCACCGTCGGCTGATGGCCCGCGCGGCGCGCGAGGGGCGCAGCCTCAATGCGGTGGCCACCGAGATTCTCGACGCGGCGGCTGAAGCGGATTCCGGCGACCGTCGGGCTCGGGTCCGCGCGGCCGCGGCCGCCTCCGGGACTCTGAGACCGATGATCGCCCGCCCGGTGAGCGCAGCTCGCCGACAACGCGCGATCGCGTCGACCCACGGCCTGGGTGCGCAGCTCGACCGGCTGCTCGCCGACGAACGCGAACGGCCGTGATCGCCTACCTGGACTCGTCCGTCCTGGCGCGCGCCTACCTGGCTGACGAGGACGGGCATCAGCAGGCCACCGCGCTGATCGCCGACCCGGAAATTGCCACCGTGACGGGTACCTGGACCCGGATCGAGGTCTCCGGCGCCCTGGTCCGCGCAGCGCGGGCGGGCCGCGCCCTGGAAAAGGGCCTTCTTGCAGCATTGGACGCCGACCTTGCCGGACCGGTCGTCGTGTTGGGCGCTCCGCAGGAGCAGGTGGAGGAAGATGCCCTGGAACTCGTGCGCCGGCATGCACTGCGTGCGATGGACGCCTGGCACTTGGCGGTCGCCGCACTGGTAGTCCCCCCGCTGCTGGAGCCCGGAGAGCAGGGCGGTTTCGCCTCGCGAGATGCAGCGCAGCGCCAGGTCGCCGAGCGCCTGGGTTTCATCGCGATCTGAGGACAGACTGCACCAATGGTTTTCGCTTCCAATGCTGTTCATGCCGCACTGAGTCCGGTGCGGACAGCGCGGCCTACTGCGTGTCCCGGTGAGCCCGGTGGGCACCGTGACCCGCCGGCACCTGGGGGGCCGCCAGTCCCGGCGGTGCCGCATGCCGACCCGTTGGCGCACTGCCGTTCTCGCTGATCTCGAAACGCCGCGCCACCCACGCCAGCGGGCCGGGCGCCCACCAGTTCCATCGGCCCATCAGATGCATGAACGCCGGCACCAGCACCATCCGGATCAGGGTGGCATCCACCAGCACCGCCAGGGTCAGGCCGAGGCCCAGCATGCGCATGAACGACACCTGCGCGGCGATCAGGGCTGCGAACGAGATGGACATGATCAGTGCTGCAGCGGTGATCACCCGGGCGGTATGGGCCAGCCCCAGCGACACACTCTCGTCGTTGTCGGCGCGGGTCTGGCCCGACGCCAGCCAGTACTCGCGGATACGGGAAATCAGGAACACCTCGTAGTCCATCGAGAGTCCGAACGAGATGCAGAACAGCAACACCGGCATGTTGGCGACCAACATCCCGGTGGGCGTCGTGCCCAGCGCCCCCAGATGCCCGTCCTGGAAGATCCAGACCAGGGCGCCGAAGGCGGCCGACAGCGACAGAATGTTGAGAATCAGCGCTTTGATCGGCAACACCACGCTGCCGGTCAGCAGGAACAGCAGTCCGAAGGTGATGGCGGCGATCAGGCCCAGCACGTGGGGTAGCCGATCGGTGATCGCCGCGACGCTGTCACGGTTGATCTGCGCCAGCCCACCCATCTGTACCGGCTGACCGGCTGGTCCCGGCACCTGGTGTAGCCGATCGAGCTGGGCTTCGGAGGCGTCCGAGAACAGCGGGGCGGTGCCGGCGACGGTCAGCAACACCGTGTCGTCTTTGATGCCGGTCGCCGCCGACGGGTCGCCCACGCGGTTGCCTCCGACGAACGTGCCGGTGGGTGCCGACACCGAGGACACCCCAGGCACCCGGGACAAATCGCAGGCATAGCGATCCAGCTCCTCGGGAGCGATGGCGTGCGCGTCGCGCACCACGATCGGCACCGCCCGGTCGGAGTCGTCGGCGAACTGCTCGCGCATCGCGTCACCCACCTGGTGCGCCGACGCCGATCGCGGCAACACCCGGTCATCGGGGTAGCCCCACTTCACCCCGAGAAACGGCAGCCCGACAGCCACCAGCAGCGTGACCACCACCAGGCCTATCGGCACCGCAAACCGGGCGACGAAGGCCGTGGACCGATACCAGAAACCCTGCTCGACCGGTCGCGCGATCGGTTCGGGGCGCCGCAGCAGCCGGCGCAGCCCGCGCCGCAGATCCAGCGCGTCCAGGCGCGGCCCCAACAGGGCGATGGCCGCAGGGGTGACCACGATGGCGGCGATAGCCACGAACGTCACGGTCGCCACGCCGGCGTAGGCGAACGACTTGAGGAAGTACATCGGGAACAGAACCATGGCCGCCATCGACAGTGCGACGGTGATCGCCGAGAACAACACGGTGCGGCCCGCGGTGGTCATGGTCCGGACCAGAGCCTCGTCCGGGGCGGCGCCTTCGGCCAGCTCGTCGCGGTAGCGGCTGATGATCAACAGGGTGTAGTCGATGGCCAGCGCCAACCCCAGTGCGGTGGTCAGGTTCATCGCGAAGATCGACACGTCCGTGCCCAACGCGATCAGCCGCAGCACGGCCATGGAACCCACGATCGCCAGCCCGCCGAGCGCGATCGGCAGTGCCGCCGCCAGCAGGCCGCCGAAAACCCATACCAGCACCGCGAAACTCAACGGGATCGCGATCGATTCCATCAGCAGCAGGTCGTGTTGATTCTGATGGTTGATCTGCGCGTAGATCATGGCGCCGCCACCGGCTCGCACGGTGACTCCGTCGCGGTCCTGGGCCAGCTGGTCGGCCAGCGTGCGGGCGTACTTCTGCGCGTCGTTCTCGCCGCCCTTGAGATTGGCCACGATCAGGCCCGCGGTTCCGTCGGTACTCTTCAGGCGCGCGGCCGCCGACGGCGGATCCGTCCACGGCGAGGCGACGTTGAAGACGTACGGCGACTTGCGCAGTGCCGCAGCGATCTCGGTGCCGACCGCGCTCGCCTTCGCGCTGTCGGCGCCCTCGGGTGTACTCACCAAAAGCAGTAGCTGCTGGTCGCTCTGACCGAACGTGTCGGTCAACAACTGGGTGGTCTGGGCGGACTCGGAATCGGGGTCCTGGAATCCGCCCGCAGACAGACTGTCTGCCACCGGGATTCCGAACACCGCTGCGGCCACCATGACCAGTCCGGCCACAGCAAGGACACGGCGTGGAGCGGACAGGGCCAACACGGCGATCCGGTACAGCACGTAGTGACCTTTCGCCTCACGGGGCAAACGGGGGTGCGGGGGCGCCCTTACCGACAACATACGTAGTGGACGGCCCCGCCGTTCACCATTTGCGGGCGTGCCGCGCCGTTGAACCACCGCCCCGCCGGCACCGTGGTCACGATATGGCTGCGCACACCCCTTGCCGTCGCTTCGCCCTGGCCAACACAGCGGAAGTGCGGGAACGTATTCGGATGGACAACGTCGCGTTGGGGTGCCGGTGACGGGCTTCGACGCCGACCTGCTGATCGTCGGCGGCGGGCCCGGTGGTCTGGCCGCGGCGTTGTGCGCACGCCGGCACGGACTGTCGGTGATCGTCGCCGACCCCAGGGACGGCCCGATCGACAAGGCCTGCGGGGAGGGGCTGATGCCGGGCGGGCTGGCCGTGTTGACCTCGCTCGGGGTGGACCCCGACGGGATGGCACTGCACGGCATCACCTACCTCGACGGCCGGCGCAGCGCCCAGGCGTCCTTCCGTGACGGACCGGGTCGCGGGGTACGACGCACCACCTTGCATGCCGCCCTGGCCGATCAGGCCAAACGCAACGACGTCGACTGGATCCACACGAAGGTGGGCGACGTGGTCCAAGACTCCGAAGGAGTCACCGCGGGCGGTGTGCGGGCCCGCTGGCTGATCGGCGCCGACGGTCTACACTCCACGATTCGCCGCGCCGTCGGGATCCCCTGCGTCGCAGGGAATCCACGGCGCTACGGGGTGCGATCGCACTACCGGATTGCGCCCTGGTCGCCGTTCGTGGAGGTGTATTGGTCGCGCTGGGGTGAGGCGTATGTGACGCCGGTAGAGCCCGGTCTGGTGGGGGTGGCGATCTTGTCGCCGCAGCGTCCGCAGCTCGACTGGTTTCCTGCCCTGGCTGCCCGCCTGGGCGACGCCGCCAGTGGCCCCGCCCGTGGGTGCGGCCCGCTGCGGCAGGTGGTTTCGCGGCGCGTCGCCGGCCGGGTGCTGCTGGTCGGTGACGCCGCCGGATACGAGGATGCGCTGACCGGAGAGGGCATCAGCCTGGCCGTCAAGCAGGCCACGGCCGCCGTCGCGGCGATCGTCGAGGACAACCCGCAGGCCTACGAACGGCGCTGGCAGTCGATCACGCGCCGCTACCGCCTGCTCACCCGCGGTCTGGTGCTGACCAGCGCGTGGCAGCCGGCCCGACGGGCTGTGGTCCCGGCCTGCCGCGCATTGCCGGCGGTGTTTGACCGTGCGGTGCACCTGCTGGCCCATTGAGCGCCTGCTCGACGACGCCCAGCACCTTCTGGGAGGAGCCGCGGGAGTCGACGGTGATGCGCACCGAACCATCGGGGTAGTTGCGCACCTGCAGGCCGCTGTGGTCGAAGATCTCGCTCCACGAGCGGCCGGCCGCGGGAAGGTAGACGAAGTTCGCGTGCGAGTCGGTGGTGTAGGCGCCGGCGGCACGCAGCCGGGCGCTCAGATAGCTGCGTTCGGCGACGATGTGTGCGATGCGCTGCTCCAATTGGGCGTGGGCGGCGTAGGAGGCCGCCACCGCCAGTGTGCAGCCGGTGTTGATGCCGAACGGCAGCTGCAAAGACCACAACAGCTCGGCCAATTCCGGAGCCGCCAAGGCGTATCCGATGCGCAGACCGGCCAGCCCGTATGCCTTGGAGAAGGTGCGCAGCACAACAACATTCGGGAAGCGTGCGATCAGCCGGTGGACATCGACGCGTCGAGTGGCCGCGACGAACTCGATGTAGGCCTCGTCGAGCAACACGATGGTGTCGGTGGGCACCTCACCGATGAACCGCTCCACGTCGGCGACGGACTCCAGGGTGCCGGTCGGATTGTTGGGCCGGCACAGCACCACCACCCGCGCGTCCTGGGCCGCGTGGGCCATGGCGGCCAGGTCGTGGTGGCCGTAGCTGTCGAGGGGAACGCTCACCGTTACCAGTCCCGCCATCCGGGCAAACGCCAGGTATCCCTCAAAGATGGGTGTGCTCAATACGATCCGGTCACCGGGTGCCGCAGCGGCCTGCAGCAGGCGCAGGGCCAAGCCGGAGGCCCCGGGGCCGATGGCCACGTTCTCCTGCGGGACCTCGAGATGGTCGGCCACCAGCGTGCGCAGCCGCGTCGGCAGGAACTCCGGATAGCGGTTGGCCGCCCCGATGAAGTCGGCCATTGCCGCCCGCACCGCTGGAAGCGGGGGCAGCGCGCTTTCGTTGAGCGACAACGCGCAGGGGTCGATCGCCGGCGCGAGGATGTTGCGAAGCTGCGCGCTCGCCGGATCCGCCTGTGCCGCGGAGGTCATTGCGGACGCCCGCCCCACCGGACGGCCGCCGCACCGGCGAAGTCTCCGGCGTGTGCGAATCCGGCCATCATCACCACCTCGCCGGGTTGGACCCGGTTCTCGCTGATGGCGCGATCCAGGTTGATCGGGATACCGGCGCCGAACAGGTTGCCGCACTCGTCGAAGGTGTCGACGTGTCGCGATTCGGGCAACTCCAGCGCTTCGCGCCAGTTGCGCAGAAAGACCCGGTTGGGTTGGTTGGTCACCAGCAGACCGATGTCGGAGGCGGCCAGGTGATTGCGGTGGCAGACCGCGAGCGCGACCTCGGGGACCTGCCGATTGCCGCGGGCGAGCACCTTGGTGATCTTGTCTTCGGTGAAGCCGATGTAGCCGGCGCCGGAGCCGGGCTCCCACCATTTTCGGGGCGGGTCGACGGTATAGGTCATGTCGCCGGCGTACTGGCCGTAGGTGCGGCATTCGACGTCGATGATCGGGGACTGATCGGACAGGGTGAGCAGCCCGACCGCGGCGCCGTCACCGGGAACCGACGCCTGCGACTTGCTGCGTACGGCGGGCTGATCGAAGACCTGGCCGGCCGCGTTCTGGGTGATCGCGATGAGCGCGCTGCGCCCGGCGCCGGCGGCCAGGAGTTGGCGGGCGATGTTGATTCCCAGAACGAAGGCGGCGCAGCCGCCGTTGTGCAGATCCAGCACCGTGGTCGGACGCATTCCCAGGCGGTGGGCGATGCCGCCGCCCGAACCGCAGAACGGGATGTCGGGCAACTGCGTGTGGGTGATCAGGATGTCGACGCTTTCCAAGGCGTCTTTGCCGTGGCGCTCGATGATTCCCTGTGCCGCCCTTTCGATCATGTCGACCGCGGATTCATCGGCGGCCACGTGATGACGGAATCGGGGGGCACGGAACATCAGGTTGTCGCGCAACGCATCGGATTCGGCGAACTGCGTGTAGTAGTCGGCGGGGACGGGCTCGCCGGGCAGGTAACTGGAGACGTCGATCAGGCTGACTGCGGGCTGGTTGGGCTGGCTCATGTTCGCCTCACTGCATCCAGGCCGGGGTGACCGGCAGACCGTTGTGGTGGCGATACTCCGCAATCGCCTTGAGGTTCTTCAGCTCCAGCAGGTGTCCGGCGCCGAACATGTCCCAGAAGTCGCCCACCCATACCGGGCGCTCGGGCGGCGCGGTCTGCGGGTAGGGGTTCTCGTCATAGAACGGGTGGTGGCAATTGGTCCACAGCACAACCGATCCGGGCTTGTCGAAGACCAGCTGCGCGTCGACCACCCGGATCAGATAGATCATCCACAAGTGGTCGGGCTGATCCCAGGCGCAGTGATAGTCGACGGTGCGGGCTTCCCGATTGAACTCGGTGCGGGTGTAGATCTTGGTCTCCGAACCCAACCGGTCATAGGCCAGCCAGAGGCCCTCTTGCTCGGTGGGAGTGAAGCCGCGCAGGCTGTAAGTCCACTCCTCCAGGCTACGGGTGTCCGAGAGGTAGTCGAACAGTTCGTCGGGCGGGCAGTCGATGTAGTCGTTGACGGTGCAGTAGTCGCCGAAGACCACATCGTGGGGGTAGACCGAGCGCATCATCTCCATGATGATCGGCGTGGCGACCTCGCGCGGGCTGGTCTCGACGCGGATCAATCCGTCCAGGGACCCGGACGTACCGGTGTGGTCGTTGATATCAGCGAGGGCTGGCAGCGACATCGACATGATCCTCCTTGTGGGTGGGTTCTTGGTCGTGATGCCCATCGGGGGCAGTGGCTTTGGGTGAATCGGTGTCGGACAGGAACGGTGCGAACGGCGGTATCTCGTCGGCGGAGCATTCGATGCTGATCACCGAGGGTCCGTCGTTCTCGAGCGCGGTTGCCAGGGCGGCGCTCAATGCGTCGTCGGTATCCACATCGATCGCGTGCAGGCCCGGGAACATCGCGGCCAGCCCGGCGCCGAGGTGGCTGGGAGTAAAGCGGTTGTAGCTGTAGAAGCCCTCGTAGAACAGTTGCTCACGGGTGACGCACATGGCGTGCGCGTTGTTGTTCATCAGGATGAACACCATGGGGAGCCGGTACTGCACGGCGGTGTGGATCTCCATGCCGTGCATGAAGAATGAGCCGTCGCCGGCGATCACCACGGTGCGCCGCCCGCGGCCCAGGGCCATGCCGATGCCGGCACCGAAGCTGTATCCCATGCCGCCCATCCCCAGGGCCACCAGGAAGCGGCCTCCGTTGCGCGGTGGTAGGTAGTGAATGGCCGCCGCGCCGGTGTTGCCCGCATCGACGACGATGTCGACCTCGGCGGGCAAGGCCCGGTCGAGCTCTGCCATCGCGTCGCGATAGCGCACGCCCGGGCCGGTGTGGGCGGGCGGCTTCAGCTCCGTGTGCGGCATGGTCTCGGGGACCCGCAGCCACCGGGGGCGCCCAGCACCGGAGAGTTCCCGGCGCAGGGCGCGCAGCGACTGAAGCAGATCCGCGGTGTGCACGTGCGTGCACGCCACGTAGGGGGGTGCCGAACCTATCGACACGGTGCGGACCGCGCTCAGGGCCTCATCGAGGCCGGCGCGGGCGGTCAACGACAGCCGGGTGCCCACCACCAGGCACACCGCGCTGGTGGCCAGTGTCTCGGCGGCTGAGGGGTGGCCCATGATGCCGGCCACCCCCAATGCCGACGACGCCCCCAACCCCGATGTGCCAGAGACATCCTTGGCGTCGGGCACACACACCACCCGGGCACGCAGCAGAGCCCGCAGCTCCTCAAGCTCGGTGCGGGCGTCGTCGCGGGCCACCTGCTCACCGGCGATGATCGTGACCGGTCCGTGGGCCTGGCGCAGTGCCTGCACTATCGGATGCGGGTCGCTGATCTGGGGTTGATCAGATCCGGCTACGCCGTTGTGGGTACTCGGCCCGGTGGCGACACTGCCGCGCTGAACGTCCTTGGGCAGCAGAAGCACTGCGGGGCCACCGGTGCGTGCAGCGGCGATTGCCCGGGGCAGGGCGGCCACGATGTCCTCGGGGGCGAGCACCCGTTCGCAGAACACCGACACCGCTGAGAACAGGGCCGCAGCGTCGAGAGCGCCGTTGCGGCCGCTGGTGTCCTGGAAGCTGCCGCGGCCGTCCAAGGTGCTCGGTGCCTGACCCACCAGCGCCAGCACCGGGACTCTGCTGGCGAACGATTCGCCGAGTCCGGCAACCAAGTTCAGTGCGCCGCCGCCCGAAGTGGCTGCCACCACGCCCAGCCCCGCACCGCTGCGGCTGTAGCCGTCGGCCATGGTGGCGGCCGAGAATTCATGTTTGGCCAGTACCGCTGTGGTCTCGGGGTGGAAATACGCTGCGTCGTAAAGATCTTCGATATTCGCGCCGTCGACCCCGAAGATGTGACCGACCCCCTGCGCCGCCAGCTGGGCGATGATGAAATCGACCACGGAAACGATCCTGGACATCTACCCCCACCTAACTCCCGACGATGCCTGTGACACGGTGTGCGTCCGGCGTTGGTTCAGGCTGGGGCGCTAGAGCGTGTGCTCCAGCAGAACCTGGCCGTTGACGGCCGAGACCACCTGGACCGAGGCGATCTGATCCGCCGGTGTCGAGATGCTGGCTGCCGGTGTCGCGGTGTGTCCGGGTTCGGCGACCCAGGTCGCCAGCCGGGTCTGGCTGCCGTCGCGGCCCACGACCACCAGTGCCAGCGTGTCGTGGTGGGCGTTGACCGGCGCCAGGCAGACGCAACTCAAGTCGATGTGACTGCCCCAGGACTGGCTGCTGACCGCGACCGTGGAGGCCAGCGCGGTGGTGCCGACCTGCGCCATCGGTACCGCCTCGTGGTGCGGGGATCGCGCAGGTGAGGAGCCGATGCCGATCAGGACACCGATCCCGAGCACGGCGGCCGCCGCGGCCGACGCCGTCCAGGTAACCATCCGGGTCCGCCGGCGTCGCCGATGCACCTCGGTCAACAGGGCCGGAAGCAGGCTGGTCGGGGGCTGCGGCGGCGGGTCGGCCTCGTTGATCGCGGCCACAGTGTCGCTGTCGATCTGTGACAGCAGCGCGGGCACACCACTGATCTCGGTGACGGCATCCCGGCATTGCGGGCAGCCGGCCAGGTGGCCCTCGAATTCGCGGCGATCGGCCGCAGACAGGGAGCCGAGCACGTAGGCGGCATCCCACATGGCGTAGGGATGCTGGTCGTCGTCCGGCCCCCAGGTGGGGCCGGCGTCTCGCGGCAACATCATCGTGTCACCCCCATCTCCTGCAGAGCCAGGCGTAGAGCCCGCACCGCGTAGTGCAGGCGTGATTTCACCGTTCCCTCCGCGATTCCCAGGTCGTGCGCGGTCTGTGCCGTGGTCCAGCCACGGTAGTAGGACCGTTCGATCACCGCGCGATGCTCCGGTGACAAGTTGGCCATGGCGTCGGCGATCAGCATCCGGTCCAGCGCGGTGTCCACCTCGTCGCGGGTGGGCTGCTCGGGCGCGGTTGTCTCGTCGAGCGAGGCGACGACGTTGCGGAACTTGGGACTGCGCCGTTCGTCGATGATCATGTTGCGCGCCACCGTGCACAGCCAGGCCCGCGGGGAGCGTTCGGTGTCGTCGATCACTTCGGGGTGCTGCCAGGCACGCAGCAGCGTCTATTGAACCACGTCTTCGGCTCGGCTGGCGTCGCCGGTCAGGCGCATGGCGTAGCGCCACAGCACGGCGGCGTGTTCGTCATACAGCGCTTTCATCAGCGCGGCTTCGTGGTCGGGCGGGATGCCGATACGAGGCAAGCTGATCACCTCCTGCCTAGTGATACGACGTAGGTGGGCGATGGGTTCATGCTCGTTCCGGATACCCCGACGGCTCAGTCGGGAATCCAGCTCCCGTGAAAGCCGTGCGGAACTCGCCGGGGCAGCTGCACCCGGGCGACCGGTTCGGCGTCGAACTCCGATGCGCTGATGATCACCAGTTCGCTGCTCTGGCGGACCGGACTGTAGACGTAGCTCAGATACCAGCCCGCCGATTCATCGGTGTGCCCCGGAGCCGGGGCGAACACCGCCTCATCGGGGGCGCCCGCTGTGCCGTTGACACCGAACCGGTACACCTGGGCGCTGTCACGCGCCAGGTCGTAGCGGACCAGGCCCTCGGTGCCGACGGTGACGGCGTAGCGGGCCTCGGTGCCCACCCGCCGGTCATCGACGCGGGGAAACTCGATGTCACGATCGTCGAGCTGAACCTCGCGCACCACCCCGGCTGCCAGATCGATGGTCCAGCGCCACAAAGCGGCGGTGGTCTCGAAATCGCTGTTGTCGCGCCAGATCTCGGGGTAGCGGACCACCTGCATCACTATCGCGTCGCCCTGGGGTGAGGACACGTCGAACGCATTGGCGATGTGGAAGACGTAACACGGTTCGATGTCGAGCCAACGGATCGGCCCGAAGGGGTCATCGCGGCGCAGCACGCCCAGGCGGGCGCCGTAACCGTCATCCCAGCGGTAGGGCGGGTCACGGTCGACCGGCCCGGTCAGGGCCACCCGCGGGTTGAACACCACGGGCAGGTCCAGGAAAACGACATGGTCTGCGGTCAGAGCGAATTCGTGCATCAGCGTCATCGCGGGGAGGTCGATCGGTCGCCGGATCGTCACGGTGCCGTCGGCGCCGGCACGGTAATAAGTGATCTGTGAGCGGGCGAAGTCGCCGTAGCCGAAGAAATGCAGCTCGCCCGTCTTGGGACACACCTTGGGGTGGGGGGCCATCGAGTCGACGAGCTTTCCTGCGAAGTCGTAGGTGCCCAGGGTGTCGAGTTCGTGACTGATCTCGTAGGGCAGGGAGGCATCCATCAACGCCAGGGTCTTGCCGGCGTGCTGGATCACATGGGTGTTGGCGGCGCTGGCGTGCAGGTTGCGGCTGCCATCGGGGTTGAGCAGCGGCAGCGGCTGATCGAAGCTCTCGGTGCGCACCCAGCGGTTGCGGTACCAGGCCGCCCGGCCCTGGTGCAGCCGGACGCCGTGCACCATGCCGTCGCCGGTGCACCAGTGCCCGCCCGCCGCGCGAGGGTTGGGCCCGTTGCGCAGGTACCAGCCGTTCAGCTCCGGCGGAATGCTGCCCTGAATCGGCAGGTCGAACGCGGTGAGCTCGTCGGCGACCGGCGCGTAGTTGCCGGGGCGAAACACCGAGAAGACGGTCTCCGGTGGCTGCAAGACCGCCACCGGGGCGCTGGGCGCCGACAGCTCCGCGCTGCCGCCGTGGACCTTCCGGGCGCCGCCGTGGAGTTCGGGGGCGACGGTCGCGCGGGGTAGCTCGACCGGGAAGTCGCTGCGATCCAGTAGTGACAGCGCCACCACTGTCTCGGACAACTCGGCGACGGCGTCTTGGCACAGCCCGCAGTGGTCCAGGTGGGTCTCGAACTCGAGGTGCTCCGATGCCGACAGGGATCCCAGCACGTAGGCGGCGTCCCATGTGGCGTACTCGCGGTGCGAGGTCGTCATGGCAGTGTTCTCACCGATTGCAGGCCCTGTTGCAGGGCCCGCAGCGCGTAGTGCAGTTGTGTTTTCACGCTGACTTCCGCCATTTCCAGATCGGCTGCGATCTGCTGGGTGCTCCAGCCGTCGTAGTAGGCACGGCGTAGCAGGTCCCGCTGTTCAACGGGGAGCTGAGTCAGTGCGGCGGCCACGGCGGCCCGGCCGGGAGCCAGGTGACGGGGCGCGCCCGCCATCGTCTCGCGATCTGCCGCGGGCTTTCCACTGTCCATGCACCGGCCTCCCCGAGTGACACGCTGCGGCGGCCTGGCCGGTTCACTTCGGATCCCCCCGAAACCGGCCGTGGCCCGTTCGTTCAGTCTGGTCCGCGTGAGGCGGCAGCGGAAGGGAGTGCTGGTTTTTACGACGTACTGGTGACCAGCGTCAGGTCCCAGGCCTGCAGCCACGGCTTGATCAACTGGGCGACCGAGGACTCCTGCGGGCCGGTGCACACCGCCTCGGGATCTTTCCCGTCGGACACCACGCTTAAGATGCCGACCGCTTCGGCGGTGCCGTCGGGCCGCACGCGGTACGCCGGGCCACCGGCATCGCCGCAGGTACCGGCCGCGGTGAAGCGCACCGAGTCCCTCTCGCCGGCGATCACCGTGCCGCACATCGGCTCACCGCTGCGCACCCCCAGATGGCAGAGCTCGTCGCCGATCTCGACGCTGTCGGCCACCCCGGTCACCGGGCGACCGTCGACTTCGGCGGACAGTGGGAACTTCTCGTGGCGGTCCAGGACGACGAGCCCGATGTTGGAATCTCCCCAGCGGTCGCCGTCGTAGACGCTCTGGGTGAACCCGCCGACGGTGGGGTAGAGGGCGCCGTGGTGGATGGCCACCTCGCCAGACCCGCCCGGCTTGTTGCAATGCCCCGCGGACAACAGGCCCGGCTGCCCCGTGTTGGTGCGGACCAGAAATCCCGCGGTGCAGCTGGTGGATTCCGAGCGTCCGGTGCCGGACACATTGATGCCGACGCCGGGACCGATCGCCTGGGCCGGGGGTAGCGGGATCAACTGCCGGACCGGCTGTGCGCGGGTGGCCCAGAAGATGCCGGCCAGGACTGTGAGCGCGCCGACCACGATGGCCAGGCGCTTGAGCAGGGTCTTGGGTGGGAGTCGTCGAATGGCGTCCACCCGAACAACGCTACCGACGTTTTTTTGCGGGTTTGCTGGCGAAGAGGTTACGTGGGGATGAACAGGGGCAGTGGGATACGTCACGGGGAGGTGATATTGAAAGGTCCCAAGGAGTTCTCCAACGTCTGACCCGCGACGTGGTACGTAAGTATGCTCAAGCGTGACCGTTCGGCGAACGATTGTCCGCACTGGTTGCAATGTCTCCACTTGGCGAGAAGGGGTTTTCCGACAATGGCGTCGATGGATCCATCGGCTACGGGACCCGTCCCGTCATTCGGTTACCACCCAGATCCGGAACATCTCAGTATCGCCCTTGATCGCGGCGAGTTCGTGCGGGCGCTAGTACTCGACGGCCCGGTTCGTGCCCTTGCTTCGCATGTCAATGAGTGCCGGGTGCTCGGACAGTCCGAAGCGGAACTACCCGAAGGGCTGTACTGGTTTCAAGGACTCGATGGTGGAGCGCTGATCCTTCAGGTGGCACTCGGTGGACCGCCGGGGGACGCGACGGTCGCACCGCTCGACCAACTCAGCGACGATCACCCGCTAATGGCGGCGTTCGCGTGGGCGGAGAAGTTTTGGCTCGACGGTCACGCAGTACCCACACCACGGTTTGAGCTCAACGAAGCCGCAGTGACCCACCCCGGCGACGTAGACGTCGTAATCCGCGACCGCGTGTATCTCGGCGGTAGGTCGGGGCAGTGGTCGTACACGGTGATCGTTGAGGGCCACCAGCAGAGCGTCATCGAATCCTCGCTCAAGCCCCGACCGGAGCTCGACGATCCTCGAGCGTGGGTAACGCGAGAGCCGACGCCAGCGCGCCGTTTCGGTGCCACCTTGACGCGGGCGAAGTTGCAGAGCAAGTTCGCCAACACCCTGTTCTCGTTCCGCGCGACCCGCACCACCTTTCGTCCATACCAGTTCAAACCGGTCTTGAAGCTGCTGCAAACCGGTAAGGCCCGCATCCTGATCGCCGATGAAGTAGGCCTCGGCAAGACCATCGAGGCAGGCCTGATCTGGACCGAGTTGGAGGCACGTCGGGAGGCCGATCGCGTGCTGATCGTGTGTCCCGCCGGCCTGGTCGGCAAGTGGAAAGAGGAGATGGACGACCGCTTCGAGTTCGACCTGGTTGAACTCGACACCGCCACCCTGCGGACGTTCTTGGAGAAGCACCGTCAGAACCGCCTGCCGCGCCGGCAGGCGTGTATCTGCAGCATTGAGCGCTTGAGGTCCTGGGAGGGCATGGATGAACTCGATGATCTGCCACCGGAATTCGACCTAGTCATCGTCGATGAGGCGCACTCCATGCGCAACCAGGACACCAAGAGCTATGCGCTGGGCACACGGCTCACCGACTGGGCGGACAATCTGGTTTTCCTCACCGCAACACCGATTAACCTACGTCAGGATGACCTGCTGAACCTGCTTGAGCTGCTCGCTCCCGGGGACTACGGCGACATCCGCGACCTGGAGCTACGTCTGGAACCCAACCGCATCATCAACGCTGTCGCGGCACGCCTGGTCGAGAAGGGTGTCAACGGCCGCGAACTGAGCACCCGGCTTGATGAGCTCAAGGTGACCGCGCTTGGCGCGCCGCTGATGCAACGCCCGGACTTCGCGCTTTTGAAAGAGGTCCTCGCCAAGGGTGACTTGGCGCCACGCGACATCGTGGAGGCCAAACGCTACCTGGCCGACCTCAACACACTCTCGACGGTGATCACCCGTACCAAAAAAGTTGAAGTCGACGACCGCAAGTCCAAACGGACCTTGGACCGACACGAAGTCGTCTGGACTCAGGCCGAAGCCGACTTTTACGACGAATACCTCCAGTGGTGTAGGAATCGGGCGAAAGCAATGGGACGGCCACTACACTTCGCGATGCAGATGCCGCTGCGACTCGCCAGCGCGTGTCTGCCCATGGCACGGCGTGCCGTACTGGAGCCGAAGGCATTCGGTGACATCACCGATGCCGACTCCGATGCACCCGTGGTCCGACTCGAACCCCACGCCGGACTGATAGCGGCCGCGAAACGTCTACCCGCTGACGTCGACACCAAGTTCGATGACCTGTACGAGGTGCTGCGTACGCTGCATCAGCAGGGCCGGCGCGCGCTGGTGTTCACTCATTCGCGGCCGACTCTGGCTTATCTCAAGCAGCGCCTTGAGGCCGAGTTCCGGGTCGAGGTTATGCACGGCGGAGTGAATCGGGAGCAACGCCGCCGCATCATGGGAGAGTTCCGCGCCGGCGCACATGACTTCGTCCTCGCCAACCGGGTTGCTAGCGAAGGTCTCGACTTCGAATTCTGCTCCGCTGTGGTCAACTACGACCTTCCGTGGAACCCGATGGAGATCGAACAGCGGATCGGCCGGATTGATCGAATCGGGCAAGTTGAAGAGGCCATGCTGGTGGTGAACTTCGTCAACGAGGCGACCATCGACGAACGTATCCTGTCTCGGCTGCTGGACCGAATCGGGATCTTCGAATCGTCGATCGGGGCACTCGAGCCGATCATCGCCGCAAATGCGCCGCGGGCATTGGAGATTGGCTTCAACTTCTCATTGACACCCGAACAGCGCGAGCAGAAGATGCATGAGGTCGAGACGGCAATCGAGGAGCAACGCGCCGGATTGCAGGACGTCTCGGATGCCTCCAGCGCACTACTGGTCAGTAATGACGTCGATGTTGCCGGACTCGAAGACGATCTCATGCGTACTGGGCGCTATATCGGGCAGCTCGAGCTCGCCCAACTGCTCGACGACTGGGCGCGTGTCGACGGCGCGCCGGGAATCCGGTTCGACAAGGACCGGCGGACCGCTGAGCTGCACGGAAATCCGGTGATGGCCGGCCGTGTTGAGGAGCTCGCCAAAGCTGGCCAACGCAGCCGCTCCGAAACCAGTGGCATCACAGCACAACTGCGCAGTGAGATGCCCATTTCGCTGGTCCTCGATCAGGAGCTGGCTCGTACCGGTGGTGGCAAGTTGCTCACCGCGACTAGTCCGCTCGCAATGGCAGCGGCCGAGGTCCCAGGCCACCGTCAGGCGCGTTTCGCATCCTTGCGGATCCCGGCGAAGGCCGAAGATGTCGTACCGGGTGTTTACGTTGTGGTCATGGCCAAGGCTGTCTCAGCGTCGCGCGGTGGGGATGAAATCTGGGGCGCTGCGGTGACTGAGTCCGGACTTGACGCCGGCGACGGGCCGGCGAACGCCCTACTGGCAGCCCTCGCCGAGGGCGACCTTGAGGATGCTCCGTTGCGGTCCATCGATCGTCTGGAAAGGCTGGCGGATCGTGCACAGAACCAACTGCATGATCGTCACCAGAGCGAGCAAGCTAGGCGAGACCACCAGTTCGCGGCGCTGCAAGAGGCTCGAACGATCACCTTGAAGGAACAGCACCAGCGCAAGGTCGCGACGATCGACAACCGCATCGCCACCGCGCGAGCACGTGGGCGGAGCGAGCGCGCTATCGCATTGTTCGACAGTCAGCGGCGTCGCGCCGAGCAACGCTTCGCGGCGCTGTCCGCCGAGCTGCAGCGAGAGGTCCAACCCGAGATCCGACTCGAGCCGCTCGCGGCCTGTGTCATCGAAATAGCGGCGCGACGGAGGGATCAGTGAGCACAACACGCAAAGACCTCGACCTCGAAGACGAACGGACGGCAGAGAAGCGGTACGCCAAGACTCTGCGGGAGAAGGCCAGTCAAGCCTCGGCGTATCAGGGACCGAGGAACAGTCTGTGGACTCGTACTGGGTTGCCTGCAGCGCGTGAGGTGCCGACCGGAGAACTCATCGGTCGAGTGGCACTCGTTGCTCCCCACGAATGGGTCGACGGCCGTTCCGATTTCTATATCGGCGAGAAACACGCCGAACTCGACGGTATCGAAGTGTTCAGCTGGACTGCACCGATCGCCTGCACGTTCTACCGCGGCACCAGACATCACAAGCTTTGCGACGAGGTTGCTGTGGTCCGCACCATGGTGCGACGCAACGGCCGGATCGTGGACTTCAGCGACGAGACTGTCCGCGCCGACGCGCCTGAGCGCCCATTCCGCAAGCGTGGGCTGGCGATCCCTATCCCGCCGACTAAGCCCAAACGGCCGCAACCTGATGTGCCGAAGCCGTCAGACCCAGTCGCCGAAGGGCTCTCGGCAGCTGCGCGCCAGGGACACCATCACTCCGATCACCCACCTGCCGGGATCCGTGCGGAAGAAGCGTTGCGGGCCCAGTTGCAGGCTCCGCGCACAAAACGACTGGATTCGGTTCTGGCCACACTGCAGCCGGACCAGTACGCGCTGGTGACGATGCCGGCGTGCGACAGCATGATTATCGAGGGAAAACCTGGCACTGGGAAGACGATCATTGCGTCGCACCGTGCCGCATACCTGGTCAACGAGGAAACTCCATCCGCGGACAGGTCTGCCGGCAACGTGCTGCTGATCGGGCCGACTGCGGGGTACTCCAAACACGTCCTCGGCGTCATCAACCGCTTAGCCAGCAACTCCGCACAGTTGCGGGTGCTCTCGTTGCCGGAGCTGTGGCAGCAAATTCTCGGGCTGAAGTACCCGGCGAAAGGCGAGATCTCGCCGACATCGCAGGACGCCGACTGGAAACTTGTGCGCTTGCTGCGGCGTGCCATCCGGCACATTCGAACGGCCAATGGCGGTGCCGCACTGTCAGCCGAGCAGGTCTACGAATACATGCGCGCCAACAGCGCAGTGGTCACGTCCGACCCGCAGTGGAGCACCTATTTGAGCGCTCTGCCCGAGTACCGGCATGCGCGGACGCTTCAGGCCCATTCGCCGCTGCTCGCCTACATCCAGTGGGAGGTGAGTCCGCCGGCCGGCCTCGCTGGTATCACCCACATCATCATCGACGAAGCACAGGACGTAACTCCGCTCGGCTGGCTGCTGCTCGACGAGATCAACATCGAGGATCGCTGGACGGTGCTGGGAGATCTCAACCAGCGCCGGTCGGACCACACTCCGGCGAATTGGCCTGAGATCCTGGACTTGATCGCGATCGAAGAAGACACGGCGATCTTCGAGTTGGCCATCGGATACCGTTCCACGCGGCCGATTTTGGAGTTCGCCACCCGGCTGCTCCCCGCGAGTCAGCGCACGATCAATGCCTTCCAACAGCAGGGCCCGGACCCGGTTCTGACTAAGGTACGGCCGGCGGAGGTCGGCGACGCGGTCGCCGCGCAGGTGGAGCGGCTGCTGACTGCCTACCCACTGGGTACGGTCGCCGTGGTCGGCCCCGACACTGCCGCGGTGAGGAAGAGTCTTCGGGTGAGCGGGTGGGTCGGATCTATGCACGACTTGAGCCCGTGGGAGAAAGGCGGCCGGGAAGTCAACGTCCTTGACCCGGATTCGGCTCGCGGCATCGAGTTCGATGCGGTTGTCGTGGTGGAGCCGGCGGACTTCAAACAGAATCGCGGACATCAAGGGCCGCTGTACACCGCGCTGACGAGACCGAACCGGGAGCTGGTGGTGGTGCATTCGAAGCTGTTGCCAGATGCTTTGCGGCGGCGGTGAAATACCACAACCGATGCCGTGCGGTTATATCGCCGGTTAACGTTCATCATGTGGCGGCAGCGACTCCCGTGCTGTTGCCTGACCTTCGACATTTGATCGGCATATAACTGCAATGGATATTTTCCAAGTACACCGAGAGCTCATTGACGACTATCGACTATTCACCACCAGTGTGATCGAGCCGCGTGAGCCACGGATCAGTCAACACATCCACGACGAGTTGGCCAAGCAGACGCAGTGGCCTGAGCCGTGGTTGTCGCTGAACCCGATGTTCGCTTCCGGCGGGTCCATCGACGAGCTGGTCTCCGAGAACCTGCTTCACCCGGAGTGCGCGAAGATATTCCGCCCCAAGCGGGACGTGGAAGACGCCGGCACCAAGCCGATCACGCTGCACCGCCACCAGCGGGAAGCGATCCAGGCGGCGCAGTCCGGCAAGAGCTATGTGCTGACGACGGGAACGGGATCGGGCAAGTCGTTGGCCTACATAATCCCGATCGTCGACTACGTCCTCCGTCAGGAACCGCGTCGGCCCGGGGTGAAGGCGATCATCGTCTACCCAATGAATGCGCTGGCCAACAGCCAGGTCGGCGAGTTGGAGAAATTCCTGCGCTACGGCTACGGCGAGGGCAACGAGCCGGTGACGTTCGCCCGCTACACCGGCCAGGAGAAAGAAGAGCGACGCGACGAGATCCTGCGCAATCCCCCTGACATTTTGCTCACCAACTACGTGATGCTGGAGTTAATGCTCACCCGTCCCGAGGAGCGCCGCCGGTTGGTGGGTGCGGCGGAGGGTTTGCCGTTCCTGGTCCTCGACGAGCTGCATACCTATCGTGGGCGTCAGGGCGCCGACGTCGCAATGCTGGTGCGGCGGGTGCGGGGGGCTTGCCAATCGCCCCAACTGCAGTGCATTGGTACGTCGGCGACGATGGCCAGCGGTGGCACGCTGGGAGACCAGCGGCGGGTAGTCGCCGAGGTCGCCACCGCGTTGTTTGGGACCGAGGTCACCGCGGACCGGGTGATAGGGGAAACACTGGACCGGGCCACCGTCGGCGATCCCTGCGACGTCAACGGGCTGATCCGCGACGTGCGCCAGGGCGGTGCGGCCGGCGGCTACGAGCTGCTCGCGGCGTCACCGCTGGCGACGTGGATCGAGACTACGTTCGGGTTGACCACCGAACCGCAGTCTGGGCAGGTGATTCGGCAGCGGCCGGCTCGGGTGCATGATTCGGCCGCGCGCCTGGCCGATCAGACCGGCCGTACCGTCGATGAGTGCGAACAGGCTATCCGGGCGACATTGTTGGCCGGGTCAGCTGTTGCGCATCCGACGACCCGCCGGCCGTTATTCGCGTTCCGGCTTCATCAGTTCTTGTCCAAGGGCGACACGGTTTATGTGTCGATCGAGCAGGAACAGCGGCGCCATATCACCTCGCAGTACCAGGTGACGGTCCCGGATCATCCGGATCAGCTGTTGATCCCGCTAGCTTTCTGCCGCGAGTGCGGGCAGGAATATCTCGTGGTAGCCCGCTCCACGCTCGGCAGCAAAGCGGTCTACCGGTCGCGGCGGGACCGCGACGCCAGTGGTGGTGACCAGGCGAACGGCTACCTCTACATCTCCACCGATCAGCCGTGGCCGGTCGATCCGCTACTGGAGGGGCGGCTGCCGGATTCCTGGCTGATGGACGGCGAGATCATCGACCGCCGTAAGCAGTATTTGCCACGGCGCATCCGGGTAGATGTGGGTGGCAACGAGGCCACCGCCGGCGGTGTCGAAGCGGCTTTTGTTCCGGCGCCGTTCCGGTTCTGCTTGCGCTGCAAGGTCTCCTACGAACAGGCACGCGGCAGCGACTTCGCCAAGCTGGCCACCCTGGACGTAGAAGGGCGCAGCTCGGCCGTGTCGGTGTTGAGCACTTCGATCGTGCGGTCGCTGGACCGTGTCCCCGAATCCGAGCTCGGCCGCGAGTCGCGCAAGCTTCTGACGTTCGTTGACAACCGCCAGGACGCGAGCCTGCAGACTGGCCACTTCAACGATTTCGTGCAGATGACTCAGCTGCGCGGGGCGCTGCACCGGGCGGTGCAGCAGGGCGCCCTGCGCCACGACGATGTCGCTGAACGAGCGGTGGCGACTCTCGGCCTGCCATTCGCTGACTATGCCGCCAACCCGGACGCCGTATATGGGGCGCGGACCGCAGCAGAGCAGGCGTTCAAGGAGTTCATCGAATATCGACTGTATGCCGACCTGCAGCGTGGCTGGCGGGTGACGATGCCGAACCTGGAACAGACCGGGCTGCTGCGAATCGGGTACGAATCGCTGACTGAGATCGCCGCCGACGCCGGGCTATGGGACAAGACGTACCTACCGTTACGCGATGCAAAAGCAGGGCAGCGAGAAGAGCTGTGCCGAATCGTGCTTGATGAGTTCCGCCGCGAACTCGCCGTCGATGTCGAATGTCTGACCGACGATGGCTTCGATCGGATCAAACGGCGGTCTGATCAGCACCTGGCCGGGCTGTGGGCGATCCCCCCGTACGAGCCTCGGCCCCAACCCGGCACGGTATCGACCATCTCCGGGCAGAAGGGCACGCTGCGCAACGATTTCCGAATGACCGGGCGATCGGCGGTGGGACGCTACATCCGCGAACGCAGCGGCATGACACTCGAGGGTGATCAACTCGACGTTGCGGACGCACAGAAGGTCATCGAAGACCTGCTGGCCACCCTCGATGGCGCAGGGTTGCTGACGACTGTGGATCTGCCGGGGGCCACCGGCATCAACTACCGGCTCAAAGCCTCCGCGGTGATCTGGAAGGCCGGCGACGGACGACACGGCGCGCCGGATCCGTTGCGACGCGGATTCGACCCGGACCAGGGGACTAGGGTCAACCCCTTTTTCCTCGACCTGTACCGCAACACCGCGGCCGACCTCGGCGGCATGCACGCGCGGGAACACACCACGCAGGTATCTGCCGCCGACCGTGAGGAACGCGAAAAACAATTCCGCAAGGGCGATCTCAAGCTGATGTATTGCTCGCCGACCATGGAGCTCGGTGTCGACATCGCCAGCCTCAACGCGGTGATGATGCGCAACGTGCCGCCGACCCCGGCCAACTACGCTCAGCGCAGCGGACGCGCGGGCAGATCGGGGCAGCCCGCACTGGTTACTACCTACTGCGCTACCGGCAATGCCCATGACCAGTACTACTTCCGGCGCTCGGAGGACATGGTCGCTGGCTCGGTGGCCGCACCACGCTTGGACCTCACCAATGAGGCGCTACTGGCCTCCCATCTGCATGCCCTGTGGCTGGCCGAGACTCGTGCGAGTCTGCACACCCGGTTGCCGCAACTGCTCGACGTTGACGTTCCGGATATGCCGCTGTCGGCGGACCTGCAGCGCGCTCTCGCCGATTCGGATGCGGTGCGGCGGGCCAACGATCGTGCCGCTGAGCTAATGGCGCCGTTCGCCGCGGACTTGGAGCGCACGGCATGGTGGTACGACGGATGGGCGCAATCCGTGATCGCCAACGCCGAAAGCCAGTTCAACCGGGCCTGCGAGCGGTGGCGGGAGTTGTATCGGGCAGCGCTGGATGATCAGAAGGAGCAGAACCGGATCATCTTGGACCCCACGGTGCCCAAACGGACGCGGGATGCTGCAGAAGCCCGCCGTCGCGATGCCGAAGGGCAGCTGAGGCTGCTGCGCAACGAGGATACAGACCAGGCGTTCTCGGATTTTTACACCTACCGCTATTTCGCCTCGGAAGGTTTCCTGCCCGGCTATAACTTCCCGCGGCTGCCGCTGGCCGCCTATATCCCCGGGGCACGCCAAAGTGCCGGACGCCGCGAAGGCGGCGACTATCTGCAACGGCCGCGCTTCCTGGCGGTCAGTGAGTTCGGACCCGGCGCGATCATCTACCACGAGGGTGCCCGTTACGAGGTCAAACGCATCCAGGTGCCGATGACCTCGGGCGGTATTGGCACCGTGGAACTACAGGATGTATACCGCTGCGAATCTTGCGCCTACCACCATGTGCGCCGCGCAGGCCTAGATGTGTGCGAGAACTGTGGTGTGGCGCTGGGGCATCCGCAGCACGGTCTGATGCGGATGCAGACTGTGTTTACGCGTCGTCGCGAACGCATCTCCAGCGACGAGGAAGAGCGCCGACGGGCCGGGTTCGAGCTGCGCACCTCCTACCGGTTCAGTCAGCACGGGCCACGTCAAGGCCGGCTGGATGCAACAGCGTCGTTGGCAGACGGCAACGAGGTGGCGGCGCTGAGCTACGGTGACACCGCGACAGTGCGGGTCACCAACGTGGGGCGCCGGCGGCGTAAGAATCCCAACGAGCTTGGCTACTGGTTGGACACCGTCAAGGGCGACTGGCTCAGTGAGAAAGCTGCCGAGGACACCACTCCCCAAGACGATGGGCTCGGCGATGCCGCCGATGTGCCGACTAAGCACAAGGTAATTCCGTATGTCCAGGACACCCGAAACATCCTGTTGCTGCGACTAGCCGCGCCGGTCTCTGAGCAAGTCGCTACCAGCCTGCGCTATGCGTTGGAGCGAGGCATGGAAGCCGAGTTCCAGCTGGAAGACTCCGAGCTATCCAGCGAAGCGCTGCCTGATGATGCTGAGCGCGGACGAATGTTGTTCACTGAGTCCGCCGAGGGCGGCGCCGGGGTGCTGCGCCGGCTGCACTCCGAACCCGACGCGCTGGCCCGCGCCGCTCGCCAAGCCTTGCAAATCACCCACTTCACACCTGACGGTGCCGACCTCGGCAAGGCTGAGGGTGCACGGGAACGCTGCGAAAAGGCCTGCTACGACTGCCTACTCTCGTATGCCAACCAGTACGAGCACGACGCTATCGACCGGCACGCGGTGCGGAATCTGCTGCTGGCACTCGCCTCATCCACCACCACACCGGTTACGGAGGATCAGTCACGTGGCGATCTTGTCGAACAGGTTCGTGCGCGGTGTGGGTCGGAGCTGGAACGCGCTTTCATCGATCTTCTGGTCGAGCATGAATTCGCGCTGCCCGACGGAGTAGGCGAACAGATCGCAGGCGTCAGGGCGGATTTCGCGTTCCGCAATGCCGGCTCCAGCCTGGCGGTGTTCGTGGAGATAGAGCCGCTGGCCGGCGCCGACGAGATCGAGGACAGACTCATGGATGCAGGCTGGTCGGTTCTTCGTCTGCATCCGGGTCAGGATTGGCTGGCCCAGATCCAACAGCACGCCTATGCATTCGGCGAAGGAAGGGTGTAGCGCAGTGGGATTCGCCCCCGGCAACCTGGTGACCGCGCGCGGCCGCGAATGGGTGGTACTGCCCGAGAGCACCGACGATTTCCTAGTGCTGCGCCCGATCGGCGGCATCGATGATGATATTGCAGGCGTCCTGGTCAGCGAGGGGGTCAGCCCCGCCATCTTCCCCCCGCCGGCGGCTGATGACCTGGGCGATCATCTGAGCGCCTCCCTGCTGCGCAGCGCGCTACGGATCGGATTCCGTTCCACTGCAGGACCATTCCGAAGCCTGGCATCGATCGCGGTGGAGCCACGCGCCTACCAACTGGTTCCGTTGATGATGGCGCTGCGCCAGAATGTGGTGCGGCTGCTGATCGCCGACGACGTCGGTATCGGCAAGACCATCGAAGCCGGCCTGGTGGCCACCGAGCTGCTCAAGGCCGGCGACGCCCGGGGACTGGCAGTGCTCTGCGGCCCGGCACTGGCTGAACAATGGCAATCCGAGCTGCGCAGCAAGTTCGGGCTGGAATCCGAACTAGTTCGGCCCTCCACAGTGCGGCGGCTGGAACGCGGACGAATCGGGGCCGAGTCGATCTTCGAGCGCTACCCGGTCACGGTGGTGTCCACCGACTTCATTAAGAGCGCCCGCCGGCGCTACGAATTCCTGCGCACCTGCCCGGATCTGGTGATTGTCGACGAGGTACACACCTGTGTGGCCGACTCCACCAGTACCGGGACCGGCCGCACCCAACGCTACGAGCTGCTGCGTGAGCTGGCCGCCGACACCTCCCGGCACATTGTTTTGGCCAGCGCCACCCCGCACAGTGGCAAAGAGGAAACCTTCCGCAACCTACTGGGTCTTCTCGACCCCGACCTAGCGACCGTTGACCTGGAACAACGCAAGGGCCGAGAACTGCTGGCCAAACACTTCGTGCAACGCCGTCGCGCTGACATCCGCCGCTACCTTGATGAAGACACCCCATTCCCCAAGGACAGGCTCTCTACCGAGGTGCCCTACACGCTCAGCCGTGAATATGAGGCGCTGTTCACCAAGGTGCTTGACTACGCCCGCGAAACTGTCCGCACCGAAGACGGCGGGCTGGCCCGACGGGTCAACTGGTGGTCGGCGCTGGCGCTGCTGCGAGCTTTGGCATCCTCCCCGCGAGCCGCGGCGCAAACGCTGCGCACGCGTGCCGCCGCAGCGGCGGCCGCATCACCGGAGGAAGCCGACGCTATCGGCCGGGCCGTCGTACTCGACCAATCCGAGGACGAGGTGATCGAAGCCGCCGACACCACCCCCGGTGCCGATATTGACGCCGCTAGTAATAACGTGAAAGCGCGACGGCTGTGCGGCTTCCTCACTGACGTACAGAAGCTGGAAGGCAAACCTGATAAGAAGATCGCCGCTGCGGTCAAAATCGTCCAGGAACTACTGGAGCTGGGCTGCGACCCGATTGTGTTCTGCCGCTTCATCGACACCGCCGATTACGTGGCTGAACAGCTCACCGCCGCCTTGGGTAGAGGCGTGACGGTGCGGGCGGTCACCGGAACCCTGCCACCGGATGAGCGGATCGCCCGCATCGGTGAGCTGGCTGCCATCGAAGGCCGACACGTACTGGTGGCTACCGACTGCCTTTCGGAGGGGGTGAACCTGCAGGAGAACTTCCAGGCGGTGCTGCACTACGACCTGGCTTGGAACCCCACCCGCCACGAACAGCGCGAAGGCCGCGTTGACCGGTTCGGCCAGACCGCCGACACAGTTCGCACCGTGATGCTCTACGGCAGCGACAACCAAATCGACGGCGTCGTACTTGAGGTGCTGCTGCGTAAACACCAGGCGATCCGCAAAGCTACCGGTGTGTCGGTGCCGGTGCCCGACAACACGGATGCCGTCGTCCAGGCCCTGATGGAAGGCCTGCTGCTACGCGGCAAGGACGCCGAACAGCTCAGCCTGGATCTCGACGTCCAACAACAACGCGACACCCTCTATGGCCAGTGGGAATCCGCGGCAGAACGAGAGAAGATCGCCCAAACCAAATACGCCCAGCACGGCATCAAACCCGAGGAAGTCTCCGCCGAACTACGGGACACCCGCGAAACGCTGGGCACGAACACCCAAGTCGCCGACTTCGTCGAGCAGGCCCTGCGTGCACTGCGCTCCACGGTCACGGCCGCCGACACCGGATTCACTGCCACCCTGACACCGCTGCCGCTCGGCTTGCGCGATTCACTGCCACCGGGCCGCAGCAACCCACTGCGCTTCGCCACCGACCTGCCAGTGCGCCGCGGAGAGGCGGTGCTCAACCGCACCGACGCCTCCGTGGAAGCGCTCGCTCACTACGTGCTCGAATCCGCACTGGATGCAAACCTACCTGAAGAACAACGTCCCGCTCGGCGCTGCGCGGTTGTGCGCACGAATGCGGTGACCACCCGCACCACGCTGGTGTTGGTGCGCTATCGATTCCACTTTCAACTGCCGTCCCGCACCGGGACCAAACAACTCGTCGCCGAAGACGCCGCCACCCTTGCGTTTGAAGGCTCACCGGTTCAGGCGCACTGGCTCGATCCAGAGGCGGTCATCCCGCTGCTAGCAGCTCAACCTTCTGGCAATGTGCCCGCACCGCAGGCGGAGCAGTTTTTGAGCCGGGCCCTCGACGGGCTGCCCGACATCAATGGACACCTCGCCGAGCACGGTCAGCAGCTGGCAGAACGGTTGTTGGCGGCGCATCGTCGGGTTCGTCAGGCGTCCGCCGAGGTGGTACGCGGCTTGAAGGTCACAGTTGAACCCGGCGCTGATGTGCTGGGCATTTTCGTGTTCGTGCCCCCGGTGGGAGGCGGCAAATGAGCTACAACGCTTCGACATTCGTCGGCGTTCGCATCCAGGGTGGCTTACTGCCCGCCGATCTGCTGGGCCGGCTGGCTGCCCGCACCGGCGTTGACGGCCTGACTTCCAAGGATTATCACCTGGCTGCGGGGGAATCGGTCTCCGACGCAGCCAACCGGGTGTGGGCGTATCTGCGTGGGGCGTGGACCGCCTACCGGGAAGCCCTAGGTGCGCTGCCCGACACCGACGCCGCCACCGCCTTGACCCGGGAAAGATTCCTGATGGTGCTGCTCGACCAGCTCGGCTACGGTCGGGTGCCCACCACGGGCAAGGGCGGGATCACATTGGGCGAGCATGCCTTCCCGATCTCGCACCTCTGGGGTCCGGTGCCGATCCACCTGCTGGGCCGGGTGCCGCTGGATACCCGCACCAAGGGCATGGCCGGCGCGGCTGGGGCTTCCCCACAGTCGATGGTGCAAGAACTGCTCAACCGCTCCGATGAGCACCTGTGGGCGCTGCTGGCTAACGACACCACGCTGCGACTGCTACGCGACTCCACCTCGCTGGTCGGCTCGGCCTATATCGAATTCGATCTGGAAGCGATCTTCGACGGCGACCTGTTTTCCGACTTCCAGCTGCTGTACATGCTGTGCCAGCAGTCCCGCCTTGAAGTCCGTGACCCCGAAATCGGGCCCACCTCCTGCTGGCTGGAGCGGTGGCGCCAAGATGCCCTCGAGACCGGCTCCCGCGCGCTGAATCTGCTGCGCGACGGCGTCGTCGATGCCCTGCTAACCCTGGGGACCGGATTCCTCACCCACCCAGACAACACGACCTTGCGCGAACAGCTTGCCGACGGCACCCTGACGGTGAGCGACATCCACGAAGCCCTACTGCGGGTGGTCTACCGACTGCTGTTCACCTTCGTCGCCGAAGACCGCGGCGCCTTGCTCGACCCGACCGCTGACCCGACCGCCCGGCAGCACTACCTGGACTACTTCTCCACCGATAAACTGCGGCGCATCTCCCGGCGTCGCCGCGGCGGCCGCTACAGCGACCGCTGGCAGGCCCTGACTCTGGTGTGGCGCGGCCTCGGCGACGAAAACGGGCAACCGGAACTCGGATTGCCGGGTATCGGTGGGCTGTATGAGCCGGGGGAACTGGATTTCCTGACCACCTGCGCAGTCACCAACGACGCACTGCAATCGGCAGTGCGCTCGCTGTCGCTGGTGCGCGAACCCCGCTCGCAGATCCTGCGGGTGGTCGACTACCGCAACCTCGGCGCCGAAGAGCTCGGCAGCATCTACGAAGCGCTGCTGGAATTTGTGCCCGCCTGGGACCCGGCCACTAAGACCTACCAGCTAACGGTGTCGGCGGGTAACCAGCGAAAGGACACCGGTACGTATTACACCCCGACCTCGCTAGTGGAATCCTTGCTGGACACCGCTCTGGACCCGGTCCTCGACGACGCCCAGAAAGCCGATGACCCCCAAGAGGCACTGCTGAGCATCACGGTCTGCGACCCGGCATGTGGCAGTGGGCATTTCCTGGTCGGCGCGGCCCGGCGCATCGCCAAACGCCTTGCGCACATCCGCACCGGTGACCCTGAACCTGCCCCTGAGGCGGTGCGCACCGCGATGCGCGACGTGGTAGGCCGTTGCATCTACGGTGTCGACGTTAACCCGCTGGCCGCCGAGCTGGCCAAGGTGTCGCTATGGATGGAAACCCTCGACGCCGGCATGCCGCTGGCATTCCTCGACGCACAGATCAAGGTTGGCAACGGCCTGGTCGGCGCCACCCCGAAACTCCTCAGCGACGGCCTACCCGACGAGGCATTCAAACCGATCGAAGGCGACGACAAGAAGATCGCCGCCACCCTGGCCAAACAGAACAAAGCCGAACGCAAGGCCCAGGGCAGCTTGTTCGACATCGACATGGCCGCAGCCACCGAGAAACTCGGTGAGCAAGTTCAGCAAGTGGTCTCGGCCCCGGCGCTGTCGCTGGCCGACGTGCACGTACAGCAAAAGCGCTGGAACAGCTACACACGCTCGGAGGACTATCAGCGCCAACAGCTGGCCGCCGACGCCTGGTGCGCGGCGTTCGTCTGGACGAAAACCCCTGGCGCACCAACTGCGCCGACGCATCACACCATCGCCGCCCTGCTCGACGGCAACGGTGAACTCAGTGAGGCATCACAGGCTGAAGTGCAGCGGCTGACTGCCGAATACCGATTCTTCCACTGGCATCTGGAGTTCCCACACCTGTTTTCAGTGACGGCCGAGGCCGGAGACTCGGTGAACCCGGCCACAGGCTGGGCCGGTGGGTTCTCGGTGGTTATCGCAAACCCACCCTGGGAGCACATCGAACTCAAGGAGCAAGAGTTCTTCGAGGCGCGAGATCCGGACGTCGCCAAGGCGGCTGGCGCTAAGCGCAAGAAACTGATCGCCGAACTCATCGCCACCGACCGGCCACTAGGTCGCGAATACCTCACCGAGAAGCGTCGCGTGGACGGCATACGGCATTTTGCAGCGAACTCGGGCCGTTACCCATTGTGTGGGCGGGGCCGCATCAAGACCGATCCGTTGTTCGCGGAGACCGGGCGCGACCTGCTGGCTGCTGCTGGCCGCTTCGGGATGATCTTGCCCACCGGCATTGCAACCGACGCCACCACCCAATACTTCTTCAAAGACCTCGTCGTCAACGGGTCGATCGCCAGCCTCTACGACTTCGAAAATGCCAAACCGCTCTTCGAAGGGGTGCATCGCAGCTACAAGTTCTGCCTGCTCACCCTGGTCGGCCGCGAGGCTCGCGAACCAGAGGCTGACTTCGCGTTCTTCGCCCATGACCCAACAGACCTGCAACGCCCGAACGTGCGTTTCACGCTCAGCCCCGAGGAGATCACCCTGCTCAACCCGAACACCGGCACCTGTCCGGTGTTCCGCAGCCGCCGCGACGCCGAAATCACCCTCGGCATCTACCGCCGGGTGCCGGTACTCATACGCGAAGGCGATCCCGACGGAAACCCTTGGGGGATCAATTTCATGCAAGGTCTTTTCAATGTGACCAGCGATTCGGGGCTGTTTCACAGCCGCGAGGAGTTGGAGGGTGACGGGTGGGTGCTGCGCGGAAACGTGTTCGAGCGGGGCAAGGAGCGGATGCTGCCGTTGTATGAGGGGAAGATGATCCACCATTACGACCACCGCTGGGCCACCTACGAGCGTGACGGTACCGTCCGTGACGTCACGCTGGCAGAGAAACAAGACCCGAATTTCGTTGGCATGACGAGGTATTGGGTGGACGAGCGGGAAGTTGATGCCAAGCTCAAGGAGCGCTGGGATCGTGAATGGTTGCTGGGTTGGCGCGACATCTGCCGGAGCACTGACGAGCGGACATGTATCGGAACCATCAATGGGAAGAACGCATCGCCCGAGGGCGGAACACTGCTTACGTTCTGTGACCCGCCCGAAGCGGCCCCTTTATTGTTGGCGGACTGGAACAGCTTCGTGTTCGATTTCGTAGCCCGCCAGAAAGTCGGTGGCACACACCTCAAGTTCTTTACAATGCGTCAGCTTCCCATGCCTGCATCTGAAACATTGGGCCGAAAGGTGCCGTGGGCAGGGTGCCGCTGGTCAGATTGGGTAATAGGACGAGTCCTTGAGTTGGTCCTCGACAACACGGAGATGACTAATCTTGCTACCGATTTTGACGCCAGTTTGGCATCGTCTCCGTGGAAGGTTGAGACGCGCGCGCTCTGTCGTGCCGAACTAGACGCCGCATTCTTTCACCTCTATGGCATCGAACGGGACGATGTCGACTACATCATGGAGACGTTCCCGATCGTCAAACGCAAGGACATCGCCGAGCACGGCGACTACCGCACCAAGAAGCTGATTCTGGAGGTCTACGACGCGATGGCAGAGGCCGAACGCACAGGGGTGTCGTACATCTCGCCGCTGGGAGACACCGTGAAGAAGGGGGCCGAGTAGGCGATGACTGAGCAGCTCGCGACGAACCGATGGGCGGCTGCCACCGCACTGGAGGAGGTCGGACGGCGAATCATCGACTTCGGGTTCGGCAAAGACGACTCGCTGCTCACACCGGGTCGGCCGATCTGGACCGCAGCGAATCTCGACGAGCTGACCCGCTTCTATGTCGATAGGCCGGATGCCGGCTCGGGAGGGTTCTTCGAGAAGCTGAAGCTGCAACTCGCCGATGCCTCACCGGATGCGGTGCAGCTATTCGCCGAGCTGTTGATCCTCAACACGCTGCCGCTCACCAACGTCAGCGGAGCATTGAAGGTCAAGCAGATCCGCAACGTCCTCGATATGAGCCCGGCTCCGGTTGCGATACCGGCAGACGTCGCAGCCGTGCTGGAGGCGCCGGGGGTGTTCAACGGCGGGCAGGCCTTCACCAGCCACCGGTGGGCGCAACTGGTCTACCTCATCGAGGTTGCCCGATACTTCAAATCGCTGCCCGAACAGCGCCTGGTCGACGCACTCGATGACCCGCTGGCCTTCCGCGAAGAAGTCGGCGCGGTGCAGACCGGCCAGGCCGCTCAGAAGCAGTCGCTTCTGTACGTGGCGTTCCCGAAGTTTTTCCTGCCGATCGTCAGCGCCGAGCACCGCCAACTTTTACGTGATCGGCTGGCCGACAAGTATCTCGATCACCGGACCGGCGATCGAGACGCTGATATCGCCGCAATCTACGCCGCGGTCACCGACGCCGAGGGCGGCTACATCGACCTGTACGACGAGCCCTATGTGTACTGGTGGTTCAAGACACCTCCGCCGCCGGTGCGACGCGCCTGGAAAGTCCACGGCGCTGGCGTCAAAGGCCAAGATATGGTGCCGATCTGGCGCCACAAGAGCGCGGTCTCGCTGGCCGCCAGCCGGTTGCGCACCGTTGCCGCTGGCATCGGCCGCGACGAACTCAAAGCGGTCGTCGACGAGGATTACGACTCCTCGGGCTACGCTCAGCGCCAGGAGAAGCTCGACGAGTTCGGGGCGTTCCTTAACCGCATGCATCCCCAGGACGTCGTCGTCACCGTCAGCCAGGGCCGGGTGTATTTCGGGGTCATCACCGGGGATGCCGAGTACGTCGGCAGCAGCGACGGACGCTCCAACCTGCGTCGGCCGGTCAAGTGGTACGACAACTCGCTGCCGCTGGCCGAGCTGCCCGATGAGGTCGCCGCCCGACTGGGTGCCCAGGGCGAGGTGCTCGATCTGAGCCAGCACCTCGACACCCTGGTCGCGTTGGCCGAGCGACGCCAGCCCCCGGCCGGCACGACCGCGATGCATCTGCCGGACGCCACCGCCGAACTGGCCGAACGACTTTACGTGCCCCGGCGGTGGCTGCAGGAATGTGTTGAGCTGTTGCGTGACCGCCCGCAGCTGATCTTCTACGGCCCACCGGGCACCGGTAAGACCTACATCGCCCAGGAACTTGCCCGCCACCTGGCTACCGAGCCCAACGTCAAGATCGTCCAGTTCCACCCCGCTTACTCCTACGAGGATTTTTTTGAGGGCTACCGGCCCACAGGTCAGAGCGGCGGGCAGGTCGGGTTCTCGCTCAAACCCGGGCCGCTGCGGTCCCTGGTGGACCGGGCCAACGAGAACCCGACCGCGGTCTACGTTTTGATCATCGACGAGATCAACCGCGGCAACCTCGCCAAGATCTTCGGCGAGCTGTACTTCTTGCTCGAATACCGCGACAAGACCATCGACCTGCTGTACTCCTCAGAAGACACCGAACCGTTCACACTCCCGAAGAACATCATCATCCTCGGCACGATGAACACCGCCGACCGCTCCATCGCATTGGTCGACGCCGCGATGCGGCGCCGGTTCGCATTCCTGGCGCTGCACCCCGCGGAGGAACCCACCAACGGCATTCTGCGCAAATGGCTGGCAGACAACGGCCGCCCGAGCGAAGTCGCTGATCTGCTCGACGAACTCAATGCCCGCATCGATGACGCGGACTTTAAGATCGGGCCGTCGTACTTCATGCGGCGGGCGATCTATGACGGTGACGAACGCGGGCTGGAGCGGGTGTGGCGCACCGCCATCCTGCCGCTGCTCGAAGAGCACCACTACGGCGACCGCGCGGTGGATGTGATGGCACGGTATGGATTGTCGGCGATCGAAAAGGCGGTGCAGGCCAGAGTCGACGTCGCCTACCCGCCTGCAGTCTCGACTGTGGAACACGATGACACCATCGCCGCCGCTGACGCTGACTGAAGGCGGCGACTCGCAGGTCGTCGAGCTAACCGGTGGTGACTACCGGGTGCTGCAGCGGCTCGGTCTGGTCACGGTGACCCCGACACTCGACCCGGGCAGCTACGAGATCGCCGCCGGTCGCAAGGTTGGGGCGGTCACGGTGGGGGAGCGTCAGTTCATCGTCCGCCCCAAGATCACCGACTTGAACCGGCTGCTGTTCTTGATCGGGTACGCCAAAGACCAGCGGCTCTGGCGCGATGATCAGGTCGACCTCATCGGTGCCGACGACTTGCTGCCCGGCATCGCCGAAGCCTTCAGTCGGCTTGCCTCGCACGCCGTCGACCAGGGAGTTCTGCAGGGCTACCGCACGGTTCGTGAGGCGCTGCCTGTACTGCGCGGCAGAATGCTCGCAGGCGAGCAGATGACCCGACTCTATGGGCTGCCGGTGCCGGTCGCGGTCGAGTACGACGACTTCACCGTCGACATCGCCGAAAACCAGCTGCTGCTGGCCGCCACACTGCGGCTACTGACCGTGCCACGGATCAGCGAGACGGCAAGAAGGCGGCTGCAGCGGCTGCGTCAAAGCCTTGCCGACGTGTCGATCTTGTCGCGTGGCGCTGCTCTGCCGTGCTGGCAACCGAGCCGGCTGAACACCCGTTACCACTCGGCGCTGCGTCTGGCCCAGATTGTCCTTGCGGCAGAGTCTTTCGAGCATCATGTTGGTGAGCTGCGGGTGTCCGGCTACATGTTCGACATGTGGCGGGTGTTCGAGGACTTCGTCACCGTCGCGTTCAGTGAGGCACTGGAGGCATCCGGGTGGCGATGCGAACCGCAGGCGGTGTTGCACCTTGACGATGCGCGCCAGGTTCCGATGCGCCCCGATCTGCTGTGCCATGCACAGGGGGTGCCGGTGTCGGTCGTCGACGCCAAGTACAAGGCTGAGCGGTACGACGGGTTCCCGAACGCCGACCTCTATCAAATGCTCGCCTACTGTACCGCTCTTGGGTTAGACGAAGGACACCTAATCTATGCTAAGGGCAATGAACCGGTCAGCGTGCACACAGTGCGGCGGTCCGGCATCGTGATCCACTGCCACGCACTTGATTTGGCGTTGCAGCCCGCTGACCTACTGAAGCAGATTCACGGATTGGCCGTCCAGATTTCGTCGACCACGGTCGAAATAGGAGTGTAGTGACCGAGCCGACGACGTTTCGCCTCGACACACTCGACCTTGCATCGGTATTCGGCTGGGATTTGGACCATCTTTCTACTCTCGACGAGTTCAGCAAAGGCGGCATCACGATTCTGGTGCAGTACTCATCCGAAGACGCGATCACCAGCCTCACGCGAACTCGACCGAAACGCGCCGACGAAGCCTTCTCGGCAGTTTCACCGGGGAACAACGAGCGGCTTCGGTTGTGGTTGACGGGCCAAGCACTGGCGCCCGCTACTTCGGGCACCGGACTCTTCCAGGGGCTGAAGATCCTATTCGACCCTCGGGACACTGATGCCTGGGCGCCGCAGGAATTCCTCGATGCTGTCGAAGGCCAATCCGACAGCGCCTTCCTACACAGGGTTCTGGAGAGGCTGCAGGAGAACAGCCGGCTTCCGGCGATGGGCGATTACTGCCACCTGTTCTTCGGTCAGCGCCCCCTCGGCGGAATGTTTGTTTACCCGTTCATGCGCAGGTTCCCGCCGTACAAGTTCAAAGTCAAAGCTGGGCAGCTGCAGATTGCTGGCTGTTGGAAAAGCAACTTTAAGGTCACCGGGCATCCTGGTTTTGCGGAGCTGGCTTCGATGTTGGGACTTGACCACACCGGTTCTGCGCCTTGGAGTCCGGTCTCAGGACTTGACCCCGACGAGCTGTGGGAGGTAGGCGAAAGAGTCTCCCGCGCGATCAACGCTTGATCAAACCGCGGTCCGAAACCTGTTTCTGCAGGAGCCTAAGCAACGGCAGTTTGCGGTACGCAGCGTCTGTCCCCGCTCTACGGCGGTACCCAGGGGTGGAGCTGGTGAACCGCCGTATGTTGGTCGCGCCCGCCAATCTGCGTTCGCGTCGCCAGGCGTAGTTCGGCTCGGGTGGATCATCTGTCGGCGGTGCTGCGAAAACAGTGAGCATGAACTCGGCCAGGCGCTACGCGGCAACCACTCGATGCGCCGGCAGAACAACCACCGAGCCGTCTCCGGCGCGCACCATCTCGATCGCGACATCGGAAGGGCCCTCGGCAGTATCGATGCCGTCGCCTAACTCACGAAGCCGATAGGCGGTGCGCAACAACTCGTCGACCTCACCGCGAGAGAACACGATGTCGCGCACACCGCGGGGACGGTCGATCTGCAGGGACGACAGTCGTCGCAGTACACCGGTGATGTCCCTTTCCAGCTCCACGACCGACCTTTGATCACGTTTGAGGGTGCCGATGAAGTTCTCGAAGAGGTTCGCCGGATTCAATTGGGCGTGCTCTACGGCCTGCAGGACGATGACACGTTTCTTCAGTGCGATTGCTAGCTCGGCGAGTTCCAGATGGGCGCGGAAATCACCACCCTGTGGCTGATCGATCCCATCGAAGTGCTTCGTCAATTGCGCAAGCTCGACGGGTCGCCCACCCAACCCGTCGAGAGCGCGTCGCCATTTCTCGAGGCGCTGATGTGCCTGGGCTACGGCGGTCTCGATGGCGTAGACGGCGCTGTCCAATCCCAGCCCGACGCCGATCTTTCCCTCATCCAGCAGGATGGCGGTGGCCTTATCGATCGTGGCGCGGCAACCGCTGAGCGCCACGCGCTCGCGGTCGAGGGCGTCATTATGCAGCTGCGTCAGCATCGCTGAGATGTTCGCGATGGCCTGTTGTCGTTTCTGTTCGGCGTGCGCACTGACTCCGACGGCGACTGCCATCAGCACCAGGGGAGCAGCGACGGTCAGGGCCCCGGCGCTTGCTGCGGCGACCCCAGCCGTGGCCGCGGACCCGCCGGCGGCAGCGGCCGCCTTCCCAGCGACCGGAACAAACGTTGCCTGCGCGGCGATCCCCGAAGGCCCCATCATGGCGCTGTGCACGCCGCCGGGAACTGCTTTGGACGCCATCGACTTGACCATGCCGCCGCCGACCTGTGCGGCAACCTTCGCCGGGACGACCATGCGGTACAGGGTCTCGCCGGTGGCAGCGCTGGGAGCGGTCTTCGATGTCTGGCTGATCAGCTGCGACAGGTGCGTGGCCAGTGGGCTTGCCGCATCGAGGTGCATACCCTGTCTGCGGTCGAGTTTCGCCGGGACCGGGTGGGCTTCCAGGGTTGCGACCGGGGCGTCGGCGAGGGCCGCGAGCACCGTCCGCAGTTCGGTCAGCCGTTCGGGGGTCATCGCAGCATCCCCGGTTATCGGTGGCACCGTGACGTCTTGCGTCGCCAGCATCCACACCGGTCGGGCCGGCTCGTCCAGATCAGTCATTGAGGTGTCCCTCCTCGTCGCCACCGACCGACACCATATTCCGGCTAACCGACAAATAGGAATGCTCTTCGGAGGGCTCGTCTTATCTGGCGGGAGACAAAGGTGCCTTTGTCCATGGAATGCTGCTCGGTTTTGCACCAAGAGATTCGCGGTGGCGTTGCTCAGGGTGACCAGCTGAGTATCGACCTTCCGTCCGACCCATGTGTCAAGCTGCGTGTACTTCGGCGAAAGGACGTGGCAGTGGACGGCGCGGAGCTTGGCGGTTCGGTCGAGGCGGAAGTCTGGGAACTGCTCGACGCGGACGAGACGGTGGCCGAAGAGACGGCCTATCTGGTCGCGGCGGCACTGCAGGGAGACGCTGAGCTCTCCGAGCAGTTGGGTGCCGAAGCTTCCGTACCCGAGCGCCCGGACACGAAGACGATGGGCGGGCCGGCGCCATTGCGGGCGTTCCTTCGTGCGATCACTGTGTCGGGGTTCCGCGGTATCGGAACCCGTGCAACCTTGGAGCTGAACCCCTACTTCGGGATCACGGTGATCAGCGGCCGCAACGGCTCCGGGAAATCAAGTTTCGCTGAGGCCTTGGAATACGCCCTGACGGGTTCCAGCTATCGCTGGGCCAACAAGAAGGGCCAGCACTGGGAAGCCTCGTGGCGGAACCTTCATAGGGGCGAACCCGCGGCCATCACCATCGATTTCGCCATGGAACCGGACGATGGTCGCGATGGCTCCACCGCCACCATCGGCGTTGACTGGGCGGTAGGTGCGGAGCTGGACAGTGCCCACCGGTGGTCGCAGATCAAAGGGCAGAAACGTGAACCGATTACTGCGCTCGGCTGGGACCAGCCATTGGAGACCCATCGTCCACTGATGTCGTACGACGAGCTCGGCGGGCGTCTGGAGGACGCCCCTTCGGCGTTGTATGACTCGCTGAACCGCCTCCTTGGACTGGACATGATCGCCGACGCCGACGGTCGACTCAAGGACGCTGAGAAGCGACTAAGTGGGCCGCGTAAAGCCGCCAACGATGGCCGGACGCAACTCCGCCAGACGCTGGATAGCTCGTCGGACCCGCGTGCGGAGCAGGTCAAGAAGCTGATTGCTCGCATGCCCTACGACCTTGAAGCGGTGACGGCGACGACCCTGGGTACCGAGACCGACCAAGCGGCCACCATCGCCCGGCTGCGGACACTGGCTGCGGTGATCGTCCCGACCCCGGAGAAAGCCGCCGAAGTGGCGGCCGAACTGCGCGCTGCGGTCGATGACTACACGGCCGAGGCCGATTCCGCGGTGAAGGCGATGACGGCACGGGCGACGCTGTTGCGCGAGGCGTTGCATCTGCATGCGGACATCGGTGACGGAGCCTGCCCGGTCTGCGAGACCGGACCGTTCGACGGCGCGTGGCGAGTGGCGGCTGAGCAACGGCTGGCGGAGGCTGATGCGAGCACCGCCAAACATCAGGCATTGACTCAGAGGCTGGCGAGGGCTCGGTCGGCCGCCGACGGATTCTTCGCAACGATCGTGGCCGTGCCTCCGATCGACGGAGTTGAGCTGGCGTCGCTGTGCACCTTCAACAAGGCGCTGGAGGGTGCGCGGTCCGCGCCCGAGAGCCTGTCCGACCGTCCGACCCACGTGGAGATCGCGGCGCTGGAGTTGGCCGAAGCCGCAACTGCGCTGCGAGCGGAGGCAGCGGAGCGGGCCGCCGAACTGGAGGATGCCTGGGCGCCTAACGCGCGTGCGATCGCGTCGTGGGTCGACCTGGAGACCACGGCGAGGAAGGACGATGACCGCCTCGATCGCGTGAAAGCGGCGCTGAAGTGGTTGCGCGCCAACGCCGAGATGCTTCGGGAGCGGCGTCTCGCCCCGATGGTCGAGCAGGCCCAGCACATCTGGGGTCGGATGCGGCATGAGAGCAACGTAGACCTCGGGAGCATCACTCTTGAAGGGACCGCCACCCGGCGTCGTGCAGTCATCGACGGGACCGTCGACGGGGTGCCGGCCGGAGCTCTATCTGTGATGAGCCAGGGCGAGCTGCACGCACTTGCGTTGGCGTTGTTCATCCCACGGGCGACCACCCCGGCGAGCCCGTTTCGATTCTTGGTACTCGACGATCCAATCCAAGCGATGGACCCGGCCAAGATCGGCGGGTTCCTCGATGTATTGATCGAGCTATCGCGGACCCGTCAAGTGATCGTCTTCTCCCACGACGACCGGCTGCCGGCGGCCATCCGCGCTCGCTCGGTGCCCGCACAGCTGCTCGACGTCACTCGAGAGCAGGGGTCGGTGGTCGTGGTGAAGGAGAACGACCTGCCGGCGGATCGGTACGTCTCAGATGCGGAGGCGGTGATCTTCGACGATCACTTGGACGATCTTATCAAGCGGAAGGCGGCGCCCGGTCTGTTCCGGATGGCAATCGAGGCCGCGGCACACCAGCGGTTCTTCGGCGACCGGGCCAAAGCCGGTGTGGCCTATCACGATTCCGATGCTGTGTGGGAGGAAGCGAAGACCACTCAGCGGCGGGTGGCGTTGGCCCTCACGGGCGACGCGTCAGGCGATGTGTCCGGCTGGAAAGCTCAGCGAGGACACCGTTTCCCGACGATGGCGATTTGCGCCTCCGGCACACACAACGGTGCCGTGCTCGGCCGCGACGCTGTCAGGAACCTCCGCAACACCGTCCGCGACATCGTGGAGAGCCGATGATTGCCGACGCCGAACTGCTGCTTTCGCGGGCAGGTGCACTCCTCGATTCCCCGGACAAGGCTGCGGCGGGTAATTCGGCGCGCCTGGCAGCCTTCCTGGCACGGCAGGCGGTGGAGGAGCTGATCGACACCCGCTGCGCGACGCTGTGTGATTTCCCTGTGGTGGTTGGAACGACGAAAGCAAAACTCGCGGTCCTCAAATCGCTCGACACCACACCGGCCGGCGGAATCCTCATCGACGCCTGGCACCAGCTGACCGGCTTCTGTCACCAACACGCGTACCAGCTTGCGCCGACCGTGGCAGAGGTCCGGGAGCAATGCCTCGCAGTGGAACGGGCTTGCCTCGCCAACGTTTCGCCGGAGGGTGAAGCCGATCATTCCGGGTGATGTCGGCGCTGCGCGTACTCCACCACCGAATTGAGCGTCGCGATCAACCGCATGTCCTCCACGTTGCGCGCCCGGGTATTGAGCAGCTCCTCAGTACACACCAGATAAGCCAGACAACGGGCCCGGCTGATCGCGACGTTGAGCCGGTTGCGGGAGAACAAGAAGTCGGCGCCGCGGGAAATGTCCTCACCCGCCGAGGTGGTCATGGAGAAGAACACCACCGCCGCCTCGCGGCCCTGGAACTTGTCCACGGTGCCCACCGCCACATTGCGAGTCAACACTTCGGCATTGAGCCGGTCCCGGATCGCCCGCACCTGATCGTTGAAGGGGGCGACCACCATGAAATCCTCGGCTGTCAGAAACTTCTTGTCGCCCTTCTCATTGGTCCAGTTGGTGCCGACGAGCCGCGCGATCTCCGTCGCAATCAACTCCGCTTCCTCCGACGAGGACGTGCTGTTGCCACGGTGTTCGGCCTTTAGCCAGCGCAGCCCTGTCCCGGCCACCGTGCTCTGCTGCTCGCAGCTCGCATTGTGGGTGAGCCGACCGGCGTAGATCTCGTCGGAGATGAACCGGCAAACGTCGGGATGCATGCGGAAGGTCTTCGACAGGAACACACCACGGTCACCGGGCAGCGTTTCGTCCGTACCGAGGATGTGCTCCAATACGCTGCGCCCGCTGTTGTTGGGGTGGCTGGCCTGGGTGACCTGCGGCAGCTGCAGCGGGTCGCCTAACAGGACGACGTTGCGCGATGCAACTGATGCGGCAAGGGCGTCGGCCAGCGACAGTTGGCCGGCTTCGTCGACCAACAACACATCGACGGGGGAATCGCACATTTCCTTCGAGGCGAACAACCACGTGGTGCCGGCGACAAGGTTGACATCGCGCCGCGCGCAGTCCTTGCTACTACCGGCTCTGGTGCCATCAGGAACCGATGGCGAACCGGACTTCGGCTTCTTCACCGCGTTGAGCTTCGCGGTGTCCCCGTTGTCCCGGAAGAGCTGCACCACCTTCTCCAACACGTTATCGATAGCGTGGTGTGTCGTCGCGGTGACCCCGACCCGTCGGCCCGCCAGGATCAGTGCATGGATGAGATGCGCCGCGCTGTAAGTCTTTCCCGCACCGGGAGGGCCCTGGATCGCGGCGTAGCTGTTGTCGAGATGGGTCACCCAGCGGGTCATGTCGGCGAGATCGTCGGTGAACACACCACCGACAGGCTCGCCGCCGGCGGTGAAACGTGGCGGGTCCCTGCGCAGCAGCGCCATCGTCACCGGGTTGATGTCGGCGCCGTCGAGAAGCTGGTCGGCGAAACCTGACATTGTCTGGGGTTTCGGCTTGGGCTCGACCCAGTCGTGCAACAGCACCACGCTGGGAAGCACGCCGACCTCTTGCAGCGCCGTATTCCACACCAGGTCCAAGGTGCAGGAACTGCGTTCAAGGTTTTCGAAACTCGGATAGAACCGTTGGCCTTCAGCATCGACGAACATGACACTGCCGCCGTCGTATGGGAATCGCTCGAGCGATTGCGGGGGGAAGGAAAAACGCATGCCAGGGGTGATTGGTGTGCCCCTCTTGCCCAGTCGCTCAACCTCGCCGAGGCAATGCAGTTCGGTCAGGGCCTCAGGATCGTCGTGGAGTGCGGTGGTGTCACCCTCCAGCTTGGCCATCTTCGGCCCGATGTAGGCGAACCATTCCCGGCGCCAATATCCCAGCAGATCACCGAGCAGGTACTCCGGAGTATCGACAGCGAAGGCGTGCAACCGCTCGACATGTTCGTCGAGTTCCGGCAACCCGGGGTCGGGTTCGAGAACGGCATCCCGCCATGCCAAGTCGGTCGGCCGGTGCGCCACCAGCCAATCCCGCAACGCCATCGTCGCCCGCACGTCGTCCTCGTTGTAGACCGCGATGCTTGCCAACTCGGCTGAGTCGCGGTCCTTCATGAACTGCTCGTACTGCAGCACCGCGCCGGCACCCTTGTCGATGTCGTGGCTGCGCTGAAAGCTGGTAAGCCGTTCCAGAGCCTTAAGTCCGTAGGACTCGGTGCCGACTTGGATACTATTGCGGGCCACCAGGAGAAGGTCCACGAAGAAGCCCGTGTCGATCAGAGCGGTCAACGCGCGTTGCGCCACGTTGTGCTTCTCGGTGAGTGTGACCAGCGACGACCGCTCGGTGTGGTTGTAGTGGTAGACGTGCATGTCCGGGAAGGCCGCTCGCCGCTGCGCGAGGTAGTCGATCAGATCCGATACCGCGGTGGCTTCTGCCTGAATGTCATGGGCCCACCACTCGCGGTAGCGCCACTGCCCGTCCTCCCCGCGCTCCAACAACCCGAACAGAAAGAACAGTCCGGTCTCGACCCGCCAGAATGGGTGGCCCTCGAAGTCGAGGAACACGTCGCCATCATCGGGGCGGGGGAGTTCTTCGAATCCGTGCCCCCACACGGGGTCTTCACCGGATTCGACCAACTGGAATGGGGGTGAATCGTCATCGGCGAGCAACGCTGCTTGCAGTTGCAGCCGTGCCTGCTCAGTCAACCGCTCCAGCCGCCGCGGGCCTATGCCCACTACGGATGTGCGCGGCTGAGCGAGTGCGGTCATGTTCGCGATGCCGGCTGCCCCGAAGGTCACGGTCTCCGGCTGGCGAATCCCCGCGACGAGGTTCAGTGCTCCCTCGTCGTGCCACTGCTTGTCGCAGAGCGTTCTGAACTCGCAGAAGTCGCAGTGCGTACACGGCAGCGGAACCGTACCGGCCTCCGGTCCAGCCGTCAGCGTCTTGGACAGCTGCTTGCGCAACCGCCGCCAGTAGGGGCTGAAATCGTCGACCCGCAGCGTCTGCTGCTTCCCGGATCCCAACCACAGATGCATATTCCGTGGCCGAATGCCGGTGAACGCCTCGATCGCGTCGGCGTAGAAACACAACTGCAGCACATGGCCGGGCTTGGCTTCGGACCGGGCTAGTTTGGCGTCCACCGGTTCGTAGCGGCCGTCGCTGGTCCGCACCAGGAAATCTGCGATGCCGCGCACCCCGTCGTGGATGAACGGCATCTGGTAGATCACGTCCCAGCCGTCGTTGAACGGGTCGCCGAGGCGGGTCACCCAGGTCTCAAACGACTCGCGTTCGTAGCGTCCGGGTATCTCCAGAACGGACTTGCCATTTGCCTGATATTCGGCCAGGCACTGCTCTTCATGCTGCAATCCCTTGTCTAGCAGCAGCCTCGCGAACTCACCGAACGTTGAATTCGGTTGGGGCAGCGTTCCGCCGTCAACCTGATTGCGCAAAGTCAGATAGTGCGCGCAGTCCAGCCATGCGGTGATCTTCGACGGCGTGAGCAGATGTTCGAGTGGCGTTGGATCAGTCACCGGCTGATCCTCCGGCGGCGTTGTCGTAGCGGTGATAGAACGGCGGCGGGTAAGCCGGCTCGTAGGGGGCGCACACGCCGTGGGCTGGGTCGTAGTAGCCGCCCGAGCAGCTCTGGTCATAGCCGGGCTGTGGGTCGGCGGGCAGGTACGGCTGGCAGATCTCGTGGCGCGGGTCGTAGTACCCACTGCCGCCACATGGAGCCAGCGGCATCACAATGCTGACAATCAGGACGTCGATCATCGCGGCGCCTTCACTGTGACCGCCCACCGGCCGTCGAAAGGATCCAGCAACCGTGTGCCGATGTCTGCCACCGTCTTCACCCTCCCCGTCCATCTGCCCGTCTGGTTATACGTCAAGGCACTGACACAGCGGGCCGGTTTACTGCGTCGTCAGCGACTCCCACCGCCACCTACGGTGTTCCTGCCGGTCGGTGGCGCAGGCCAACAGCGACCACCGCGGCCCACGCCAGCCGAAGATCGCGACCTGGCCGAAACGTAGCCCGAGTGCGCGGGCCTGGCCATCATCCAGGCCGAACACCGCACGGCTTTCCTCCCGATGCGTGCCGTCAAAACTGACGCCGATCGCCGTGATCGATGCGATACCTGCGGTCTGAAGTTCGTGGTCCAACACGGCCATCCGCGCGAGATTCTCCGCGCTGGTGGGATTGCTGTCGGGTTGGACCGTGGTGATTATGTGCAACGGGCCCAGTGGTGGCTGCTCACAACCGATTTCGCCGCAATCTACGGGCCACACCGTTCCCGCTTGCCGGTCACCCTCGAACTCGACCGCGGTCTGGAGGTAATGCTGCCATGGGTAGTCCCCTTGGGTGCACTGTGCCAGCGTGGAGCTTGCTGTCCACTGGAAGTCGCTATGTTCGTGCGCCATGCAGTTACTGGGGATCCCGCTTGCTCAGGGCAACACGGACCTGCTCGATGACGTCGCCTGGTAGATGGAGTTGGAGGCTCGTCCAGGAGATATATGACCCGCCCCATTCGTTTTCTATCCGGGCCTCCCAGGAGGCCTGATGGTTCTGGGCTACGGCTGCGTCCTCGAATAACCGAACAGGGAGAGAAGGCGCTGAGTCTCCGACCCAGAGGCCGCGGAGAACTTCATTGTTCAGCAACCAATCGACAAACACGTTGACGATGCTGTCGACCGGTCTGACTGAGACGCCGAAGCTGCTGTCGATACCACCATTGTCGTGGCGGCTGAACTCAACGACCGCACTCGATGTGGCGAGTCCGATCGTGGTGTCGCCGGTCAGCGGGTTGTCGTCGCCCTCCCCGACATAATGCTCAGCCCATAGGGTTTCCACCTGCGGTTCGGTCTCCTCACACATCGGCAGCATGACGCTTCCTTGGTGGAGGGTCGGATATGCCATCCAAGGCACATCATTGACCTCTGCGTAACACTCGCACGGATCGCCTCCGGCCGGCACCGGCTGCAGCACGAATGGCAACTCCGCAGCGATATCTGGGGAACAGTTGATCCGAGATTCCTCACCGGCGCGAATCTCACGCAGCTCCGGCGTCGAAGAGATCACGGCGAGGGCATCGGTTTCCGTGCAGGGCGTTTCCCGGCCATCGGCATCCCGCAACAGCAGCATGGCGTCCGTGGAGATCAACTCCACTCGTCCCAGCAGCGGTGCGTCGACCCCCTCACCGTCGTGGCGTGCAATCGCATAGACCGCTTCTGCAGTCATTCTGTGGTTATCTCCTGGATCGGCCGTCGGGAACACTGGAGTTTCCGGTTGCTAGTCGACAATTAGTCGTTCGTCAATCACGATCTGCACTTCCGCGTCGTCGTAGCCGAGATACTGCAACACGCCGATCGCCGTCAGCTTGCCGCTGTGAACCTGGACGGCCAGCCAGTCTTCGAAGGTCAAACCGTCGTCATCCGACGCTGGAAAGATATGTTCGCGCAGTTGATAAGCGGACCAACGCTTCCGGCCATCGGTGTAGTGGACGACTACGCGTCCTTCGGTTTCGATCGACTCGTAGACGCCGGTCTCAAGGATGTACTCTTCGACGTCACCTCCATCGATACTTTGAACGTCGGGTGGCAGCCCCTCCGCTAGTTCCGGCGTGAGCTCATCAAATGCCTCATCGAAGGTGAGAATCCGGCCGTCGTCAGTGCGGTAAACGACCGTGAAATCGCCAGTCGCGGCCTCCGCGGCCCGCCGGTTAATCGCCCTGTCCGGCGCTAGGACGGCGTAGTACTCAGCGCTGTCAGACGCCACCGGATGAGTTCTTCCTCTGAACCAGGCGGCGGCGTAAGCGGATCGGTTTCGCTGGTAGAGCACCTGGTTCTCCAGCATGCCGTCCCTGGCGATCAGGTTCGGAATGAAACTGCAAAACGCAGGGCGGGGCTGATCCTTGGAGGTGGGGTCCAGACACCAGGCCCCCAATCGACCACTGATCGTCGATCATCATCTTCTGGTAGAGCCTGTCCAGGGCCGCATCCCCGACATCTGTCATTAGGGCCTACCTTTCTCAGTTAGCTGGTCGGTCACCGGAATCGATCATGGCGTCTTCGTCGGCCTCTCGCGGCGCGCCGCCACCGACCAAGATGCCCGTCTTCGGTGTCGGGCTGAATGGATCAACCCAACTTCGCAGACGTGCCAAGGCAGCCGCGAAGGCAATCGCGGCGATGTTGCCGTTCTTGGTGCCCTCGAAGGCGCGTTGTCCCGCCGCTCGGGCCTCCGCATCCATAGCATCGCCGTCGGTATCGACGTCGGCCATCATCCGGGCGCGCATAGCTGCCTCTCTGGCGGGTTCGTCGTAGTCGCCGTTCATGAACCCGGCCTTTGCCAGCACCGCCACCGAACTAGCCGGGCCACTGCCGCTGAGGCGCAGCTTTCGCGGGTCGTCCAGATCCGCGACAGCACGGAGTATCTGAACCGTTTCCACAGCAACCTGGTTCGGCTTTTCGCGCGAGACTTGAACGCTTGCGTCGTCCTCGTCGCTCCATGACAGTGCGCCCACGCTGAACCAGAGACGGCTGTTGGCATCGCAGCGGAACTCCACCAGCGGCGGCATCACCGTCCACTCCCGAGAGATGGTGAAAACGTCCCGGGGGTGCAGCATCCCCGCGAGATACGCCGCGACGAACGTCTGGAACGATCGCCACTGGTCATCCGAGGTGTACTTGGTAATGGAGATCTCCATCGTTCCGGGTCTCCGCAGGGGAGACGCTCTTGCCCGCACCGGTTGGGGCAGGCCGCTTCGTCATCCGAGCCACCTACGAGCGTGGGGTTGGCGTGCCATCCAGTCGGAGCTTGACGACGGCAACTCATGAAGTCGCTTCGGGATAACCAGATGCACCGACACGGGTGGGGTAATGACCGACTTGGTCGACTCGCGCCGCCTTCGAGGGACCGTTCGGCCTGTCCGGCGACGAACCGAGTCTGCCTTTGGGCACTGCCGGGCCGCGGTACCGCCGCCGGTACTGACAAACCCGCGCCGCACGCCGACGCAGATCGCTGAGCAGCGGATCCAACGCTGCTTCCGATCGAGCAGTGAACCGTCCCATTTGGCATCTGATTGCCACCGGATATCGTAGGCCGACAATCGAATCGAACAGATCTCCGAAGTTGTTCGACCTGATGGAGGTCTTCGCGTCGACCGCGACTTGTCGGTACCCGCCGATCGCCTGACCGTCACGGTCGATGGCAGGGGATGGGTACGTCGGTACGCCGTTACCGTCGGCGGCATCTTCCGGGCCGATGCGATTCAAGCTGCGCCGAAGCGCCAAATCGTCCCGATAACCCCGAATGGACCGACCATGTCCAACCAGAATCTCATCTGGCTCGCATTCCTGCTCGACCGCTCCGGCTCGACGCAATCGATCAGTCCGATGTCATCGGCGGATTAGAGGCTTTCATCGCCGAGCAACGTCGATGAATATCCGCGGTTACCGCACCGCCAAACTTACCGATGCGGACGCGGTGATGTCGGATTCTCTGCCGAACAACGCGCAGAGCTGGCGGACGACGTTCAAGCGGGACTTGGGGATGCCGGGCGGGAGCGCCAGCCGCCTTTGCCTCGGCATATTCGGCACACGGGCGCGGGTATGGATGTTTAATCGATTGCCTGGAGAACGACATTAGGGCGCTGCCCGATGGGATACCCGTAGCGACCGACATCGAAATGTGCCTACATGGGCCGTTCCCTCTCGGCCAGCGGCTGCGGCGGGTCCTCGCCGCTGGCTTCCATATCGGCGATCACGTCGCCCACCAGACGCAACATGCCGGCGAACGCTTCAGTGGGGGATGCCTCGAGCCACGACAAGTAGGGGAACTCCACACACAATGCGACCCACTCGCCGTCTTCCGGGGACCACTCAACGCGGTAGGTGTAATGCTTCACCGAACCTTCGTTCTCGGTCGGCGGCCAGCGTGTGCGACCTGCCGGGATGTGGCAGACCTGCTGCAGCCGTTGGCGAAGACGCATCAACATCGCTATTTCTCCCGTCTTCTCCTGCCGCACCCTGGGGGAAGCGCGGCCGGTGGGGCAGCGAGTTGAATGGCTCGGCTGCCTGTTGCGCACACCGTATCCGGGACGGCCGACAGGCTAGCGGGATTTTGCGAGCCCAACGATCTGTCAGTGCTCGGCGCTATCCTGATGTTGCGTCATGAGATGCCGTTGCCAAGCTCCGACTGGGCGGCACGCCAACCCCACGCTCGTGGGTGGCTCGGATGACGACGCGGCCTGCATCAGCCGGTGCCGGCAAGAGCGCCTCTGCCAGCAGGGGCCCGAAAGCTCGGTGGTGTGATGGCTGACTTGGATCTGGCGAAGTTGCGTTATGCCGCGGCGGAATTCGGATATTGGCCAGCGACTAGCGACGATAAGCACCTAGCGAAGCTGCGCGACGACAACGATCGCTTCGACGGCGTGAACTGGATTGGGCGTCACCGTTTTCGCGGACACAACCCGCACCCCGCGCCGACCCGTGATAGTCCGGAGCGATGGGATTGCGATTGCGGCGAAGTGTGGCCCGGCCACACCAGCGGACAGACCAGTAGGAGATACGCCCACCTCAGGGCCCAGAGGGATAGGAGAACATCGGATGACTGACTCCGCGGTGGCAGGGTACGACATCATCGGCGACGTCCACGGCTGCGCCGACGAGCTGGAGGCATTGCTGGCCAAGCTCGGCTACGAGATCACATACGGCACAGGGGAGTACCGCCACCCGAGCCGGCAAGCGGTGTTCGTTGGCGACCTCATCGACCGCGGCCCAGGCCAATTGCGAGTGCTACAGGTGGTCAAGGCCATGGTCGATGCGGGCAGCGCCCAGATCGTGATGGGCAACCACGAGTTCAACGCGCTGGGCTACCATCACGAGCATCCGGACGGCAGCGGGAAGTACCTGCGAACCCGTAACGCGAAGCACACCAAGCAGCACCAGGCATTCCTGGACCAGCTCACCGACCACCAACAGCGCCGCTACCTCGACTGGTTCGCAACCCTGCCGCTGTGGCTGGACCTAGACGGACTGCGCGTCGTCCACGCCTGCTGGCATAAAGAATCGATGGATATGGTGCAGCGGCACTGCGGGTCCAGCGCCCCTTTTGCAGATACGGCGCATCTCGTGGCGGCGCACGACAAGGCGCACGAGCTCTACGGCGCGATCGAAAACCTGCTCAAGGGCTCGGAGATCAGCCTCGTCAAGCACGGCCTGCGCCCGTACCAGGACAAGGACGGCCACACTCGGGAGGAAGCCCGCACCCGCTGGTGGAACAGCGACGCGCGCACCCTGAGTGACATCGTTGTGATGAGCAGCGGCTACACCACCGCGGATGGCGAGCCCTACCCGCCACTGCCGGAGACGGTACTGCCGCCCGGGGGCCGACCGTTCGTCTACACCGGCGAGGTCCCTGTGTTCTACGGTCACTACTGGCGGCAGGAGTCACCGACCCCTGGGGAGGACTTCACCGGCCGCACCGCGTGCGTCGACTTCAGCGCCGTCAACGGCGGGCCGCTGACCGCCTACCGGTGGTCGGGGGAGGATACGATCGACCCCGACAACTATGAGCAACTGCGCTGACCGGTGAGAGCGTCGGCGATATCCATTTCGGAATTGTCTATGTCCTTCCGGCGCGGCGGCAGTGCGTTGTCCTGGGTTGATGGTCGGCGCCGGGATCGGTCGAACCGGCTACGTCTAGGTATTCGCCGCGCCCACCCCCTCCCCGCCCCTGCGACCATGGACCGATGACCGCAACACTCGTCGCCAAGAACGTCGCCGGCGGCTTCGCGCACCGCACGCTGTTCGAGGGCGTTGACCTGACCGTGGCTCCGGGCGACGTCATCGGCGTCGTGGGGGCCAACGGCGCAGGCAAGAGCACGCTGTTGCGGATCCTGGCCGGCGATCTGGAGCCGCTGCACGGCGCGGTCACCATCGCCCCGGCCGACGCCTTTGTCGGGTGGCTGCCGCAGGAGCACGAGCGGGTGGCAGGGGAGACCGTGGGCGCCTATATCGCTCGCCGGACCGGCTGCGCGCAGGCCTCGCAGGCGATGGACGCCGCGGCCGCGGCCCTGGCGGATCCGGATCTGGCTCCCGCGCATACCGATCCGGCCGAGGCCTACTCGATCGCGCTGGACCATTGGTTGGTCACCGGCGCGGCCGACCTCGATGACCGGTTGCCTGCGGTGCTGGCCGACCTCGGGCTGGACGCCGAGACCGTACAGCCCGAGACGACCCTGATGACCGGGCTCTCGGGTGGGCAGGCCGCCCGGGTGGGCTTGGCCGCGCTGATGCTGTCGCGGTTCGACATCGTCCTGCTCGATGAGCCGACCAACGACCTGGACCTGGACGGGCTGGCCCGGCTGGAGCAGTTCGTGCGGGATCTGCGCGGCGGAGTGGTGCTGGTCAGCCACGATCGGGAGTTCCTGGCCCGCAGCGTCACTCGTGTCCTGGAATTGGATCTGGCGCAGAACACCACGACCGTCTTCGGCGGCGGGTACGACAGCTATCTCGAGGAACGCGAGATCAACCGCCGGCACCGGCGTGAACAGTACGAGGAATTCGCCGAGAAGAAGGCCGACCTGGTGTCACGCGCCCGCACGCAGCGGGAATGGTCCAGCCAGGGCGTCCGCAACGCCATCCGTAAGTCCCCCGACAACGACAAGATCCGCCGGCGCGCCGCCACCGAGTCCAGCGAGAAACAGGCGCAGAAGGTGCGTCAGATGGAGAGCCGGATCGCTCGCCTGGAGGAGGTCGCCGAACCTCGCAAGGAATGGACGCTGCAGTTCACCATCGGGGCTGCGCCACGGTCGAGCTCGGTGGTCGCGACCCTCGACGCTGCCGTGGTGCGGCACGGCGAGTTCGTCCTCGGACCGGTGTCGCTGCAGGTGGATGCCGGCGAACGGATCGGCATCGTGGGCCCCAACGGGGCGGGAAAATCGACCTTGCTGCGCCTGCTGCTCGGCCGCCAGCAGCCCGACGCGGGCCGGGCCAGTCTGGGCGCCAACGTCGCCATCGGCGAAATCGACCAGGCGCGCGCCGGCTTCACTGGCACCGACCGTCTTGTTGACCGCTTCGAGCAGTGGGTGCCGGACTGGTCGACCGCGGACGTGCGGACCCTGCTGGCGAAGTTCGGGCTGACCGCCGACCACGTGGAGCGCGCGGTGGACGACCTGTCGCCCGGGGAGCGCACCCGCGCCGGTCTGGCGTTGCTGCAGGCCTGCGGCACGAACGTGCTGGTCCTCGACGAACCGACCAACCATCTCGATCTTCCCGCGATCGAACAGCTGGAACAGGCACTGGAAACCTACGACGGTGCGCTGTTGCTGGTGACGCATGACCGCCGGATGTTGCAGAACGTCCGGCTGGACCGCTCCTGGCGGGTCGAGAACGGGCGCGTCACGGAGTTATAGGAAGGGGTTGGTCCGCGGCACCGGATGCTGTGTCACACGAACTCAGGGGGCTCCGTTACCGGGACAGTCCAGATGGACCCGGTGATGCTGGAGAATGGAGGCCGCAGTGAACCGGGCGGTCGACGGACGCCCGGGGACGGGGAATACCGGCTTTTCAGGGTATTGACTCCCGATATCACGCAGCATCTAGTACCGGTTTCCCGCGGCTCTCGATACCGATATTCCGCGGGGGCGTGACAGAAATCTAGTGGCCGGTGAGAATGGACTCCGCAAGGCACTCGGCAAGCGGGCCGGCAACCGCGCCGCAGTCAAGGAGCTGAACGCCCCGCTGGCCGAGAAACTCGGGGAGTAGCAGGCTCCTAGACCAACCCCAGCGCCGCCCGTAACCGATCAGCGTCCATCCCACGCCCGGCCGCTGCCCCGGACGGGAAGCTGTTGAGCAGCCTGATCAGGTCACCGCGGCGGGTCGGATCGTCGGCGGCCTGGCGCGGGGTGATCCCGCCCAGCGCCGGGATCGACTCGTCGAGCCAGCGTTCCTCGTATTCGTGGAGCACCTGTTCCATGAACGCGAGCAGCTCCGGGTCTTCGGGCTCACGTGCAACGGGGTGGTCGCCGGTCACCGCCGCAGCCTGCTTGAGGTCGCCGATCGGGGTGCGGGTCTCGTCGAGAATCTCCAGCGCTGGATCGATCCCGCGCAGCACCACCAGCACCCGGTCCATCCGCGCGTCACTGTTGGTGTCCACGGCCACCGTGTCGCCGTCGAGCGCCAGGGTGGCCCGAACCCGCTGCATGCCGTCGGTGGTGACGAACTCGATCCACTGAGGCGGATCGGTCTCGGTGCGCTCGTAGCACTCATCGAGCTCGGCGGCCAGCGCCACCGGGTCACCGACCCGAATCTGGGCTTCGCAGATCACCATCGGGTCGCCTTCGGTGTTGACCAGCGCGGGTGGGGCGAACCGGCGAGTCAGGAACGCCACCAGCTCCATCGGATCGGGCTCGGTATCAAGCAGCTCGATGAGCGGGCCGCGTTCGTGCAGCGCGACCGGTTCGACTCCGCCGAAGAACTCCATGCCCTCGCCCGTCGGCACCACCCGCGCGCAGATCAGCTGGCCGGGCTGCAGAATTCGGCTGGCGGTGCGCTCGGTGACCTCGTGCACCTCGCCGGTGCGTACGTCCCGCAACGTGAGCCCGCGGCCGGGCCGGACCTGCTCGACGTCGAACACTGACCGCTCCACTCCCAACCACTGTTGGGCCAGCACCCGCTCGTCGTCGGGCAGCAACCCGCCGCGCAACGCGAGGAATTCCTCGAACGCCCCGCCCTCGAACAGCACCGCATCGATCGCGAGCGGATCGGCCAGGGCTTCGGCCAACCGATCGTCCGGCTGATCCTCGCTGTAGCGGGTCCGCTCGTAGCCGACCGCGGCCACCAGGTCGCGCCACTCGCCCTGCAAGACGTGCTGCTGAGCCTTGGCGTACAGCCAAGCCACCCGGTCGGCCAGCGCGAGCTGCTCGTTGCCCAGGTGGCATTTCTTGTACTTGCGGCCCGATCCGCACCAGCACGGCTCGTTGCGGCCGACGTCGGTGCGCGGTTGCGCGCGGTGCCGTTCCAGCAGGTGCACCAGCGGGTGATCGGCGTCAGCACCGGCGCGACGCAACAGCCCCAGGCCGGTTTCGGCGTCACCGCGGTCGGAGGCGATTCGGGCCAGGTCGAACAACGGCAGTGGCCAGTCCGGGTTCATCGATTCGGCGGCCAGCAGCTCGCGTTCGCACCCGTCGATGTCGCCGAGCCGCTCGTACGCCACCGCGTGCAGCCAGCGGGTCGCCACCCGCGCCGCCCGCGGTACCTTCGGCTCCATCGTCTCAGCGAACAAGCCCAGCGCGGCGGCCCCGTGCCGGCCGTCGCGGGTGGTCTCCTCCATCAGGATCTCGGCCAGCAGCGGATCCGCCAGTGCCGAACCCAGTTCGCCGAGGATATCGGCGAACGGTCCGCCGACGGGCTCGTCGTCGGCCAAGCCGTCAAGCGCAACGCCTTCGTCGGCGGCCATGTCCAGCATCCGCGCCATCTGACCATGCACCTCGATCAGCGTGGTCAACACGAACGCATCATCGGGGTCCAGGCGGTAGCGTGCGGCCAGCCGGGCACAAGTGTTCTCGAACTCCCAACGGGCGAAGTCGAACCCGGCGGGTGCCAGCTGCTCCTCATGGCGGGTCAGTCCATGCTCGTCGACGATCTCGCTCAGCGGGGCCGGCGCGGTGATGAAGGCCGACGGGTGATCGGCGCACAGCGCCCAAACTACGGCGGCGAAGTATGCGGGCGCGTCGGCGTCCAGCAGGGCGGCCAGCTGGGCGCCCAGCGTCGGGTCCGCCGTCGCGGTGACCGGCTCCAGTGCAATCCCGTCGTCGGTCAACCGCAGTCCGACCAGGTCGCCCGCGGCCACCCCCAACCCCGCCAGGGTGCCCGGTTCCAGCAGCAGCGCACCGGACGCGTCGACCGACTCGCCTGCGATGCCGCGCTGCGCCAGCAGCGCTTCGTCGTAATCCGGCAGCACGATCGTCGCCGGTGCGCCATCGGCGAAGTTCCGAAGGCCGTCGTAATTGCACAGTTCGGTGATCGGATCCAGGTCCGGGGTGACGTTGAGCAGATCGTGGGTGATCTCTGCGGTGGTCAGTCGGTGGGTGAAGACCCGCCCGGCCAACAGTGAGGGCAACCACACCCAGCGTCCATCGGGCAATTCCGCGGCCGGGCAACTGTATTCGTCGAGCAGTTCGTCGGCGACGGCGTCCGGATCGGTGATCCCGGCTTCGCTTAGCCGCTCGACGATGTCCTCGTCGGAGAGCGGGCCGTGCTCGGTCAGGATCGCTGCGAGCGTTGGTAACGCGTCGGAGGTGTCGGTCACGGGCATGATTTTAGGTTCGGCGGACGTCGCTTGCGGCGGTGCTGTCAGACGGAGCTGTTGTCGCCCTGCGCGTCGACGACGGTCTCAATCAACTCCACGATGCGCTGCTGCCCGGCCGCGGTCATGTCGAACTTGGCGCGCATCTCGGCGAAGCCGTTGTCGACCCGCGCGAACTGCTCGTCGACCCGCCTAAAACCGTCGACCATGTCCGCCCGCAACGCGTTGAAGCTTCCGATGGTGGCCTGCTGGAAGTCGCGGATTTCGCCGCGGATTGCACCGACGTCGCGGTCCGCCCCGCCGGCGAGCACCCGGGCTGCGGCGGCGTCGTGTTCGCTGGCGCGTACCCGGCTGCGCAAGTCTCCCACCTGCACCTCCAGTGCGGTGACCCGTGACTCAAGGTTCTCGTGCGGCATGGAGGCAGCGTACGTCGAGACGGCACTTGAGCAAGCCGGTCCGTCCACAGGCCGCAAGGGCGGCCACGTCCGGGACAAGCTGCCGGCACTGAAGCTGCCCGCGGAGAGCCGGTCGACCCCCATAAAGGAGATGTCCCGGTGTTCCACGGCCACTTGCCGCCGCAGCGGCAGGACGTTGAACCGGACTGATTGCCATCTTCGACGAAGCCGGCTTCGCCATCGAAGGAATCCGGCCGCCTTTCCGGCGAGTGGGATGGCGCTGGCATTTTCCTTAGAGATATGATGTGGTGTAGACCACGTTAGAAACTCTGATGTGATGTAGACCACAGGAGCCGATGCAATGACCGCTTTCTTGACTGGCTTGGGCGTCACGGCAGCCACCGCGACCACAGCCGCCGGCATGATGGGTCACGCCACCGTGGCGCTGTGCGTCGGTCTGGTGTCGGCGGCCTTCTTCGCCGGCCAAATCTGCTGAATTACCCCTGAGCGGCCTTAACCGAGCCGCCGAATCGCGCACCCGAGTGCCCCTACCGTGGCGCCGGGTGCCGGCAACTATCGTCGAGCGATGACCCCCGAGGAGCGGCTGGCCGCGCTCGAACACATCGAGGCGATCAAAGCCCTCAAGCACCGCTACTTCCGCGCCTGCGACGCCAAGGATCCCGCAACCTTTCGGGCCTGCTTCATCGCCCACGGCGCCGACATCAACTACGGCCCGTTGGGCGGTTTTGACGACGCCGACAAGATCGCCGCGGTGTTCACCCGGATCGCGCTGCACACCGTGGATGGCAGACCGGCGATCTTGGACATGCACCACGGCATGCATCCCGACATCACCGTCACCGGCCCCGGCACGGCCACCGGCCGCTGGACGCTGAAGTTCCGTCAGCTCAACATGATCGAGCGCACCGAACGCCTGCTCACCGGCGAGTACGACGACGGCTACCTGATCGAGGACGGGGCCTGGAAGATCGCCCGCAGCCACTTCCGCCAGCTCTGGGCGATCACCCGGCCCCTCGGCGACGACGCGATTGTGGAGGTTTAGGCCATGAGTACGCCGATCGCCTTGGTCACCGGCGCCAGCCGCAGCGTCGGCAAGGGCGTCGCGCTGGCCCTGGGCTCACACGGCTGGACCGTCTACGTCACCGCCCGCGGTGCTGTCGGCGCCGACGGGCCACTGGATGAGACGGCCCGCGAGGTCACGCAGCGCGGTGGGCGCGGCATCGCCGTGCAGTGCGATCACCGCGACGACGCGCAGATCGCGACGCTGTTCTCCCGCATCGCAGGCGAACAGGGCGGCCGGCTGGATCTGCTGGTCAACAACGTGTGGGCCGCGCCCAAGGGCTTCGCCGGATTCACCGAGAAGTTCTGGCAACGCCCGCTCTCGGACTGGGACACCCTGATCGGGGTGGGCCTGCGCGCCCACTACGTGGCCTCGGTGCACGCCGCACAACTGATGGTCCCGCGCGGGGCGGGCCTTATTGCCAACATCTCCTCCTTCGGCGCCCGCGGGCACCTGCACTCGGTGCTCTACGGCATGTCCAAAGCCGGGCTGGACAAGATGGCCGCCGACATGGCCGTGGAGCTCGCCGGAACCGGAGTGAGCGCGGTGTCGCTGTGGCCTGGCCTGGTGAAAAACGAAGTGATGCGGGGCTTCATGGATCGTGGCCTGGACAACTTCCAAGGCTTCCCGCTGGCCAACGCCGAAACGCCGGAGTTCATCGGCCGCGTCATCGCGGCCCTGGCGCAGGACCCCCACCTGGCCGCCCGCAACGGGCACACCCTGATCACCGCCGAGATCGCGCTGGACTACGGCATCACCGACCTGGACGGCAACCAGCCCGACTCGCACCGGAGCCTGTTCGGCGGCGGCCCGCTGTATTAGCCGTGGCGCCACACCCGCAGCGCCGCGGTGACCATCGGAATCTGCAACGGCAGACGAGCGATGGTCGCCGCCCGCAACCACGGCTTGTCCCAGAACAGCCGGACGCTGTTGAGATTGCCCGGGTACACCGCGACGAACAGCGCGGCCGCGGCCAGTGCAGCCCGCCGGCGGGTGCGGGGCACCAGCAGCAGCGCCCCGATCACCACCTCGGCGACCCCGGAGGCATAGGTGTAGAACCGGGCGCTGCCGGGCAGCTCGGCCGGAATGATGCTGTCGAACGGCTTGGGCCAGGCGAAATGGGCGGTCCCGACACCGAGCAGCATGCCGGCGAGCCAGCGAGCACGGGTGATCGCGGAGCGCTCTTGCGCTGTGGTGGTCGTCACGGCCCCGAGTGTAGCCGCGGCGGCTACCAGTTACTGGGGACGTAATCCTTGAGGAAGCACCCGTAAAGGTCCTCGCCGGCCTCCCCGCGCACGATCGGGTCATAGACCCGCGCGGCACCGTCGACCAGATCCAACGGGGCGTGGAAACCCTCTTCCGCCAGGCGCAACTTGGTGGGGTGCGGGCGTTCGTCGGTGATCCAGCCGGTGTCCACCGCGGTCATCAAGATGCCATCGCTCTCCAGCATCTCGGCCGCACTGGTGCGGGTCAGCATGTTCAGGGCGGCCTTGGCCATGTTGGTGTGCGGATGGCCCGGGCCCTTGTATCGGCGGCTGAACTGGCCCTCCATCGCCGAGACGTTGACGACGTACTTACGGCGGGCCGTCGCCGCCGCCATCGCCGGGCGCAGCCGGCTCACCAGGATGAACGGGGCGGTCTGATTGCACAGCTGCACCTCGAGCAACTCCAAGGCGTCGACCTCGTGCACCCGCTGGGTCCAGCTGTTCACCGAGGCGGTGTCGGGCAACAACCCGCCGGCGTCGATCGCGGTGCCGGCGGCGATCCGCTCGGGGGAGGCGCTGCGCGCGGTCAGGGCCAGCTCGGTCAGCGCGTGCGGCTCCTGGTGCGCGGCGAGGCTGCCTGCCAGCGCCGCGGGATGGGCGTCGCTGACGTGGTCGAAGGTGATGACGTCGACCAGTTCGTTGGCGGGGGTGCGTTCGGCCTGCACCAGGGCCGCATACGACCCAGGGGCGCGCCGCACCGTCTGCGCCGCGTTGTTGATCAGGATGTCCAACGGTCCCTGGGCGGCCACCGTGTCGGCCAGCGCCACCACCTGGGCCGGATCACGCAGGTCGATACCCACCACCTGCAGTCGGTGCAGCCAGTCGGCGCTGTCGGGCATCGCGGCGAAACGGCGCACCGCATCGTTGGGGAAACGGGTGGTGATGGTGGTGTGCGCACCGTCGCGCAGCAGGCGCAGCGCGATGTACATGCCGATCTTGGCGCGCCCGCCGGTGAGCAGGGCACGACGGCCGGTCAGGTCGGTGCGGGCATCACGCTTGGCCCGGCTCATCGTGGCGCAGTCCGGGCAGAGCTGGTGATAAAACGCGTCGACCTGCGTGTAGTGCGTCTTGCAGATGTAGCAGGCCCGCGAGCGCAGCAGCGTGCCCGCCGAGGCCCCGACGGCCGCAGACACCAGCGGGATGCCCTGCGTCTCGTCGTCGATGCGCCCCGGCGCACCGGTGGCGGTGGCGGCGATCACGGCCTTGTCGGCGGTGGCCACCGCATCGCGTTTGGCGCTGCGGCGGGCCTTCTTGACCGCTTTGAACATGCGTGCGGTGGCCCGTCGCACCGCCACGGCGTCGGGGTGCTCGGGCGGCAGTGCATCGATCTCGGCCAGCACCTGCAAGCAGGTGGCGAGCCTTTCGGAGTCGATCGCGGTCACGTCTGGAAGGGTATCGGGCCTGGTGCCCGATTATTGAATTGCTCCAGATCGCCCATACACTCAGCGACGCAATGACCGATAACGCCCTGGACTCGCCGGCGGTGGCTACCGCGCCGCACAGCGGCCGGATCTCCGCCGAGGCGGCCCGCCGCAGAACCTTCGCTGTCATCAGCCATCCCGACGCCGGCAAATCCACGTTGACCGAGGCGCTGGTGCTGCACGCCAGGGCCATCACCGAGGCCGGCGCGGTGCACGGCAAGTCCGGCCGACGGGCCACGGTGTCGGACTGGATGGAGATGGAGAAGGCCCGCGGCATCTCCATCACCTCCACCGCGCTGCAGTTCCCGTACCGCACGGCCAAGGGCCAGGACTGCGTCATCAACCTGCTCGACACCCCCGGTCACGCCGACTTCTCCGAAGACACCTACCGGGTGCTGACCGCCGTCGACTCGGCGGTCATGCTCATCGACGCCGCCAAGGGTCTGGAACCGCAGACCCTCAAGCTCTTCCAGGTGTGCCGGCACCGGCGGATCCCGATCATCACCGTGATCAACAAGTGGGACCGCCCCGGCCGGCACGCGCTGGAGCTGATGGACGAGATCGCCGACCGGATCGGATTGCGCCCCACACCGCTGACCTGGCCGGTCGGCATCGCCGGAGAGTTCGACGGGGTGCTGGACCGCCGCTCGGGAAACTTCATCCGGTTCACCCGGACCGCCGGCGGGGCCACCGCCGCCCCCGAGGAGCACATCGCCGCAGCCGACGCCCACGCCGCGGCCGGGGCGGACTGGGACACCGCGGTCGAAGAGTGCGAGCTGCTGTCCGCCGATGGATCCGACTTCGACCGCGACGCGTTCCTGGACTGCTCGGCCACCCCGGTGCTGTTCACCTCGGCGGCGCTGAACTTCGGGGTGAACCAGCTGCTCGATGTGCTCACCGAGCTGGCGCCGGCGCCCAACGGTGCGCTCGACGTCGACGGCGGCCGACGCGCCACCGACGCACCGTTCAGCGCGTTCGTGTTCAAGGTGCAGGCCGGCATGGACTCCGCCCACCGCGACCGGATCGCATTCGCGCGGGTGTATTCAGGCACCTTCGAACGCGGCGACGTGCTCACCCACGCCGCGACCGGCAAGCCGTTCGTCACCAAGTACGCCCAGTCGGTGTTCGGCCAGCAGCGCTCCACGTTGGACACCGCCTGGCCCGGTGACGTGATCGGGCTGGCCAACGCCGCCGCCCTGCGCCCTGGCGACACACTGTATTGCGATGTGCCGGTGCAGTATCCGCCGATTCCGAGCTTCTCCCCGGAGCATTTCTCCGTGGCGCGCAACGTCGATCCCAGCAAGCACAAGCAGTTCCGCCGCGGCATCGAGCAGTTGGATCAGGAGGGCGTGGTGCAGGTGCTGGTCTCCGATCGCCGCGGCGAGCAGGCCCCGGTACTGGCCGCGGTCGGCCCCATGCAGTTCGAGGTGGCCGCCCACCGGATGGCCCGTGAGATGGGGGCGCCGATCACGCTGGAGCCGTTGCCCTATCAGGTCGCGCGGATCGTGGACGACGCTGACGTCGACTTCGTCAGCAAGCAGTCGCTGGCGGAGGTCATGACCCGCACCGATGGCGTGCACCTGGTGTTGTTCTCCAACGCCTGGCGCCTGCAGGGTTTCCAGCGCGACAATCCCGACGTGCAGCTGCGGTCGCTGGTGGCCGCGGAGAGCTGACGCGGGGGCGCCGGGTCAGCTCCGGAGGCGTACCAGCCGCGTCGTCGAGCTCTCATCGAGCTCCACGAGGTCCGAGTAGGATCGCAGGAAGTCACTGAAGGACTTGTAGCCCAACGCTTTTTCGCTGAAAGATGGATCCATTCGCTTCATCTGAGCCTTGACCGACGAGTTGTGCAGCCACTCGACGTCGTCCTTCTCCAAGCCGATCTGCAGCGCGCGGATGAGCAGGGCGGTGGCGGTGTCCTGCGGATCCGGCTGAACCTCTTCGGGCTCCTCTTTGGCCTGTCGCGAGCGCCGCTTCGGCTCGGCCTCGGTCTCGGCCTCCGGGGTGGCCGGCGCGGGTTTGAACACCGGTACGCCGGGCAGCGCGTCATAGCTCACGAAGTCATCGCAGGCGGCCGCCAGTGCGCGGCTGGTCGATCCGGCCACGCCGATCCCGACGACATAGCGGCCCAAGCGTTTACAGCGCTGCGCCAGCGGGATGTAGTCGGAGTCGCCGGCCACGATCACCACGTGGGTCAGGTCCGGCAGCCGGAACATGTCCTCGACCGCATCGACGGCCAGCCGGATGTCGGCACCGTTCTTGCCGTAGGCGGCGGCAGGGAACAGCTGCACCAGATCCACTGCGCGCCCTACCAGTTGCTGACGGTAACCGGTGTTGACCTCCGCCGACCAGTCGGCGTAAGCGCGGGTGAGCACCAGCGTCCCGAACGACGCCGCGAAATCGATGATCGCTCCGACGTCGACGGTGGCCCGGGACAGCCGGTCCGGGTTCTTGGACAGGCCCTTGGACTTGTCCTTCTGAAATGAGCTCCGACCGTTGACCTGGTCATAGCGGGAGATCACGATGTTGTCGAAGTCGAGGTAGACCGCGACCCGGGTATTACCGGTTTCTGTCATCGGTCCAGTGTGGCGCACCACCAGCCTCATCCCTAATGGCCCGGAGGTTATGGGGGAAATGCCCACCTTTGAGCGACAACGGCGCTCGGGACGCGGCGTGGGTACGAGTTGTCGCTCAGAGGCGGGCAATTCTTCGCATGGGTCGGCCCGACGACACGCCGAATCGGCCCGGCGCCAGCGCGCTATCAGCCCGGAATCCAGCTCGGGGTCCTCACGCCTGCCGCAGGCGCAGCGCCAGCCCGGACGCCCGCACCACCCGGCGATCCAGCGCCGCGCGCACCGACGCCTCCGACCCGATCACGCGCACCTTGGACTTCGCCCGGGTCACCGCCGTGTAGAACAGCTCCCGGGTCAACAGCCGCGACTCGACGGGCGGCATCAACACCGTCACCTCACCGGCCTGGCTGCCCTGGCTCTTGTGGATCGTCATCGCATACATGGTCTCCACCTCGGCCAGGCGGCTGGTGGCGAACTCCAGCGGCCCCGACGCCGTCGAGATCACCGCCCGCAGCCCCTCGTTGCGCACCACCACCGCCCCGGTATCGCCATTGCGCAGCCCGAGCCCGTAGTCGTTCACGGTCACCAGCAAGGGCCGCCCCGCATACCACTCGGTCCACATCGGATCACCGGTCTGCTCAGCCACCAGCCGACGGATCTGCTGGTTCCAGTGCCGCACTCCGTGCAGCCCCTCCCGGTGTGCACACAACAACCGGTGCTCGTCGAGTGCTGCTGCCGCCGCGGTGACATCGCCTAACAGGGCGGCCTGGCGCACGGCCAACGCGTGGGGCACCACTACGGCCGCCAACCGATCGGCCACGTCCACCGCATGGTCGGTGTCGATCCATTCGACATGGTCGCCGCCGGCGGCCAGCAGTGCGATCGCCGTGTCGGCGTCGCCGTCGCGGATCGCCACCGCCAGCGCACCGATCGACTCGCCGAATCGGTGCGACGTCTGCAGCGTCGCCACCCGGGTGTCCGGCCGCCCCTCCAGGCCCTCCACCAGATCGGCCAACACCGCACCGGCTTCCACCGACGCCAGCTGGTCGGCGTCGCCCACCAGGATCAGCCGGGCATCGGGACGCATGGCCTCCAGCAGCCGGGCCATCAGCGTCAGCGACACCATCGACGTCTCATCGACGACGATCACATCATGGGGCAGCCGGTTGGCCCGATCGTGGCGGAACCGCACCGAGGTGTCCGGCCGCGAACCCAGCAGCGTGTGCAGCGTTGTCGCACCCAGGCCGGCGAGCCGTGCCCGATCCACCGGGTCCAGCTCGGCAACCTCCGCGGCGACCGCCTCGGTCAGCCGGGCCGCGGCCTTACCGGTGGGTGCGGCCAACGCGATCCGCAGCCCGGGCATGCCCGAGCGTTCGGCGTGCTCGGCCAACAGTGCCAACAGCCGTGCCACCGTGGTCGTCTTGCCGGTCCCCGGGCCACCGGTGAGCACCGTCACCGGCTGCGACACCGCGATTTCGGCGGCCGCCCGCTGCTCATCGAACCTGCCGGGTGGAAACAGTCGGTCAAAGGCAGGCAGCTGCGCCGGTGCCGTGCCGGGCGCCGACAAGGCCAGTAGATCCGTGCAGACCTGCTCCTCCTCGCGCCAATACCGGTCGAGGTAGAGCAGTCGACCGTCGTAGAGCCGCAGCACCTGGGCCTGCACCAGCCGGCTGGTCTGCACCGCCGCCAGCCAAGCCCCCGGCTCCGGCCAGGGCACCTCCACGGCGTCGGTGTCGGCGGCCACCGACGCCAGATCCAGGCACACCGACCCATGCCGCAGTGCGCGCACCGTCAGCGCCAGCGCCAAACCCACCGTCTCGTCGGTCTCACCGCCCAAGGCGGTGATGCGTTGGGCGGCATGCACATCGGCGGCATCGAGTACGCCGGCCTGATTGAAGTCCCGCAACAGTCCAGTGGCACCACAGGCAACCCGCCACTCCAGCAGTTCGCTCATGCCGCCCGCCTCGCATGCAACAGGTCCGACAACGCCACCACCAGTGCGGTCGGTGGTCGCCAGTCGAACACCCCGGCGCGATGCCCGTCGATGACGGGAGTGTCCGGCCCGCACATGCCACGCACGAACAGATACAGCACACCGCCCAAGTGCTGATCGGGGTCATAGTCGGGCAGCCGCCACCGCAGGAAGCGATGCAGCACCGCGGTATACAGCAGTGCCTGCAGGGGATAGTCCGAGTGCAGCATGGCGGCGGTGAGCCGGTCGAAGCCGTAGTCGGCGGCGGTGTCACCGAGCCGGTTGGTCTTGTAGTCGACCACCAGGAAACGCTTCTCGGGTACGCGCAGCACCACATCGATCGACCCGGACAGATATCCGCGCAGCGGTTGGCCGCCCAGTGCCTCGGTGGACAACCGGTCGGCGTACGGCGCGAACGGATCGTCGGCGGGCAGGTGCTCGCGCAGCAGCGCACCGACTTCGGCCAGCCGCACGTCCGGTGCCACGCCCCGGACATCCCCGCCGGCAAGGGGGATCTCGAAATCGAGCTCCCGCAAACGGTCTCGCACCCCGATCTGGCGCAGTGTTAGCCCGTCGGCCAGCGGTCCCAGCGGCGTGTGGTGCATGGGCACCAGCGCCGCGGCCAACGCGGCAGGCTCGGCGTCCACCGACCACCACGCGGCGTGCAGACGCACCTGGGCTTCCAGCTCGGCCGCCAGGTCGGCGGCGAACGGATCGGCGGTCTCCAACGCGGCATGCACCAGAGACCCGAACGCCGCTCCCGCGGGCAACTCGGCCATCGGCGAGAGCAGGTCCGCTCCGTCCGGCGGCGCCGCGACCGGCACGGGCACGTCGTCGGCCTCGTCGTCGCGGGTGGCCAACTCCGGCTCGCTGTGTACCCCGGACGCCGCGCCTGCTGCGTCCGCGGCGTTCTCTGAGGCATGTCGGATCAGCCCCGAGTACGAAGTACGCCGCCACCCGGTATCGATGTGCCGGTGAAAATGCCGCGCCGCCAAGTCCTCTGGCGCCTGCGCCGGGGTGACGGGGGCCAGCGCGGGGATCACCGAATCCTCAATGACCAGACCGCCGGCGGCCTCCCACTCCCGAAAACAGGTCAGTGCCTGCTCGTCGGAGGGCTTGGGTTCGCAGCGATCCGGCACCGGCGCCTCGCCGCGGCGCCGGCCCCGCAGCAGCCGGGACAGGCCGCCGTTGGGCTCGTCATAGGACGCCGACCACCACGCCACCACCTGCGACTGCGCGCGGGTCAATGCCACGTAGGCGAGCCGAATGTCGTTGCGGGCGGCCTCGGCCAGGCTGAGGCGTTGCACGTCGGTGTGGTCGGCGCTGTCCGGGCCGCCGACGTTCCGGCACCGCACACCGGCTTCGTGGTACAGCGGGACGGCCTCATCGAACATGTGCCGGTTGAAGGCGAACGGCAGGTACACGATAGGGAACTGCAAACCCTTGGAGCCCCACACCGTCAGGATCTGCACGGCGGCGGCATCGGAGTCCAGCCGGCGATTATGTTGCCCGCCGCCGTTTCTCTCCGTGCATTGGCGGCGCAACCATTCCCGCAACGCCGGCAGGCCCAGCCGGTCGCGGTGCGCCGCCTCATGCAGCAGCTGTGCCACATGGGCCAGATCGGTCAGGGTGCGTTCGCCGCCGTACTCGCCCAGCAGCCGCCACTTGAGGCCAGCGAGCTGCGCCGCCTCGAATACCGCCGCCGGACCGTGCATCCGCAGCTCATCGGCCCAGTCCCGCAGCGTCGAGGCCACCTTGTCGGTCAATGCGTCACCACCGTTGGCCAGTGCGGCGGCGCTATGGCCGAAGAACACCGTCGCCGCGGCGGCCCGCACCAGACCGCCACGGTGGGTCGCCTCGAACGCTTCCAGCAGACACAACCAGTCGGCGGCAGCTGCCGAGGAGAACACATCGGCGTCGCCGGTGAACACCGCCGGAATCCCGGCTCGCAGCAACGCTTCCTGGCATGCCGCCGCGTCCTTGCTGTTTTCGACGATCACCGCCACGTCGCCGGGGCCGATCACTCTGCCGTCGAACGTGGCGCCGCTGGCCCACAAGGCGGCGACGTCGGCGGCCAGGTCCTCGGGGATATGGCGTCGCAGCTTAGGCATCGGGACCGCACGGTCCGCGCCCACGCCGAAAGCCGCGCGGCCCACCACCCGAAGTCGCAGCGGCGCGCCGCTCGGAGCGCCCGCCAGCCGGGACCCGCTGACCGCGGCCTCGACGTCGTGAACCACGATCTGCGGATCCCCCAGCGCCGCGCCGCCCATCACCGTCTGCAGTGCATGAACCAGCGCCGAGTCGCTGCGCCAGTTCACCGCCAGGGTGCGCTGCTGCCCAGCGGTGCGGGCCGCCTGCAGATAGGTATGGATGTCGCCGCCGCGGAACCCGTAGATGGCTTGCTTGGGGTCGCCGATCAGCACCACCGCCGAATGGCCGACGAAGCCGCGTTCGATCACCTGCCACTGAATCGGATCGGTGTCCTGGAACTCGTCCACCATCACGATCGGCCAGCGCTGCCGCATCCTTTCGCGGGCCGGTGACTCTTCGGGTTCCAGCGCACCGGCCAGCCGGCGAAGCAGGTCGTCATACCCCAGCACCCCGAGCCGGCGCTTGCGCAGCTCCAATTCGGCGCAGACCGCGTCGACGAACCGCAGCCGCACCTCGGCCACCGTTCCGGGCTCGGGATGTTGCGGGCGCAGTTGGGCATACGGGTCCGAGACCACCACCCGCGCGAGTTTGAGCGCATCGGCGTAGCTCAGCGCCACCTCGTCGCGTTGCGTGCCGAACTTCGCCAGGTACAGGTCGTCGACGACACTGGTGACCAGGTCGTCCAGACTGTCGACCAACTCCACTCCCGCACCGGTGTCACCGGCAATGCCCAGTGACTTCAGCACCAGATGACAGAACTGGTGAGTGGTGGCGATGGTCGCGGCGTCGAAGCCGGCCAACGCATCACGCAGCCGGCGACGGCGCGCCTCCCGCTCCTGCACACTGCCGCTGCACAGGTGCGCGACAAGTTCGTTGGGTTCCGGCGCGCGGCTGCCGTCGAGGGCGGCCACGGTCTCCACCAGATGGCGGCGCACACGGTCTCGCAGCTCCCGGGTGGCGGCGCGACTGAAGGTGATCAGCAGCATCTCGTCCAGCGTGGCGTGCCCCTCGGCCAGATAACGGGTCACCAGCCCGGCCAGGGTGAACGTCTTACCGGTGCCGGCGCTGGCCTCCAGCACCGTGGTGGTGCCGCGGGCCGGCAGCGGGCCCAGCAGATCGAAGCGTTCCATCAGCGTCCCCGCCTCTCCGCGCGCAGCAGCGGCAGCCACAGCCTGGCCGCCAGTGCACCCAGCCGGGTGTCCTCTCCGTCGACCTCCTCGCCGGGCCGCGGCGGACCCACCAGCACGTCGAACGGCGCCCGCGGGCCCCAGACCCGCACACTCGCGGGTTCGGCGTCCTCACCGGGATAGCGCTGGGTGGTCCACTTGCTGCTGGCATACCCGACCGGGTCCCGCCGAGCGTGGCGCTTCTCTGCCCATGCGAACGATGTCTTGATCGGCAGCGGTAGCGGTTCGCAACGCCCGATGTCATAGAGCCACAACAGCTCCCGCAACGTCTCGATCGGATGGGGCGGGGAGCCCAGGACCCGCTGCAGGACGCGCTCGCCGTCGCGGGCCCGGCCGATGCAGCGAGCGGTCCACTCGACGTCGGGCCGTTGGGCGGCCAGCGCCACCAGCGGGATCCACGCCTGCAATAAGTGGGTGTCGCGCAGCTTGGAATAGTTGACCGACACCGTGGTGATGTCGAACACCGGGGTGACGGTGCCGGTCAGCCGGCGCCCGCCCCCGAGGTCCAGATCGATGTCGTAGGTCGCCGCAGGACCGTGGCGATGTTCGAGCGCGGCGGCGGCCAGGTTCACCACGCGGTCCCGGATCTGTTTGGCGGTGCGCCAACCCAGCTGCCCGGGGGGCAGGCTGCCGCGCCGCCACTCGGCGGCGATAGCGTTGGCGGGGTCGGTTCCCCGCAGTATGTCGTGCAGCATGCGATTGCCGACCGCCCACTCGCCCAGGGCATCGATCTCGACGGGCATACCGTCTTCGACCTCGTCGACCTCCCACGGCAGCGTGTAGTTCAGCGCGCTGAAAAAGCCCTTGACCGGGTCCTTGAAGAACTTCAGCAGATCCACGAGCGCGACGTCTCCCGACGGCGGTGCGGGCAGCGGCTCGGTGATGAACCGTTGCGCGTCGTGACGGGTTCCGGCGGCGGTCCTGGCGGCCAGCGGCACGGTCGGGTCGAAGGTGAACGGCACATCGGGGATCAGCCGGCCGGGTTCGACGCATCTGACGTCGAACGGCTGCAGGGGATGCTCCACGACAAGTCGCTGGCGTACCGGCTGCGGCGTGGTCTGATCCAGGGCGTCGATCAGCTCGGCCAGGGGGACGGCGGGCGGGCGGGGGTGGCCGCTGTGTTCGTCGGCGCCGGTGTAGGTGATCACCAGCTTGTCGGTGGCCGCGGTGATCGCATCCAGCAGCAATTGCCGGTCCTCGGAACGGATGTCACGTTCCCCGGTCATCGGCCGTCGTGCCAGCACGTCGTCGCCGTCGGGCAGGTCCAGCCGGGGGAACACTCCGTCATCCACGCCCAGCAGGCACACCACCCGGTGCGGCACCGACCGCATCGGCACCATGGTGCACACCGTCAGCGTTCCGGTGCGGAAGTTGGCCCGAGTCGGGCGCCCCGCCAGGTGTCCGTCCAGCAGTATGCGCACATCGGGCAGCCGCAGCGCGGTGTCACTGCGGTCCGCGGCGTCGTCGAGCACCTGCGACAACTCCCGCTGCAGATGTGCGCTCTGCCAGGCGTCCGTGCCGGCGTCGGCCAGTTCGGCGACCCCGTCGCGCAGCGCGGTGATCCACTGCGCCAGCGGGCGGGTGCCCTCGAGCCTGTCGACCGTCGACTGCAACCGTGCGACGAACTCGGCCAGCTTGCCGGCCAGTTCCACCTGACTGCTGCCCACGTCGTCCAGCGGTAGCGCGGTATCGAGCCAGGCCTGCGAATCGTCGGACATCGCCACCCCGGTCAGGATGCGGTCCAGGCCGAATCGCCATGTGTTGTGGACGATGTGCGACAGCCCGTAGGGCTCGCGGGTGTGCGGATCAAAGCCCCAGCGGATGTTGGCGGTGCGCACCCAGGTGGTGATCTGGGCCAGGTCGTTGTCGGTGAAGCCGAACCGTGCCCGGACCGGGTCGCTGTGTGCGAGGTTGAGCACGGCGGTGGCGGTGGCCCGGCTGCCGGCGATCTCCAACAGTTCGGCTGCCACCGCCAGCAGCGGATTGGTCTGGGTCAACGCCCGGTCCGCCAGCTGTACCCGCAATCGGTGCGCCGGGTGGGTGTCACCGGCCAGCTCGCCGAGCCCGAAGTCGGCGACGATCAACGGCGCGTAGGTCTCGATATCGGGGCACATGACGACGATGTCGCGGGGTTCCAGCGTCGGATCGTCGTGCAGCAGCCCAAGCAGGACTTCGCGCAGCACGTCGACCTGCCGGGCCGGGCTGTGGCAGCTGTGCACCTGCACCGAGCGGTCAGCCGCGGCGAGGCTGCGGCCCTGCGGCCGGACCGCGTTGGCGCTCAGATCGGACTGCAACCAACCCAGGAGCGTGTCCGGTCGGGTTGTGGCGCAGAGATATTCATCGGTGTCGGGCGCAGCGGGCAGGCCGCGCTGCAACTCGCGCAGATCGCGGCCCAAGGTCTGCAGCAGGGGATGGTGTGCGCGGCGCCGCGTTTCGTCTTCGGCGCGCGGAACGCAGCCGTGCACGTCGTTGAGCGAGCGCCACAGCTCGTCGGAGGCGTGCGGAAGCCACAGGTGCAGGTCGTGATGGGTGGCCAGCGCTTCCAGTAGCTCGATATCGGTGCACGCCAATCGGGTGTGCCCAAACAGGGACAGGCGGGCCGGCAGCGTCTCGACGGGCCCCTGGCGCAGGCGGGTGACGGTCTCGCGGTGCCGAATGCTCGGGGCATCGATCCCGACCGCGGCCACCAGCGCACGCCACAGCGGTGGCTGCCAGCTCAGATCGTCGGCCAGCACCCCGGTGGCACCGTCAGTGGACTTCCCGGCGCTCCAATCGATGAGCAGCTGTGGCCGCTGTCGGGCGTAGGAGGCGAACAATCCGGCCAGCCGGCGGGCCACCGCATAGCGCCTGCCGCGGCGCAGCTCACCCTCGGGGCTGGGGTCGCCGTGGCCCACATGCTTTGCCAGTGTGGCGCACCAGGGCTGATCCAGGCTCGCGTCGATCACCGCCAGCAGCGGCCACGCCAGGGCATCCGGGGACCAGGGGTCGTCCTGGCCGGCGCCGGTGATCTCGGCGAGCAACGATCCCGGGTTGCGGAACTCGACCCCCGCACACACTCCGTCCCCCGCGGGACCGGCACCCAAGACATGAGACAGCCGCTGGGATAGCCAGCGCTCCACGCCGCGGGCCGGAACCAGCACCAACTCGGAGTCGAACGGGTCGGACGGGGGCGTCGCCAACAGTGCGCCCAGCCCGTCGACCAGGGTGTCGGTGCGTTCGGCACGGTGCAGGTGAAGGCCCATCGCGCTCACCATAAACCGCGGTGCCGACGGCGCGGCCTCGTAGGCTGGGACGCGTGAGAGCCGTCAGCTGTAGTAACGCCCAACTTGATGTCGTCGACCTCCCGACTCCGATCCCGGACCGCGGCCAGCTGCTCATCGACGTGTTGCGCTGCGGCATCTGCGGTTCCGACCTGCACGCTCGCCAGCACTGCGACGAGGTCGCCGAGGTCATGGCCATCACCGGATACGACGGATTCATGCGCTCCGATCAGCAGGTGGTGTTGGGGCACGAGGTCTGCGGCGAAGTGCTCGACCACGGTCCCCGCACCCGCAAGGCGCCGCGCCCCGGAACCCGCGTGGTTGCGCTGCCGCTGTTGCGACGCGGGGCCGACGTGCACGCGCTCGGGTTGTCGGTCTCGGCGCCGGGCGGCTACGCCGAGCAGATGCTCGTGGAGCAGTCGCTGACCCTGCCGGTTCCCAACGGCCTGTCCACCGAGGCGGCCGCGCTCACCGAGCCCATGGCCGTGGCCTGGCACGCCGTGCGGCGCGGCGAGGTGCGCAAACGCGACGTCGCGATCGTGATCGGCTGCGGACCGATCGGCCTGGCGGTGGTGTGCATGCTCAAGGCTCGCGGCGTTCGCACCGTGATCGCCAGCGACTATTCGCCCGGCCGGCGGGCGCTGGCCACCCGCTGCGGGGCCGACATCGTGGTGGACCCGGCGCAGGAGTCGCCGTATGCCGCCGCCGCAGGTCACGGGCATCTGGAGAAGGCACCGGATGCGCTGAGCCTGGCGGTGGGCACCGTCGACAAGCTCTACAAGGCGCGGCTGCCCTGGTGGCATGTGTGGCGGGCGGCCGAAGCCGTCGGCGCCGCCACACCGAAGCGGCCGGTGATCTTCGAATGCGTAGGGGTGCCCGGCGTGATCGACGGCATCATCGCCGGGGCGCCGCTGTTCTCCCGGGTGGTCGTGGTGGGAGTCTGCATGGGAACCGACGCGTTCCGGCCGGCGATCGCGATCAACAAGGAAACCGACCTGCGATTCGTCTTGGGCTACACACCGATGGAGTTCCGCGACACCCTGCACATGATCGCCGAGGGCAAGGTCGACGTCTCACCCCTGATCACCGGGACCGTCGGTTTGGACGGGGTGGCCAACGCGTTCGGCGCCCTGGCTGATCCGGCCCGGCACGCCAAGATCCTGATCGACCCTCGAAGCTCGGTGCAGGAGGTCTCGGCGTGACGACGGGCATCAAGCGGATCGCGATCAGCACCGGTGGAGGCGACGCACCGGGCCTGAACGCCGTCATCTACGCCGCAACCCTGGCCGCGCGCCGCCGGGGCTGGGAAGTCGTCGGGATCCGCGACGGCTTCAACGGACTGCTGCTCGGTGACGACTACCCCAACGGCGGATTGATCGAGCTGACCCGTAACCGGGTGCGCGGCATCATCCACCAGGGCGGCACCATCTTGGGCAGCACCAACCGCGGCAACCCGATCGCCTACCCGGTGCAACAGCCCGACGGCAGCTGGAGCGAACAGGACCGCACCGCAGAGCTTCTCGACCTTGTGGCCAAGCATGAGATCGACGCGGTGATCACCGTGGGCGGCGACGGCTCGCTGGCGATCGGCCACCATCTGCACGAGGCCGGGCTGCGCCTGGTCGGGGTGCCCAAGACCATCGACAATGACCTGGAAGGCACCGCGGCGACCTTCGGATTCGACAGCGCCGTCGACTTCGCCTCGGAGTGCATCGATCGGTTGTTCTCCACCGCCACCTCCCACAGCCGGATCATCGTGGTGGAGGTGATGGGTCGCTATGCGGGCTGGATCGCGCTGCACGCCGGCATGGCCTCGGGGGTGCATGCCGTTCTGCTGCCGGAGATCCCGTATCGACTCGATTCGGTGGCGGAGCTGATTCGCGAACGGGCGCAACGGGGTTCGACATATTCGATCGTCTGCGTCGCCGAGGGCGCCAAGCCGGTGGACGGCGAGCTGACCGTGGCGGGCAAGGCGGTGGGCCAGGCCGAGCGCCTGGGCGGGGTGGGCGTCAAGGTGGCCGCCGAACTCGAGGCGCTCACCGGGCGGGAGTCGCGCGCGGTGGTACTCGGCCACCTGCTGCGCGGCGGTTCACCGACGTCGGCCGATCGCCTGCTGGGGTTGCGGTTCGGCGCCGCCGCGGTGCGGGCCCTCGACGAGGGGCACAGCGGTGTGATGGTGGCGCTCAATCCGCCGACGGTGAGCTACGTGCCGCTGGCGGAGGCCACCCGCCGGATGAAGACCGTGCCGCTGGACTGCGATGCCATCCAGACCGCGCGGGACCTGGGCATCCGGTTCGGCGACGAGGACGTCCGCGGGGGCTGAGCCGGCGCGGGTTCCGGCCTGCCGCGCTGAGTGCCGGACCCGCCACATCCGCCTCAGGCGTCACGTGATGCCGAACGTGTGGGGTGTGCCCGGCTCTGAGCGACAAACGACGTTATGTCGGCTTGGGATTGGCGGCCCCGGGTCCATGGGCGGGGCAACGCTCGTGGCCGACGCTGGATCAGTGGCTGGCAGGACCCCGTTTGTCGCTCAGAGCCGGGCACACACCCCTATTCCCCTGGCCTGTGACGGGTGGGGCGGGTCAGAACGCCACGGTGAAGCCATGACGCAGAATCAGCTCCGCGGTCACATCCGGGCGCTCGGAGAGCGGCCAGGATTCAACGGCGAAAGCTGCGGCTCCGAAGAACGCGTAGTTGACCGAGTTCTCCGGGGTGGTGCGCGAGCGGTAGACGATGGCGTCCGGGCATTCGTCGGGCTCGGGCCACCAGCGCCGTAGGGCGTCCGCCAGCTCCTGGCAGGTGGCCCAGACCGCGTCGTGCTGGCCGGTGCTGATCTGGTCGTCGACGCCGAGGGCATCGAGATTGCGTTCGGTGCGTAGGTCGAGCACCCGCAGATGCCGGGTGGCGCGCAGGCGCACCAGATGGTGGCGGGCGTGATCACCGGGAACCATCAGCCCGGTCAGCCGGTAGCGCTCCCGAAAGGCGCCGACCAGATCGGTTGCCGCGTAACGCGTCCGGAATGCCGCCGACGGAGAATCGAAGCGGTACCGCGGGTGGGTGAACCCGTCCCAGGTCCACTGGTCCGGGGACTCGGCGTCAAGGCGCCACAGCGGCGTCCCGGCATTGATCCGGCGACGGCGCAGTCCGCTGGGTCGGGTCTGGGGCAGTGGCGCCCGGTACCCGGCGGGGAGCTCAGGCACCGAGCGCGGTGAGCAGTCGGCGTGCGTCCGCCGCGGTCTCGGGGTGACGCAGCGCCTCGGCGATCGAGACACCGCCCAGCTCGTCATGGGTGAGCCGCATGATGCGGTCGGCGGCCAGCGGGTCGGTGGTGAAGCGGCCCAGCAGTTCCAGGATCGCCGGCAGGTCGGGGCGCAATTGCGCGCCGTCGAATTGCCAGGCCGGGAACCAGGTCTGGTTGCCCACTGCCGCGCCGATCAGCTTGCCGCGACTGCGCAGCCGGTGCACCGCCTGCGGAGTGCCGAGGCGTAGCAACTCCTGTGCTTGGGGGGTGGGCAATGCCCCGGCGACGAAGTCGTCGATCAGGGCGGCGCGACGCTGATCGTTCAGTGCGTGGGCGGCGATGCGCTCCAGGGTGCCCTGCGGCGCCGTGGGCGCGTCCAGCAGTGCATCCAGGACCTGGGCGAACCCAGCGTCGGTGCGGGCGCGCTCGGCGACCTGGCGGGCGATCGGTGCGACGATGGGCATGCGATCGATACTACTCGCCGATGCCCGCTATTGAAACAATCGAAACAATCAGTGGGGGCCGAGACCGCGCGGACGGGTGAGCGCGCGCCAGCCCAGCGCCACGGCCGCGAGGGCGATGATGGTGCCCAGCAGCGGCCAGACGCCCAAGGCATCTACCCGGGCGGCCAGCCAGGACTGCACCGCGCCCGCCGCCCCGACCACCGGATCGTCGGGGTCGGCGTCGGCGAAGTACAGCCGGATCTCGTACAAGCCGTAATAGCTGACGTACAGCCCGGTGAGCAGCACGATCACCCCAGCGATCCGGCCCACATACGGCAGCACCCGTCGCAGTGCCGAGCTTGCCGCCGAACCCATCAAGGCCACCGCGATGGCCGCCACGCCGACCGTGATGCTCATGCCTGCGGCGTAGGCGACGAACGCCAGGACCCCGGCCAGCGTCGACCCCTGCCGGAAGGTCGTGCTGATCACCGCCAGGAACGGTGCGATGGTGCACGACAACGACGCGACCGCATAGCCGACGCCGTAGCCGTACATCGACCCCAGGCGCGCCGTGGGAGTTCCCCCGGCCGCGGCGGGCAGCAGCACGGCCAGATCGCGGCCTGACACCAGCCACCCGCCGATAGCCAGCAGCGCCACACCGATTACCACGGTGGCGAACGGCAGATACTTCTGCGCCGAGGCGATCAACGGTGAGACCACCAACCCGAATATCCCGAACACGGTCAGGAATCCGGTCGCCATCGTGACGGTGGCCAAGGCCGCCCTGGCCAGCGCCGCCGGGCGCGATGTCTCGCCGCTGCCGGCGATCACCAGCCCCAGGTAGCCGGGCAGGAAGGCGAAGCCGCACGGGTTCAGTGCCGCCACCAGTCCGGCGCCCAGAGCGAAACTGAGTGTGGCGGGGTCGATCACGAACCGGTCAGAGCCTGCAGCCGCCGGCTGAGTTCGGATTCGGGCAGCGAGCCCGTCACGACCTCGACACGCCCGTCCGGGTGGATGAAGGCGTAGGCGGGCTGGCGAGTCACCCCGAACCTGGCCCAGACCGCGGCGTCGGTGTCGGCCAGCTCGGTGAATTCGTCGACGCCGTAGCGGGTGGCGAACGCCCGCAAGGCGTCCAATCGGTCTTGCGCGCCGACGCCGACGAAGGTGACCTTGGTGTGTTCGGCCGCCATCCGAGCGACCATCGGCGCATCCCGCTGGCACAGCGGGCACCATGGCGCCCAGAACCACAGCACCGCCGGCCTGCCGCTCAGGCTGGCGCCGGAAAACGGTCGGCCGTCGAGGGTCTGGGCGGCAAAATCAAGTTGAGCGTTCTCGGCCCGGGTCTGTGAACCGCAACCGAAGATCAGGACGGCGATCGCTGCCACCGCCATGAACAGAACGGCCGATCGGCGACGCCCAGAAGCCGTGTCAGGGGGCATACCGGCGAGTATGCCATCGCCTCCTGCGAATCTTGATGTTCTGCCATGGCGCACGGTTTCGAAGACCGAGCCGGACGGGCATGCTGGATGCCATGAACCGAAGCCAGATCACCGAGCAGATCATCGCGGCCCGTATCGCCAAAGGCTTGACGTGGCAGGAGTTGGCCGACGCGATCGGCAAGCCGGTGGTGTGGACCACCTCGGCGCTGCTGGGCCAGCATCCGATTCCCGCCGAGCTGGGCACGGTCCTGGCGGGCCTGCTGGGGCTGGACTCGTCGGCGGTGCCGGTCCTGGCCGCGGTGCCGACACGCGGCGGGCTCACCGCCCCGCCCACCGACCCGACTATCTATCGGCTCTACGAGGCGGTGGGCGTCTACGGCCCGGCGATCAAGGAACTGATCCACGAGCAGTTCGGTGACGGCATCATGAGCGCGATCAATTTCAGCCTGGACTTCGAGCGCAAGTCGCACCCGGGCGGTGATCGGGTGGTCATCACCTTCGACGGTAAATTCCTTCCCTACGAATGGAATTCAGCGGACTGATAGCGCGCTGATGGCTGATCGACCGATGGGCGCCGCGCAGCCCCTGACCGCCGACCTGGTGCTGTCCGGCGGGGGAGTGCGCTTTGTGGGGCTGGTCGGTGCGGTGGTCGCGCTGATGGACGCCGGCTACTCGCTCCAGCGCATCTCCGGGGTGTCCGGCGGCTCGGTGGTGGGCACGATCTTGGCCGCCGCCGCCCAGGGTGACCAGCTGGCGCCCGCACAGATCAAGGAACTGGCGCTGTCGGTACCGCTGGGCAGCTGGCGTGACGCCGGACCGATCCCCGTGGTGGGACCGGTGTGGGGGTTCTTGCGTGACAGTGCCCTCTACCGCGGCGACGTCGCCCATGCGTGGATCCGCGGGGAGTTGGCGAATCTGGGCGTGCGCACCTGGGGTGATCTGGCCTACGAGGCCGACAATCTGGCGCCCGAGCGGCGCTACCGGGCGGTGGTCACGGTGACCGACGTGACCACCGGGCAGCTTGTCCGGCTGCCGTGGGACTACCGGCGGGTCTACGGCTTAGACCCCGACGAGCAATCGGTCGCCGATGCGGTGCGGGCCTCGATGGCGGTGCCGTTCTTCTACCGCCCGGTGACCCTGACCAGCGCCGACGGATTGCGATCCACCCTGGTCGACGGCGGGGTGCTGTCCAACTTCCCGATCTACACCTTCGACCGGCTCGACGGCCGTCCTCCGCAGTGGCCGACATTCGGGGTCACGGTGGTCCCCGAGCTCTCCGACGGGCTGGGTGCCATGGTCCCGGTGCTGCGGCCGCTGCGGCTGTTCGGACAGTCGCTGCTGCTGGAGAACCTGATCAGCACCATGCTGGTCGGCCATGACCAGACCTATCTGAATCAGCCGTGGGTGAGCGTGCGGGCCATCAAGGTCAACTCCACCGATGTCAGCGTGCTGGATTTCGACATCTCTCGGGACCGACGGGAAAAGCTCTACGACAACGGGTATGCCGCCGCCACCGAATTCCTGTCGACCTGGGATTGGCCCGCCTACCTGCGGCGTTTCCGCGCATCGCGCTACCCCGAGGCGGATTAGCTCAGGCCCGAAATGAGCGGCTCAGCTGCGGTGCTTACCCAGCTCCGCGCTGGCATCACCGAGCCGCACGGTGATGTCGGTGTTCCCGGCGGCCTCCAATTGCTCACGACCCCGCAGCCGGTCCTGGATCTCGCGGGCCGCCCCGTTGATCCGCTCGATCTCGCCGCGGAACACGTCCGGGCGGGTCTCCTTGCTCGCGTAGTGGAAGTAGCTGAGCAGGCTGCGCAGCAGCTCCAGCTTCTGCTTCTCCCGCTTGGCCAGGTCATGTGTGGTCATCAACTCGACTCGGCGCACCGGAGGCAGGTCGGCCCAGTCCAGAACCACCTTGTTCTCGTAGCGCGGCTGCTTGCCGCGCCGCCCGAACCAGCCCTTCGGCTCGCCGGGGCTGTCGGCGTAGCTGATGGTCCCGGTGAAGCGCGACTCGATGCCTTCGCCCAGCTCGGCCCGGTCGATCGCCGAGTCCCACACCGTTCGCCACTCCTGGTTGGGCGCCAGCACGGTCAGTTCCTCCGGCAGCTGCAGGGCTACCACGTCGGCGTAGCCGTCCGAGGCGGTCTCGTAGCGCGCCACGGTGGGGGGCTGGGTGAACGAGAACCGGATGTCGTAGGCGGCGGTCTTGCCGAAGTTGCGGACCACCAGCTCGATGACGTGCCAGTCGGCGGCGTGCGGCTCCATGAACATCGCCACGTGCGGGCGGCTCTGCTCGGCGGCCAGCCGGCGGTTGCGTTGCAGCTGACGGTTCAGATAGAGCAGCGCCAGCACGGTGATGACGATGGCCAACCATGCGGCCCACGCCAGCCAGGCATCCGCGCCCGCGTGGGCGACGTCATACAAGCGGTCCTCAACTGATCCCATCAGCCATTCCCCTCATCCGCCCATCAGCATGCGCCACCGGTCCAGGCTTCCGGCGCTGAATACGTAGTTGGATCGCTTCACTTCCGACAGCGCGGCGCTCGGGTCGGCCGAATACCAGTGCCCGGGGAACACGGTCGGGTCACCCGGCAACGCGGCCAGCTGCTGCAGGCTGCGGTACATCTCGTCGGAGTCGCCGCCCGGAAAGTCGGTGCGGCCGCAGCCCTCCAGGAAGAGAGTGTCGCCGGCCACCAGCCGGCCGTCGAGCAGGAAGCATTGGCTGCCCGGCGTGTGGCCGGGGGTGTGCAGCAGCTCGATGTCGATGGCGCCGACGCTGACCTTGTCGCCGTGGTCATGGGCGGTCAGGTCCGTCAGCGGGATCTCGGTGACTTGCGAAACCCACTGCGCTTCATGGCTGTTCACGTGTACCGGAACGCTGACGCGCTCCAGCAGCTCGGCCAGGCCCTTGAGTTCGAAGCCCATCATCTTGCCGCCCACGTGATCAGGGTGGTGATGGGTGACCAGCACGCCGGACAGGTGCATGCCGTCGCCCTCGAGGATGTCGAGCAGATCGCCGGCGGCATAGGCCGGGTCGATCACCACGGCGTCGCCGGTCTGGCGGTCGCCGATCAGGTAGGCGAAGTTGCGCATCTGCGCAGCGATCGGGTCGCCGGCCGCGAAATCGCGTCCGGAGAGCAGCTGGCGGAAGTACAGCCGGTCGGAATCGGGCACGCCCTTCAGCCTAAAGCAGCGGGGGCCGGTCGATTGCGAGCGCGGCGAAGCCGGGCGATGCAGGTCGCCGCCAAGCGGGCCGGGCCTGCCCTGACGCAGGTTCTGTCGTCGCGGTTTGGTGACCTCGTGGCCGAGGTTGTAACCTTCTACAGGCTTGCAGCGCCCGAAAGGGTTGCTGTGGGTGACCGCCCCCTTAGCTCAGTCGGCAGAGCGTTTCCATGGTAAGGAAAAGGTCAACGGTTCGATTCCGTTAGGGGGCTCGGTGGACGCCAGTCGGTGCGCCGACTAGCGCCGATCGGGGCGGTGTAGCTCAGCTGGTTAGAGCGCACGACTCATAATCGTGAGGTCGGGAGATCGAGCCTCCCCACCGCTACTGCACGCAATACGACATGTGAAGAAGGACAACAGACGTGGCCTCCAGTACTGATGTGCGGCCGAAGATCACCTTGGCCTGCGAGGTGTGCAAGCACCGCAACTACATCACCAAGAAGAATCGCCGCAACGACCCCGACCGCCTGGAGCTGAAGAAATTCTGCCCCAACTGCGGCAAGCACGAGTCGCACCGCGAATCTCGCTAAGTAGCGCGCACCGTGTCGTTGGCTGATCGCCTCGCCGGGAAGCACTACCGCTATCCCGACCACTACGAGGTGGAGCGGGAAAAGATCCGCGAATATGCGAACGCGGTCAAGGCCGTCGACCCGGCCAGTCATGACCTGCGGGCGGCCGCAGGGCTTGGCTACGACGGCTTGGTCGCCCCGCTCACCTCTATCTCGGTCTTCGGTCACATGGCCATTTCCGGGTTCTTCGAGTACTGCGGCGTCGAGGTCTCCGACGCGCAGATCGTCCAGGTCGACCAGAAGCTGGAGTTTCTCCAGCCGATCAAAGAAGGCGACCGGCTGTACTGCGACGTATCGGTCGAGTCGATCCGTCGTGCGCACGGTACGGACATCATCATGACCAAGCAGGTGGTCACCAACCACGCCGGTGACATCGTGCAGAAGACGTATACGACGCTGGCGGGTCGCGCCGGCGATGGAGATAAGGGTTTCACCGATGGCGTTGCGTGAGTTCAGTTCGGTCAAGGTAGGCGATCAGCTGCCCGAGCGGGTCATCCCGCTGTCGCGCCAGGACCTGGTCAACTACGCCGGTGTTTCCGGTGATCTCAACCCGATTCACTGGGACGACGAGATCGCCCAGCAGGTGGGGCTGGACACGGCCATCGCCCACGGCATGCTGACCATGGGGCTCGGTGGCGGCTACGTCACGGCCTGGGTGGGTGACCCGGGTGCGGTGACCGAATACAACGTCCGCTTCACCTCGGTGGTGCCGGTGCCCAACGACGGCAAGGGTGCCGAGATCACCTTCAGTGGCCGGGTGAAGTCGGTAGACGCCGAATCGAAGACGGTGAGCATCGCGCTCACCGCCACCACGGGTGGCAAGAAGATCTTCGGGCGGGCGGTCGCGTCCGCGAAGCTGGCTTAGGGGAAAGCGCAGCTATGGCGATCAAGACTGATATCAGGGGGATGATCTGGCGTTACCCCGAGTCGTTCGTGGTGGGCCGCGAGAAGATCCGCGAGTTCGCCCGCTCCATCAAGGCTGAGGACCCCGCCTACTACGACGAGGCCGAGGCGGCCAAGCTGGGCTACGACTCGCTCCTTGCGCCGCCGACGTTTGTGGCGATTCTGGCGAAGTTGGTGCAGTCCGACTTCTTCCGGCACGTCGACACCGGCTACACCACCATGCAGATGGTCCAGGTGGACCAGGGCTTCAAATACCTCAAGCCGATCAAGGCCGGTGACACGCTGTACGCCCGGATGGAGATCGCCTCGGTCAACGAGCGTTTCGGTGCTGACATCGTCACCACGCGCAACATCTTGACCAATCAGGACGGCGAGGTGGTGCTCGAGGCGTTCACCACGATGATGGGTCACGACGGCGACGATTCGGTCAACCTCCGGTGGGACGCCGAATCCGGTCAGGTCGTCCGAACAGCCTGATTAGTAACTGGCCCACGCGGCGAGGTACACTCGGACCTCGGGGTTTTCCCAGCATTAGCGCGCTTTCCGTGATGCGAACGGGGGGCGCGCGAATTGTGTGAGCCGGAGACGGCGCACAGGTGAAGCACCCGAACCCGTAGGTTGGTGCGCCAACCGCGAAGGGGCGTAGCTCAACTGGCAGAGCAGCGGTCTCCAAAACCGCAGGTTGCAGGTTCAAGTCCTGTCGCCCCTGCTGAACGTGCCATGGTGGACACTGGACATCATGCGCGGAACGGCAACGAGGTAAGCGCGAACAACGAAGGAGCATGCGGTGACCGACGAGCTCGACCGTCCCGACGCCGCAGCCGACGGCGACAGCGATGCCGAATCCGGTAGCAGCAGTCGCACGGCCGTGGTGAGCAGGCAGGTCGGCGACCCGCTGCGGCCCACGGGCAAGCGTTCCCGGCGCCGGGTCGGCGGCGACGCCGACGTGGACTCGACTGCCATCGAACTGGACGCCGAAGACGCCGCGGATGCCGAGAAGGCCAAGAAGAAGAAGGCCAAGAAGAAGGCCGAAGGGCCCTCGCGCAACCCGTTCGTCTACGTCTTCAACTTTCTCAAGCAGGTCGTCGGCGAACTTCGCAAGGTGATCTGGCCGAACCGCAAGCAGATGGTCACCTACACCGCGGTGGTGCTGGCTTTCCTGGTCTTCATGGTGGCCTTGGTCGCCGGGGCGGACTACGGATGGGCCCGCCTGGTGCTGCTGGTGTTCGGCGAGTGAAGTTATAGGAAGGACTGACAACCGTGACTACCTTCGACGGCGACACGCCCGTGGGCGAGCCGGTCGACGTGGCGGAGGCCGCGGAGGACTCCGCGGTGGAGGCCACCGAGTCGCTCGAGGCCGCTGAGGCGGCTGAGTCTCCCGAGGCTGACGCCGAGGCCCCCGAGGCCGCCCAGGACGAGCCGGCCGAGGAACTCGACCCCGCGGTCGCGCTGAAAGCCGAGCTGCGCGCCAAGCCGGGCGACTGGTACGTCATCCACTCTTACGCCGGTTACGAGAACAAGGTGAAAGCCAACCTCGAGACCCGCGTGCAGAACCTCGACGTCGGCGACTACATCTTCCAGGTGGAGGTGCCCACCGAAGAGGTCACCGAGATCAAGAACGGCCAGCGCAAGCAGGTCAACCGCAAGGTGCTGCCGGGCTACATCCTGGTTCGGATGGACCTGACCGACGACTCCTGGTCGGCGGTGCGCAACACCCCCGGCGTCACCGGCTTCGTCGGTGCCACCTCGCGGCCGACCTCGCTGCCGCTGGACGACGTGGTCAAGTTCCTGCTGCCGCAGGGTGCGGCCAAGAAGCAGGCCCGTGCGACGGCAGGCGCCGCCGCCGCGGCCCACGACGGTGGTCTGGAGCGGCCGGTCATCGAGGTCGACTACGAGGTCGGCGAGTCGGTCACCGTCATGGACGGTCCGTTCGCGACGCTGCCGGCCTCCATCAGCGAGGTCAACGCCGAACAGCAGAAGCTCAAGGTGCTGGTGTCGATCTTCGGTCGCGAGACACCAGTGGAACTGGCCTTTAACCAGGTCTCCAAGATTTAGTCAGTACGAAAGGAACATCCCCTCATGGCCCCGAAGAAGAAGGTCACCGGGCTGATCAAGCTCCAGATCAAAGCCGGCGAGGCTAACCCCGCGCCGCCGGTCGGACCCGCGCTTGGTCAGCACGGCGTGAACATCATGGAATTCTGCAAGGCGTACAACGCCGCGACGGAAGGCCAGCGCGGCAACGTCATCCCCGTGGAGATCACCGTCTACGAGGACCGCAGCTTCACCTTTGCGCTCAAGACCCCGCCCGCGGCCCGGATGCTGCTCAAGGCAGCCGGAATCGCCAAGGGCTCGGCCGAGCCGCACAAGACCAAGGTCGCCAAGGTGACCTGGGACCAGGTGCGCGAGATCGCCGAGACCAAGAAGGCCGACCTCAACGCCAACGACATCGAGGCCGGCGCCAAGATCATCGCCGGTACCGCCCGCTCCATGGGCATCACCGTCGAGTAGTAGAAGCACGTACGTGGGAGGGCCAGCTTCGGCCCGTTAACCACAACCAACCACGAGATTGGATATCCGATGAGCAAGACCAGTAAGGCCTACCGCGCCGCCGCCGAGAAGGTGGACCGCGACAACCTCTACACCCCGCTGCAGGCGGCCAAACTCGCCAAGGAGACGTCCTCGACCAAGCAGGACGCCACCGTCGAGGTCGCCATCCGCCTCGGTGTGGACCCCCGTAAGGCCGACCAGATGGTCCGCGGCACCGTCAACCTGCCGCACGGCACCGGTAAGACCGCCCGCGTGGCGGTGTTCGCGGTCGGTGAGAAGGCCGAGCAGGCCATCGCCGCCGGCGCCGACGTGGTGGGCAGCGACGACCTGATCGAGAAGATTCAGGGCGGGTTCCTGGACTTCGACGCCGCGATCGCCACCCCGGATCAGATGGCCAAGGTGGGCCGTATCGCCCGCGTGCTGGGCCCGCGTGGTCTGATGCCCAACCCCAAGACCGGCACCGTCACCCCCGACGTCGCCAAGGCCGTCTCGGACATCAAGGGCGGCAAGATCAACTTCCGGGTGGACAAGCAGGCCAACCTGCACTTCGTCATCGGCAAGGCGTCGTTCGACGAGAAGAACCTGGTGGAGAACTACGGCGCCGCGCTCGACGAGGTGCTGCGGCTCAAGCCGTCGTCCTCCAAGGGCCGCTACCTCAAGAAGGTCACCATCTCGACGACCACTGGCCCCGGCATTCCGGTGGACCCGGCCGTCACCCGCAACTTCGCGGCGGAATAAGACCCACCAAAAAGCCCCCGCACGCTTGCGCGTGACGGGGGCTTTTTGGTGGGCTGTGGCCGTGGGTCAGACGGCTTGCTTGGTGTAAGTGACCAGGCTGACGTCCAACGCCTCGTCAGTGAAGTAGTACTCGCAGCCACGCAGGTACTTCATGTAGCGCTCGTAGACCTCTTCGGACTGGATCGCGACCGCCTCGTCGTGGTGGGCCTCCAGCGCGTCGCCCCAGATCTTGAGGGTCTTGATGTAGTGCGACCGCAGCGACAGTGCTTCGGGCACCGTGAAACCGGCCTTCTCGCCGTGCTCCACCATCATGTTGGTGGTCGGCAGCCGGCCACCGGGGAAGATCTCGGTGAGGATGAACTTGATGAACCGAGCAGTCTCGAAGGTCAGCTTTTTGCCGCGCGCATTGAGGTCATAGGGGTGAAAGCTCACGCTGCTCTGGATGGTCATCCGGCCGTCGGCGGGCATGATGTCGTAGGAGTTCTTGAAGAAGTTGTCGTAGTTCTCGAACCCGAAGTGCTCGAATGCCTCGATCGAGACGATTCGGTCCACCGGGTCGTGGAACTGCTCCCAGCCCTGCAGCAGGACCTTGCGCGACCGGTCGGTGTCGATGTCGTCCAGCAGGCTCTGCGAGTAGGCGTGCTGGTTCTTCGACAGGGTCAAGCCGATCACGTTCACGTCGTACTTCTCGACGGCGCGCTTCATGGTCGCGCCCCAGCCGCAGCCGATGTCGAGCAGCGTCATCCCGGGCCGCAGGTCCAACTTGTCCAGATTCAGGTCCAGCTTGGCGATCTGGGCCTCTTCCAGGGTGGCGTCCGGCGGCTCGAAGTACGCGCAGCTGTACATCCGGGTCGGGTCCTGGAACAACGCGAAGAAGTCATCGGACAGGTCGTAATGGGCCTGGATGTTCTCAAACTTCGGACGCATATCCGCGGTCGGTATCGCTTTGTCCACCATCTGTGACTGCTTGCCTTCCTGATGAAACCCGCTGTGACCTGACCCAGTGGGAATGAGGTGATCTGCGCTGGTCAACTGTTGAAGCTTAGCCCGTCGCGGATGAATCGGTTGACGTGAAATGTAGTCAAGCCGGAACCCGTGTCGTGGCGATCCGAGCTATTTCTGCAGCGTGTACTGGTGGACACTGGTGTTCCCATTGCGGAACAGTTCCACACAGCCGTTGAGGTACTTGTCGAAGCGGTCGTAGGCCTCCTGGCCCTGCACCTCGATCGCCCGCTCCTTGTTGGCCTCCAACATCGCCGCCCAGTCCTGCAGCGTGCGTGAGTAGTGGAATCCGATCTCGTCGTCCCGAGTCACGGTGAAGCCGGCGTCGGCAGCGTATTTGCGGGGCAACCACGCCGACGGAAGCTGACCGCCGGGGAAGATCTCTCGCATGATGAAGAGCGTGAACTTGGCCAGCGACATCGTCATCGGAATGCCCTTGGCCTGCGCCTCGTCCTGGCCGCTGATCGCGGTGATCGTGTGCAGGAGCATCCGGCCGTCCTCGGGCAGCGCGTTGTAGGCGATCTCGAAGAAGTCCGGCCAGCGGTCGCGGCCGAAGTGCTCGAAGGCGCCGATCGACACGATCCGGTCCACCTTGTCGGTGAACTCCTCCCAGCCCTGCAGCCGAACCTCGACGTTGCGCTTGGTGTCCACCTTGGCGAGCTTGTCGATGGCGTATTGACGCTGCTCACCGCTGAGGGTGAGCCCGATGACGTTGACGTCGTACTTCTCGAGCGCGTGCTGCATGCAGGCCCCCCAACCGCAGCCGATGTCGAGCAGCGTCATGCCGGGCTCCAGGCCCAGCTTGCCCAGTGCCAAGTCGAACTTGGCGATCTGCGCTTCGTCGCAGGTGGTGTCCTTGCTCGGGTAGAACCCGCAGGTGTAGCCCATCGTCGGACCAAGGAACAGCTCGTAGAACTCGTTGGAGATGTCGTAGATCGACTGCAGTTCCTCGTACTTCGGTTCCAGCTTGGGCATGGTTCAGTTCACTCGCGATCTTCTCGGAAGGGGGGAGAGAGTGTGCACAGAATACCGTTGTCGGTCTGTTATGAGCACTTCGGTGTGGCCTGGGCCACCTGGCGGCATGCGTGAGACTTTACCTGGCGGCGGCAAACGTCGTCGTGAGCTCGCTGATCACCGAGTCCCACAGCTCTTCGGGCAGGTCGTGGCCCATGCCGTCGAACAGCACCAGCCGGGCGCGATCGATGGCGTCCGCCACCGCGCGGCCCCCCGCGGGGCGCATCAGTTTGTCCGCCAGTCCGTGGATGACCACGGTCGGCGCGGTGATCAGCCGGTCATAGGCCGCCAGACTGCCGCTGGCCAGGATTGCCCCGAACTGCCGGGCGATGCCCCACGGGTAGTAGCTGCGTTCGTAGGCCTCGATGATGTTGGCCCGCAGCTTGTCCTCCGGGGCCGGATAGCGGGGGCTGCCGATGATCCGGCTGGCCCGCACCGCGTTCTCGATGATCACGTCACGGGGCGAGTCCGGGGAGGGGCCGGTGAGCAGCGCCATCAGCGCCCGCGGCGCCGGCGGCGGAAGAAAACGCCGATTGTTGCTGGAGAAGATGATGGCCAGAGACCGGGTGCGCGGCGCAAAGCGGGCGGCGAACACCTGCGCGATCATGCCGCCCATCGAGGCGCCGACCACGTGGGCCTGATCGATTTCCAGGTGATCCAGCAGCGCGGCGGCGTCGTCGGCCATGTCCTCAAGGGTGTAGACCGCCGGGCTGGGCTTGCCCAGCCAGAACCGAGCCATGCGCGGGAGCAGTCCGGCGCGGGAATGCTCGCGGCCCAGCTTGCTCGACAGCCCGACATCGCGATTGTCGTAGCGGATCACCCGCAGCCCCTGCGCCACCAGCTTCTCGCAGAATCCGGTGCGCCACAGCAGCAACTGGGCGCCCAGGCCCATCACCAGCAGCACCGCCGGATCCCCGGGGTCGCCCAGATCCTCATAGAAGATCTCCAAATCGCCCGAGCGGGCAGTACCGATGCGCTTCTCCACCGCGGTCACGCTCCCGAGTCGTTCTCGTCGTCTTTGTGCTCACGGCTGACGTCCACCATGAAGTTGGCGAAGTAGCCGGTCAGCTGGGGGTCGGACATCATCTGCCAGCGGGGCGCCAACAGTTTCATATAGCGCTCCACGTAGAGGAATTGCTTACCGATCAGCACCAGCTCACGTGGCAGCTTGACGTCGTAGGCATCGGCCAGGGCGCCGAGTTGCTTGCCGATGTCGGCATAGGACATGTCGCCCAGCGATTTCATGGTCAGCGGGGTGGCGAACGCCTCGAGATCCTTGGCTGCCTGGCCCTCGGGCTTGACGGTGCCCACCGCACCCATCAGCACCACGATCTTGCCTGCCGCGGCGTGATCCTTCTTGACCAGCAACGCGTAGACCAGTTCACGCAGCAGCCAGCGGGTGCGCGGGTCGATCCGGCCCATGATCCCGAAGTCCAGGAACACCACCCGGCCCTGGTCGTCCACCAACAGATTTCCCGCGTGCAGGTCGCCGTGGAACAGGCCGTGCCGTAGCCCGCCCTCGAAGGTGGAGAACAACAAGGCCTTGACCAGCTCCACGCCGTCGAAGCCGGCCTTGCGGATGGCGGGGGCATCGTCGATGCGCAGACCCGACACCCGCTCCATGGTCAGTACCCGCTCGCTGGTGAAATCCCAGTACACGTCGGGGACCTTGATATTGCGGCCCAATGGGGAGGCATGCAGATGCGAGACCCAGGTCTGCATCGACTGGCCCTCGATGCGGAAGTCCAGCTCCTCAGCGAGGTTGTCGGCGAAATCGGCGACCACGTCACCGGCCGACAGGCGGCGGCCCAGCTTGGCCAGCTCGACCAACTGCGCGAAGCGCTTGAGGATCTGCAGGTCGGCGGCGACCCGGCGGCGGATTCCCGGCCGCTGAATCTTGACCACAACCTGCTCGCCGCTGTGCAGGGTGGCGAAGTGCACTTGGGCGATGGACGCCGAGGCGACCGGGGTCTCGTCGAAGGTCGCGAACAGCTCCTGCGGTGCGGCGCCCAGTTCTTCGACGAACAGGGTGTGCACCGCCTCGGGGTCTGCCGGCGGAACGGAGTCGAGCAGGCCGCGGAACTCCCGTGACAGCGGTTCGCCGAACGCGCCGGGGCTTGAGGCGATGATCTGACCGAACTTGACGTACGTGGGGCCCAAGGCGGCGAAGGTCTGCGGCAGCTCGCGGATCACCTTCTGCTGGATCGGTCCGGGCTTGAGCAGCCGGGTGAAGACCCGGGTGACGGCGCGGGTGAGCTGCCAGCCCGTCGCGCCGATGCGGGCCGCCTCGACCGGCAGCGGGACCCGGTCCAGCTGGGCCACCTGGCGGGGTGGGGTCGAACTCATGGCTGCAGTCTGCCAAATCCAAGTCGAGGCCATCGGGGCGGACGGTCCAGCAGCAGACCACCGGCTCCCACAGGTACTGCCAGTTCGGTCCGACAATTCGCCGCGCCTTGATCCCGGCCGGTCGCCGAAAGGCTCCGCACGGCGGCTGCGCATCCGTAGGTTTGTGCCATGCGGATCCTCGAGGTCGAGTCGACCGAGAAATTCGTCGGGCCGGCGAGCGCGCCGCTGCAGCTGGTCCGGGTTGGCTACTGCGACGCCCAGGAGCCCACACCGGTGCGGATCGAGGGTGCCGGTCTGGCCGGTGACGCGGTGGCCGAACCCGGCGCGGGCGTCATCGAGGTGCCAGTGCAGGTGGCGAACCCGGTACCCGGCCAGCGGCACGATGCCCGCGTGAACGGCAGCGCCTTCACCTTCACCGTGGCCGAACCCGGCTGGACCCTGTTCATGGTCGGCCACTTCCACTACGACCCGGTGTGGTGGAACACCCAGGCCAACTACACCAGCGTGTGGACCGAGAGCCCGCTCGGTGCGTGCCGCCAGACCAACGGCTTCACCCTGGTGCGCGGGCACCTGGACTGGGCCCGCGACAATCCCGAGTACAAGTTCGTACTGGCCGAAGTCGACTACCTCAAGCCGTATTGGGACACCCACCCGCAGGACCGTGCCGAGCTGCGCCGCCTGATCGCGCAGGGGCGGGTGGAGGTGCTGGGCGGCAGCTACAACGAGCCGTCGACCAACCTCACCGACGCCGAGACCACGATCCGCAACCTGGTGGCCGGGATGGGCTTCCAGCGCGACATCATGGGGGCACATCCGGCGACCGCCTGGCAGCTCGACGTGTTCGGTCACGACCCGCAGTTCCCTGGGCTGGTCGCCGATGCCGGCCTGTCCTCGAGTGCCTGGGCGCGCGGTCCGTTTCATCAGTGGGGCCCGATGGCTGACCACGGTGATCCGCGCCGGATGCAGTTCCCCTCCGAATTCGAGTGGATTGCGCCCTCGGGGCGCGGCCTGTTGACCCACTACATGCCCGCGCACTACGCGGCCGGCTGGTGGATGGACGCCTGTGCCACCCTGGCCGAGGCCGAGGACGAGGTGTATCGGCTCTTCACCGAGATGAAGAAGGTAGCCGCCACCCGCAACGTGCTGCTGCCGGTGGGCACCGACTTCACCCCTCCCAACCGCTGGATCACCGCTATCCACCGGGACTGGAACACCCGCTACACCTGGCCGAAGTTCGTGTGCGCCCTGCCCAGCGAGTTCTTCGCGGCCGTGCGCACCGAACTCGCGCAGCACGGTGTGGATCCGTCCCCGCAGACCCGTGACATGAATCCGATCTATACCGGCTGCCACGTCTCCTACATCGACACCAAGCAGGCCAACCGGGCCGCTGAAGCAGCGCTGCTCGGCGCGGAACGCTTCGCGGTGTTCGCCGCGGGGCTGACCGGAGTGGACTACCCGGAGGCGGCGCTGGCCAAGGCCTGGGCGCAACTGTCCTACGGTGCCCACCACGATGCGATCACCGGGTCCGAGGCGGACCAGGTCTATCTGGACCTGCTGACTTCCTGGCGCGACGCCTGGCAGCTGGCCGCCGCGACCCGCGACAATGCATTGGCGGCGTTGTCGGGTCTGGTCCGATGCGGCACCGGAGGCGAGCACGCGGTGGTCTGGAACCCGGTGGCCCGCGATCGCACTGACATCGTCACCGCCTGCCTGCACAAGCCGTTGCCGGCCGGTGTGCGCGTGATCGCACCCGACGGCACCGAGCTTCCCGCCCACGTCGGACACGGCGGCAGCACGGTCAGCTGGCTCGCCCGCGATGTGCCCTCGCTGGGCTGGCGGGCCTACCGCCTGACTCCCGCAGCCGAGGCCTCCGGGTGGCAGGCGGTGCCCGGCAGCCGGATCAGCAACGAGCAGCACCAGCTGACCGCGGACCCGCAGCGTGGCGGCGGCATCAGCTCGTGGCGACACGGGGGCCGCGAGATGCTGATCGAGGGCGGGCTGGGCAACCAGCTTGCCGTCTACGACGAATACCTCCGGCACCCACAGTCCGGGGAAGGGCCGTGGCATCTGGTGCCCAGCGGCAACCTGTTCACCTCGGCGGTCGCCCGCGACGTGACGGTTCAGGCCTATCGGGGCCCGCTGGGAGAGCGGTTGGTGGTGTCCGGGCGGATCCGCGACGTGCTGACCTACACCCAGACCGTGACGCTGTGGCACGGCGTGGATCGGGTGGACTGCGCCACCACCATCGACGAGTTCACCGGCGCCGACCACCTGCTGCGGGTGCGCTGGCCCTGCCCGATCCCCGGCGCCATGCCGGTCGCCGAGGTCGCCGACGCCGTCATCGGGCGCGGGTTCGGACTGCTGCATGAGCCCAGCGGGCGTTCGGTGGACACCGCACAACACCCGTGGACCCTCGACACTCCCGCCCACCGCTGGTTCGGGCTGTCGGCAACCGCGCGCATCAGCGTCGGCGACGGCAGCCGGGCGGTCTCGGTGGCTGAGGTGATTACCGCTGGCGCCCCGACACGGGAGCTGATGGTCGCGCTGGTAGGGGCCGGGGTGACCGCCACCTGCACGGACGCCGAAGGGCCCCGCTACGGCAACCTCGCCGTCGACTCCAACCTGCCCGACACCCGGATTGCGCTCGGTGGGCCCGATCGCAATGCCTTCACCCGCGCCGTGTTGGACGCCGCCGACCCGGCCTACACCGCCGAGCTGCACCATCAACTCGAGCGCCGCGGCAGCGCCCGGGTGTGGGTGCCGGCGGAAAGGCCCCTGGCCGAGGTCTGGCTCCCCGGCGCCGACCTGACCGGGCCGCGGGCGTTGCCGGTGCTGGTGATCGCGGGCCGCGAGGAGGACGCCCTGCACGCCGAGATCGCCCGAGTGGCCCAGGACCTGGTCGACGCCCAGATCGTGGTGCACCAAGATGTGGATGCGGCCATGGAGCCCTTCGAGTCGCGCACCGTGGCACTGCTCAACCGTGGGGTGCCCAGCTTCGCCGTGGACTCCGCCGGCACGTTGCACACCGCACTGCTGAGATCCTGCACCAGCTGGCCGTCGGCGTCGTGGACCGATGACCCGCGCCGCACCGCCCCCGACGGCAGCGCTTTTCAGCTCCAGCACTGGACGCACACCTTCGACTACGCGCTGGTGGCCGGCGACGGCGACTGGCGCCAGTCGGCCATCCCCGCGCGCAGTGCCGAGTTCGCCGAACCCCTGCGGGCCGTCGCGGCGTCCGGGGAATCGGGTCCGTTGCCGGCGAGCGGTTCGTTGTTGCGCTTCGACCCGAGCGACGGCGTCGCCCTGGGGGCGCTCAAGGCGATGGGCAACCCGACGGCGTGCGGCAGTGCGCAGCCCGTCGACCCGAACACCGTCACGCTGCGGTTGGTCGAGACCCGCGGCGCCGACACCGCCGTCACGCTGCACAGCGACCTGGGCCCGGTGTCCGTGTTGGGCAGGGCAGACCTGCTGGAGAAGTCCCAGGAACATCCGGAGCCGAGCCGGCTGCACGGCTATGAGATCGCCACCGTCACGGCGCGCCTCGCCCTTGAAAGTCTTGGAACCAGTGCGCCGCTGGCCCCCGAGGTGGAGGCGGCCCAGCCGCTCTACGCCCGCTACTGGCTACACAACCGCGGTCCGGCGCCGCTGGGCGGGCTGCCGCTCACACCCGCGTTGCACCCGCACCGGGTCGCCGCGCAGCCGGGCGCGCGGCTGACCCTGGACCTGACCGTGGCCAGCGACTGCGTCGACGCGGAGCTGTCCGGCGCCCTGACCATCCAGTGCCCGGCGGGCTGGGCGAGCACGCCGGACCGAAGTTCGGTGCGACTGGCCGCCGGCGGCCACCAGAGCATCCCGCTGGAGGTGACCGTCCCGGTCGGCACCAGTGCGGGGCTGTATCCCGTGCGCGCCCGGCTGGACCCGACCGGCGACATTCCGGCGGCCTGGCGACAGTCGGTCGAAGACGTGGCGGTGGTGCGCGTCGGCGATCCGGGTGCCGACCGGCTGCTCTACGTCGATGATCCAGCCGGGGTGGAGGTCATCGCCGGGCAATCCGCGCGGCTCACCGTCGCCGTCGGCACCGACGCGCATGCAGAATTCGCGGTCGAAGCACACCTGATCAGCCCGTGGGGCACCTGGGAATGGGCCGGCCCGCCCGCGCTGGGTGCGGCGGTGCCGGCCGGTGGGCAGGTGGAGATCGGTTTCGACATCGCACCACCGGTGTGGGCGCAGCCCGGCACCTGGTGGGCGCTGGTCCGGGTGGCCGGCGCGGGCACGCTGGCGTACTCGGCGGCGGTGCGCCTGGCGGTCCTGGCGGCGACGACGGAAGGCCGGGACTGATGGCCGGCATCCTTGCGCTGGATGTGGGCGGCACCAAGATCGCCGCCGGCCTGGTCGACCCAGACGGATCGCTGATCTACACCGCGACGCTGCCGACCCGGGCCGCCGAGGGCACCGAGGTGGTGTGGGCCGTGGTCGCAGAATTGATCGGGAACGTCCTGCAGCGGGCTGGCGGGCGGGTGGATGCCGTGGGCATCGGTTCGGCCGGGCCCATCGATGTCGCCGCCGGGACCGTCAGCCCGGTCAACATCGAGGGCTGGCGTGGTTTCGCGCTGCGTGACCGAGTGGCGGCCGCAGTGCCCGGGGTGCCGGTTCGATTGGGCGGTGACGGCGTCTGCATGGCTCTGGCCGAACACCGATACGGCGCGGGACGGGGAACCCGGTCCATGCTGGGCATGGTGGTCTCTACCGGGGTGGGCGGCGGCCTGGTGCTCGACGGGACACCCGTGCTCGGACGCACCGGCAACGCCGGCCATGTGGGTCACGTGGTCGTCGACCCCGACGGGGATCGGTGCCGGTGTGGCGGACGCGGCTGTGTGGAGACCATCGCCTCCGGCCCGTCGATGGTGCGCTGGGCACTGGCCCATGGCTGGTCTCCGGAGACCCCGTTGGCAGATGCCAAGGCGCTCGGAGCGGCCGCCGAAGCGGGGGACCCGGTGGCACTGCGCGCGTTCCGGCGCGGAACCGATGCTTTGGCGGTGATGATCGCCTCGGTGGGGGCGGTGTGCGACCTGGACCTGGTGGTGATCGGCGGGGGAGTCGCCAAGTCCGGTGCACTGCTGTTCGGCCCCTTGCACGAGGCGCTCGCCGAACGCGCCCGACTCGACTTCCTGGTCGGACTCCAGGTGGTGCCCGCCGGCCTCGGCGGCGATGCCGGGCTGGTGGGCGCGGCCGCGTTGACCATGCTGCGGTGACTCACCTGCGTTGACTCTGCGCCCACGGCGGGAGAGTGCGAGAAGGCCGTGCCCTGGACGTTGCTCCTATGTCAAGCAGCGATTGGTAGGTCGGGGTTTTGGCGGACTT
>NZ_MVHH01000030.1 GCF_002086515.1 Mycolicibacter arupensis
CTTCCCCCAGGACATTCCTGGGATTGAGCGTGTCCAACACACGGGGTCAAGTCCCTGGCCTGTATACCCTCGGCCAGAAACCTGACCCGGCCGCTTCGCACATCCAGGTCGATATCAACTCCCCGGCGGGCCACAACAGATGAGACCGGCGGTATTTTCGCCGACACGCTGCGGCGTCACGCTACCGAAGGCTGGTACACCACGATGTGGTCGAGTACGCGTTTGCTTAGCAAACCCCCTGTCGGCCCCGGTTCAATCCTGAGCAGCCTGCGCCGGTTGAAAAATGAGCAGATTTACGGGTTGAGTCATCCTTCCCAGGGTGGTCGCGCAGTGCAGCGTATTGACGACGCCTTCTGTATGGAGCTAGTGAAGTGATCCAGCGTGACGACGACGAATAACCCGGACGCGGACGCGACCAGCTGGCCGGTGGCTTCCTCGCGCAATTCTGTCCGCACTTCGAGTTTCCGGCCGGTTCTGGACACGAGCTCCGCGCTGACCTCGTAGGGAACCCCCAGCAATACCGGCGCGAAGAACTCGGTGTCGAGCTTACGGGTGACGGCCATCTCACCGACGACGTAGAGCAGCATGCCCACCGTGTCGTCAAGAACCGTCATGACTGCGCCGCCGTGTGCGATCCCGGGTGCGCCGCGATGTCGGCCGTCGAAGATATGCCTGGCGCCCACCCCGTCGCCACGCCGACGCGCTCGCAGGCGATGACCGTGCGGATTGTCTGTGCCGCAACCAAGGCACCACGGATGGTGCGCATCGAGGTAGTCGCCGTCGGCGGCGATAACACGATTCTGAAAGTTATGCCACCACGCGATGGCCGAATCTTCTTCCGCTTGCTCGTCGATGACGAAATCCTCCTAAATAGGACCACGCAGTGCATGGACCACCATGCGACTGAAGAACTGCGCCGACGTCGGCTGGGCTGATCGCCCGAAGAGTATGTAAAGGACTCGTTAGCCCGCCGAGATCATCGCTGCGGTACACCTTCCAGTTCCGTCACTATCAGCCATTTGGTCCTGCCCCGCAATACGCCCTCGACGCTGTCGCCGCATAGCTCGCCCGATAATGCTCGGGGTCGTCGTCGGTGCTATAGGGGTCATACCAAATCCTGTCCCCCACAGCGGTGACGGTCAACCTCGCCTTCTGCACAAGGGTCACGAACGTCACCGACCGCGTTCTGGGCGAAGCGCTGAACATCGTCATGCTGCCAATCGAGAAACCAGTAGTCTTCAGGAAACTCGATTGATTTGAAGTGCCACTCACGGATAGCCTTTCAGATGAGCTTCGATGCCGGTATCGACAGTGCCAACGGATCGACTGGCCGTTTCGAGGGCTTCGACGAGGCGCGTTTCGGCGTCCGGGATCGTCGCGGCGACTTTGGCCGCAGCTAGACTACGACTCCGTAGCGATGTGCCGGCATCCGTGGCTGCGGCCGCAAGCGTAGACCACGCTTTGGAAGCATGTCGGGCCGCGGCAGCCGCTTCGGCAGTGGCGGCGTCATCTAGGAGATCGGCGATGTTCTGGCAACCGTCTGCCTGCAGCGTACGAAAGAGCCCGCCGCCGGTACCGGCTTTCTCGATGAACGCCCCGAGCCCGAACAATGCCGCGGTCAGGGCATCGTCATCGAACAGCGTTGGCCAATGCCCTACGTCATCGGCGAAGTCCTGCACACCCTTCAAACCGGAAGATTCGACTTCAGCTGCCTCGATGCGCAGTAGCGGCGCACCTACGGCACCGCCGCGCATGAACGCTGCGCTCGCGGCGAGTGCAGCGGCCGCGATCGGCCCAAGGTCTGGCACTCGCTCTGGCCAGTCGACGTGATATGTGGTGTGCCGGGTAGGTGTGGGAAACCCGACCGAGGACCGCGCCCGGCGTAGGTCGTCGTAGGCCACCGTCTGGGTTGTCTCGCGGTCATTATCGACCACATAGGCGACCCGTTGTTCGTCATCGTATCCGGTGATGACAATGTCGTGACGGCTCATGTGCAATCGGACGCGCAGGTAAGGAAGTTCGCCGATGTCAGCCCAGACCATGACGGGTCGACCTTTGTCGATTTCGTCGGTCACAAATGCCCATCCCACGTCCGGGTCATCGGTCGATCGCACGACGAACTTTGCGCCAACCCGGGAGAGGTAATCCTGTTCCAGGTCGCTTCCTCGTCCTACCAGGTACACCTGGGGGAACAACTGCGTAGAGCGGACGTACGAGAAGTCCAAGGCTCCGCCGAGGGTGAAGACCAATCCTTCACTGAGTGCTTCTGTCCCCCATCCGAGTTGGGCCCATTCAGTAAGGTCACGAAGCGCACCGGAACCACAGTGCCCTCCCCTCCTATGGGGATAGGGAATTTGAATCCTCGTCATCGCCGCTTCCTTCCTTGTCAGTAGCACTGTTGAGACTCGTCAAAAGCTACGTTTCATCACGGCTTCCCGGCTGACAGTAGGTGCCAACACCAACACGCGTGACCGCAGCCAACCTCAGCCGCGCATCTCGACCGCCTATGGCGATGGGGCACATTGACTTTCGATCGCTAGTCCTGCATCAACACGTCAACGGTAAGAGCCACAGACGCGCAGCACTCAACCGTTGTACTCAGCTCGCTTGCTCCCGTGGTCGCGCTCCCGCGCTTCGGCTGCTTTATCAGAATCGGATGAGTCCTCGGATGTTGCGGCCCGATCGCATATCCGCGTAGCCTTCGTTGATCTGATCGAGGGTGTACTCACGGGTGATCAGCTCATCCAGCTTGAGGTGTCCGGCGTTGTAGAGCTCGACGAGCCGCGGGATGTCGTGGGCGGCGTTCGACGAACCGTACAGAGCGCCGCGGATCTGCTTTTCATACAGCGTCAATTCCAGCAGTGAACCCGACATCGAGGTGTCTTCGGGGTGCCCGATCGCGGTAACGACCACACGGCCGCGTTTACCGACCAAGGACAGCGCCTCGCCGATGTAGGACCCTTCGGCGACATCGGTGGTCAAGACGCAGACATCGGCGAGTTTGCCGCGGGTGATGTCACTGATCAGTGACCAGGCCTCGTCGATCGTGGCAACGGCATGCGTCGCACCGAAACCGCCGGCTTGTTCACGCTTGAACGCCACCGGATCGACAGCCACGATGTTCAACGCGCCCGCGATGCGGGCACCCTGAATCGCATTCATGCCGATGCCACCGGCTCCGATCACTACCACGGTATCCCCGGCACGCACCTCACCGGTGCGCACCGCCGACCCGTACCCGGTCGTCACACCACACCCGATCAACGCCGCCTTGTCCAGCGGTGTCCCCTGGTCGATTTTGACCAGAGACGCCTTGGGGACCACGGTGTATTCCGAGAACGTGCCCAGCAGGCACATCTGGCCGACGTCCTCACCCCGGGCATGGAAACGGTAAGTGCCGTCGATCTGGGGTCCCATCATGAGCGCGGCACCCAAGTCGCACATGTTCCCCATCCCCCGCGCGCAATAGGAACAGTGCCCACACGACGGCAGGAACGTCAGGATCACCGAATCGCCCTCGGCGACGTTCTCGACACCCGCACCCACTTCGACCACGGTGCCGGCACCCTCGTGGCCACCGACGACGGGCAGCGGAATGGGCAGGTCGCCGGTCACGAGGTGTTCGTCGGAATGGCACAACCCGGTCGCGGTCAGCTGGACGAGCACTTCATCGGGGCCGGGAGGATCCAACTCGATGTCCTCGACTTCCCACTTTTCTCCTAGGCCCCACAGCACTGCAGCACGTGTCTTCATGTGTGTCTCCTTAACGTCAGTGTTTCGGTCGCAGTGGATTGATGATTCACGCCAGCGTCTCGATGATGAGGTCACCGTCGCCGAACTGGCGGCGCAGCTTCTTCTTGTCGAACTTGCCAGTGGAAGTCAGCGGAATGTCGGTGACGAACGCCCACCGTTCCGGTAGCCACCACTTGGCCACCCGCGCACGCAGAAATTCGGTCAGCTCCGCCGCGGTGGCGGTGCGGTCGGCAGCCAGGACGACCACCGCCAGCGGCCGTTCCTGCCACTTGTCGTCGGGCACTCCAATCACCGTGGCGGTGCGCACCGCAGGGTGAGCGGCCAACTCGTTCTCCAATTCCACCGAGGAGATCCATTCGCCCCCGGACTTGATGACATCCTTGGAGCGGTCGGTCAGCGCGATGAACGCGTCCGCGCTGATCGTCCCGACGTCCCCGGTACGCAACCACCCGTCCGGCGACGCCGCCGGACTGTCATTCTCGTAATACGACTGAGTGATCCACGGGCCGCGGACTTGAATCTCCCCCACCGATTTTCCGTCCCACGGTTGTTCTGCACCGCTGTCATCGACGATGCGGGCCTGCACACCGGCCACCACCCGGCCTTGGGTTGCGCGCAGGTGAAGCGACCTCTCCGGGGTATCAGAACTCCGCGGCAGAGCGACCGAGGCCAGCGGGGAAGTCTCAGTCATCCCCCAAGCCTGCACAATGCGGATGCCCAGCTCGTCATAGGCGGTCATCAACGACCGCGGAACCGCCGAACCACCGCAGGCCACCATCTTCAGCGAACTCACGTCATGGCCGGGATTGTCGCGCAGGTAGTGCAGAACATCGGTCCAGATCGTCGGCACCGCCCCCGCCATCGTCGGTCGCACCGCCTCGATCATCTCCACTAGAGGCCCCGCCTGCAGGAAACGGTCAGGCAGCAGAAGCTGCGCGCCGGCCATCATCGCCGCATACGGCAACCCCCACGCGTTGGCGTGGAACATCGGAACGATCGCCAACACCGTGTCGTCATGACCGATGCCCAAGGCATTCGAGGTGCACGCCGCCTGCGAGTGCAACCACGTCGAACGATGGCTGTAGACAACACCTTTCGGGTGCCCGGTGGTACCGCTCGTATAGCACATCGCTGCGGCCGACTGCTCGTCGACGTCGGGCCAGTCGAACGTACTCGACTGGGCGGCCACCACATCGTCGTACCGTAGGACGTCCTTTCCGCACCCCTCGACCGCGGCAAGATCGCCGGTTCCGGTCACTAGCACCGTGCGCACCGAGGTCATCGACGGCAACGCCGCCGCCAAAAGGGCCAGCACCGTACTGTCGACGATGATCACCCGATCCTCGGCATGATTGGCGATCCACGTCAGCTGTTCCGGCGGCAGCCGCAGGTTCAACGTATGCAGCACCGCGCCCATCGACGGCACCGCCGCGTAACAGTCCAGATGCTCCTGGTTGCTCCACTGTAACGTCGCGACACGCTCATCTCCACGGATGCCGATCTGGCGCAGAGCATTTGCCAACCGTGCCGCACGCTCACCCACCTCGCGATAGGACACCCCAGAGATCTGCCGGGGTCCGCGCGCAGTCAGCACCTCGCGATCGCCATGAACTGCCGAAGCATGGGCCACGATCGCGGGCACAGTCAACGCAACGTCCTGCATCGTGCTCCTCATCGCACACCCGCCCTACAGCCCGCGGTGAGGCGAGGGTCACGCATCGATGAGGTCCTGCCGATTCTGGCTCTCCAGCATCAACCGGTACTCGGGGAACAGGTTCTTGGCCTGCGGGATCAACTTGATCAACTTCGGCACCGGACCTTTCGCACGTACCGTTCCCTTGGCCATCGCCATCGTCAAGTTCACCTTCCCCAACCAGAACTTGTTCCCCGTGTCTGCCGACATGAACAACTCCACGTTGGGCACCGCGGTACTGGCCGCTCCGGTCTCCACCACCTTGTTCGGCATGTCCACCGTCACAACCGCATCCGGATCTGTGTAATGCACCCGCAACACCACACCCGAATTCGCGAGCTTGTCCGCCAGACCTTCCTTCTCCAAACCCCGCCGAAAGATCCCGCCCAGGAAGGCATAGACCTCGTCCTCGTCCCTAAATACCGCCACCGTCAACCTCAACTAACCTCATTGTCAGAACAGAACAGAACAGAACAGGCACCGACTTCTGACGCTGCTCCTCCGGATAGAATCGTCATGCTCGTTGGGAAACCCCACTAGGTCCTGATGCGCTGCGCCAAGGCGACCGCCGGGCAGCCGCTAGCGTTCCTTTGCCAGCGGGGCTGGATGGCAATTGTCACTGAAGTACCTCTCCAAGACACGCGTCGCATCCGCCGTCGTCGTTCCCACCGCCTACGCACCGCCGGCACCTCAGTCCGAGCCGGCGAGCACCAGTTCGGCCCGTTCGACGGCGACTTGCTGCGTGATGACCCGCTTGCTGAACATGAAGTCGCGGGGACGGTTGATGCAGTCGGCGGCAATGAGCTCGCCGGCACGGAGGTAGAAGCAGGTGAAGTCGCGGTCCCGGGTCGGGTCGCCGCTGAGGACGACCTCGTCGTACCCGGTGTTGAGACCGGCGATCTGGAGCTTGAGGTCGTATTGATCTGACCAGAACCATGGAAGGGCCGCAATCTTCTTGGACTTCCCACAGACGGTCGCGGCGGCGACCTTGGCCTGCTCGGCCGCGCTCGGCACGGACTCCAGGCGGATGCGACGGCCGTAACGGGCCATGTCGTGGCTGGCGCAGTCCCCGGCGGCCACGATGTCGGGGTCGCTAGTCCGGGCCTGATCGTCGATCACGACGCCGTTGTCGACGACCAGGCCCGCGGTGGCGGCGAGCTCGGTGTTCGGCTCCACGCCGATGCCGACAATGACGAGGTCGGCGGGAATTGATTCGCCACCGGCCAGGATTACTTCGCGGACCCTGCCGTCGCCGGACAGAGCCTCGACCAGCGTGCCCGTCCGGATGTTGACGCCCTCCTCCCGGTGGATCCGGTCGAAGAACTCCGATACCTCCGGGGCGGTGACCCGTTCAAGGACGCGCCCGGTCGCCTCGAGCAGGGTGACCTCCAGACCCAGTGCACGCAACGAGGCGGCTGTCTCCAGTCCGATGTAGCCGCCGCCGACGATCACCGCCCGACGCCCGGGGCCGGCGGCCTCTCGGATCATCTCGCCGTCCGCGGCGGTGCGTAGGTAGAAGACTCCGGCCAGGTCCGCTCCCGGGGTGGGGAGCCGACGAGGCCGGGCGCCAGTGCACAGCGCGAGCTTGTCGTAGGGCAGTGCGTCGCCGGTACTCAGCACGACATGACCAGCCGAGCGGTCGACCGCCGCCACCGTCGCATCCAGGAGTCGGATCCGCTGCTTGGCGTAGAAATCCGAGTTGCGGATCGCGAGTTCGGCCAGTTCGCATTTGTCGGCCAGGTACGACTTGGACAGCGGGGGCCGCTGGTAGGGCAACGCCGACTCATCGCCGACGAGGACGATTTCGCCGTCCCACCCTTCTCGGCGAAGACTGGCGGCGAGCTGGGTGCCCGCGTGGCTGGCCCCCGCGATGACCGCTCGCTGCACGGTCATGCGCCACCTTTCGGGGTGAGGCGGACCATCAGCTTACTGATCCCCCTCACGAAGTTGGACTGCACGTACTCGGGCTCACCGACGACCTCGATGTTCTCGAACCGCGGAAGCAGCTCCTCCCACAGGATCCGCAACTGCATCTCGGCCAGCCGGTTACCCATACAGCGGTGCACGCCGAAACCGAAGGAGATGTGGTTACGGGCGTTGGCCCGATCGATAATCAGGTCATCGGGCCGATCGAACACGCGCTCGTCGCGGTTGCCCGAGGCGTACCACATCAGGACCTTGTCGCCCTTGCGGATGAACTGCCCGTTGAGCACAGTGTCGGCCTTGGCGATCCGGCGCATATGCGCGAGCGGGGTTTGCCACCGGATGATCTCCGAGACCATGTTGGGGATCAGCTCGGGGTTCGCCTTCAGCTTCTCAAACTGGTCAGGGAACTCGTTCAGCGCCAGAACACCACCGCTCATGGAATTGCGGGTCGTATCGTTGCCACCCACGATCAGCAATACCAAGTTGCCCAAGAACTCCATCGGGCGATCGATCAGGTCCTTGGTGCTCTCGTCGCTCTGCAACATGGTGATCAGATCGAAGCCGGGCAGCTCTCCGGCAGCTGTCCGGGCTGCCTTGTCCCGCCAGTGAGCGCTGAGACCTCTAGCCATATCGACCATGCCGCGAAATATCTCGTCGTTGTCCGAGGGCCCACCGTTGGCTTGCTCCATGGAGGTGGCGAGATCGGACCATTGGACGAGCTTGCGCCGCTGCTCGAACGGGAAGTCCAGCAGCGTGGCCAGCATGCGCGCGGTTAGCTCGATCGAGACGTGCTGCACCCAGTTGAACGGTTCGCCAAGCGGCAGAGCGTCGAGCACGTCTACCACCCGCTCGCGGATGAGGCCCTCCATCTCACGCAGGTTCTTCGGTGCGACCACACCCTGGACAGCCTGCCGTTGCCGGTCGTGTTTTGGGGGGTCCATCGCGATGAACATCGCAATGTCGAGGAAGCGCGGCGGGCTCCCGATGACGATGAACGGCTCGGAGGAGAAGACCTCGTGGTTCTTGTCGACGGCCACGATGTCGGCATGCCGCGTCACCGACCAGAACGGGCCGAACGCGCTGTGGGCCTGATAGTGCACGGGAGCCTCGTTGCGTAGGCGCTCGTAATAGGACTTCCAGCGACCCTGACGATAGAGGAAAGGATTGCTAAGGTCGATGTCGGTCAGTTCAACCTCGTCAGCCGGCGGGATCGGTCGCTCGATGAAGATTTTTTCACCGTTGGTGCCGGTGACCCAGCGCCGCGTTCTGTCGTAGAGGTGGGCGCCCTGGATTATTCGGTCCATCGGAATTGTTGCCTGAGCCTTGGCAGTGACTGCCTCGCGAATATTGCTCACGTCTCACCTCTCTTTCGTCATCACAGTTGGAACTCGGGCAGATGGACGATCAAACCGTCCCACGCCTCAGAGACCTGCATCTGGCAGGACAGCCGGGAGGTCGGCTGACGCTCGGGGTTCATCGCGAGCATCTCCTCTTCATTGGCCCCGGAGAGGCCGACCCGATCGGACCATTGCGGATCGACGATCACATGGCAGGTGCCGCACGCGGCTTCGCCTCCGCAGTCGCCGTCGATGCCGGGCACCGCATTGTTGGTCGCGACCCGCATCAGTGACTGACCTTCCTCGAGAGGCGCCTCATACTTCTCGCCGCCGTGGGAGACAAATGTGACAACTGCCATAGCCAGGCTCCTTGCGTGTCCTCAGTTACTTGACACAAGTCTTGCGCCAGATGAGCGCTGCGGCTATGTTCGCCGGAGTCAGAAACTTGTGATTTCGGCTCAAAGGGGCCATGGTCAGTGAACCCCAATGACGCGGGTGTGCCCCCACTCGCATTCGTGCAAATGCTCGAGAGCCCGGCGTTTGACCCAGACGCCGTCGCGCGGCTTCGCAACATCATGGCTCGCGAAGGAACCGACGAGGCGACGCTGATTCAGCGTGATATCCAGGCCCCGTTACGGTGGTTTCGTGAGGCGTACCCCGGTCTAGACATCGATCAGGCAACGCTGCTCGGATTTGCGTTAGCCGAACAGGCACAGTTGACGTCCTTCGGCCCGCTGAGTGTTCCGCTGGTCAGCGCGGGCTCAGTGGCCGAGATCGTAGAGCTGCTGACTTATCTGCCGTTGATCACGACGGCTGTCAAAGCACAGTTTCATCCAGATGACCAAGGCCTCACCGTCGGGCTCTGGGGACACACCAGCGATCGTGCCCTGGACTGCCTCGCCGTCACGTACGCCGGGTTGGCGTTGTTGCGACTGCTGGACATGCTCGTCCGTGCGGCGCCGACCCTCACACTCCACTTGAGTTGGCCAGCGCCCGCCGCCTTGAAAGATCGCGAGGACGACCTTACCGCCGGGCGCCTGTTCTTCGACGCTCCGATGTCCTTCCTCCATGTTCCCGCGGACACGCTCAACGAGGTGTGCCGGTTCTCCGATCCCGTCGCATACCGACTCGCCATCGTCGATCTGCAGCGAACTCTCGACCAGCGGAGCGAAACCACGTCGTTCTCGGAGAAGGTGAGACGGCTGCTGCAGAAGGAGCCCGGACGCCGAAGTAAACATTGGTTCGCACATGAGCTGTCGATGTCCACCAGCACACTCAAGCGGCGCCTCTCCGAAGAGGAGACCACCTTTCGCGAGTTGCGCCAAGCATTCCTGCGCGAGCGCGCGATGCTGCAGCTACTCGACCGATCCCTATCGGTGAGTGAGATCGCCACGGATCTCGGATACAGCGACCTCGCCAACTTCTCACACGCCTTCAAGCGATGGACCGGCCGCTCTCCGAGCGAGTTTCGGCTCTCACCACATTGAGCTGTCCCGGCGGGTCCGGAGATCCCGACCTTTGCGGCGTCTTTCTGCAGCGTCGCCTCTCCCCGGGTGTTCGATGAAGGCCCGAGCCTGCGCGCCGGGCAGCAGATTCACCCGGTCACACAAGCCGGCCAGATGCTCGGCCAGCACCGAATCCAATTGGCGGGCATAACCGAAAGTGAACTCCCGCAACAGCGTTCCCATCGTTGACGGGGGATACACCCGGCGGAAAAAGGGTTTTTATGCCGCCAGCGCGGACCAGGTCGACATCATCGATGTAATCCGCGCCCGCGTACATGCTCGCGATCAGGGTGGCCAGTTTCGGAGCCGGATTGGCCGACCTCGACTTGACCCTGGGAGCTGCGATGTGAATCTTGTTGGCCAACAACTCCGATAGGCCTGCCTGCTCAGCCAGCGCCATCACCGGCACCAGGCCCGCGCACGACACCAGATGTCCTCATCGAACACATCGGACCGCGGGGTGAACGTGTGGGACACTCGCGCCGGAAGTGCCGTTCTCGAACTGGACCGATTGTTGCCTGAACAATATCAATCTTCCCAGCTCAGAACGCACTTTCCTTATCCCGACACCCCGACAAACAGTCCATTGTCAGTGGATCGAGGCTAAGACCGCTCAAGTCACAGCTATCTATAGCCAACGCCGAGGTAGCGGAGCGCCACCCGCGAGATCCGCGCACCCGTGGTGGCGATGTCCGCGGAGGGAAGGACGACGTGACTCACGGTGAGCCGCACCAGAACGTCTGCGACCTCCTCGACGTCTTCGGAGTCGAGATCGGCGAAGTGGTCGTGAAACCACGCGACCAAAGCCGCGGAGGAGAGCTGGAGCAGGGACGCCGATGTCGGCAGGAGAGGAAGAACGCCCGTCGTCGGCGCACCGGCGCGATCATCCCCTGAGTGGCTGGACGTCAGCACCGACTTCAGGAGCGGACTGGCTTCTGCTTCACGCAGGGTGAACCGCACCGCTGCGGTGATGCCGCCCTGAACGTCGCCGGTGTGTTCGGCGAGGATGGCGTGGATACCCTCCAGGAAGCGCTGACCCTCGGCCACCACGAGCGCGTCACCAAGTCCCTGCTTATCGCCGAACTCCTTGTATAGCGTCGGTCGGGAGACGCCGACAAGTTCGGCGACCTCACTCACTCGGACTTGTTCCCAGCCCTTCTCAATGGTGAGTTCCCGTGTCGCCCTCAAGACCTGCTCGCGGATATGTCGGCGAAACGACATCCGCGCCGAATCAGTTGGCATACGAGCAGAATAGGTGGCGAACTGGGATCTCCCGCGCAGCCCGACGACTGGCGTCAAACGGTACGGTCGAGAAAGTCGACGACCGCCGTCGAGAATGCGTCGTTGTTGTCGCCAGCAACCATGTGGCCCGCGCCCGACACGTCAACGGTTTGCGCGTGGGGAACCAAGGTGAGGAAATCCTTCACTGTCTCTTCGGAGACTATGTCCGACAGCAGGCCGCGGACCAGCAGCGCCGGCGCGGACACCTGTCGCGCGCCATCGACAAGGAATGCGCTCATCATCTCGAACTCCTCTGCGCCGTCGTCTGAATCACTCTGCAGGAACTGAAAATTCGACGTCGCAAACGCCGGATCCCATCGCCAGGCCCAGCGACCGTCTCCACGTCGGCGGAGGACTTTTTGAAGGCCGTCGACGTTTTCGGGGCGAGGGCGGTGCGGGTTGTAGGCGGCGATCACGTCAGCGGCCGACTCTAGGCTGTCGAAACCTTCGGGATGGGCCGACATGAACGATAGGACTCGGCGGGCGCCGTGCATCTGCATTCGCGGAGTGATGTCAACCAGGACGACGGCCTGCCATAGCTCCGATGGGGCGAGCAAGTGCGTGCCGAGGATGGTCAAACCGCCCAACGATGCCCCGATCGCGGCAACTGGGCGGGCGGAGCCGGCGTACGCGCGCACGGCCAACAGGTCGGACCCCAGCCGTTCGATGTCATAGCGTCCGTCTGGATCCCAGTCGCTGTCACCATGTCCCCTTGCGTCGTAGGCGGCAACGGTGTAGCCCCGCTGATGCAATCGTTGGGCGGTGACATCCCAGGCGTGCCGGCTCTGACCACCGCCGTGAAGGAGCAACACGACCGCCCGCGGTCCGTCACAGCGGTAGAAGTCGACCGCCAGCGAGAGCCCATCCACCGTGGGCACGCGCTCGACGACAGGAGCGGACGAATCATGTGCTCTGTTTGCAGACATCAAGAGATGGCCTTCGGTGCGACGACGGTGACGGTGCCCTGCGCCGCACACACCGCTCTGCCGTCGTTGCAGATGTCGATACGTGCCACACCGCTGGTTCTGCCCAGCGAGATGATCTCAGCCGTGGCTACACAGGTTCCGCTGGAGACTGGACGAAGCAAATTCAGTTTGAACTCCGTCGTCGCGACCCAGGATCCCATCGGAATCACGGGATAAAACACCACTCCAAGGCAATGGTCGACCATGGCCGACAAGCAGCCGCCATGCAAGTTGCCGAAAGGCGTCTTCAGGTCGTCGCGTGCGTCCATCTCCGCGACGAGCCGTCCAGCAGTGAATTCAGTGTGCCGGAAGCCGAGGTAACCGGCCAGCCCGCCCGTGGTTTCTGCTGCGCTCTGCAGTTGTTCAGCGACCTGCTGGTTGAACGCGGTGAACTGCACAGACATGTCCGGCCTCCTACCTCAGCTGTGGTTGAGACATTACGCCTTGTCTGTCACATCGGTCGACAATGGTCGCTCGCCAGGATTGCGGGAAGGAGAAACCTTGAAAGAAATGTCCGGAGCCCGTCACGACTGCGCTCCCGCGGTCCTCGAACAGTCAGCAGGCTCAGTATCGTGCGGAGAACCCACTCGGCGGCGTCGTCGACGGAGACGCCCGGTTCTACGTAACTCCAGTGTCTCCTGAAGATGGGACGGAGAAACTCGGTGACGAGTTCGAAGAGTGACGTCGAGGTCCCCGCCGCGAGGCCAACGCCGGCGAGTTCCTCGTCGCTGCCGAACAACAATCCGATGATCTCTTCGCGGCGCGCGGCCTCAACTGTGTATTCCACGAAATCGACGAGAGCGGAGCCCAGATCGGTGTGCTCCGCGATCCGGGGGTTGATGCGATCGAGATAGCGCTCGGCGGCGCGAATGATGACGCCCGACATCACCGCCTCCCGATTAGGGAAGTAGCGATACACCGTTGCCCTGGAGACACCCGCTGTTCTGCCGATGTCCTCCATGGTCGTGCCTACCACGCCGCAACTCTCTAGGCACCGCTCGGCAGCATCTAGCAATCGGTCGCGAGCGGAATCACGATCTGACGGCGCGGCGGCACCCCATCGCACCAACTTCGTCGACACAACAGCCAGTATGCCGCGGGCGCACACCATTGTGGCTTGACTGCAGATATGACACCATCGCATTCGTGTCTCACAACAGCCCGTGGCCCTGAGCGAGTGATCGATTGTCGGTAGAAGCGCGTACTCCGGTGGCGGTCGGCGTAGGCGAAGTCACCCATCGCGGGGACGACGTCGTCACCGGCCTCGGTTGGTATTCGACGAAACATTCGGTCGGTGTGTGGTCGGCCACCCCTCCACCAACCGGGTGGCGACTGATCGACACGGCAGACGAACAAACTCCGATCGATTCATCGCGGCTGGCCGTCGCAGGCGTCGACGAGGCGACCGGTCGCGCGACAGTGGACGGGTACACGGTCGAATACGACCGAGACGGGCGACCTCGATGGACACCGACCATCGCGCACCTGTCCGACGGGCGAAGAGTCGTCGCACGCAGCGACGATCCGCAGATTGCCGAGGCGATGGCGGGCGAGATGTACGTTGGCAGAACGGTTTGCCTCCGAAACACAGGGTCGTCCACGGGATTCGAGCTTCCATGATCGCCGAGGCCATGGTGTTGACCGGACCGCGGAATCTGGAGCGGCGCCAGATGACCATCCCCGACGTCGGTGACCGCGGTGCGATCCTGCGAGTTGAAGCATGTGGTCTATGCGGTACAGATCACGAACAATTCACCGGACACCTGCCTGCCGGCTTCTCATTCGTTCCAGGTCACGAAATCGTCGGCATCGTCGAACATGTCGGCAATGCGGCCAGCGAACGCTGGTGCGTCCGGGCCGGCCAGCGCGTGGCCGTCGAGGTGTTCCGGTCCTGCCGAGACTGCCCGGAGTGTCGCCGCGGCGAATACCGGCGATGTGCGGTGAACGGCATCGCCACCATGTTCGGGTTCGTCGACGTGGAGATCGGCGCCGGGTTATGGGGCGGATACGCCACCCATGTGGAGCTTCCGTGGGACGCGATGCTACTCCCGATTGCCGAAGACATGGACCCCGTTCTCGCCACGTTGTTCAACCCTCTCGGGGCCGGTATCCAATGGGGGAAAACTCTTCCCGACACCAAGGCGGGGGGTATCGTAGCGATACTGGGACCGGGCATCCGCGGGATCTGCGCGGCGGTGGCGGCGAAAGAGGCGGGAGCCGCTTTCGTCGCGATGACCGGCATCGGTCCACGCGACGATCAGCGACTGGCCATAGCCAGATCATTCGGTGTCGACCTGCCCATCGACGTATCGCAGGACGATGCAGTGACAGCGCTCCAGCGTGAGACAGGCGGACAGCTTGCCGACGTGGTCATCGATGTCACCGCCAAAGCACCCTCCGCGTTCGCCGACGCCGTCGCCCTTGCCAGGCCTGGCGGCAGGGTCGTGGTTGCTGGCACCCGCGGCGGAGGCGGCGCGCCCGGCTTTGAACCAGACACGCTGGTGTATAAGGAATTACACATCGCCGGTGCACTCGGCGTGGAGTATCCCGCCTACCGGGCAGCCCTCGAGATTCTGGCCACGCGCCGCTGGCCGTTCGACCGGATCACAAGAGAATCAACCGGATTCGCTGGTCTCGCGCCGCTGCTCAGTTCGCTTGCAGATGAAAATGCCAAATCGAGTGCGGCCCTGCACAACGTCTTCGTGCCCACGCCCTCACAGCATGCGGAGCTTCAACAGAGGAAGGTCACACGTGACGAGAACGGAACGCGTACCGATGCTCGACCTTGAGCAGGCCCGGCTGCGGGCTGCCGAGTGTGGGCTGCCCGCAGAGATGGCAGAACTGTCAGTATTTCGCGTGGCACTTCACCAGCCGAGCCTCGCAGTGGCCCTGTACGGAATGCTTGAGGCGCTGCTATTTAACGGTGTGCTCGACGCCCGGCTACGCGAATTGATCATCATGCGCATCGGCTGGGTAACGGGGTCGGTATATGAGTGGACACAGCATTGGCGAATCGCGACGCTGCTCGGTGTGGCTTCGGATGACCTTCTGGCGGTGCGTGACTGGCAGAGTTCCAATCGTCTGGGCCATGCCGAGCGTGCGGTCCTGGCGGCGACCGATGATGTGGTACGTGACGGGGTCATTGCCGAGGAAAACTGGGCCGCGTGCCACAAGGCATTCAATGGCGATCACGCGGTTTTGGTCGAACTTGTCGGAGCGATCGCCAATTGGCGGCTCTTTTCGATCCTGCTTCGATCCTTGAATATTCCGCTTGAGTCGGGTACCGACTCCTGGCCGCCCGATGGGCGAGCCCCTCGACGTGACGATTGAGTAAAAACGGTTGTTCAGCAATCGCACCCAAGTTGAAGCTCGGTTACCCCTTATGTTCCTAGTCAGTTGTGGGCTATTGAATTTCAAACGGGTAGTTGTGATTTCGGTCTCTTAGCCACGGTCTCGGGGTAATGCCACCAACTGGACATGTGGAGCCAACTGTTCTGGGACGCCTACACCAGCTTGAAGCACGCTCCGTCATACGAATACGATCCAAGGGATGTCGAGGTTCTTCGCGACTCAGGCCAACTGTTACTACTGGGAGAGTCGTTCAATCGGGTCGCTGGCAACAGAACGCCAATGAAGGCGATCGTCGGCAGTCACCGCACACAGCACCTCACGCAGAGAATTCAAGAGCCCGCTGCTGCAAGCTAGACCCGGCGTCCGACACCGAGGCGCTGCCGTCTTCATACAGCTGACCACGAACGCCAGCCGCGCCGAAGTCCCACCGGGGACGGCAAACACCTTCCGCCGCAACACCTTCGGATGCAGCTTGGACGGAAGGCCACCAGCCACCATAATATCGACCGTCTCGGCGTCGCCAGCACCGCGGACGAATCGGTGTACCGGCCCGTTGCCACCTCGCCTCCGGCTTGCGCGGGTCAATCTCTCAGGTCGTCGTTGCCACACTCAGAAGTGACATGTACAAATCACGGTTCAGCGAGTGTACAGTTCACGGTGTGGAGGTATCCGTGACCGAGTTGCGCGCGCACCTTAGCGATTGGCTCGATCGAGTTCGGGCTGGTGATGAGGTCGTCATCACCGACCGCGGGATTCCGGTCGCGCGACTCGCTGCGCTGGACAGCGCAGGCACCTTGGAGCGTCTCACGGCCGAAGGCGTGATTGCCAGGGCCACCGCGCAGCGGCCCGTCGCTGCGGGACGGTCCCGGCCCCGACCGCGGCGGCCGGTGTCTGACCAGGTCAGCGACCAGCGGCGCTGACCGGTGCCGCTCGTCTACTTCGACGCCAGCGCCTTCGTTAAACTTCTCACCACCGAGACAGGAAGCTCGCTGGCATCCGCGCTGTGGGACGGCTGCGACGCCGCATTGTCCAGCCGCCTGGCCTACCCCGAAGTCCGCGCCGCACTCGCTGCAGCAGCCCGCAATCACGACCTAACCGAATCCGAGCTCGCCGACGCCGAGCGTGACTGGGAGGACTTCTGGGCCGCCACCCGCCCAATCGAACTCACCGCCACGGTTGAACAGCACGCCGGCCGCCTCGCCCGCGCCCATGCCTTGCGCGAAGCCGACGCTGTCCATCTGGCCAGCGCGTTGGCAGTCGGCGAACCCGGCCTGATCGTCGCCGTTTGGGACCGACGCCTGCACGCCGGAGCCCAAGCCGCCGGGTGCCGACTCGCCCCCGCCCAACTCGACCCCTAATCCGACCGCTCGACGTCAGAGGTGGGTCGACCCCGGCATGGATGACGATCAGGTACCGATTCGCCAGGTCAGAACCCGTGTCGTAAGTGGCCAAGTCCCCCCTCGGACACAATGTGATCTCTCGGGAGATCCCGGACAGGCCGAACCCTAGGGTTCGGCCTGGCGTGTTTCGGGGTGCGGTCGCGCGAAGGTTCGGTTTCCTCGCCTAGGCGGCAGCCCTCGTCATGGGTGTGTGACGAGATACGTTTCGCTGTCCAGCCCGGCGGTGAGTTCTGCGACGTCGAAGGGGCGGTCCAGTCGTGCGTTCAACGCCCCCGCACCCACGAGCAGGCTGATCTCGGCGGTTTGGCGGGCAAGGAGTCGCCCGATCAAGGGGTAGATCCGACGCATGATCGCCCGCTCTGCGGCGGTGCAGCGCGAGGCGCAGTAACCAACATGGCCGATTTCGTCGGTCAGGATCTCCTTGTAGAGCAGTTCGATTCTCTCCGAGACATCGGGCTCGTCGGCGAAGAGTTCGACACCGACGCGGCGGAGCTCGTCGAACATGATGCAGCCCGCCATTTCTGCGGCCCCAACGAACATGAATCCGAGCCGCTGGGGAAAGAACACCCCTGCTTTGACGAACTGCCGAAGAACGAAAGGTGGTGGCACAACTTGGAAGGTCAGATCGAAGACGTCGAGCGCATATGCCAGCAGACGGGTGTGGTAGTGCTCTTCTAACTCGAGGTAGACGTTCTCGATCGGCAGATTCGCATCACTGTTGCGCCCATAAGTCTCGCCAAGTCCTACGCCGAACCGTTCAGCTTGATTCAGTTTGGCGGTTGCCAGCAGAAACAACATCTTCGGGTCCAGACCGGGCTCGGGTCGCCGGCGGCGCAGATTGCGCAGAAACGTTGTTCGATCCGCGGGGTGGGTAGAGCGCACAGGGTTGGCTTCCAGGCCGTTGAAGAACTGCTCGCGCTTCTCCAACTTTCTGTTGAGCAGGTCGGCTTCCCCATCACGCTGGATCAAGAATTCTCGGTATCCTTCGATGCCTGTGCGCCTCATCGGATCTCCATTCCTTTCACGGTCGTCATCACATAGCGACCCAACAGGTCGCCGTCGTGTGCTCCGGTGGCCAGCAACGCGAACATCCCGGTAAGAAAAAACGTGGCGAGTTCCGCGGCGTCGCAATCCCGGGACACTTGCCCGGCGTCTTGCGCCCGGCTGATCACGTCCACCACGTACTCTCCGAGCGGGTGCTGGGCCAGTCCTTCTTCGACCGGACGCGCTGAGGAGAAATGCAGGCCGAGCATGTCCCGGAAAATCACGCTGCCCAAACGATGTTCGGCCCGCAGTACCTGATGTACGACGTCGGTCAGCACGGACGTCAGATCGCCCCTAGGCTCGCCAAGTTCACCGACGATCCGCGTCTCCTCGGCGAGCTCCGCCTCGACGAGGACGTGCTCCTTCGTGGGAAAGTGGAAGTAGAACGTGCCCCGCACCACGCCCGCCGCAGCGGCGATTGCGGTGACATCAGCGGCGGCCAGTCCGCGCAGCGCTATCTCCGCCAACGCGGCGTCAAACAGGCGGGCCCGGGTCTCGCGACGGCGGGCCTCGCGAACGCCCCCATGTGTCGATTCAGCCACTGACAGGGCATCTGACGACCGCATGGCCACCAACGTACGCCTCTTCGCTGACGGTCGTCAATGACGACTGTCAGCGTTTACCCGACCCGCCCCACCCCGGGAACAAGCCAGCCCACGGTGCTGCGGTACTTCTCCTAGGCCTCGCCGTGAGTCCGCACCAGGTAGGGCTCTACTCCGAACACGATGAGAGCCAGCGGATCAGGGGTCATCAGGCTCGGCCATCGAGGTATTCGACTCCCCTGCCGGCCGGTTCACCGCGACGATCTGCTGGGAGCACCGCCTACCCGGCCGGCCCAGACAACAATCAGATTTGACCGTGGTTGGGTGGTGGCACGCCAGCCAGTTCCCACGCTCCGATGTGGTGGTATTTCCAGTCAACGGGGTCATGCACGCTGTGGGTTCGGGCGTTTCGCCAGTGTCGGTCAAGGTCGTAACGACGGTCGGTTCCGCTGGCCCCAGTCAGTGCGAAAATCTGGCTGGCAACATCGACGGCGACCTCGCTGGCGAACGCTTTGGCCTGGGCGACTGCGATCGAACCGTGAGCTGCGGTGTTCGGGTCAGATGGCGCCAGTTCGGCGTTTTCGAGTTCGTCTGCAGCCCAACGTAATAATTGGATGGCGGCACGAGTTCGGGTGGCAAGTTCGCCGAATCGCAGCAGGATATGGGGGTCTTCGCTGGCCGCATTGATCTGTCCGTGTCGGACAGCCTCAAAGAATGGGCGCGAACGGGTGCGAACGAACTCGGCGGCCTCAGCCAGGGCGCCTTCGGCGATGCCGGCTTCGATGGATGCGTGCACAAGCTGCGCGCGCGCACCGAGCAGCTGCGGCCGCTCGAACGCTGTCCAGTAGGGCACGACGAGGTCGGGATCCACGACCACGCCGTCCAACGTGGTGGTTCCGCTCACGGTCGAGCGTTGCCCCATGGCGGCCCAATCTTCGTCAATGGTCACACCCGGGGTATCGCGTTCGACGAAAGCGAGAACGAGGCGACCGTCGGGATCCAACGCGCTGGCTGTCAGCCAGTGCGAGGTAATCGCCCCGGTGCAGTAGTACTTGACCCCTTCGATCCGCCAGCCGGTGCCGTCGGCAACGAGGCGAGTCTTGAGGTCTTGCGCGTGGTGACCGCCGCGCTCGGCCAACACGGGCGCGATGCGTGCGCCGTTGACCACTGCCGGCAAGATCCGGGTCCGTTGCTGCGATGTCCCCAGTAGCCGCAGAATGTCGACGGCCAGGTAGTGGCCCTGCGGGATCTGGGCCAATGCCGGATCGGCTGCCGCGATGATCCGGATCACCTCGGCCAGGGTGCGAGCTCCGAGCCCGTCTCCACCGTCTTCGGCGGGAACCGTGATGGCCGGTAGTCCTAGATCATCGAACTGAGCCGCCTCTGCTCGCGGAACAGCGCCGGCCCGATCTCGATCGGCGGCGCTGAACCGCACTGCGTCGGCGAACGCTTCGGCTGTGGCGACGACTTGCGCGTGTGTCCTTCGCGTCACAGCTACCGCCCCGGTCAAGACGCCGTGGAGACCGCGCGCCGGTTGACGTCGGCGGCCTCCAATTCCCGAACGAGCGGCAACACCTTCTTTCCGAAGGCTTCAATCTCCTCCTGGAAGTGCAGGAATGCCGTCAGGATCAGATCAACGCCCAGCCTGCGGTAGGCGACGATGCGTTCGGCAACCTGTTCCGCGGTGCCGATCAGTTGGGTGCGGAACCCGTCGTTGTACTGAACCAAATCTTCGAAGCTGGAGTCGGCCCACATCCCACGTTGATCGGACGTGGCGGCGCCGGCTTGTTTGACCGCTGCCCCGAACCCTTCGACCGCGGGCCTGTCGGCCTTGGCGACGATTTCCCGCAGTTGCTCCCGTGCTTCAGCCTCAGTGTCGCGAACGATCACGAATCCGTTGAGCCCGAACCGTGGCCCCTCGGTGCGTCCGGCCTCCGCGGCGATCCTGCGTAGGTCGGCAAGTTGCTGGCTGACGCCGTCAAAGTCGTTGCCGTTGGAGAAATACCAGTCGGAGTAGCGGCCCCCGTTCTGGCGGGCTGCTGTGGAGTTACCACCCTGAAAGATCTCGGGGTGGGGCCGGTCTGGCGAGGACAGTGGCTTGGGCTTGAGGCTGAAATCACGAACTCGGTAGAAGTCGCCGGCGAAGTTGGCTCGTTCCTCGGTCCAGATCTCTCTGAGCACCTGGATGAATTCGGCACTGCGCCGGTACCGTTCGTCGTGTTCGAGCCAGGGCTCCCCCAGTTTGGTGAACTCCTCCTTCAACCATCCGCTCACGATGTTGACTGCGGCGCGGCCGTTGGAGAGATGGTCTGCGGTTGCCACCCACTTGGCCAAGACGCCGGGCTGCCAAAGACCAGGGTGTACGGCGGCGATCACTTTCAGCCGTTCGGTGGCCAGTAGCAGCGCCAAGCTGAAACTGGTTGACTCTTGCTGGTATTCGGCTCCGTAGCTGGCGGTGTAGCGCACCTGGGTCAGTGCGTACTCATAGCCCGCATCCTCAGCCAGCCGCGCCAACGCGACGTTGTAGTCATAGCTCCAGTCGGTGCGTTGCTCGATAGTGGATGTCACCAGCCCACCGCTGACGTTGGGCACCCAGTACGCGAAACTCAGGGGTGTAGTGGGATCGGTTGGCATAACGGTCTCCTCGCGAAGCTAACGGGAACGGGCAGGACGGTCGGCAAGGAGCCCACGGTCGGCAAGGATGGGAATGACTCCTTCGCCGAAGGCGTAGGCCTCTTCCAAGTGCGGATAGCCGGACAAGACGAACTCATCGAGGCCCAGCTCGTGGTATTCGGCGATACGATCGGCAACCTGTTCGTGGCTGCCGACCAACGCTGTGCCAGCCCCTCCGCGGACCAACCCGACGCCCGCCCACAAGTTGGGCGACACCTCGAGGTTGTCGGTGCTGCCACCGTGTAGCGCCGACATCCGCCGTTGGCCCTCTGATTGTGAGTTGCGCTGAATCTGTTGAGCGCGGCGTATCTGTTCAGGGTCCAAGCCGGACAGCAGCCGGTTGGCCTGTGCCCAGGCCTCTTCTTCGGTCTGCCTGCTGATGACGTGTAGTCGGATCCCAAATCGCAAGTCGCCCGCAGCCGCCCGCGCTCGGCCGAGGTTCTTCACGCGGCGACGCACCGCGTCGATCTTCTCCGCAACCTGCGCGGGAGGCTCTCCCCAGGTCAGGTAGACATCGGCATGTTCTGCGGCTACATCCAGCGCTTCAGACGACGAGCCGCCGAGGTAGATCTCAGGCCACACACCGGCGGGAACAATGGTCGCATCCTCAACCGACAGATGCTTTCCGGTGAACGTCACCGACTGCCCAGACCACAACTGCCGAAATATGGTGAGGAACTCGGCGGCGCGCTCGTAGCGCTCCGCTTTACCCAGGTAGTCGCCGAACCGGCGCTGCTCGACGTCGTCACCGCCGGTAACAACGTTGAGGAGCAACCGATTCTGTGAGATCCGCTGGTAGGTCGCTGCGGCCTGCGCCACGAGCGTCGGAGCCTGCAGTCCCGGGCGGAAAGCCACCAGGTACTTGAACCGTTCCGTCCGTTGGGTCAGCGCGGCGGTGAATACCCAGGCGTCCTCACACCAACTGCTGGTGGGTGTCAGCGCTCCCGTGAACCCGAGCTGCTCAGCGGCGCCGGCCACCAGACTCAGATAGTCAAGGTCAGGAGCCCGATCCCCGCCGAAGGCATCCACTCGGCTGCCTGCTTCGCCAACCGCGTTGCCGAGGCTCAGGTCACTGCGTGAATCACCGTTGGTGGGCAGGAACCAATGCAATGTGATGGCCATCGATCTACCGATACAGCGAGAACTCGGGGCGCTGGCCGTTGAGAACCCAGTCACCAACCTCTTTGGCCTTGTACGCCACCGGATCATGCACCGTGTGGGTACGCAGGTTGCGCCAATGCCGGTCAAAACCGTACTTGCTGGTCGTCGCACGGGCGCCCTGGATCTCGAAGAGTCGGCTGGCCGTGTCCAGGGCCACCTTGGTGGACAGATACTTGGCCTCGTAGATGGCAATGGCCGCCTCTGCCCGCTGATCCTCGGTCAGCGACGGACCGACGTCGATGGCAGCCTGCAAGGCATCGCCGGCGCGGTCGGCGAGCAGCGCAGCGGCCCGAACCTCACTGACGAGTTCGCCGACGGTCTGCAGGATGTAGGGGTCATCGGTGGCGCGCTCGACGCCCGAGGATTCCCACGGCGACGCGTAGGCGCGGGTCCAATCAAAGGCCTCTGCCAACGCACCCTCGGCGGTCCCCACGTAAAAGTTCACAAACGCCAACTGCCAGTGCGGCGTTACGAGGGTCTGATACGGCGTGAGATCCGCACTGCCAAAAGGCTCCTCGCCGAGCACCTCCCGGTGCTCGATCCGCGCATCGACGATGCGCACGCCACCTGAGTCCGTCAACCGCTGACCGATGTTGTCCCAGTCGTCAAGAAACGTGAATCCCTGACGGCCACCGCGCACGTCCAGGGACAGGAATACCAGTGAGCCGTCCAACGACGCCGTCACAGAGAGCTGGTCTCCGGTGCTCGCGCCGCTGGCGAAGGTCCGGCTGCCGTTGAGACGGAAGCCATCGCCGTCGCGGGTCAGAACGAGGTCGGAGCCGCCGCGAGGATTCTGGATCCCGCCCCAGAACAGCTTCTCGGAGGCGTTGCGGCGCGAGAGCGCATCGGCCTGCTCAGGGGTCCCGAACAAGCCGGCGATGCGGGTTTGGGCGTAGTGATAGCCGACGAGATGGGCGATGGACGTATCGCCTCGGGCGATCCGCCGTGTCACCTGGGAGGCCTGCGGGTAGCTGAGCCCCGAGCCACCGTATTCGACAGGCTCCTGCACGTGAAGAAGATCGTTGCGGCGCAACAGCTCGATCTCTGCGCGGGGCGCGGCGTTGGCCTTGTCCCGAGCAGCGGCGGTCTGGCGCAGCTCGTCAGCGACACGATCCGCGGTGGCCAGCACGCGGGCAAGCACTTCATCGACGGCAGGGGTGTTGGCGGTAATGACAGACATAGCTCGACTCCCAGGGCTTAGTGCAACCACAGGCAAAGAGCCGGTGGCGGATCAGGTAATACTCCGCCGAATATAGAGACCAGAAATGTCGCCTGGCGCAGGCCGCGGACCGCGCTGATCGCCCAATTAGTGCCGTCACCATTCATTTAGCACGCGCAGAGCTAAGGATCATGCTGATTCTAACGAGTTGAAGGTTGGTGGCTCTTAGCCATTCGCCGCACTCGGTGTGCCGATCGGTGAATTTGATGATGATCCGACGAATGGAAATACGAGAGAGCAGCCGAGAACAACGCGGCGGCGGCACCGGTTGCGATCAGCCCGATTCGATAGGAGAAACCTCTCAGCAGCTGGACTATGCTGCGCGAGTGCGCATCAAACAGCTGGAGTACGTCGCCGCGGTCACGCGGCTGGGATCGCTTCGGCGGGCCGGCGAGTCCCTGAAGATATCCCAACCGGCGCTGAGTGAGACCTTGCGCAACCTGGAGTCCGAGCTTGGTGTGACCCTGCTGGACAGGCAACGGTCGGGCGCTCGGATCAGCGCAGACGGTCGAGAACTACTACCCCACATCGTCGACATTCTGGAGGCAGTCGACCGGCTCCGATCTGCCGCAAGCGAACAGCAGCGCACCAGGCGGATGTTGCGCGTCGGGACGGTCGGGGGTGCGACGGTGCCGTTGCTGCTGCCCGCGATTGCGGCGCTTCAGGCTCAGCGCGGCGGGACCCAGGTTGAGGTTCTGACTGCGATTCAGGAAGACATCCATCGAGCACTTCGGGAGGGCTCGCTCGACCTCGGGCTGGCCAATTTGCTCGACGGCGATGACCCCGAGTCAGACTTGACGACAGTGCATTTGCTGCGTGGACGACCCGTCGTCTGCCTCCGCGCAGACAGCGCCCTTGCGCAGAACTCGGCGATCTGCGCAGAGGAGCTCCGCGCGCAGGACCTTATCGCCATGCGGTCGGGCTACGCGATGCATCGCTTCGCCCGTCGCCTCTTCGGCACGGAGATGCCCACCTTTCTCTACTCCGCGGACGGCGCCGAGATGGGAAAGCTCATGGTGGCTCAGGGGTTGGGCGTCACTATCTTGCCGGACTACTCGGTTGCCGGTGATCCACTCGTGCGTGCCGGGGTACTCACCCTGCGCCCACTCGAGGGCGACTCAACCGCGGTCTCGCTCGTCATGCAGACGCGCGCGGTTCGGCATGTACCCCAGGCGCTGGGGGCGCTCCAGTCCGCTCTGCAGCAACGGGCGCTCGACTACCAGCTCGCCATATGATTGGCTTTGCCTATCACTAGCTCGGCCAAGCCTCTAGCCTGAGCGCCGCCGCGAGATATTCCGTCATCATGACTCTAAGGCGCCCCGCAGGCCGGAACAATTGCGCCTTATTCTTTCGAATGGTTGCGATATGTGACCGGGCAATAGTTCTCTTCGCTGATATAACACCAGTGCGATGGGGTGGTCGAATAGTCCGTGGGAACGTCCAGTCATGACGGCAGCTTTCACCGCAGAAATTGAGTACGTATGGACATTCCGCAAGCATCCGGGCCATATGACAATCAATTCCGCCGGCACGGGAGGCGATTCTTCGAATTATCGTGTCGCCATGGCCGGCCGCCCCGTCACTGTCCAGAGGTCGTGAAGGAACTCTTCGCTTCCCCTGCGGCGCAGACACGCTGCTGCGTGTCTGCGCCACGGGGGTGGGCGTCCGGCATCACGTCCCCTGGATCTCACCGCAGTTGGACGTGGTCGGTACACCGTTGAACCGATCGGCGACCCACGCCATGCTGCGTTCACCGTCAACGAACTGCGGCAACAGGATGTTGATGTCCATCTTGTTGAGGAAGGGCGGCTGTTCGTTGGTCCACAACTGGACGTCGGCACCCTGGGCGCACCAGTCCCGAGCAGTGTCGTGTGCGGCGTTGTACGGGGCCAACGGGTCCCACCGGTTATGCGAAATGTACACCGGTACTGTGGGTTTGATGTTGCCGATGCGTTGCGCGGCGAAGATGCTCTTGAACGGATCGGTTGAGGCGATCTGATTCAAGTCGTCTTTGAAATAGAACTGCAGATGACGGAAGGCGTAGTCCACGCCGCCCTGCACCAGGCAGGTGTGCCCACTCCAATCGAGCATCTGAACGCCACGTGGTGTGAGTGCATCCCAGATCGGTTGCTCGGTTTCCGGATAGGAGGCCTGGATACCACGAAGCAGGTAGCCGGCCAGGACGGCCAGGAAGTTGCCATCCACCGCCGGGATGACCTCCGGAATGTTGGTGATCGGGGCATTCGCATAGCTGCCGACAACCTTGAGTTCCGGCGCATAGGTCGCGGCCAGTTCAGCCGCAGACAACGACGCCTGCCCTCCTGTTGCCCAGCCCCAAAATGCGACAGGACCATCTGGATCCAGTGAAGTCCCCGGCAGCTTCTGGGCTGCACGGGCAGCATCGATCAACGCAGTTCCGGCCGCGACTCGATTCAGGAACTGAGGCGAGACGGGGCTGTGAATGCCCTCGCCGACACCGTCGGTCACCACGATGGAGTATCCGCGCGCCAGCAGCGTGGCGATGAAGCCTTCTTCGTAGTTGAACATCAGGTCGAAGCCTTGCGAGAAGTGGATGCCCTGATCGAAGAGCCGCGACGGTGCGCACTGCTCACCCACTCCGTAAGGCCCGGTGGCGTAAGCCAAAAGTGGGCGCGGTCCTTTGCCAGACCAAGGCACGTCGGATTCGATATAGGTGCCGGTTACCGGCACCGGCGTGCCCTGAGCATCGGTGCTGAGGTACATGATGCGGGTGCCGGAGCCGACGAATGCGCCAAGCTGCCCCGAGGGTTCCAGCACCAGCCGCGACGGCTCGGTACGGATCACGTCACCGGGCTTGCCGGACGGCAGGGGGTGCGGCGGAGTGTAGAACTGCTCGTACTTGATGTCATCGGCGTGCGCAACGCGTGTGGGCAGCACCGCTACGACACCGAACATGAACGCGACCACCAGCGCCACGGTCAATCTCCGAGAATGACTCGCCCCCGCCGCGGGCTGGGTTGGCATCACCTGGGCGCCACTCGCTCTGGCCGCTCGACCACGCAGCATCCACGACGGAGAGCCGGACGCTTGGTTCCACTTTTTCACTTGTGCCCGCATTCCTTGAGACCTTCCTCGCCGAACAGAGGGCATTGAACGCCGCTGATACCACGACTAATCGCCCGTGACTGTCGACCCGACTGAAATACCACGATTCTGACCGTCCAACACTCCCGTCTGATTTTTGCCGGTGTGAGCGGCGAAGAAACCACGTGAGTGTGTCTGTTGCCGCACTGAACATAACGGCTCCGATGCTCAGCAGAGATCCGACCGAGATCCTCAACCACCCACGACAAGCGTGCTGACCAGCGACTTTACGTCCGCATCTGCATTTGATCCATTATGATGAAAAGGTGATTGGCGTCTCGATTGTGACGTTTCTCGAATGATCATCGGATGAATGTCGGGGCGTGCCCGGTCTTCGTTATAGATATTTCCTATGCAGGGTAAGGGAGAACCTATATACCGCCGTAGTTGTGGGCGGTAATTACTATCGGCCGATAGGGAAACCTGGTTACCAAGATTCCCCGGTCATCGATTTCATCGTTACGAACCGAGCCGCATCGGTGTTGTTGACTCGGGCTGACACCTGGGAACGGATCGCGTCGAGCGAGCGACCGGTATGTGGCACGGCGGCCTCACCTCATGTGCGCACACCTGGCACCTCCTACGATCGGGGTACCAAGCGGGAGGACCAGCATGCCGAAAGCCGGGGTCGCACAGGTCGGGTCTGTGCTGTTCGATACCGCTGCGACGCTGGCCAAGCTCGAGACGTTCGTCGACCGCGCCCAGGCGGCGGGGGTCGAGTTCTTGGTGTTCCCGGAGGCGTTCGTGGGCGGCTACCCCAAGGGGTTGTCATTCGGCGCGGTAGTCGGGTCTCGCACGCCGGCCGGCCGCGACGAGTTCGTGCGCTACTGCTCGTCGGCGGTGACGGTGCCTGGACCCGAGACCCAGCAGATCGGCGAGCTCGCACGCCGATCGGGAATGACGATCGTGGTGGGCGTGATCGAGCGCGACGGCGGAACCCTGTATTGCACGGCGGTCTACTTGGGCGCCGACGGCCAGTTGTTGGGCAAGCACCGCAAACTCATGCCGACCGGCAGCGAACGGCTCATCTGGGGTCAGGGCGACGGCTCGACCATCGACGTTTTCGACTCCCCCGCCGGCCGGTTCGCCGCGACGATCTGCTGGGAGAACTACATGCCCCAGTTCCGCCTCGCCACCTATCAGCAGGGCGTGCAGTTGTGGTGCGCCCCCACGGTCGATGACCGTGACATCTGGCAGTCGACCATGCGGCACATCGCCTATGAGGGAAGGTGTTTCGTGCTCAGCGCCTGCCAGTACCTAAGCACCGCCGACCTGCCCCAGAGTTACCAAAACCAGGATCCGCAGCAAAGCGACCAATTGATACGCGGCGGCAGCGTCATCGTCTCACCTCTCGGCGAGGTGCTCGCCGGCCCGGTCTACGGTGCCGAAGGCCTACTGGTGGCCGACCTCGATCTCGACGACCAGATCCGCGGCAAGTACGACCTCGACGTCACCGGCCACTACGCACGCCCAGACGTGTTCACCCTGACCGTCGACACCAGCGCTCGAAGCGCAGTCGCGTCGGCGCCCACGGGAGGTGACGGTGCACCGACGTAACCCCCTTCACCCGACCCGCCCCACCCCGGGAACAAACCGGCCGACGGTGCTGCGGTAGTTCTCATAGGCCTCGCCATGGGTGCGCACCAGGTAGGGCTCTTCAACCACGCGGACCTGCAGTTCGATCGAGACCAGCAGGACTCCGCACACGATGAGAGCCAACGGATTAGGGGTCATCAGGGTGATGCCGGCGGCGAAGGCCAGCATGGCGGTGAAGATCGGGTTGCGCACCCGCGCGAACACGCCGTGACGCACCAGGGCGGTGGTCTCACCGGCGTCCACGCCGATGCGCCAGGACTCCCCCATGTCGTACTGGCTGTGGAGGGTGGCCGCGATGCCGGTCAGCGCGAGAAGCGTGCCGACGGCCTGCAACACGGGCGTGTGCAGCTGGGGAATCGGGGCGAGGGTGCCGGTCAGCTGTAGCAGCGGGGCGGTGACGCCGGCGAGCATGGCGACCACGAACCCGACGCCGGCGAGCCACTCCGGGGAACCGGGGCGCCCGCTGACGCCGCGAAATCCGGTGCTCCCGGTGCGGCGGTACTGGTTCCAGCTGCGCCAGCCGAATCCCAGTGCGACGAAGACGATGTAGAGCGCGATCGCGGTGGCGGCCATGGCCGAAACCTCCTGGGGTTAGGGGTGGTGGGCCCGGTGACTCGGACCGTGGGGGTGGTCGCAATGCGCATCGGCGAGCTCGGCCCCGAGGTGGTCGACCTGCAAGGTGGTGTGTTCGATGTTGTGACTTGCGGCCAACAGCCGGCTCAGATCGGCGCGCACGGCGTGGCAGTCACTGGCCGGCGCCACCAGAATGTGGGCCGACAACGCCGGAGATCCGGACGTGATTTCCCAGATGTGCAGGTCGTGCACTTCGAGAACGCCGTCACGGCGGCCCAGCTCGTCCCCGATCACCGCGGGGTCCAGGCCAAGCGGGGCCGCTTCCAGAAAGACTCGGCTCGACGCCACCACCAGCCCGACGCCGGCCTTGAGCATCAAGACCACCACCACCAGCGTGGCAAGGGCGTCGGCGCGGGCGAATCCGGTGGTCATGATGATCACCCCGGCCACGGCGGTCGCGATGAACGCGAACAGGTCGTTGAGGATGTGCTGGAAGGCACCCTCGACATTGAGGCTGGACCGGTTGGCGCGGCTGATCATCCACGTCGCCGCAAGATTCACGACGATCCCGCACAATGCCGTGATGAGCACCAGGGTGCCCGCGACCTCGGGGGGCTGGGCCAACCGGCGGATGGCCTCATAGGCAAGCCACGCCGCCAGCACCAACAAGGTGACGCCGTTGGCTTGGGCCGACAGGATCTCGACCCGTTTCCAGCCATAGGTCATTCGCCCTGCGGCGGGTCTGGCCGCCAGCCGAATGGCCCACAGCGCCACTACGATCGATGCCGCATCGGTGAGCATGTGCGCGGCGTCAGAGAGCAGCGCCAACGATCCGGCGATCACACCTACGGTCACTTCGCCGAGCATGAAGACGGTGATCACGGCCAGCGCGCCGGCCAGCCATCGCCGGTCACTGTCCGCCGAGGCGTGCCCGTGGGAGTGGGCGTGACCGGGGGTTTCTGGTGCCACTGCCCCGTGCTGCGTCATGACAGAAATATATGCATATATCGCTATATATGCAATAGTTGCGTTGCGGCGGCCGCGCTAACCCTTGGCGTTCAGGCTGGGCAGCAGCACATCGTCGACCACCACGCGGACCGTTTCCTCTGTCGGCGGCCGGTCGGCGACCAACGCCCGAAAAACCAGGTAGCCCGGCAACAGGTCGTAGATCTCGTGGTTGATCGCCGAGGCCTCGATCTCGCCGCGCTCGACGGCGGCGGCCAGCACCGCATCGATCACGAGGGTGTGCTGCAGCACGAACTTCTGCTGCATCGCCTCCCGCAGTGCCGGACTGTGCGACATCTCGTTGAGGACCGCGCGCATGGTGCGCATGTGCTCCAGTGCCTGCTCGCAGGTCGCGCGGCCGATCGACAGCAGATCGCCGCGCAGCGATCCGGTGTTGGGCGGGGTGGCGGCGCTGCGGATGCCTTCGACGATCGCCGCCAGCACCAGATCCGCTTTTGTCGGCCAGCGCCGATACACCGTGGCTTTGCTCGCCTTGGCGGTGGTCGCCACGGCTTCGACGCTGAAACGGTCATAGCCGTGCTGCTGAAGCAGCTCCAGCGTGATCGCCAACAGCTCGGCCTCCCGCTCACTCCACGGGCACGTCGACTCGTCGCAACTGTCTTTGGAAATCATCGGCCCCTTACTTACCACACCGCGGGCACGCGGTTTGCGCAGCAATTTGTCCGTATGTCAAGTGTCTTGCGATCAAGCGTACGGTACCGTACCGTTCTCGCGTACGCGACGATTTCACCGCACTGCATCGCGCAATCGTCATCGGGACGTCGAGGGGCTTTGTTGTGAGCAGGTTTTCGGTAACCGCAGTGGCTCGCCGACAGTGGGTGGTCATCGTGGTGGTTGTGGTGGTCGCCCTGGTCGGGTTCAGTGTCGACCGGCTACGCGGCATCTTCGGATCCAACAACGAAGTCTCCAGGCCCGGCTCCGAGGCGCTGGAGAACACCGGCTACAACCCCAAGCACGTGCTGTTCGAAGTGTTCGGAGCTCCCGGAGCGGTGGCCACCATCAACTTCTTGGACATCAACGCACAACCTCAACGCGTCGCCGATGTGCCGCTGCCGTGGTCGCAAACCCTGACCACCGACGAACCGACGATGTATGCCGACCTCCGCGCCCAAGGCGACGGCTCCACCATCGGCTGCCGCATCACCGTCAACGGCATCGTCAAAGACGAACGTTCGTCCGACAACGTCAACGGGTACATCGCCTGCTTGGACAAGACGGCGTGAGCGGGCACCGCACCGCTCCCCCGGCCGACGGTCCGCGGGCGGCCCGGCTCATCCGCAGACTGTCGCTGCCGATCCTGTTGATCTGGATCGCCATCGCCGCCATCTCGAACACCATCGCGCCCCAGCTGGAGGTCGTCGGATGGGAACGCTCGGTGGGACAGAACGCCCCGGACGCACCGGGCATTCTCGCGATGCGGCACATCGGTCAGGTCTTCAACGAATTCGATTCCGACAGTGCGGCGATGATCGTGCTCGAAGGCGACGAACCACTGGGACCCGAGGCACACACCTACCACGACGGCCTGGTGAAGAAGCTGCAGGCCGACACCGAACACGTCGAGCATGTGCAGGACTTCTGGGGCGATCCGCTCACCGCGGGCGGGTCACAGAGCAAAGACGGCAAAGCCGCCCTGACGCAGATCTATCTTCGCGGCAACCAGGGCGAGGCGATGTCGAACGAATCCGTCGACGCCGTCCGCAAGATCGTTGACGACACACCGCCTCCGCCCGGCCTCCACGCCTACGTCACGGGCGCCTCACCTTTGGTGACCGACAACTTCGAGGTCGGCAGCGCAGGCACCAACGAGGTCACCGGAATCACCTTCCTGGTGATCGGCCTCATGCTGCTGTTCGTCTACCGCTCCCTGACCACCATGGTGATCGTGCTGGCGACGGTGGCCATCGAGCTCGCCGCCGCCCGCGGAGTGGTCGCGGTCCTGGCGCACGCCGGCGTGATCGGCCTGTCCACCTATGCGACGAACCTGTTGACGCTGTTGGCCATTGCCGCCGGAACCGACTACGCGATCTTCGTGGTCGGGCGCTACCAGGAGGCCCGCGGCAAGGGGATGGAACGCCTGGACGCCTACCACGACATGTGGCGCGGCACCGTCCATGTCATGGTCGGCTCGGGACTGACCATCGCCGGCGCCGTCGCATGCATGGGCTTCACCCGCCTCCCCTACTTCCAGACGCTTGGCATCCCCGCGGCCATCGGTGTTCTGGTGACCTTGGCGGCCGCACTCACGCTGGGGCCCGCCGTGCTGTTGATGGCCACCCGGTTCGGCCTGATGGAACCCAAAGTGGCTCAGCGGACCCGTGGTTGGCGCCGGATCGGCACCGCAATCGTGCGCTGGCCCGGACCGATCCTGGTGGTCACCAGCGGGGTCGCATTGATCGGGCTGTTGGCGCTGCCCGGCTACCACACCAGCTACGACAACCGGCCCTACATTCCCGCCAGCGCACCCGGTGTCGTCGGGATGGAAGCTGCCGAACGGCACTTCACCGAGGCGCGGATCAACCCCGAGTTGGTGATGATCGAAACCGATCACGACATGCGCAACCCAGCCGACATGCTGATCCTCGAACGTGCGGCCAAGGCGGTACTACACACCCCGGGAATCGCTCTGGTGCAGTCGATCACCCGCCCCTTGGGGACGCCCATCACCCACAGCTCCATTCCCTTCCAGATCAGCGCGTCCAGCGCGAGCCAGATCATGAACCTGGACTACCAAAAAGACCGGGCCAATGATCTGCTCAAGCAGGCCGGCGAGATCGACAACACCATCGCGGTGCTCAAGCAGCAGCTCGACCTGCAACAGCGCAGCGCCGACGCCACCCACGAACAGACCCAGGCGTTTCACGACACCGTCACCACGGTCAACACCCTGCGCGACAAGCTGGCCGACTTCGACGACCAATTCCGTCCGCTGCGCAACTACTTCTACTGGGAACCGCACTGCTTCGACATTCCGATGTGCTGGGCGATGCGGTCAGTATTCGACTCCCTGGATGGAATCGCCGAGCTGTCCGAGAAGTTCAGCACCATCACCGCGAGCCTGGACAACCTCGACGCCCTACAGCCGCAATTGGTCGCGCTGCTGCCGCCGCAGATCGCCATCCAGGAACGCAATCGCGAACTCACGCTCTCGAATTTCGCCACCACCGGCGGCATCAACGCGCAGAGCGAAGAGGCCCTGAACAACGCCACCGCCATGGGCAAGGCCTTCGACGACGCCAAGAACGACGACTCGTTCTATCTGCCACCGGAGGCCTTCGACAACGCCGACTTCAAGCGCGGCCTCAAGCTCTTCTTGTCACCCGACGGCAAGGCCGCCCGCATGATCGTGACCCACCAGGGCAATCCGGCCGACCCGCAGGCGATTCCGCACATCAACGCCATCAAGGAAGCGGTCTTCGACGCACTCAAGGCCACCCCGATGTCCGACGCCAAGATCTACGTCGCGGGAATCGGCTCGACCAACAAGGACATCTCGGAGGGGATGAAGTACGACCTTCTGATCTCGGCGCTGGCCGCGGTCGCCCTCATTCTGCTGATCATGGTGATCGTGACGCGCAGCCTCGTGGCGGCAGTGATCATCGTCGGCACCGTGGTGGTCTCCTTGGGCGCATCGGTGGGCCTGTCGGTCCTGGTGTGGCAGTACATCTTCGGGATTCACCTGTTCTGGGTGGTGGTGCCGCTGGCCATCATCTTGCTGTTGGCGGTGGGCGCGGACTACAACCTGCTGCTGGTATCCCGATTCCAGGAGGAATTGCCCGCGGGGCTGAATACCGCCATCATCCGGTCGATGGGCGGCACCGGCTCGGTGGTCACCTCGGCGGGGCTGGTGTTCTCAGCGACCATGGCGGCCTTCATCTTCAGCCCCCTGGTGATCCTCGGCCAGATCGGTACCACGATCGGCCTGGGCCTGTTGTTCGACACCTTGATCGTGCGGTCGTTCATGACCCCCTCGATCGCCGCACTGCTGGGTAAGTGGTTCTGGTGGCCGCAGTTGGTGCGCCAGCGTCCGATTCCGGCGAAATGGCCCGAGCCGCTTCAGCGCACACCCGAGCAGGCCGCGCTGTGACGCGCGGCCACGCCGCGCCGCGGCCACGATCCGCATTGCGCTTCGCCGTCGCGACCGCGATGCTGACCGGCGCGCTGGCCACCGCCGGCGTTGCCGCCGCCGACGCCACCGACGACTATCCGATTCCCCACCGGATCCTGCGCACCCCCTGCACGGCGGAACAGATCATGGCCGCCGCCCGCGACGTCGAGCCCGTCTACTTCCAGCGCTACATGATCGACTACCACAACAAGCCGGCCGCCGACCAGCAAGGCGCCCAGGACAGCATCCACAGATTCTTCGCCATGGATTACGCCGGTCGCCGCCAATACGCCGAAGACACCGCCACCAACGCCTTCTTCGAGCTCATGTCCTGGCGGTGGCCCAACTGGGCCAAACTGTTCTTCAACAACAAGGGCGTGGCCGCTCGCACCACCGAGAGCTGCCTGAACTATCCAGCCGACGACATGTCGATCTGGGACTGGCGCTAGGAGATCAGTCGGCCGGGTGCGCGGCCGGCTCGTCGTCGGCCTCGGCGGTCACTTCGATCTCTTCAGCGTCGAATTGTGCGACCTCGGCCGGCTCGGGGCTTTCGTCGTCACCGTCGGCGTCCCCGTCTACGGCCGTCTCGGGGTCTGCCTCCTCGACGGCATCCTGCGCGGGGCGGGTGTTCGCACGCCGCTCCCTCAACCCGTCCACGATGAGCAGCAGCACGCCCAGCAGGCTCGCGCCGATACAGACCCACGCCACCAGGGCGTTGCTGGTCACCACGGCGAACACCAACGCTGCCAGGCCGACTACCGCCAATACCAATGCGATGACCAGCATCGAATCCCCTCCAGTCCGACGGGCGAACTACTCGAATCCGCGGTGCGGCGGCTCGATTCTGACGGTCAGTTGGTACCGCGGTTGAAATGGTTGAACCCGCCACCGTCTCCCGAGGCACTGCTGTCGACCGGGGCGGCCGAACCCCGCTGGCCGAGCTCCTCGAGCTGGGATTCCAGGTAAGTCTTGAGCCGGGTGCGGTATTCACGCTCAAAGGTGCGCAGCTGCTCGAGGCGGCCTTCCAGCACGGTGCGCTGCTGGTTGATGGTGCCCATGATCTCCGAGTGCTTACGCTCGGCGTCGGCCTGCAAAGCATCGGCCTTCTCCTGCGCCTGGCGCAGTTGGGTCTCCGAGCGGGTCTGAGCATCGGCCAGCATCGCGTCGGCCCGCTGGCGGGCCTCAGTGACCGTGGTCTCGGCGGTCTGGCGTGCCTCGGTGAGGATCTGGTCGGCGTTGGCGCGGGCGTCGGCCATCAGCTTCTCGGACTCGGCGCGCGCGGTGCCGGTCAGACGGTCCGCGGTGTCCTGGGCCAGGCTCAGTACCCGTGCCGCCTTGAGGTGCTGCTCCTCGGTGGACACATCCAGCGCGGGCTGTGCGGCCACTACAGGCTGCGGCGGTGCCACCGGCTCGGGGACGGGCTCATAGACCGGGATCGAGGGGGCGGGGTGCGACGCACCACCGGCGCGGGCCGCGGTCAGGTCCTGGTCGAGCTCGCTGATCCGCTGGCGCAGGTCGGCGTTCTCCTCGATGAGCCGGGTCAGCTCGGTCTCGACCAAGTCGAGGAAGGCGTCGACCTCGTCCTCGTTGTAGCCGCGCTTGCCAATCGGCGGTTTGCTGAACGCGACGTTATGTACGTCGGCCGGTGTTAGTGGCATCGTCTGCCCCCTCGTCGAGTCAGGTAGTAGTTAGCGCCGATCGGGCACGGGTAGGTCGACCGGAAATACGCTAGCCGTGTGTAACTGCCGTCCATCCTGTCACATCCGCCGCTTCGCCCGGCAATGTGAATGATATTAAGAGTGAATTTCAAATTGCTGCCACAAAAATCACGCTTTGGCAAACGGATGCTCTGAGGGCTATCAGAGGTCCCGGCCTGCACACGGGGCCCCTGACCTCCCACAAGGGGGCTGAAACCGGCTGGACCAGCACCGCAGGCCACCGGGGCCAGCTGCGAGCGGGACGGACCCCTCGGGCACGCGGCAGCAAAGCCCTGGCGCGCCCACGCTCGCAGAATGTGATTTATTTCGCGACGCGGCCAATCGTGTCGCGCGGGGCGCCGCCCGGGATCACGCCGCGTGCTGCAGCGCCAGTTCCATCCCGACGAAGGCGATCAGCAACAGCACCATGATCGACAGATCGATGCGCACCGCACCGATGGTCAACTGGGGAATGAGGCGTCGCAGCAGCTTCACCGGCGGGTCGGTGATGCTCATGATCAGCTCCAGAATCACCACCGTGGCACCCCGCGGATGCCAGTCACGGCTGAAGGAGCGGATGAACTCGATGACGATTCGGGCGATCAACAACAGCCAGAAGACAAACAGCGCGATACCGAGAATCGTGAAGAACAGCGCCAACGGAGTGAGACCTTACTGACGAGGGTGGGCCCGCATCAGCAGCGCTGACCGGCTCGACTGCCGTTCCAGCCTACCGATAAGCGTAGAAGCCGGTCTCGGCGATGCGGCGGCGCTCCTCCGGAGAGACATCGACGTCGGCCGGCGACAGCAGAAACACCTTGGTCGCGACCTTGTCGAAAGAACCCCGCAGGGCGAAGGCAAGGCCCGCGGCAAAGTCGACCAGCCGCTTGGCGTCGGCGTTGTCCATCGACACCAGATCCATGATCACCGGGGTGCCGTCGCGGAATCGCTCGCCGATGGTGCGTGCCTCGCTGTAGTCCTTGGGCCGCAGCGTGGTGATCTTCGACAGCGGGCTGCTCTCATCGAACATCTGGGCCATCCGCCGCGGCTCCATCGCCAGGGCGCCGCGGGTGGAACCACGCAGCGAGGAGAACCGGCGCTCGAAGTCGCGGGGACGCTCGAACTCACGGGCACGGTATCGGGGCTCGCGGGGGTCCTCCTCGTAGCCGCCGCGGTAGCCGGCCGGGGCGTCGTCATAGTCACGGTCCTCGAAGCGGTCGTCATAGCGGCTCTCCGAGCGGGCAGCGACCCGGTCGAAGACGTCTTCACCGAACCGCTCGGACCGGGGTGCGTAGTCACGCGACCCGGCGCGGTCGTCGCCGTCTTCGTAGTAGTCGTCGTCGTAGTCCTCCATTGGAGCCATCCCGAAGTAGGCCTTGACCTTGTGGAGTGTGCTCATCCTTGGACCCTTCTAGGCTGATGACTGTGATGAAGGTGTGACTGAAGTGACTAATAACGGTGACGGTAACGGCAGCGAGCGCGATGACGTGGCACCGACACGCGGACACCTCCCACAGGTTTCACCCGCCCCCGCCAGCGACCTCTACCGCGGGCTCATTCCAGCCAGATGACCGACGCCAGCCGACCGGTCAGCCCGTCACGCCGGTGACTGAACAGCTTCGGATCCGCGGCCGTGCAGCGGGGGTCGGCATCGATGGCCACGACACCCAATTCCCTTAGCTGACGTGCGATTCCGGCGCGCAGGTCCAGGCCGGGTGTGCCGGCCGACGTGACGGTGCGACTGCCCGGAAGCGCCGCCTCGACCTCGTCTGCCATGGCGGCGGGCACCTCGTAGTGCAACCCGCTCACGGCCGGGCCCAGCAAAACCGAGACGTCGCCCACCCGAGCACCCGCCGAGAGCATCGTCTCCAGGGTGCGAACCACCACGCCGCGCTGCGCGCCCACCCGTCCGGCATGCACCGCCGCGACCACCCCGGCGCGGGCGTCGGCCATCAGCACCGGAACGCAGTCCGCGGTCACCACCACCATGGCCAGCCGGGGAACGGTGGTCACCAGTGCATCGGTCTGATCGACCGCGCCCTCGCGTGGCTCATCGACCACCACCACCTGATCGCCGTGCACCTGGTTCATCCAGACCAGACGGTCGGACCCCAGCCCGGTGGCCTTGGCCAGCCGGGCCCGGTTGGCCGCCACCGCGGCGGGGTCGTCACCGACATGGTCGCCGAGATTGAAGCTGTCGAACGGAGCCTTGGACACCCCACCGGAGCGGGTGGTGGTCACCCGCCGGATGCGAAAAGTCATGGGTGTGAGGCTAGTGCCGCATGAACGGCGGAACGTCGACGTCGTCGTCATCGACGCCGTCATCGCCGTTGCGGCCACCGACGCTGACCGTCGCACCGTTGGTGGCGGGGGGAACACCGACCGCATCCACCGGGTCGAACAACGACGAGGTGACCTTGCCGGCCTGTCCGGGCGCCATGGCGTGCCGGGCAGCTCCGGGCGTACCGGTCACCGGCTTACGGCCGGAGCCTGCCGAGTCGAAGCCGGCCGCGATCACCGTCACCCGCACCTCGTCGCCGAGCGAGTCGTCGATCACCGTGCCGAAGATGATGTTGGCCTCGGGGTGCGCGGCGTCCTGCACCAGCGATGCCGCCTCGTTGATCTCGAACAGCCCCAAGTCGCTGCCGCCGGCGACCGACATCAGCACGCCCTGGGCGCCCTCCATCGAGGCTTCCAGCAGTGGCGAGTTGATCGCGATCTCAGCGGCTTTGAGTGCCCGGCCGTCGCCGCGGGCCGATCCGATGCCCATCAACGCCGTACCCGCGCCGCTCATGATGCCCTTGACGTCGGCGAAGTCGACGTTGATCAGGCCGGGGGTGGTGATCAGGTCGGTGATGCCCTGCACACCGTTGAGCAATACCTCGTCGGCACTGCGGAACGCGTCCATCAGCGACACCTGGGCGTCGCCCATCTGCAGCAGCCGGTCGTTGGGGATCACGATCAGGGTGTCGCAGCTCTCGCGCAGGGCGGCGATGCCCAGTTCCGCCTGGTTGCCGCGCCGCTTGCCCTCGAAGGAGAACGGCCGGGTGACCACGCCGACGGTCAGCGCACCGAGCTTGCGGGCGATGGTGGCCACCACCGGCGCGCCGCCGGTGCCGGTTCCGCCACCCTCGCCGGCGGTGACGAACACCATGTCGGCGCCGCGCAGCAGCTCCTCGATCTCGTCCTTGGCGTCTTCGGCGGCCCGACGACCCACTTCGGGGTCTGCGCCGGCGCCGAGGCCGCGGGTGGATTCACGGCCGACGTCGAGCTTGACGTCGGCGTCGCTCATCAGCAATGCCTGTGCGTCGGTGTTGATCGCGATGAACTCGACGCCCTTGAGCCCCTGCTCGATCATCCGGTTGACGGCATTGACGCCGCCACCACCGATGCCCACGACTTTGATGACGGCCAGATAGTTGTGCGGTGGGGTCATCGTTCGTCTTCCTCCCTGGTGGGATTGGAGTCCTCTCTGGGGCCGGGCTTGACGCGAAACTCGCCGAACTGCCTTCGGTTAAACCCTCAACCTCAACCAAAGGCTTAGAGTTATGTCAAGTTGTTCCGTGCAACCGCCACAGTAGGGCCGGCTCGGTCGTCCGCGGCGCCGACGCGCCGAAACACGCCCCGCGAATTTTCCAACCGCCGCACTACCGAACGGTGGGCAGGTCCGGACTCGACACGTCATAGGTGTGACCGGGCTGGGTCAGCAGGGCCGCCAACTTCTGGGCCTTCTCCGCGGTCCGATCGGTATTGCCCCACACCACCACCCGGCCGTCGGCCAGAGTCAACGTGATCGACGACACCGACGGGGCCGCCACCCGGCTGATCTGCCCCGCGACGTCAGGCGCCAGAGCCGTCATCACTTGCAAGGCCGCCATGCTGGGCGGATCGGTGGGGCCGGGATTCTCCACGTCGAAGAACGGCAGCATCGACGGCGGCGCTCCCGTCGCGAAATCGACGCCGTCACGGTCGAACAGATGCGGGCCGTCGGGGTAATCCTTGTACACCACCGGGACCCGCTCGACGATCTCGATCCCGAGCACCGAGGGATACTGCCGCTGAACCCGGGTGCTGGCCACCCGCCGGATGGTCGCGACCCGCTCGGCCACGCTGCCGGTGTCGATCTGCAGCAGCGGAGTACCGGCCTGAACGCGCGCCACGTCCAGCACTTCCTCCCGCGTCACCGCCACGATCCCGGCGACCTCGATCTCCCGCACCGACATCAGCGGGGTGAAGTACAGGATGAGCCCGATCCCCACGACCAGCGCACCCGTCAGGAATGCGGCCAGCACCATCTTCAGGCCCCGAATCGTGCCCCGGGGCACGCCTTTGGGCGCCTCGGTGGATCCGGCACGCAGCTTCCGCTTGGCCTCCCTGCGGGCCTGCTCGATCGCCTCGGCGCGTGCCTGCGCCGCGCGCCGCTCCGCGCGTTCCCGGCGAGCCCGCCGACGGGGCCCCTCCTCCTCGGCAGGCTCGCCCTCGGTCGATTCTTCGCCGCCGGCTTCTTCCGCGGCGGACTCGTCGCCCGCGCCGGCCTCTGGGGCATCCGCCGGCGGGGCCGGCGTGGCCTCCTCGTCGGGGGTGCCCCCGACGTGTTCCGGGTTGTCTGGGACCTCGGGAGGCACGCTCACAGCGCGCCCGGGTGCTCGGAGCCGCTCCGATCTGCCCGCGCTCGCAGCGCGGTGACGATCTCCGGGCCCAATACGGTCACATCGCCGGCGCCCATGGTGACGATCACGTCGCCGGGACCGGCCGCGGCCGCGACCGCCTCGGGCACGGCCGAGAAGTCCGGCAGGTAATGCACTGGCACACTGACGTGTTCGGCGACGCTGGCCCCGCTGACTCCGGGCAACGGCTGCTCACGCGCGCCGTAGACGTCCAGAACGAAGACCTCGTCGGCACGGTCCAGAGACCGGCCGAACTCCGTGGCGAACTCCTGCGTGCGCGAATACAGATGGGGTTGGAACACGACCAGGCTGCGCCCGGTGCCCCGCTCGTCGAGCAGGGCGCGGACCGCGGTCAGCGTGGCGGTGATCTCGGTGGGATGGTGGGCGTAGTCGTCGAAGACCTGCACCGGCCCGGTGCCGCCCGCCGAACCGACCAGTTCAAACCGGCGCCGTACCCCGTCGAACCCGGCCAATCCGTCGAGCACGCCGTCCAGCGGCGCGCCGACCTCGACCGCGGCCAGCAGCGCACCCAGCGCATTGAGGGCCATGTGCCGCCCGGGCACCGACAGGCGCATCGACCGGCGCTCGCCCGTCCCGGGCAGTGCCACCTCGGCCAGCGCCCCGGTACCCCGCTGCTCCCAACTGACCAGCACGCCGTCGAGCGCGGACGTGCCGGTTCCTGCCGATCCATACCGCAACACCCGAATACCCTGCGCCGCAGTGCGGTCCGCCAACTCGGCGCCGCCGGGGTCATCGACACAGATGACCGCTGCCCCACCCGGAGCGATGCGCTCGACGAACGCGTCGAACACCTGCGTGTACGCCTGCGCGCTGCCGAAGAAGTCGAGGTGATCAGCCTCGATATTGGTCACCACCGCGACGTTGGGCGTGTACTCCAGCAGCGAGCCGTCGCTCTCGTCGGCTTCGGCCACGAACAGCGGGCCGCTGCCGTGATGGGCATTGGTGCCGGCTTCAGCACCGGCAGAGCCCAATTCACCGCCGACGGCGAAGGAAGGATCAAGTCCACAGCGCTGCAGGGCGACCACCAGCATGGACGTCGTGGTCGTTTTGCCGTGAGTGCCGGTGACCATCAGCGTGGTGCGGCCCGCCATCAGCTTCGCCAACACCGCCGGACGCAGCACGACGGGGATCCCGCGGCGCCGCGCTTCGACGAGTTCGGGGTTGGTCTTGGGGATCGCCGCGTGCGTGGTGACCACCGTGGTGACCCCACCCGGCAGCAGGTCCAGGGCAGCGGCGTCGTGGCCGATCCGCACCTGTGCACCGCGTGCCCGCAAGGCGTGAATCCCGCGGGACTCCTTGGCATCTGAGCCCGAGACCAGCCCGCCGCGGTCCAACAGGATGCGGGCGATTCCGGACATGCCCGCTCCCCCGATGCCGACCATGTGTACCCGGCTCAGCTCCGGGGGTAATTGCGAGGCGCTCATGCCGCTCACTGGCCGCCCCTCGCTTCGCTCGCGACGTCCAGTGCGACCGTACCCATGCCGCTCACTGGCCGCCCCTCGCTTCGCTCGCGACGTCCAGTGCGACGGAAGCCACGCGCCGCGCCGCCTCCGGATGTCCGGCCAGCACCGCTGCACTGGTCATCGCCGCCAGCCGTGCGCTGTCGGTGAGCAGTCCGGCGACGGTGTCTGCCACGAAGTCCGGGGTCAGCGCCGCGTCGTCCACCAGGATGCCGCCGCCGGCGTTGACGACCGGCAGCGCATTGAGGCGCTGCTCACCGTTACCGATCGGCAGTGGCACGTAGACGGCGGGAAGCCCGACCGCCGACACCTCGGCGACCGTCATCGCACCGGATCGGCAGATCGCCAGGTCTGCCGCCGCATAGGCCAGGTCCATCCGGTCCAGGTACGGCACAGCGACGTAGGGCGGATCGCCCGCGGCCGGCCTCGGCAAGTCCAGGGTGTTCTTAGGACCGTGTGCGTGCAGCACCGAAACTCCTGCGGCGGCAAGACCTTTGGCCGCACCGGCGACAGCGTTATTGATCGACCGGGCACCCTGGGATCCACCGAAGACCAGCAGCACCCGAGCGTCGTCGGCGAAGCCGAACTCGGCGCGGGCCGCCGCGCGCAATGCGGCCCGGTCCAATCTGGTGATGGCTGCCCGGACCGGCACCCCGACCACCTCGGGGCGGGCCAGTCCGCAATCGGCGACGGCCGAAAGCACCCGCTGCGCACCCCGGGCACCGACCCGGTTGGCCAGCCCAGCACGCGCGTTGGCCTCGTGGATCACCACCGGAACACGCTTGGCGCCCAGGCCCCGGGCCGCCAGATACGCCGGCAATGCCACGTAGCCCCCGAAGCCGATCACCACATCAGCCTGCACGTCGCGCAGCACCGCCCGGGTCTCGCGGACGGCGCGCAGCACCCGCACCGGCAGCCGGGCGAGGTCGGCGTTGAGCTTGCGGGGCAACGGCACCGGGGTGATCAGCCGCAGGTCGTAGCCGCGGGCGGGCACCAGCCGGGTCTCCAGCCCACGGGCGGTGCCCAGCGCTGTGATGCGGACGTCGGGGTCCAGCGCGCGCAGCGCGTCGGCGACGGCCATCGCGGGCTCGACGTGGCCGGCCGTGCCGCCGCCGGCGAGAACTACCGATAATGGCGCACCGCGGTCCGGCTTGTTGACCGAGTCGTTCACTCCGCTATCGCTGACCTTCCAGTGCGCGTACGCGCCCGCCGGTCGGACGCGCCCCGGCGTGACGCCGGCCGCCCCCATTTTGCCCTGTGCGCCCTGCGCCGTGACTGGCTGCCCGTGCCGACGACTGTGCGGCGGGGCGCTGGCGGGCCGCTCGGGCCGGCGGGCGCTCGGCGGTCCGGGCACGCGCTCCCTGTTGCGGACGCGACCGGAGCCGGTCGCGCAGCGCCTCAAGGCGCGTCGGCGAGTACGGCTCGGGCAACGGCAGCCGCAGCATCCGGTTCATCCTGTCGTCTTGGCCCGCGCGCAGCGCCGCCACCGCCTCCGGCTCGTGCCGGGCCGCGTTGGCCATGATGCCGATCATGAACAGCGTTGTTGCCGTGGATGTTCCACCCGCAGATATCAACGGCAGCTGGATTCCGGTGACGGGCAACAGGCCGATCACGTAGCCGACGTTGATGAACGACTGCCCGATGACCCACATCGTGGTGGCGGCGGTCAGCAGCCGCAGGAACGGGTCCGCGGAGCGCTTGGCGATCCGCATGCCGGTGTAGGCGAACAGCCCGAACAGGGCCAGTAGCCCGAAGCCCCCGATGAACCCGAGCTCCTCACCGATGATGGCGAAGATGAAGTCGTTGTGGGCGTTGGGCAGGTAGTTCCATTTCGCGGTGCCCTGCCCCAGGCCGTCGCCGAAGATACCGCCGTTGGCCAGGGCGAACTTCGCCTGGCGGGCCTGATAGCCGGTGTTCTGCGGGTCGGAGTCCGGATCGAGCCAGGACCGCACCCGGTCAGAGCGGTAGCCCTCGGAGATCGCCAGGATCGCCGCGGTCGACACCACCGCGAACAGCGAGCTGGTGAAGACCTTGAGCGGCAGGCCGGCGTACCACAGCAGCGCCAGCAGAATGATGCCCAACGAGACCGTCTGCCCCAGGTCGGGCTGAAGGAGGATCAGTGCCAGCGCGACCACCGCGGCCGGCACCAGCGGAACGAGCATCTCGCGCAGCGTCGCCCGTTCCATGCGCCGGCTCGCCAACAGATGTGCGCCCCAGATGGCGAACGCGATCTTGGCCAGCTCGGAGGGCTGCATGGAGAAGCCCGCGATGACGAACCAGCCGCGGGAGCCGTTGGACAAGGTGCCGATGCCGGGGATCAGCACCAGCACCAGCAGCACGATGGTGAAGGCGAATCCGGGAAATGCCATGCGGCGCATGAAGCGGACCGGCATGCGCAATGCCACGTAGCAGCCCACCAGCCCGACCACCGTCCAGATCACCTGCTTGCCGAAGATCCGCCACGCGGACCCGTCGACGCCATAGGACTCGACCCCGGAGGCGGACAGCACCATGATCAGGCCGAGCGTGGTCAGCAGCGCCGCCACTGCGACGATCAGATGGAACGACGTCATCGGCCGGCCCAGCCAGGCGCCGAACCGGGTGCGCGGCTCGGTCGGGGCCGGCTTGTCCGGGGTGGCTTCGTCGGATGTGGCGCCGTCTGCGGCTGCGGCATCCCGCCGCAGCCGGGCCAGGATGCCGATCACGCCGATCCTGCCGCGGCGCGCGCCGCGTCCGCGAACGCGTCACCCCGGGCGCCATACCCGGCGAACTGGTCGAAGGATGCCCCGGCCGGGGCCAACAGCACCGTGTCACCGGGCCGGGCCAGCTCGCGGGCGGCGGCCACCACCGCCGTCATCACCCGCGAGCCCAGCGTCTCGTTGACCCCATCAGTCACTCGCCTTACATGAGTAACTGGAGACACAGCAGTATCACCCATATCAATATCCTCGCCCGTCACAACGTGGACGACGGGGACATCCGGTGCGTGTCGTGATAACGCCTTGGCAACCTCGCCGCGATCGCGGCCGATCAGCACCGCGCCGGCCAAGTGTCCGGCGATTCTGGCGACGGTCGGCTCGATCGACGCGCCCTTGAGCAGGCCGCCGGCCACCCAGATCACCCGCGGATGGGACAGCACCGAGGCTTCGGCCGCGTGCGGGTTGGTGGCCTTGGAATCATCGACATAGCTGACACCGCCGTCGACGACGATCAGCTCGGCGCGATGACGACCCACCTCGAACGACTCCAGCGCAGCCGCGATCGCCTCGGCAGGCACGTCGACACTGCGGGCCAAGGCGGCGGCCGCCAGCGCGTCCAGGATCCCTACGGCCCCGGGCACCGGGATCGACACCACCGGCGCCAGCGCCACGTTGTCGGCGAAGGCGCGGTCGACCAGCATGCCGTCGATGACGCCCAGCTCACCCGGCGCCGGGCGCCCGAGCCGGAATCCCACCTTCACCGGGGCGGGGGCGGTGTCGCGCAGTGCCGCGGCAGCGGCGTCGTCCATGCCGACCACCGCCACCCGGCCGGCTAGCGCCCGGGCCTTGTCGGCGGTGTAGGCGGCCATGCTGCCGTGCCAGTCGAGGTGGTCCTCGGCGATGTCGAGCACCGCGCCGGCCTCCGGGCGCAGCGAGGGAGCCCAGTGCAGCTGGAAACTCGACAGCTCCACGGCCAGCTCGTCGCCCGGCTCCCCCAACACGTCCAGCACGGGATCGCCGATGTTGCCGCACAGCTGGGCACGCCGACCCGCAGCCACGAGCATCGCGTGCAGCATCGAGGTGGTGGTGGTCTTGCCGTTGGTGCCGGTCACCACCAGCCAGCGCCGCGGTGTCCCATAGTGACCGGTGGCATCGAGTCGCCAGGCCAATTCCACGTCGCCCCAGATCGGCACTCCAGCCGACGCGGCGGCAGACAGAACCGGCGTGTCCGGCCCGAACCCGGGACTGGTGATCACCAGCGCGTAATCGCCGACCCGCGCAGCGGCCTCGTCCGGGCGGCACGTGGTGAGCTCGGGGTGCGCGCTCAACGCGGCAGGGTTGTCGTCGCACAGCGTCACGTCCAGACCGAACGGCGCCAAGGCGGTCACGATGGCCCGGCCGGTGATGCCTGCGCCGGTGACCAGGACCCGGGCGCCGCCGGACAGCAGGCTCAGCCCCTGCGGGCCCGCTCCGCCAGACACCTCAGCCGCCTACGGCGGTGAACCACTCGCCGTAGAACATGGAGACACCCAACCCGCAGGCGATGGCGGTGAGCAGCCAGAACCGGATGATCACCGTGGTCTCGGCCCAGCCGGCCAGCTCGAAGTGGTGATGGAACGGGGCCATCCGGAACACCCGGCGGCCGGTGGTGCGAAACGCCAGGATCTGTACCACCACCGAGGTGATCTCGGCGACGAAGAGCCCGCCGAGCACCACCGCGAGGATCTCGGTACGGGTGGTGATCGACATCCCGGCGATCACGCCGCCCAGCGCCAGCGAGCCGGTGTCGCCCATGAAGATCTTCGCCGGTGCGGCATTCCACCACAGGAACCCGATGCACGCGCCGGCAGTCGCCGCGGCGATCAGGGCCAAGTCCAGCGGGTCACGCACGTTGTAACAGCCCAGACCGGGCGCGATAGCGCAGGCGTTGCGGTGCTGCATCACGGTGATCAGCACGTAGGCGGCACTGACCATCGCCATGGACCCGGCGGCCAGGCCGTCCAGCCCGTCGGTGAAGTTGACCGCGTTGGACCAGGCGCTGACGATCACGATGACGAAGAGCACGAACACAGCCGCCGGCAGCGTGACGGTGGCGATGTCGCGCACGTAGGACAGCTGCAGGCTGCCCGGGGTCAGCCCGGAGCCGTTGCGGAAACACAACACCAGCAGACCGAACAGGGTGGCCGCGGTGACCTGGCCGATGGTCTTGGCGGTCTTGTTCAGACCAAGGTTGCGCGACCGGCGGATCTTGATCAGGTCATCGACGAAGCCCACTCCACCCAGCGCGGTGGCCAGCCCCAACACCAGCAGGCCCGACGCCGACGGCCCGGTGCCGTAGAACACCAGCCCGGCCAGTTCGGCCGCCAGGTAACCCGCCCAGATGCCGGTCACAATGGCCACACCGCCCATCGACGGGGTGCCGCGCTTGCGCTGGTGGCTGGCCGGGCCGTCCTCGCGGATCTCCTGTCCGAAGCCCTGTTTGGTGAACACCCGGATCAGGACCGGGGTCAGCAGGATCGCGACCAGCAGCGCGACTCCGGCCGCGATCAGGATCATTATCATGGGCGATCTCCTGGCTCTTCGCTGGTCAGCGCCTGCGCCAATGAGGTCAGCCCGGCGGAGTTGGAGGCCTTGACGAGCACCACGTCGCCGGACTGCAGTTCGGCGCGCAACAGGGCAAGGGCAGCGTCGACGTCGGGCACCGCGGTGGCTTCGGCACCCCAGGATCCCTCCATGACCGCGCCGTGCAGCATCGCGCCCATCGATCTCCCTACTCCGACGACAATGAGACGAGAGACATCTAAGCGCACGGCGAGCCGTCCGATGCGGTCATGCTCCGATATCGCGTCCTCGCCCAGCTCGGCCATCTCCCCCAGCACCGCCCAGCTGCGCCGCTTGGCCCCCGGAATATCACCGCGGGCGATCCAGGCCAGCGCCTGCAGCGCCGCACGCATCGAGTCCGGGTTGGCGTTGTAGGAGTCGTCGATCACGGTCACGCCGTCGGCGCGGGTGCTGACCTGCATCCGGTGTCGCGACGCCGGTCCGGACCCGGCCAGGGCGTCGGCCACCTGTTGGGGTGTGGCACCGCACTCCAGGGCCACCGCGGCGGCGCACAGCGCGTTACCGACCTGATGGTCACCGGAGACCCCGAGCCGCACCTCGGATTCGCCGGCGCCCGAGTGCAGGGTGAACCGGGGGCGCGCCAGCTCGTCGAGCGTTACCGGCCCGGCCCACACGTCAGCGGAGTTCGAGCGGCTGACCCGCACCACCCGCGCGGCCGTTTTGTCGGCCATCGCGGCCACCGCCGCGTCATCGGCATTGAGTATCACCACACCCGTTTCCGGAACAGCTTGTGCCAGCTCGCCTTTGGTCTCGGCTATCGCCTCGCGGGAGCCGAACTCCCCCAGGTGTGCCGTCCCGACGTTGAGCACCACCGCGATCTGTGGCCGGGCGATCTCGGCCAGCGCGGCGATGTTGCCGCGATGCCGTGCCGACAGCTCCAACACCAGGTAATCGGTGTTCTCGTCAGCCCGCAGCACCGTCCACGGGTGGCCCAGTTCGTTGTTGAACGACCCCGGCGGCGCTATCACCTCGCCCAGCGGCGCCAGCACCGTGGCGATCAGATCCTTGGTGGAGGTCTTGCCCGACGACCCGGTGACGCCGATGATCGTCAGTCCCCTCGCGGCCAGCGCCGAGGACACCGCGGTGGCCAGCTTGGCCAGCGCGGCCAGCACCGCGGCACCCGATCCGACCGCGTCATCATGCTCCAGCGCACCGGACCGGCTCGGAGATGCCGGCTCGGCCGGGGTCACGACGATCGCCGGGACCCCCACCGGGCGGGCGGCCAATACCGCCACCGCGCCGGCGGCCACCGCCGACGCGGCGTGATCGTGGCCGTCGGCCCGCGCGCCGGGCAGCGCCAGGAACAACGAACCGTGACCGATCCGGCGAGAGTCGAATTCCACTGTGCCGGTGACCATGGTGTTCTCGGCCTGCTCCGGGGTGATGTCTGCCAGCCGGCCGCCGACGATCTGGGCGACCTGCGCGACACTGAGCGCGATCATCGATGCTCCTCGCGCGCTTCCAGCGCCGCCGCCAGCTCCACCCGGTCATCGAAGGGCTGGGTCTGCCCCGCGGCGGTTTGTCCGGTCTCATGCCCCTTGCCCGCGATCAGCACCACGTCCCCGGACCGCGCCCATCGGACCGCATGCTCGATCGCGGCCCGCCGGTCACCGATCTCGACCACCTGGGCAGCACCCGCGGCCGCACCGGCCAGGACCGCCCGGCGGATGTCGGCGGGGTCTTCGCCGCGTGGGTTGTCATCGGTCACCACGACCAGATCGGCGGCCTCGGCGGCGATCCGTCCCATCGGCTCGCGTTTTCCGTGGTCGCGATCACCGCCGGCGCCGAACACCACCGCCAGCCGGCCCGCCGTATCGCGCAATTCCTGACGCAGGGTCCCCAGCACCGCCGCGAGCGCCCCCGGTTTGTGGGCGTAGTCGACCACAGCCAGAAAATCCTGACCGCGGTCGATGGGCTCCATGCGTCCCGGCACTCGCGCCTGGCGCAGGCCGGGCGCGGCCTGCTCCGGAGAAACGCCGACGGCGTCCAGAATCGCCAGCGCCACAAGACAGTTGGCGACGTTGTAGTCGCCCGGAAGTCCGATGCCGATCGGGTGGTGCACTCCCGCGGGGTCGACAGCGAGGAACTCCCGGCCGCCAGATCCGCCCGCGCTCGCCTGCTCCAGCCACCAGTCCGCCGGCCGGCCCGAGGCACTGACGGTGATCGGCCCGGCCGCCCGCGCCGCCATCGCCGCGCCGGCGTCGTCGTCCACACAGACCACCGATCTGGCGGCGTGCAGCGGAGAGGCCGGATCGAACAGCCGGGCCTTGGCCTCGAAGTAGTCCGCCATGGTGGGGTGAAAATCCAGATGATCGCGCGACAGGTTGGTGAAGGCGCCCACCGCAAATCGGATGCCGTCGACACGCCCCAAGGTCAGGGCATGGCTGGAGACCTCCATCACCACGGTGTCCACGCCGCGCTGCGCCATCACCGCCAGTAACGCTTGCAGAGCCGGCGCCTCGGGGGTGGTCAGCGCGCTGGGCAGGTCGACGCCATCGATGCGCACACCCACAGTGCCGATCAGGCCGGCGGAGCGGCCCGCCGCCCGAAGCCCGGCCTCGACCAGATAGGTGGTGGTGGTCTTGCCCGATGTCCCGGTGATTCCGATGATCGTGAGCCGCTCGCAGGGATTTCCGTAGACCTGTGCGGCCAGTCCGCCGAGCACCGCCCGCGGATCCGGGTGAACCAGTAGAGGTGTACCGGACACTGCTGCGCTATCACCGATCTCGGCCATCCCGGCACCGTCCGAGAGCACCGCGGCGGCGCCCCTGGCGAGGGCATCGCCGACGAACCGTGCCCCATGAGTGGCGGCACCGGGCAGCGCCGCGAACAGGTCCCCCGGCCGCACATCCTGGGCGCGCAGGGTCAGACCGGTGATCGGCACATCCGGCACCACGTCGCCCGTCACCGCCACCGCCCCGATCTGGGCCGCCAGCGCACGCAGCGACGAACCCGCACCGACATCGGGTCGCAGAGCAGCAGGCACCGCGATCACCTCCATCCGCTGCGGTCCGGTCGTCAAGATCGGCCCTGAGACTACCTAGGCGGACCGTGACCATGGTGCAGGCGATCCGGCATACGCCGACGGCGCGTCGTGGCGGCGGCCGTCACCGGGGTCCAAGAGGTGCCTCGGCTCAGCCCTCAGAGCGGGGTAAGGCCGGCACGCCACGTGATCGGCTACATCGCCTGCAGCACCAGAGGCGGCCCGGGGTCGGGCGACAACGGCACGTTGTGACGTTGCAGCAACCATCCGGCGATGTTGTGGAACAGCGGAGCAGCGGAGGTGCCCGGCGAGCCGTCGGCCGCGCGGTGCGGGTTGTTCATCATCAGACCGATGACGTAGCGCGGATTGTCCGCCGGTGCAATCCCGGCGAAGGTGATCCAGTAGACGTCGTTGTAGTAGCAGCCACAGGCCGGGTTGATCTGCTGAGCCGTGCCGGTCTTTCCGGCGATCTGGTACCCGTCGACGGCGGCCTGCCAGCCGGTGCCCTGCTGGACGCCGGTGGGATCACGCTGCACCACCGAACGCAGCATGTTGCGGACGGTCGCCGCGGTCTGCTCCGACACCACCCGAACGCCGTCGGGGCGCGGCTCCTCGGTGCGGCTGCCGTCGGCGGCGATCGTCGCCTTGATGATCCGCGGTGGAATCCGCAGGCCATCATTGGCGATGGCCTGATACATCCCGGTCATCTGCAGCAGTGTCATCGAAAGACCCTGGCCGATAGGCAGGTTGGCGAAAGAACTGCCCGACCATTGGTCCACCGGCGGAAGCAGACCGGCACTCTCACCGGGAAGAGCGACGCCGGTGCGCTGCCCCAGTCCGAACTTCTCCGCCATCTCGAACCAGCGCTCGGGTCCCACCCGCTGCGCCAACATCAGGGTGCCGACGTTGGAGGACTTCCCGAAGACGCCGGTCATGGTGTACGGCGCGACTCCGTGCACCCAGGCATCACCGACGGTGACATCGGCGATGTCGATCGAACCGGGCACCTGCAGTACTTCGTCGGGGTTGCCCAGGCCGTATTCGATGACCGAGGCGGCGGTGATGATCTTGTTGACCGAGCCGGGCTCGAACGGCGAGGACACCGCCGGATTGCCGAGCTGGCGGTCCTCCTGACGCCCGATGTCCTGGGACGGGTCGAAGGTGTTGTCGCCGGCCATCGCCAGCACCTCACCGCTGTGCGCGTCCAGCACCACGGCCGTGACGTCGTGTGCGCCGGTGACGTTCTTGGCCTGCTGCACCTGCTGCTGCACGTAGAACTGAATGTCGTCGTCCAGGGTGAGCTGAATGGTCGAGCCGTTGACGGCCTTGTGCCGGTTGCGATAGCTGCCCGGGATCACCACGCCGTCCGAACCGCGGTCGTAGGTGACCGAGCCGTCCGTGCCGGCCAGCACGGCGTCCATCGAGTCCTCCAGGCCCAGCAGGCCGTGGCCGTCCCAGTCGATGCCACCGATGATGTTGGCCGCCAGGGATCCGCCCGGGTACTGCCGCAGGTCTTGGCGCTCGCTGCCGACCTCCGGGCATTTCTCGATGATCTGCTCTGCCACCGCCGGGTCCACGGCACGGGCGAGATAGACGAAGGTCTCGTTGCTGCGCAACTTCTTCAGCAGCGCAGCGGAGTCCGGCTTGTTGCCGAGCCTTGTCGAGATCTCCTTGGCGATCTCCTGAAGCCGCAGCTGCGGATCGGGCGCCGACGGGTCCTTCTTCTTGGCGTCGGCCAGCTGTTTGCCGATCTTGACCGGCTGGAAGGACAGCGCGCGGGCCTCGGTGGTGAACGCGAGCTTGTCGCCGGTGCGGTCGATGATGTCGCCACGCATCGCCTGTTGGACGTCGGTGACTTTGAGTTGTCCGGCGGCTTCGGCCCGCAACCCGGAGGCCCGGGGAACCTGCAGGTAGAAGAGTTGGGCTGCCGATAGAGCCAGCACCAGGAAGATGACCGCGTTGCCGGTGCGGTGCCGGAACACGAACGAGGCGCTGCGCAGACCCATCTCGGTGGCCTGTCGGGTACGGCGCTCACGGGCCGAGTGCCCCATTGCCGGGGCAACTTTCGGCGCCTTAGCCTTGGGGGCCTTGGCGGCCTTGGCCTCTTTGGCCTTTTTGGCCGGCGGGGCGGCGGCGCGGCGGGTCTTTCGCCTGTCGGCCGCGCCCGAACTGTCGGCGCGGCGCGCCGGTCCGGTTCCCCGCTCGGTCCGTGTCATCGCGCGGCCCCGGGAACCGTCGGTGCGCCCACGGCGTCCGGTGGCAACAGGAGTTGCGGCCGCAGCACGGTCTCGGGCGGCACCACTCCGGCCGGCGGCAGCACGGTCGCCGGCAGCCCGGCACCTTCCGGGGCAGGCGCCGCCTGCACAGGCACTTCCGGCCCGGGCGGCACCGCGGCGGGCGGGATGCCCCCGTGTTGCGGTGCCAGCAGCGGAATGTCCTGCGCGCCAGGACCCGGGAGGGGGCCGGCCATGGGTATGCCGGGAGCGCCGGGCAGACCGGGCAGGACCAGCGGTGCGCCGGGCACCGCGGGAGCCGGTGGCACCGCGGCGGGCAGATGGCGACTGTCCAGCTTGGGCGCGCTCGGCGGCAGGCGAACGGGGACCTCTGCCGGCGGCGCCGCGTCGTCGGGCAGCTTGGTGTTCAACGGCGGCGGCGGCATTCCCTCGGCGGGCTTGGGCACACCGACGACCACCCAGTTGCCGACCGGGTCCTGAACCAGGTGCGCGGTGTCGCGGCTGGGGATCATGCCCAGTTCGCGTGCCGCCTCGGCCAGCGCCGGCGCGGACTCTGCGGTGAGCACGTCACGCTCAAGCGCTTCCTTCTGCTGAAGCAGCACGCGGTTGCTTTCCCGGATGCTGCCCAGCTGATAGGACCGTTCAGCAGCATCGGTCGAGAGCCACAACGTGATTCCCAGCCCGACGGCCAGCGCGCCGATGATCAGCACAACGAAGGGAACCTTGGCCGCCAGGGTGCGCGGCCGCAGGTCAACCGAGGCCAGCTTGGCGACCAGGCGTTCGCGCAGGGGAATGCGGACGACCTTGGGCGCCTTGGCCTTCCGCGCCTTGGCGCGCGCCTTGGCCTGTTTGGTGCTCTTCGCCGGCACCGGTCGAGCATCGGGGCGAAGCGGTGTCGTCTTGAACGGGCCAGACCGGGGCCGAGACTCCCGGCCCGGGGTGGGTGCGCTCCCGCGCTGCCGGCGCGAGCCCCGCGCCTGCGCCGACTCAGTGGCACGCCGCGGGCTGGTGCGCGTGGTGCCCTCGGGGCTGCGGCGGCGGTCGCCCTGCCCCGGCGCCGGTGTGCGCTTGGTCGCCATCACTTCCCCCTCGCTGCCACGATCGCCCCGGCCTGCACCCGCTCGACGGCACGCAGCCGTACCGAACCCGCCCGGGGATTGCGCTCGACCTCGTCCGCCTCGGCCCGCTCAGCTCCCCGAGTCAGCGTCGTGAACTTCGGTTCATCGCCGGGCAATTCGACCGGCAATCCGACGGGTGTACGCGATGCGGTCGCGGCGGCGAAAAGCTGCTTGACGATCCGGTCCTCCAATGACTGGTAGGCCATCACCACCACGCGTCCGCCCACTGCGATGGCTTCCAGTGCCGCCGGCAGCGCCTCCCGAAGCGAATCCAGCTCCCCATTGACCGCGATCCGCAATGCCTGAAACGTGCGCTTGGCCGGGTGGCCCCCGGTGCGCCGCGCAGGTGCCGGAATCGCCTGGTAGAGCAGCTCGGTCAGTTCGCCTGTTGAAGTGAAAGGCTTCTGCGCCCGTTGGCGCACGATGTAGGAGGCGATCCGTGAGGCGAATCGCTCTTCACCGAAGCGGCGCAGGATGTCTGTCAGTGCCGCTGCGTCGTAGGTGTTCACGATGTCTGCCGCCGTCAGATCCGCCTGCGGGTCCATCCGCATGTCGAGCGGCGCGTCCTGGGCGTAGGAGAATCCCCTCTCGACCCGGTCGAGCTGCATCGAGGACACGCCCAAGTCGAACAACACGCCGTCGACCGATCCGGTTGCACCCAAGCCTGATTCGGCCAGTGCGGCGCTGATCCCGTCGTAGCGGGTCCGCACCGTGTGCAGTCGATCACCGAATCGGGCCAGCCGGGCACCGGCGATGTCGAGCGCGGTGGTGTCGCGATCCAAACCGATGACGCGCAGTCCGGGAAACTCAGTCAGAAACCGCTCGGTGTGACCACCGGCGCCCAGGGTGGCGTCGACCAGAGTCGCGCCCCGCCCGTCGGGCGAACGCCGAGTCAGTGCCGGGGCCAACAGCTCGACACAGCGGTCCAGCAGAACCGGCACATGTCCGAATTCGCCCTGCTCGGCCACAGCAACACCTCCCTGTTGCGGCCAGTGAATTGCGCGAGAAGCGGCCTGTCGGCGAGCGGCTCGCCCGCAGGCCCTTACCTCGAGGTCCCTGCCCGACGGCGCGAACCTGACGTTGGGGAAGTACGTCAGGGTCGGTTCGGACAGAGGCCACGAGGCACGGGCGTGCGCCTCAGATGATGTCGCTGAGTGCTTCATCGCTGGCCGCGGAGAAGTTCTCTTCGTGCGTCTGCTGGTAGTCGCTCCAGGCCTGCGCGTCCCAGATCTCCAGGTAATCGACCGACCCGATGACCACGCACTCCTTGGAGAGGTTGGCGTAGCGACGGTGATCGGGCGACAAGGTGATCCGGCCCTGGGCGTCGGGATGCTGTTCGTCGGTGGCCGCGGCCAGGTTGCGCAGGAATGCTCGCGCGTCCGGGTTGCTGCGCGAAGCCTTGGCCGCCCGGCGGGCCAACTGCTCGAACTCCGCCCGGGGATACACGGCCAGGCTGTGGTCCTGACTCTTGGTGACCATCAACCCTCCCGCCAGTGCGTCCCGAAACTTCGCGGGCAGTGTCAGCCGCCCCTTGTCGTCGAGCTTGGGCGTGTAGGTGCCGAGGAACATCGGCCACCTCCCACTCTCGACGTCGTCAGCCCACGATACCCCACAATCCCCCACTACGCACCATTTCTTAGGTCCATTCCACCCCTACGCCCCACCAAACGGGTGATTTTGTGTCCAGAACGTGGCGGCACCCCACCAGCCGGGAGCTAAAACACCAGTTCACACACAGTGGACGCAAAGTGGGGCGAGGTG
>NZ_MVHH01000031.1 GCF_002086515.1 Mycolicibacter arupensis
GTCACGGGCAACAGGACTCTAAAACAGGATGGCCCCGTTCATTGGGGACATGCCACTCAGGCCCGATCGCCTCGCTTACCTCTTGCTGCGTACTACTCACCAATCCCATCTCCTTTTCGCTGTGGCGGCGGACCTGCCGCTGCCCCATCCGTGACCGTTCATACGGTCTCATCCGGTTCATCCGTATGTCAAGCGCAATCGCAAAATCAGGATGAGACGGACTCGGTGTTAGGGTTTCCCGCATGGCAATCGAGATGCGCAGGATGCCGGTAGCGGATATCCAGCTCGGTTACGACGGCGACCGGTTGGTGAAGGTGGTCATCACCACTACGAGCGACGACGAGGATGGCCGGCTCGGCCATGACGAACTGCTCTACGCCGCTCGCCAGATTCAAGACTTCGCACGACGCGAATACCGGATGCCGGTTCGACTGACAGCGGTAAACGATTTGGTGGAGTCCTACGCCAAAGCCAACGGCAGAATCACCGACGACTATCTGGCCCGCCTGGCGCTGGCCTATGCCCAACTGGCACCACGTCGGCGGGATGTCTCCACGGCCTTGGCGGATGTCCTAGATAAACCCGTGCCGACCGTGAAGGGTCACATCATGCGGGCGCGCCGCGAGGGCTTCCTGACCGAAGCTGTTGACGGCAAAGAAGGGGGCGAAGCAACCCCTAAAGCCGTCCGAGTCATCGCCGGAGACTAAACACTGGACGAGCACTTAGGGCGGAAAACCTAGAGCCGCCTGGACGGCGACCGTTAAGGTGTCCGGGTGAAGAAACCCGAGTTCACTTTTGCAGTCCTCGCCGGATCGCTCTGCGTCGCGACGTTGTTCGCCGCAGCGCCCGCCATGGCAGCAGGAGATGAAGCGGGGTACCTGGCCGAGATCCACAGCAACGGTGCCATCCTGCCGATGGGCGGCTTGATGGGTGACGCCCAGTTGATCGCTGGCGGCTACGAGGCCTGCGGCCAGATTCGTGGGGGGATGTCGCCAGCGACACTCGCTGATTCGAAGCGCGGGTTCAACGTCTACTTCGACCCGGACAAGATGATTGCCGCGTCGCAGCGCTATCTGTGCCCAGACACGCTGTAGCCGAGTACGTAGTTGCCGGTGTGCTCGTACGCCGAGAACTGTGACGTGTTCATATGCGCGGAACGCAACATCCGGTGAGACCTCCTTACCAAGCTGATCAACGACACCGTGTCGGCCAAGAACGCCTGAAGTGACACGCCGAACACGCATCTTTGCGCGACACGCCGATCAGGTTGTCTTCCACGGCACCTCAGGCCGCTGAAGTGGGGTGACGCGGCGATTGGCGCGGGTTACTAACAACCAGCTTCGAGGTCTATCCACAGGCGCAGGATGTTATCCACACGTGTCCTCACAAGTTGACTAACAGGCAGCGTTGCGCAGCTCCCAGCAACGGCTAGCGTCGTCGGTGTCATCAGGTCGAATGCGAAGGGTGTAATTCGACTGAGACTGCCCCGCAACGCGTAGCAGGCGGTACGGGGCAGCTTGAAGTCCCGACTCGTCTCGACAACTCGAAGGAACTTAAAAAATGAGTCTAGATCGAACCCTCGGAAGTCAACCGCCCGCACCGGGCCGCAAGGACACCTTGGACCCACGCATCGTTCTCGGGATCGCGGCAGTTCTCGGCGGACTGACCGCGCACTACGTCGATTGGAGCACGGCGTCCCTGGTTTTTGTATCCGTCATTTCGTTGTTCACTCCAAGGACAGAGTGATCTTCGGGGCGGCTCACCAATCCTCGTCGCCATCCCAATTGCTTTCGTTCGGACGCAAGCCCCCTGGTGAATAGGGGCCGGTGTTGAGTGAAGGGCAAGCCCCAAACGGGCCGACCCATCCACCGGAATCTGGGCAGAAAGTTCGACTCCCGAAATCACCATCGCACAACCTTTGGTCGTAGCAATACGGCTCAATCGGATCGGCGCTTGCCAGGGGCGGGAACAACCCAAACAGCACCATCCCGAACGTTACGAGCCTCGCCAACATTCAGCTTCTCCAATCCATCCCGAATCGCCTGCTGCTCTGCCGTCAGTACCGGTTCCGGCCAATCCTCGGGGTGACACAATTCCCACGGGATGACCTTGGTCTGCGTCGTGGTCCCACGCGGTGGGAAATGCAGTACCAGCCGCACACCGCTGTCCCGAAGAACCTGGCGACGGTCGGTGGCGTCGTCGGCCCACAGCTCACGGAACGTCTTACCAGTACCCACCGACTCCCACCGTGCAGGTGTCACGGTGTTCGCGGTCAGCTCAGTCTTTCGAGCAACCAGCGCGGACAGACGCGACTTGTACAGCTCCACATCATCGACCAGGCCGTTGTCGGACTCCCACCGAAGTCGTTCTAGCGACTGCTCGGTTTGGGTCAGCTCTTGACTGTGGTCAGCACCGGGAAGAAATACCTGCTGCTGCATCTCACGATCGCCGTGTGCATCCAAAAAATCTTCTTCCAAGATGGCTTCGGCCATCTGAAGCGTTATCGCACCACGGCACCCGTTCAGCGCCCGACCACAACGGACGTAGGTGTGCAGCTTCCCGCTAGACGACCGCCTGCGGTGCAGCGCCAACGCGTACCCGCACTGGCAGAAGCCGATCCCGGCCAACGGGTTCGGTGTCATCTGACGTGCCTTACCGCTGGCCGTACGACTACCTACCGCCGCCTGTATCAGCGCCCAGTCGTCCTCGGTGAAAGTAGGCTCGGCCATCCTGATCGACTGACCTTGGGGATCGAGTACCAGCTTCTCCCCTACCCGTTTCTTGTTGTCGGGGTTCTTCTCGGTAGGAGCAGGTTCGTACACCGCCATCACCCGCAAGCCTTGCGTGCGCTGCGACGTCAGAACACGTTTCAACGTGGCGACCGACCACTTACCACCACCCCGTGACCGCGCGACGTTCGTCGTCTTGCCCTGCTCGTTAAGCCACCGGGCGATGCTGGTCAACGATTGTTGTTCGTCCACCAGCTTGGTTTTAATGTCGTGCAGCAGCTTGTAGCCCTCGGGATCACGGGCCAGCGCCTTGCCCTGGCCGCTAGGGTGCTCAACGGTGCGGTACCCCAGTGGCGGCACTCCGTGGCTTACCCGGTCAGTCATCCGCAGATAGTCGAGCCGATCCGTGGCGCGGGTCTTGAACCGCGACAACTCGATAGCCGCGAAGAAACTACCGACGTAGATAAAGAACTCGCTCATCATCTGGTCGAGCGAGTCCCCCGCCGGGTGGAGATAGTCGAGCACCACGCCGTCACCCGCGAACGCCAGGATCTTTTTGTTTTCCTTGGTCCACTTGGCGAAGTCAACGCAGTCAGCGGTAGATCGGAACGCTCGGTCGATCTTGCTGAACACCAGCACGTCCCACTCATGCAGACGTTCCGGGGCCAGCCACTTGCCCAGGTCTGGCCGCTCAAACGGAGTTGTTTTTCCCGCTGAGATTCCTAGATCCTCGAACGTCCCGACCACGGTGTATCCGTGGGACTGCGCCCACCGTTCGCCCTCTTCGGTTTGGGCGAGATGGGACACCTTGCGAGTACTGGCTTTGTCGTCGTCCAGGTGCGATACCCGCGCGCCGACGACGGCACGCAGCTGCCTACTCATTGGACCAAAACCCTGACGTCCTCGGGGTGGACATCATCAATCCGCCCGTCATCCCACCGGATCTTTACGTAACCTCGGCATACACGGGACACCCTGCCGACCGGCCCGTCTGCACGGCCTGAAATACCCACATACCGCACTCTCTGGCCGGTCGCTAGATGTTGTTCCATGTGGATCACAGTACAACGTGCGGGCCACCGGCCACGTCGCGAAACTGCGGCGGGATCTGTCGGTCTGACCGCCCACCTCACCTCCCACGGACGGACAGGAGCAGACGAGATGCCGGTGCTGCGGACCAGTTTGTGGTTCGACACCCAGGCGTTGGAAGCCGCCGAGTTCTACGTGTCGATCTTCCCCAACTCGGCGATCACCGCGATCTCTTACTGGGGCCCGGAGAAACCGGAACGTGACGGCAGCCCACTGGAGGTGCTGTTCGAGCTCGATGGTCGTTTGTTCTCCGCGATCAATGGCGGACCGGAATTCACGTTCGACGCGGCCGTCTCTATTCAGATCTACTGCGTCGATCAAGCCGAGGTGGATCACTACTGGGCAGCGCTCAGCGCGGGCGGCACAGAAGTACAGTGCGGATGGCTCACCGACCGCTACGGGTTGTCCTGGCAAGTGGTGCCGCAGGCGTTGGTGACATTGATGACCGATCCCGATCCCGAGCGGGTGCTTCGGGCGAAGCAGGCCATGTTCACCATGGTCAAGCTCGACATCGCGGCGCTGGAGGCGGCGGCCGACGGGCGCTGATCCGGACTCACAACACGAACTTGTGGCCTAACAAGGACAAACCCCCTAGCCGCGGGCTAGTGTCTGGCGAACCATTGTTACCAACGGTCGGGTAGCGCGTCCGATCGAGCGGCCACGACGGCGCACCACTCCCAATCCGTTGGAAGGTGAGGAATATGACTGTGCACAGCTGGGCCGTGATCGGAGCAGGGCCGGCGGGAATAGCCGCGGTGGGCCGGTTGCTCGACCACGGCATCCGGGGAGACGAGATCGCTTGGGTCGACCCCGACTTCGCCGCCGGCGACGTCGGCACCAAGTGGCGTGCCGTTCCGGGCAACACTCATGTCTCATTGTTCCTCGACTACTTGAACACCTCGCCGTCGTTTCGCTTCGCCGAGGCACCCCCGTTCGAGCTGACCACCATCGACCCCGGTCAGACCTGTCTCCTGGGTTTGGTCGCCGAACCACTGGTGTGGATCTCACAGCACTTGCGCGAGCGGGTCCACGTCGTTCGGGGAACGGCGACAGAGCTGACACTGAGCAACCGGCGGTGGCTGGTGCGCACCGCAGATGCCGAGATCGAAGCCAAGAACGTCATTCTTGCCACCGGCTCGGTTCCCAAGAAGCTCGATCACCCTCACCTGCAAGAGATCCCAGTCGAGGTGGCGCTGGATCCCCACCAGCTCGGGCAGTTGGACCTCACCGACGCCACGGTGGCCGTCTTCGGATCGTCACACTCCACCATGGTGGCCTTGCCCAATCTGCTGGCCACGCAGGTGCACAAAGTAGTCAACTTCTACCGCAGCCCCACCAAATACGCGGTGTACTTCGGCGACGAGATCCTCTTCGACGACACTGGCCTCAAAGGCAACGCGGCCGCGTGGTCACGGGAGAACATCGATGGCAGCTATCCAGAACGCCTGCAACGGTATTGGGTAAACAGCCCGGAGTTCGCCGAACAGTTGCAGGCCTGCACGCACGCCATCTACACCGTCGGCTTCAGCCGGCGGCGGCTCCCGGCCACCCCACAGTGGGGGGAGCTCGAATATGACCCGGTCAACGGGATCATTGCACCGGGACTGTTCGGCCTCGGAATCGCGTTCCCGGAGTACGGCATCGACTCCTTCGGGTCTGGCCAGTACCGGATCGGGCTGATCAAATTCATGCAGCGGGTCAACACTGCCCTGCCGGTGTGGCTGAACTACGGAACCTAGCGTCCACCTGAGGCGCCGGCACCCGTCAGCGCGGTGTGCCGGCGCCCCCGACGTGGTTCAGCAGGTCGCGGACCGCCCCGGCCGGTGGTGTCCGTCCGCCGGTCCAAATCGCCCGAAGGTCCCGGCGCAGATCCAGTTCCGGCACCTGCACGTGGCGCAGCCGGCCTATGGCGAGGTCTTCGGCGACAGCGAGCCTGCTCATCACCGCCGGCCCCGCCCCGTGCACGACGGCGCCGCGCACGGCCACCGAGGAGGACAGCTCCAACACCGGGCGGGCCTGTTCGACACCGTCACCCAGGGCTGCGCGCAACGCCGCCGTCAGCCAGTCGCGGGTGCCCGAGCCCTGCTCCCGCACGACCAGCGGGGTCTGGCTGAGTTCGGCTGCGGTAACGCCTTTGGCGCGCCGCGCCCATTTATGGTCAGGCGGCACGATCACGACCAGGGTGTCCTGTGCGACCACCCGGCTGCGTACCCCGGTCAGCGAGCCCGGGCTCTCGATGAAACCCAGGTCCGCCGATCCGTCTCGGACGCTCGCTATCACCTGCTCGCTGTTGGTGGCCGTCAGAATGACCTCGGGCACCTCACGGCCGGCGTGGGTGGCGAAGGTCTGCATCGACACGATCCACCGCGGTATCAGCTGTTCGGCGATCGTCAGACTGGCAGCCACTTTCATCTTCTGGCGGCTCTCGGCCCGCAGCGAGGCCAGTCCGGCGTCGACCTGGCCGGCCACATCCAGCAGCTGGTCCGCCCACTCCGTAACCACGGCCCCCGCGGAGGTCAACTGCGTACCGCGCGCACTGCGCAGGGCCAACCGCACACCGGTGTGGGCCTCCATGGCTGACAAGCGCGCCGAAACCGCCTGCTGCGTCATCCCCAAGTGCCTGGCCGCGGCGCCAAGGCTGCCCGTTCTGGCGATGGCCAGCAGCACTTCGAATGCCGACAGGTCGGGCATGCGGGAGCTCAGCGCCATGGCCTCATGCAATCACAAGTCGCGATTGTGGGCCGCCGTATCGAGGCGGGCCAGCGATCATCAGACGGGCGGGCCACCCAGCTTCGCCAGGAGCAGCGCTTCAGCGGTGGCGGCGCGTTCGAGCACGCCCAGATGCAGGCTCTCGTTGATGCTGTGGGCCTGGGTACCGGGATCCTCGACGCCGGTGACCAAGATGGTGGCCTGCGGATAGGCGGCGGCGAATTCCGCGATGAACGGGATCGAACCTCCCATGCCCATGTCGATGGGCTCGTTACCCCAGGCCTGGGCGAATGCGGCCCGAGCCGCGTCATATACCGGTCCGGTGGCGTCGATGGCGTATGGCTCGCCGACGTCGCCCGGGGTGACCGTCACCTGCGCCCCCCACGGAACATGCTGCTGCAGATGCTTGGTGAGGGCGTCCAGGTGGGCAGCGGCGTCGCCACCGGGGGCCACGCGCATGCTGACCTTGGCGCGGGCCCGGGGGATCAAGGTGTTCGACGAGGCCGCAATGCTGGTGGTGTCGATACCGATGACGGTGATCGCTGGTTTGGCCCACATCCGCTGCGGCACAGAACCGGTACCGACCTCGGTCACCCCATCGAGCAGACCGGTGTCGGCGCGTACCCGATCCGGCGGGTAATCGACTGGAGCAGCCACGCTTTCATGGAGTCCGGCTACGGCCACATTGCCGTCGTCGTCGTGCAGGCTTGCCAGCAACCGGACCAGGACGGTGAGCGCATCGGGAACCACGCCGCCCCACAGTCCCGAGTGCAGGCCGTGGTCGAGTGTGGCGACCTCCACCACACAGTCTGCCAGCCCGCGCAGCGACACCGTCAGCGAGGGCACCTCGGTGCTCCAGTTGTCGGAGTCGGCGATGATGATCACGTCGGCGTGCAGCGCATCTCGGTGTGCGGCGAGCAGCGCCCCCAGCGACGGTGATCCGGATTCCTCCTCCCCCTCGACGAAGACGGTCACGCCCACCGGCGGACGCCCACCGTGGGCCCGGAATGCCGCCAGATGTGTTGCGATGCCCGCTTTGTCGTCGGCGGTACCGCGACCGTAGAGACGCCCGTCGCGTTCGGTGGGCTCGAACGGCGGGGAATCCCACTGGGCGGCGTCCCCCTCGGGCTGCACATCATGATGGGCGTAGAGCAGCACGGTGGGTGCGCCCGGCGGCGGCGGGTAGTGGGCGATGACGGCCGGGGCACCGCCCTCGGCGACGATCTGTACCTGGGGAAAACCGGCCTGGCTCAGCAGATCTGCCACGCGCTGGGCACTGCGGTGCACGTCCGGGCGGCGGGCCGGGTCGGCCCACACCGACTCGATACGCACCAGGTCCTCCAGGTCGGCACGCACCGACGGCAGGAGGTCTCGGACCGTCTGCACCAGATCGCTCATGGCGTCGAGATTAGCCGGTGCCCCCACTGGCGCGAGCGTGCGCAGATGGACGTCCACGCGCGGCGTGTCGTGTACAAACACGCGCGCTCGCGCATGACGGAGGTGCCCCCCAGCTCGCGCCGGTGGGAGGTGCGTCAGGCCTCGAGGATGGCGACGGCGGCAGCGGTGTCGGCCTCGTGCGTCAGCGACACGTGGATCGTCACGTCGGCCAGATGCTGCGCTATCTCGCCGGAAAGCCGCACCTTGGGGCGGCCCCACATGTCAGTGACCACCTCGATGTCGCGGTGGATCGCCTCCGGCAACACCGGCTTCTGCGCGAACCGCGATCCCGACCACGCCTTGATCACCGCCTCTTTGGCCGCCCAGCGGGCCGCCAGATGCCGCGCCGCCGAAGAACTCTTGTCGGAGGCGTCGCGGCGCTCCCCGGGGGTGAACGTCTCGGCGAACACCGTCCCCGGTTGGTCGACCTGCTCGGCGAAGTCGGAGATCGACACCAGATCGATCCCGACACCAACGATGCTCATGCGCCGCTCCTCCTCATCGCTTCGCTCTGCATCGTCGCGGCGCGGCTCATGCGGCGACGCTATCCGATGTAGACGTCGCCGTCGCCCAGCCGTGCCGCCGGGTTGAGCAGCATGGCCGACTCTTGACGCTTCTCCGGTGTGTCGTGGTCGAACCGCCGGTCGGCGGGCCGCTCATACATCGGCGTTCCGCCCGCGATAGCCGAGGCGAGCCGGCGCTGACCGGCCAGCACCCGGGCACCTGCCTGCTCCTGGTAGGCCGTACGCTGGCTCGGGTCCAGCGTCGCCAGGAACGCCGCCGGGTGCACCAACGCCACCAGTCCCGACACGTGACCGAAGCCGAGGCTGGTGACCAATCCGGCCTTGAGCGGGAACTTCTCCCCCAGCTCCAGGGTCTCGCGCACCCACACGAAGTGCCCGGCGGTCGCCAGTTCGTCGTCGACGCAGTCCAGGCTGCGGTTGGGCGGAATGACCCCGTCCCGCAGGACCTGGCACAGGCCCATCATCTGGAACACCGCCGCGCCGCCCTTGGCGTGCCCGGTCAGGCTCTTCTGGCTGATCACGAACAACGGGGCACCGGGCGCGCGGCCCAGCGAGTCCGCCAACCGCTCATGCAGCTCGGTCTCGTTGGGGTCGTTCGCCAACGTCGAGGTGTCGTGCTTGGAGACCACCGCGATGTCGTCGGGACCCACACCGAGCTTGGCCAGCGAACGGGCCAGCATCGAGTCCTTGCCACCCCGGCCCGCGCCCAGGGCGCCCAGGCCAGGGGCCGGGATCGAGGTGTGCACGCCGTCGGCGAAGCTCTGCGCGTAGGCCACCACCGCCAGGACCGGCAGGCCCATCTTCGCGGCCAGGTCGCCGCGAGCCAGCAGGATGGTGCCACCGCCCTGGGCCTCGACGAAGCCCAGCCGGCGCCGGTCGTTGGCGCGGGAGAACTTCGAGTCACTGATGCCCTTGGCGCGCATCATCTCGGTGTCGGCGGTGGCCGCCATGTCACCGAAGCCGATGATGGCCTCCAGGGTCAGGTCGTCGTAGCCACCGGCGACCACCAGCTCTGCCTTGCCGAGCCGGATCTTGTCCACGCCCTCCTCGACCGAGACCGCCGCGGTGGCACAGGCCGCCACGGGGTGAATCATCGATCCGTAGGACCCGACGTAGCTCTGCACCACGTGCGCCGCAACGACGTTGGGCAGCACCTCTTGCAGGATGTCGTTCGGCTTGGCCCGCCCGAGCAGGTTGCCGTGATACATCGTCTGCATGGAGGTCATGCCGCCCATGCCGGTGCCCTGGGTGCTGGCCACCAGCGAGGGGTGCACCCAGCGCAGCAACTCCGTCGGGGTGAATCCGGCGGACAGGAACGCATCGACGGTCGCGATGATGTTCCACAGCGCCACCCGGTCGATGGAGGTGGCCATGTCCTGGCTGATGCCCCACACCGTCGGGTCGAACCCTGTCGGGATCTGAGCGCCCACGGTCCGTGACAGCTTGCTCTTGCGTGGCACCCGAATCTCGGTGCCCGCCTTGCGGATCACCTGCCAGTCCGATGAGTCCGGCACCGGGCGCACCACGGTGTGCTCGGGGTCGAACTCGACGAACGCCCGCGCGTCTGCCTCGCTGGAGACCACGAACGAGAAGTCCTTGTCCAAGAACACGCTGACCAGCAGGGGCGAGGCGTGGTCGGGGTCGATCGCCCCGTCATCAACGAACTCTCGCACGCCGACGCGTTCCACGACCTCGTCGTGATACCGCTCCACCAGCTCGGCCTCGTCGACCAGCTCGCCCGTGGCGGTGTCGTACCAACCCGGGGTCGGATCGTCTTCCCACTTGACCAATCCGGTGGTCCAGGCCAGTTCCAGCACCCCGGCGGCCGACAGCTCGCCGGCGACCTCCATCTCGAAGCGGGTCCGCGAGGAGCCCAGCGGACCCAGCTCGGCGCCGCCGACGATCACCACCAGATCGGCAGGGTCGACGTCGAGGTCGTCCCAGGCCGGCGGCGGCGCCGGGTTGTACCCGCGCGGCGGGCTCGGCAGTGCCGCAATCGTGTTGGGGTCGCTTTCGGCGTCTTCGCCGGCTGGAGCTTCGCCCGACATCTCCTCGCGAGCCCGGGCAGCCAGCTCGGCCATGTCCAGGTTCGCCTCGGCCAGCCCGCCGGTCAGGTCGGCCTCGATCGGCGTATTGGCCGCGGCCACCTTGGATTCGACGCTGCACAAGTCGAGCAACATGCCCGCCATCTGCTCACTCGAATAGGTGGTGACCCCGGCTTCCTCGACCGCGTCGACGATCACGTCGTTGTGGCCCATCAGCCCGGTTCCGCGGGTCCAGCCGATCAGGGCGTGAGCCAAGCTGACCCGAGATGCCCACGAGGACTCCGCTTTCCAGCGGGAGACCACCGCATCCAGCGACGCCTTGGCCTCGCCGTAGGCGCCGTCACCGCCGAACATGCCGCGGTTGGGCGAGCCGGGCAGCACCACATGCAACCGGGAGGCGATGTCGCGTTCGGCGCCGATCTTCGACAGGCCACCGATGAGGCGTTGCACCGCCCACAGCAGGACCTTCATCTCCATCTCGGCACGCGCACCGGCTTCGGACAGGTCGCCGGCCACCCGCGGCGCCGCGAACGGGAACAGCAGCGTCGGGGTCTGGGCGTCCTTGAGGTGAATCGACTGCGGCCCCAGGCTTTCGCTCTGCTCGGTGCCGACCCACTCCACGAGTGCATCGATATCGGCGTAGGAGGCCATGTTGGCGGGCACCACCCACAGCGCCGCACCGAACCGGGCGTGGTCGCGGTACAGGTCGCGGTAGAAGCCCAGCCGCTCATCATCAAGGCGCGACGTGGTGGCGATGACGGTCGCACCGCCGTCAAGCAGCTGTCCGACCACCGACGCGGCGATCGAACCCTTGGACGCACCGGTCACCACCGCGACTTCGTCGCTGTAGCGGCCGCGGCCGGGGTTCTCCGCACCGGCGGCGACCCGGGCGTACAGCGAGGCGTGGATCTGGCGTCCAGATGCCAGCGCGCGGGCCTGCCACCACGATGCCTGAGTGGAGACCACATGGCCGGCACCCTCGAACCGTTCGGCCAGCCGCGGCCAGTCGGCGTCGATCTCGCCTTCGTCGACCAGCCACAACTTCACCAGGTCCTCGCGAGCACTGGCCCAGCGGTCGTCGAACAGCACCGCCTTGCGGCCGTCGAACGCCGGTGCCACCAGGCGCGGCCAGTCCGAACCCAACTCGGCGGTCACCAAGTCGATCAGCTCGCTGTCAGTGGAGCCCGTCGGGGCGCTCACCGCATCGTCGAACCCGAGTTGACCGAGCACCAGACGGGCAGCCGAGGCCAGCACGCCGTCGCGGCCGGTGATCTGCGCGGTGAACTCGCCCAGCGCCGCGGCATCCACCGTGGCACCACCGCCGCCACCGCCTGCCGACGGCAGGCTCACCGCGACACCGCGCCGTGCCGCAACCGCCTGGACGGCCGCATCGATCACCTTGTCCACGGCCGCGCCGTCGGCCAGCGCACCCTCGTGCAGTCCGCCCAGCGCACCGCCCCGGACACTGGTGCCCTCGCGAGTGCCCAACGCCACCTCGATGGTGACGTGCTTGGCCCAGCCGTCACCGAGTTCCCAGGTCTTCTTGACCCGCTCGGCGATGGCGCCGGGCCGCTTGCCCGACGGCCCCAGAATGGTGCGCAACTGATCGTTGATCGCATCGGTCAGCACCGGGCCATAGGGCTTATAGGTGCGCGCCAGCTTGGTCACCTGCGACTTCAGCCCGGCCAGGTCGGCCTCGGCCGCGCCGTCGATGGCGCCGAGATTGAGCTCGGAACCCAGGTCCACCAGCAGCTGGTTACGCCGCGAGGACGCTCCGTCGGTGATGGACTCGATGGAATCCAGCGCCTCGATCTGGTCGATGCGCATCTTGGCGCTCAACGCGATCAGCGCCAACGTGGCATCGGCGGCGTCGAACGCGATGTCGTCGGGGCGCGGAGCCCCCGACGGCGCGACCGGTGCGGCCGGTGCCGGCGCCGCGGCCTCGGCCGGGGAGGCCTCTGCCGCCGCCTCAGCCGGTGCCGACTCCTCCTCGGGCTCCGGCTCGGGGTCGGTGTCGGTGGCGAACAGCACGGCGGCGTCCCGCTCGGCGTTGAGCACTTCCACGGTGCTGTGGGCGTATTCCGGCAGTTTCAACGTGTTGGTGGCCAGCCCGGCCACGGTCGGGGCGGTCTTCACCCCGATCTCGACGAAACGCTCCACCCCCAGGCCGCCTGCGGCCTGCTCGATGAACAGCAGGTCCTGTGTCTCGATCCAGCGCACCGGGCTGGCGAACTGCCAAGCCAGCAACTCGATCACGACCTTGCGGCACAACTCGCCCGGTTTCTCGTTCCGCCAGGTGTCGTAGTCGGCCAGCACCTCGTCGAGCGGCTCGGCCGGGACCAGGTCGCGGATCTCCTGGATGAACTCGCGGTCCAGGGTGAAGGGCTTGGGCACCAGGTTGGGGATGTAGCGGCCGATGATCAGGTCAGGATCGGCGTCACGCGGCATCACCCGCTCCAGCGAACGGCGGAAGTCATCGACACCGATGCGCAGCACGCTGGAGTGGAATGGCACGTCGATACCGGGCACCAAGATGAAGGACCGCTTGCCGCCGCTGAGCTCGCGACGACGCTCGACCTCGGCCTCCAGGGCCTCCAAACCGGCAACCGTTCCGGCGATCGCATACTGCGAGCCGCGCAGGTTGAAGTTGACGATCTGCAGGAATTCCCCGGTGCGCTCGGCGATCTCAGCGACGAATGCGGTGACGTCGGCGTCGTCGAGGTCGATCTGCGACGGCCGGATGGCGGCCAGCCGGTAGTTGGAACGTCCCATCGCGTCGCGCGGCACGATGTCGTGCATCTTGGAGCCGCGGTGGAACACGACCTCCAGCAGGGCCTCGAGCTCGTAGACACCGCTGACGCACGCCAGGGCGGTGTATTCACCGACGGAGTGCCCGCAGGCGATCGCTCCCTCGACGAAGGCGCCCTGCTCGCGCATCTCGGCGACCTGCGCGGCCGCCACGGTGGCCATCGCCACCTGGGTGAACTGCGTCAGGTAGAGCACACCTTCGGGGTGCTGGTAGTGCACACCGGAGGCGATCAGGCTGGTCGGGTTGTCGCGCACCACATGCAGCACCGAGAAGCCCAGGGTCTCGCGGGTGAACTTGTCCGCGGAGTCCCACACCTTGCGGGCGGCCTTGGAGCGGGCGCGAACCTCCATGCCCATGCCCTTGTGCTGGATGCCCTGTCCGGGGAACGCGTAGACCGTCTTGGGGGCGGTCAGCCGCGCGGTCGCCGACATCACCAGATCCGAGCCGATTCGGGCGCTGATCTCGAGAACCTCTGCGCCCAGGTCGATTCCGACCCGGTCTACGCGGAAGTCGACGTCGTCGCCGGGCTTGACCATGCCCAGGAATCGCGCGGTCCAGCCGACCAACCGTGCCGGCGGCCGGGCCTGCCCATCGGTGGCGGTCACCACGTGCTGAGCTGCGGCCGACAGCCACATGCCGTGCACGATCGGTGACTCCAGGCCGGCCAGCAGCGCCGCGGCGCGGTCGGTGTGAATCGGGTTGTGGTCTCCGGAGACCGCCGCGAACGGCCGCATGTCCACCGGCGCGGTGACGGTGACATCGCGCCGGCGCCGACGCGGGGTGTCGGTGGCATTGTCGGAGACCCCACCGCCGGCCCGAACCGGGTCGGTCAGTTCCGCGGCACCGGTGCGCCCGCGGATCGCGAAGCGCTCCTCGAGGGTGGCCAGCAACGTTCCGTGGGCATCGCGGACGTCGACCGTCACCGGAACGACGCGGCCGACTTCGGTGTCGGTGGCCGCTGACGCCGTTGCGGTCACGGTCAATTCGGCCGGTTCAGCGGGCAGGGCCGTACGCAGTTGCGCCGCGTGGTCCAGGTGCACCAGGGACAGCAGCCCCTCGACGACCGGGAACCCGGCATCGGTGGTGGCCGAGCCGATGGCGGCGAACACCGCCGGCCAGCACCGGCCGACCAGCACGTCGGGGACGATCGACTGCCCCGGCGCCAGCGGTGCGCCGAATGTCGCGGTCACACCGGTGTGGTCGGCGACCTCCTCGGGCTTCCACGCCACGGTGACGGTCGCTGCGCCGTCGCGCACCGGCGGCAGGGCCTCCGGGCCGTCGACGCCGGCGGCGATGGCCAGCACCGAGCGCATGGCGGCTGCGGCGTCCTCGGTGGACACCAGCGGGGCCGCTCCGTCGACGACGGCCGCGGGCAGGGTGAAGCGGATGCTGATCCAGACACCGGACAGCGGCACGCTGAGCACCACGTGGGACTGCGAGGCCACCTCCAGGCGTGCCCCGGTCGACGGGTGGGTGGCGGTGCGGTTCTCATGCACCTGCCACTCGTCGGGAGCTCCGATCCGGTGCACCGGGTTGGTGGCGGTGCGACCGGCCCACAGCACATCCGGGGCGTCGAGCACCACGGCCAGCGGGCCGGTGACGTCGACGCGGCCCAGGCGACGGGCAGCGACCGGGACGGGCTGGGCGCCGGCGGCGAGCACCTGGTCGACTGCGGCCTGCTCAAAGCGGTCCAGCAGCTCGCCGACCGGCTCGTCGACCCGGGTGATTCCGGCGACCGCGGTGATGCCCGGGATGATGCAGACCTGCTCGGCGGTGTAGCGGGCGTCGTGCGCCTGCCACAGCGAGTCGCTGCGCCACCAGCGCCGCACATCCTTGTCGATCACCGGCACGAAGTTGACCGGCTTGCCCGGGGTCTTGCACAGCTGCGTGAAGAAGGGCGCATCGGCCGGGTGCAGGCGAACCGTCTCTGCCTCCGGGTAACGGGCCACCAGCGCGGCGATCGCGTCCGCGGGACGTTCCAGGATCGCCTGTCCCTCTTCGGAATCGGCGAACAGCGTCTCGATCGGCCCGGACTCGACCTCGTGCAGGCGCGCTTCGGCGCGCTGCAACATCGAACCGAATCGCTCCCGCCAGGTGTCGGCCAGCCACGGACTGTCCGGCGAGGCCGTGTCGGCGGTCGAGTCACCCGCGCCGATGGCCAGGTCGATGTAGCGGCGCAACCACTGCGCGTACGTCATCTCGGTGACATCACCGAAATAGGGCTTGGCGGTGTCGGCCAGCGCGGCGATGATCTCGTCGCGGCGGGCCGCGACGGCCTCGCCGTCACCGGCCACCTCGTCGAGCAGGCGCCCACAACGAGAGGCGACGTTGTCGATCTCGTGGATGTCGGCTCCGAGCTGGCTGCGCGAGGAAGCCATGCCGCCCTGGGCTTTTCCTGCACCGATCCATTGGTCGGTGCCCGAGGTGTCGACCAGCATCTGCTTGACCGCCGGCGAGGTGGTGGCCTCCTTGGTGGCCATGGCCGCAGTGCCCACCAGGATGCCGTCCACGGGCATCAGCGGGAATCCGTGCTCCTGCGACCACCGGCCGGACAGATATTCGGCCGCCTGCTCGGGGGTACCGATCCCCCCGCCGACGCACAAGGTGATGTTGGGCTGCGAGCGGAGCTCGGAGTAGGTCGCCAACAGCAGGTCGTCGAGGTCTTCCCAGGAGTGGTGACCGCCGGCGCGGCCGCCTTCGACGTGCACGATCACCGGTGTGGTCGGCACTTCGGCGGCGATGCGGATCACCGATCGAATCTGCTCGACGGTGCCTGGCTTGAACACCACGTGGCTGATGCCCGCGTCGTTGAGCTCGGCGATGAGCTCGACGGCCTCTTCGAGCTCCGGGATGCCGGCGCTGACCACCAGCCCGTCGAACGGGGCTCCGGACTGACGGGCCTTCTGCACCAATCGCTTCCCGCCGACCTGCAACTTCCACAGGTAGGGGTCCAAGAACAACGAGTTGAACTGGACAGTGCGGCCGGGCTCCAGCAGTGCGGTCAGCTCCGCGACGCGGTCATCGAAGATCTCCTCGGTGACCTGCCCGCCGCCGGCCAGCTCCGACCAGTGGCCCGCGTTGGCTGCGGCGGCCACGATCTTGGCATCGACGGTGGTGGGCGTCATGCCCGCCAGCAGGATGGGCGACCGGCCGGTCAGCCGGGTGAACTTGGTGTCGAGCTTGACCCGGCCGTCCGGCAGCGCGACCACCGACGGGGCATAGCTCGTCCAGGGCCGAGCGACCTCCGGGATGGCGCCGATGGTGAAGAGGTTGCGCTGGCCGCCACGGGTGGCCACCGGCACGATCCCGATGCCCAGGCCGCGGATCACCGGTGCGGTCAGCCGAGTCAGGATGTCCCCGGGGCCCAGGTCCAGGATCCAGCGGGCGCCAGCCTCGTGCAGCTCCGTGACCTCGTCGACCCAGTCCACCTGACCCACCAGGATGGAGTCGGCGAGCCGGCGGGTCAGCTCCACGTCCAGACCCACCTTGGCGGCCCACTGCGCCACGATCTCGATACCGTCGGACAGCCGTGGCGAGTGGAACCCGACCTCGACCTGGACGGGCTCGAAGACCGGGGCGAAGACGGCTCCACCACGCAGCTTGTTCTTGCGCTCGGCGGCCTCCTTCTCGGCGATCTGCTCGCAGTACAGCTCGAAGCGCGACAGCTGCTCGGGGGTTCCGGTGATGACCACCGAGCGCCGCCCGTTGCGGATCGACAGCACCGGCGGCAGCACCGTGCGCACATCCTGGGCGAAGTCGTCCAGAAGGTCCCGGATCCGTTCCGGGTCGACGTTGGAGATCGCCACCATCGGCGAGCGATCACCCAAGATCGAGATGCCGCGACGGCGCGCGACCAGGGTTCCGGCAGCGCCCACCAGCTGAGCGATCGCCAGCAGCTGCACGTCCTTGGTGCCGCCGGCCTCAAGCGACTCGACGGCCAGGATGCCCTGCGAGTGACCCGCGGCAGCCACGGGCGGGGTGGCCGACAGGTCCAGTCCCTGCCGCTGCAGCGCGCGCATAGCGGCGATCTGCGTCAGCAGCACGCCCGGTACCGAGACGGCGGCCGAGGTCAGTTCCTTGGCGGACGGGATGGGGTCTTCTGCAGCCAGGGCCCGCACCCACTGCAGCGGCTCGAAACCGATGGGCCGGACCACGACAAGTTCTTGGGCGATCGGCTCCAGCAGCAGGTCCGCCTCCCCGGCCAGGGTGGCCAGCTCGGACTCGATCCCCGCCGAGGAGACCAACTCCTCCAGCGACTCCAACCACGCCGCGCCCTGACCGCCGAAGGCGACCGCGTAGGGCTCGCCGTCCGTCAGGCGATCCACCAGAGCGGACGCGGCGCTGGCGAACGGCCCCGAGCCAGCACCCTCGGCGGAAACCCGGTCGTGTTCGTGGATCGTCACGTTATGTTTCTCCCCTGCACTGGTTAATGTCGCGTCCTCTTCGACGCCCGCCGGAATGACCGGCCTATTGCGGGCTCTCGCGTTTCCGCGGCCGCGCTACAGCAGTAAGAGTGTCATAAGAACCTGTGCCGTTTCCGCAGCTAATTGGTTACTGATGAGTTCTACGCTCGGGTAACCCAGCCCCGGATATCTCACGGCTCGACGGCCGTCATAACGATCCGGAACAAACGTCCTGCGTGCGCGGGGTTACGGTCGAGTAGCTATAACTGCGCAGATCAAGGCTCTTTTGTTATCTAATCGTTATGTTTCTATCGGCCCGGCCAACCGGCTCCGGCGGCACCTGAGGCGCCGAACCCGAGCCGAACACCGTCTACGCCGCCGTCCACGCCCCGGTGGCGCGCCGGTTTGCTGGGCTGTGGGCCGTCCGGTCGCAGGTCAAGCCCACTGGCCGAACTGCGGCTGGAGGATCTCGTTAATGTCCACACCGACCCCGCCCACGGTACGGCGGTCGAACTCCACCTGGTGCAGATTGGCGGCCGGATGGGCGATTCCGCCGGGCGAGCCGAAGTTGTGCTGCCAGAACAGGGAGCCCAGGCCGTCCTGCACGGCCCACTCGATGGTCGTGGAGTTGGCGTAGACGCCGGTGCGCTCGGCCCCGATCACCGACTGCCATCCCCGCAGGTAGGGCGCCACCTGCTGCTGGTACTGCTCATAGGTCGGGTTGTCATCGATGGAGGCGTAGATCGGGGCGCTGCCCGGGCCACCGGCCGCGGTGTGCAGCTGCGCCCCGCGCGTGGCGTGTTCAACGCCGGCAGCCTCGCCACCGAGCCAGTCGGCGGTGGCCTGTTTGCCGAACTGATAGCAGGAGACCACCGCCAGACCGCTTTCCTGCAGGTCGCGCGCTTCGGCCGCCAGCATCGGCTTGCCGAGCATCCAGTCGGCGCCGGGCCGGCGATCCGACACGTAGCGAATGGCCCCCACCGCCCCGGAGTCGCGGATGGCGCTGGCCGGCAGGACACCGGCCGAATAGTCCAGCAGGATTCCCAGCGGGGCGGCCTGCGCGATCCCGGCGATCAGCGCCGACACCCCGGCACCCAAGCCGGCCGCGGCGGGCACAGTGACGGCGAGCTTGAACACGTCGCGCCGGGAGATCACCACGCGAGACAGACTAGGTCAGCAGCCGCCGCGGTTGTGGCCGGTCACCGGCGAATTACCCGGCGAAACGGTGTGCGACCATTGGCGTTGTCCGGCAACAGACAGACAAGGCGGGCCCAGATTGCGTCCCTGGATCGTGTGGGGCACCGGCCTGTTGTCCTACTTGGTGGCGGTGCTGGACCGGACCACTTTCGGAGTCTCGGGCCTTGATGCCGCCGAACGCTTCCACGCCGGCCCCAGCACGCTGTCGTCGTTCGTGATCGTGCAGCTGATCATCTACGCCGCCATGCAGATTCCAGCCGGCGTGCTGCTGGACCGGTTCGGTCCGCGCGCGATGATCACCACCGGCGTGGCCGTGCTGTCTGCCGCCCAGGCCACGCTGGCGCTGACGGAATCGCTGCCCGTTGCGGTCGGCGCCTACGGCGTGATCGGTCTCGGGGATTCGTTCATCTTCATCTCGGTGATCCGCCTGCTGCCCAATTGGTTTGCCCCCGAACGAGTTCCCCTGCTCACTCAGCTGACCGGAATCTGCGGCCAATTCGGCCAATTCCTCTCGGCGGTGCCGTTTCTGGCGATCCTGCTGCATGGCGGGTGGACGGCCGCATATCTTTCGGCCGCCGGCCTGGGTCTGTTCGCCGGTGTCCTGACGATCATCGTCGCCCGCGACGCTCCGGCAGGGGCACCGACCGCCGCTCATGCGCGGACCTTCCGTGAGGCATTCGGTGAGATCAAGATGGTGTGGTCGCGTCCGGGCACCAAGGCGGGTTTCTTCACCCATATGGGTAACGCGTTCTCGCCCGGCGTGTTCGCGCTGATGTGGGGTGTCCCCTACCTGACCACCGCGCAAGGTCTTTCGCGGGGCATGGCGGGCGCGGCACTGACGCTGTCCGTGGCGCCCTTCATCGTGGTGGGACTGCTGGTCGGAACCCTCTCGGCGCGCTGGCCCCAGCACCGTTCCAAGGTCGCGCTGACCATGATGGCGCTGATCGTGGTGACCTGGACGGTGTTGTTGGCGCTACCGAACCCCGCGCCGCACTGGTTGCTGGTGGTGCTGATCCTGGTGATCTCGGCAGGCCAGCCGGTGTCGATGCTGGCCTTCGACTTCGCCCGCACCTACAACCCGCCGGCGGCGTTGGGCACCGCGCAGGGCATGGTCAACACCGGTGGGTTCATCGCCACCCTGCTGGTCATGCAGGCGATGGGGGTGGTCATCGCGATGACCGGCGGCTATTCCTTCAGCGCGTTCCGGCTGGCATGGACGCTGCAGTACGTCGTGTGGGCGGTGGCCGCCATCGGCGTGATCAGCTACGCACGAAAAGCCCGGGAATCCGAGGCTCTGGGCGAGACGCCCTTGCTGGTGGCGGCAGGCGAGCGCTGAACGATTCAGCGCCCCGGCGTATGTGCATAGGGGTCCGGCAGCTGCGGGCAGTAGGCCTGCCGGGCCGCGTTGATGATGACGTGTGCCTCGCCGGGGCTGACTTCCAGATTCGCGATGACCGATAGCGGAACCAGCCTCGGTGAATCGGCGAGGGCCACGCAGACCGCGTGCCCTTCCTGCACCAGCAGCGTGCGCAGCGATTCGCATTTGATGTCGCCGCAGATCTGCTTGTCGTACTGAGGGTGCAGGCCCTCGCGCTCCAGCTCGTCGAAGAACACCTGGTCCTGGTCGGGTTGATCGGCGCCGGCCTGAGCACTGGGGTCGACGCTGGGATCGGCCACGGCCGCCGGAGCGGCCGCCCCGGCAAGGTACACAGACACCACAGTGAACACCGTTGCGAGCAGCCGTCGGTTCATAGCGCTGCACCAATCACGCGGAGGGCTAAGGCGTCCATTCTGGCACCGCCAAGCACCGGCCACATGCGGTTATCGGGTCAAATTTTGTGCGGGCGGAGGGACTCGAACCCTCACGCGCTTTCGCGCAATGGCACCTAAAGCCATCGTGTATGCCAATTTCACCACGCCCGCAAACGCAGTCATCGTAGCTTCCAGTCCGCCGCACCACACAACGCGAACCCCTTCCGCACGGCCATCGCGCCAGGCCCCGCGGTACCGTCATGGGGTGTCCACTACACGGCGTCGGAGACCGGCATTGGTGTTGCTGGTGATCCTGGCCGCCAGCGCCTGCCTGGGGCTGGGTTGGTGGCAGTGGAGCCGGTTCCAAGAGGTCAACGGCACCTTTCAGAATCTGGGTTACGCGCTGCAGTGGCCGCTGTTCGCCTGGTTCTGCGTGTACGCCTACCGCAAGTTCGTGCGCTACGAGGAAGAGCCCCCGGAGCTGCACCCCGCCGATACGCTGACCGAGATCCCGGCCGGACTGCTGCCGGAGCGACCCGCGGCGGCGGCGCCCACCGATGACCCCACGATGCGGGAGTACAACGCCTACCTGGCCGAGCTCTCCGAAAACGATCGACAGAACAGGAACAGCGCATGACCGACTCCCCCGCCCAGGCCGCTCCCGCCGACAAGATCCGCGGCGCACTGCTGCCCTACCGGGTACTGGCGTGGACGACGGGCCTTTGGCTGATCGCGCTGTGCTACGAGGTCGTGGTGCGCTATGTGGTCAAGGTGGACAACCCGCCGATCTGGATCGGCGTGGTGCACGGTTGGGTGTACTTCGCCTACCTGATGGCGACCCTCAACCTGGCCGTCAAGGTCCGCTGGCCGTTGGGTAAGACGCTGGGGGTGCTGCTGTCGGGCACCATTCCCCTGCTCGGGGTCATCGTCGAGCACTTCCAGACCCGAAAGATCAAGGCCCAGTTCAACCTCTGAGGCCTCGCACCTGTGCCGAGCGTGAAGTCAGCTTCACGCTCGACCACTCAGAGTGAAGCCAACTTCACGCTCGGCGGCGGGCGGTCGGCGGCTGAGGTCTCCGCCAGGCCGTTAAGCCAACGCGCGCAGCGCCGGTAGCAGCAGAGCCAGCGCCCGGCCGCGGTGCGAAGCGGCATCCTTTTCGGCCGGGCTGAGCTGCGCGGCGCTGCGGTCCGAGTCTGTCGGGACGAACACCGGATCATAGCCGAACCCGCCCTCACCGCGCGGTTCGCGGGCGATGTGTCCGGCCCATTCGCCGCGCACCACCACCTGCTGCTCGGGCCCATCACCCCAGACCAGCGCGCACGCGGAGACGAACGCAGCACCGCGCCGCTCCTCGGGCACGTCGTGCAGTTGCGCGAGTAGGAGCGCGGTGTTGGCTGCGTCGTCGCCGTGGCTGCCGGACCAGCGCGCCGACAACACCCCCGGCATGCCGTTGAGGGCCTCGACAGTCAGCCCGGAATCATCTGCCACACAGGGCAATCCGGTTGCAACGTAGCCATCGTGCGCCTTCGCCAGGGCGTTGCCCTCAAACGTCGGTGCGGTTTCCGGGGCTTCGGGATACGGCGGCACGTCATCGAGCGAAACCAGTTGCACGCCTAAGACTCCCGCGTGCTCAAGCACCCGGCTCAGTTCGGCCAGCTTCTTGCGGTTGCGGCTAGCCACCAGCAGTTGTGTCACCGGGCGGTCAGCTGCCGAACGCTTTCTTAGGCGCGGGCCCCTCCGGCAGTACGCCCGGATATGGCAGCGCCAGCGCTTCGCGCTGCACCACGAACAGCTTGTCGCAGGCGGCCAGCGCCGCGTCGAGCATCTTGTCCAGGGTCGAGCGCGGGAACGTCGCTCCCTCGCCGGTGCCCTGGATCTCCACCAGAGTTCCGGTGTCGGTGGCGACGACGTTCATGTCGACCTCGGCGCGCGAGTCCTCCTCGTAAGGCAGATCGACGCGGACCCGGCCGTCGACCACACCGACGCTCACGGCGGAGATCGCACACGACAGGGGACGCGGGTCGGACAGCTTGCCGGCGGCGGACAGGTAGGTGACCGCATCGGCGAGGGCCACATAGGCCCCGGTGATCGCCGCGGTGCGGGTGCCGCCGTCGGCCTGCAGCACGTCGCAGTCGATCGCGATGGTGTTCTCCCCCAGCGCGGCCAGGTCGATGCAGGCGCGCAGCGAGCGGCCCACCAGTCGACTGATCTCCTGAGTGCGCCCACCGACGCGGCCCTTGACTGACTCGCGATCCGAACGGGTGTGGGTGGCGCCGGGCAGCATGGCGTACTCGGCGGTCAGCCAACCGCGACCGGAACCCTTCCGCCAGCGTGGAACTCCCTCAGTGACACTGGCCGTGCACATGACCCGGGTGTTGCCGAATTCGACCAGCACCGAGCCGGCCGGATTCGAGGTGAATCCGCGGGTGATGACGACCGGGCGCAGCTCGTCGTCGAGGCGACCGTCTTCTCGTTTGGACACGCGGATAACCCTAGCGGTGATCGCAAGCGCGGCGGAGCCGGGCGCAGCGGGTCACCGCCAAAGGGCACAGCGGTGATCGCAAGCGCGGCGGAGCCGGGCGCTGGGGGCACCTCCCGCTTGCGGGGGACGGGTCACCGCCAAAAAGAACAGCCGGGGAGGTACGCGGCGCTGCTTCAGGACCGCTTGATGTCGAAGGATTCGTCGCACACCACGGCGTGCACCGGACCGTCGAATTCGGCCTTGGCCTCGCCGATGACATCCTCGCGTGAGGTCCACGGCGGGATGTGGGTCAGCAGCAGCTGGCCGACACCGGCGGCCGCGGCGATGCGCCCTGCCTCGGTTCCCGACAGGTGCAGGTTCGGCGGGCGGTTGCCCTCGTGGGTCCACGAGGCTTCGCACAAGAACACGTCGGCACCGCGGGCCAACTCGATCACCGCGTCGCAGTAGCCGGTGTCGGCGCTGTAGACCAGCGTTGCACCGGAGGGATCGGTGATCCGCATCCCGTACGACTCGGTCGGATGCGACACCAGCCCGGGCTGCACGCGTAGCGTGCCGAACGTGACCGCCTCACCGTCCACCCAGGGACGGACGTCGAAGATGTCGGTGATGTCATCGATCTCGCCGCCGTACGGTGAGGACGCGGCCCCCATCCGAGACCAGGTATCGCTGGGCCCGTAGAGCAACCCCTTGTCGAACGGCTTGATCGCCACCGACGGGTGGTAGCGGCGCCAGACGAACAACCCGGGCAGATCCAGGCAGTGGTCGGCGTGCAGATGCGACAACAGCACATGCACCGATCCCGGGTCGACGTGCCGCTGCAGGGCGCCCAGCACCCCGCCGCCGAAGTCGATAACCAGCGGTGGCGTGTCCGGCGCCTGCAACAGGTATCCCGATGCCGGCGAGTCCGGACCCACCACACTCCCGGAGCAGCCGAGCACGGTCAGTCGCACGTTCCCTACTGTGCCATGTTCGCCGCGGCCATGACGAAGACACCGGCGCTTTGCCCACGATTCGTCACCGAAATCACCGGCTAACGCAGGGGTGCGTGACGGTGCACCGCGCCGACGCCGCTGATGGCAGGCCCCAGAAAGCGGGTGGCCAGTTCAGCAAACGCCTCCGGGTCACCGGTGGCTTCGAAGATCCGTGTCGCCGGGGTGGCCTCATGTGGGCGCAGAAGGTCACGTTCGGTGAGCACCCGCAACAGGTCCTTGGCCGTCTCCTCCGCGCTGGACACCAACGTCACCTGATCACCCATCGCCAACTGGATCAATCCCGACAGCAGCGGATAGTGGGTGCAGCCCAACACCAGGGTGTCGACCCCGGCGCGTTGCAGCGGCTCCAGATAGCCCTCAGCAAGGCCCAACACCTGCCTGCCGCTGGTGATGCCGCGCTCGACGAAGTCGACGAAACGCGGACAGGCCACCGCGGTGATCTCGGTGTCGCGGGCGGCGGCGAACGCATCCTGGTACGCGTGACTGGCAACCGTCGCCTGCGTCCCGATCACCCCGATGCGGCCGTTACGCGTGGTGGCCACCGCCCGTCGCACCGCCGGCAGGATCACCTCGATGACCGGTACGTCATAGCGCTCCCGGGCGTCGCGTAGGCACGCCGCCGACGCGGTGTTGCAGGCGATCACCAGCGCCTTGATTCCGCGCTCGACGAGGTCGTCACCGATGGCCAGGGCGTGGGCACGAACCTCGGGGATGGTCAGCGGACCGTACGGGCCGTTGCCGGTGTCGCCGACGTAGATGGTGTCCTCGTCGGGCAGCTGGTCGATGATCGAGCGGGCGACGGTCAGCCCACCGACACCGGAGTCGAAGATTCCGATCGGGCTCACGCGGCAACCCCCCGGCGACGCTCGCGGGCCTTGCGCTCGGGGCCGGCCAGCCAGTAGGCGGCCACGACGCCGGCCAGCGCCCCGCACAGGTGTCCCTGCCAGGACACCCCGCCGCAGACGTTGAGCACCGGCACCGCCCCCCACAGGATGCCGCCGTAGAGGAACAGCACCACGACGCTGACCAGGATCTGCCAGATCCGGCGGGTGAACCAGCCGAACACCAGCAGGAAGGTCAGCCAGCCGAAAATCAGGCCGGAGGCGCCGATGTGGTCGGTCGGGCCACAGGACGATCCGAGGTTGCCGATCAGCCAGGTGCCCAGCCCCCCGAGGATCCACACGATCGCCGTGGCGAAGACGAACCGGGACAAACCGGTCAGCGTCAGCAGGAACCCGAGCACCAGCGCGGGTCCGGTGTTGGCCAGCAGGTGCGCCCAGTTGGCGTGCAGCAGCGGGGCGAACAGCACACCCCACAGGCCGTCGGCCTCCAGCGGCCGGATGCCGTTGCGGTCCAGCCGGTGGCCGCCCACCTGATCCAGGGCTTCGATGAGGTAGAGCAGCCCGACGAAAGCGATGATGGTGGCACCGCCGGTGCGCCAGGCCGGCTGCCGGTCAGGCTGCGGCGCGGGGGGTGTTCCCCCGCGGCGGGTCAGCTCCACGTCACAGCCCTCCCGTACCGCCGGTGAGCCGTTCGGCGAATGCCCCCGGCACCGTGCCCGGGTAGGTGGGGATGCCCGCCACGGGATCAGCGGCCAGCAATCCGCACAGCACCGCCCGGGACAGGCAGTCCGCCGCGGCGGCGCCGACCACCGTGACCAGCCCGGTCTCCGGGGACATTGCATCCGGCGTTCCGGGCAGCGGCGGAACCTCGACGGCCCCCGTCGCCAAGGCGAACACCGTGTCGCCGTCCACCGGGGTGTGGCAGGGCCGGATCGCTCGTGCCAGCCCGTCTTGGGCGGCCACCGCCATCCGGCGGCAGCCGGCCGGACTGAGTGCGGCGTCGGTGGCCACCACGGCGATGGTCGTGTTGAGCGAAAGAGACTTGGGTTCCAGCCCGGCCAGGATCGCCAGCTGCTCCGACGGCGGCGCCGTCAGACCGAATTCCTCGATCAGCAGGTTCGACCAGGGCAGCCCTGTGGTGGCGTCGATGAGTTCGCCGCTGGGGTTGACCACGACGATCGCGCCGACGGTGACCACCTGGTCGCCGAGTTCCAGCGTCACCGAGGCGGTCCCCACCCCGCCCTTGAACACTCCGGCGCGCGCCCCGGCTCCGGCACCGATACTGCCCGAGGCCGCCCTGTCACCGTCGGGACCGGCAGCGGCGGCGGCAGCGGCGTAGCCGAATTCGGCGGTGGGTCGTTTATCCCAGCCACCGACGGGCAGGTCGAAGATGACTGCGGCCGGCACGATGGGCACCACGCCGCCGTCCAGCGCGACGCCGCGGCCCTGCTCCTCCAGCCAGGTCATCACGCCGTCGGCGGTGGCCAATCCGTAGGCGCTGCCGCCGGAAAGCACCACGGCATCCACCCAACGCACGCTGTTGGCCGGATCCAGCAGATCGGTCTCGCGAGTTCCCGGTGCGCCCCCGCGGCCGTCGACGGCACCGACAGTCCCAGGAGGAGCGAGCACGACGGTGACGCCGGTGGCCCAGCCGGAACCGAGCGTCGCGTCCGGATCGATCCGCTGGTGATGGCCCACCCGGATGCCGGCGACATCGGTGATCGAACCCATGAATGTCATCGTCGGGGCCTTCCCATCAGCGCGACCACGAGGAACTCCTGCAGCACGGTGAGCCACTGATACACGTTCAGCTGACCAGCCATTGCATCGTCGGCGGCCAGCTGGTCGGGGCCCTCGGGGCCGATTTTGAGCACGGTGCCCAGCGCGAGCCGGATGTCGTTGACCGCCGCGATCCAGGCGTTCGCCTGCTCCTCGGTCAGCTCGAACCGCCCGCCCCGCTCCGGAACCGTGGCCAGCACTTGTTGTGCCGCGCCACGTTTGGCATCAATGATCCCGGGTTCGTGCAGGCTGCGCAGCGCAGAATTCAGGCCGTCCGCATCGACCGGAACATCGCCCACACGGTCCTCGGGCCGGTGGAAGTCCGGGAGCAACCGAAGGGTGGTCGCGTCGCGGGGTGTGCTGGTGTTGCCGGTCCGGATCCCGGTGATCTGTTCCAGCTCATCGGGGGGCGACGCGGACTCTCGTGCGTCGAGGATGTCCACGATCGAACCCGCCAGGTTCCGGAGCAGCGCGGCCTCATGCGGCGCCAGCGCAGACCGGAAGCGGGGTCCGTCGCCGGTATCAACCCGCTTCCATTTCTGCACGGTGAAGTCCCGGTTCCCTTCGGTTGAGTCTCAGCGGTCCTGCTGCATGGTCGCCCACAACCCGGCAGCGTGCAGCTTGGACACGTCGACTTCCATCGACTCCCGGCTGCCCGACGACACCACTGCCTTGCCCTCGTGGTGCACCTGCAGCATCAGCTTGGTCGCGTGCTGCTCGCTGTAACCGAACAGCTTCTGAAAGATGTAGGTCACGTAGGTCATCAGGTTGATCGGGTCGTCCCAGACGATGGTCACCCAGGGCGAAGTCGTCTGGTCGGCCGGGTCGGCGTGCCGTTGCCCGGTGCCCTGCGGTTTCACGGGGGTGGTCGTCGGTACTGACCTGGCCATACCGGTCAGGATACCGAGCCGTGGTGGGGTGCGGTCCAGTCGATACGGTTGGCGGGTGTACTCCTCGGCCAGGTACGGCGGGCTGCTCACCGACAAATACGAGCTGACCATGCTCGCCGCCGCACTGCGTGACGGCACGGCCGGTGTGCGGGTCGGTTTCGAGATGTTCACCCGCCGCCTGCCCGAAGCGCGCAGGTACGGGGTGGTCGCCGGTACCGATCGGTTTCTGGAAGCGTTGGGCCAGTTCACTTTCGACGACGACGCACTGGGCCTGCTGGACGAGTTCCTGGACCCCCGAACCCTGGCATTCCTGGCGGACTTCCGATTCAGTGGCGATATCGACGGCTACCCCGAAGGCGAGCTGTATTTCGCCGGGTCTCCGATCGTGACTGTGCGCGGCACCTTCGCCGAATGCGTCGTGTTGGAGACGTTGCTGCTGTCGGTGTTCAACCACGACACCGCAATCGCCTCGGCGGCCGCGCGGATGGTGAACGCCGCTGGTGGCAGGCCTTTGATCGAGATGGGTTCCCGCCGCACGCACGAGCAGGCCGCGGTGGCCGCGGCCCGGGCTGCCTACCTGGCGGGGTTCGCCGGAACGTCCAACCTGGAAGCGCACCGCCGGTTCGGTGTGCCTGTGCTGGGTACCAGCGCGCACGCCTTCACCCTGCTGCACACCGGCCCCGATGGAGAGTTCGCGGCGTTCCGAGCCCAAGTCGCCGCCCAAGGGGTGGGCACCACACTGTTGGTGGACACCTACGACGTCGCCACCGGGGTGGCCAACGCGGTCGCGGCGGCCGGGCCGGGACTGGGTGCGGTCCGTATCGACTCCGGGGAGCTGGCGGTGTTGGCCCACCAGGTTCGCGAACAGTTGGACCGCCTGGGTGCCACCGAAACCAGGATCGTGGTCTCGGGCGATCTCGACGAGTACAGCATCGCCGCGCTGCGGGCCGCACCGGTGGACAGCTACGGCGTGGGCACTTCGGTGGTCACCGGCTCGGGTGTGCCCGCTGCCGGGTTCGTCTACAAACTGGTTGAGGTCAACGGCCAGCCGGTGCATAAGCGCAGCGCCGGCAAGCAGACCCGCGGCGGGTGCAAACAGGCACTGCGGGTTGCGCGGGAGAGCGGCATCGTCACCGAGGAGGTCGTCTACCCGGCGGGTCGCCCACCGGCGGTGGACGCAGGGACCCGGATGTTGACGGTGCCGCTGGTACGCGGCGGTGACGTGGTGGCCGATACCGGCGTCGCGGCGCTGGCCGAGGCCCGCGAGCGAGTGGCGTCGGGACTGGACAGTCTGCCGTGGGAGGGGCTCAAGCTCGCACACGGCGAGCCGGCGATCCCGACGCGGCTGGTTCCCGGCGACGTCTGAGCTGCGCTACTTGCCGTTGCGTTCCCGGTGCTTGCATCCGGGCCAGCAGCACGGGCGGCGCATGCCTTCTTCGAGTTCCTCGCGCGTGCGGCGGATCCGTCGCTCGCGGGTCGCCTGCTGCTTGGCGTCCTCGACCCAGCAGATGAACTCGTTGCGTGCCAAGGGTGTGATGTCCAGCCACGCGGCCAGTGCCGCGGCGCTGACGGTCAGTCCGTCACGCAGGTCATCGGGAAGTTCATGCACCGCGCCGCCTGGCAATCGCTCGGTCATTGTTTCAGGCTAACGGCGGTCGGCGGGAAATTGGGTGGGGCAGCGGCGGCGGTGTCACTACCGTGCACACGATGGAGATCGATGCGCTGGCCTTCAGCCGCGACTGGGTGCGGGCGTGGAACAACCACGACGTGGAGGCCGTGCTGGCGCATTTCCACGACGAGGTGGTGTTCACCTCCCCGGTGGCGGCACAGATGTATCCCGAGACTGCGGGAGTGATCCGCGGCAAGTCCGCACTGCGCCAGTACTGGTCGGGCGCTCTGCAACGCATCCCGGATCTGCATTTCGTGGTCGAAGACGTTTACCGGGGCATCGACACCCTCGTGATCAACTACCGCAACCAGAGCGGTGGACTGGTCAACGAAGTGCTGCGGTTCGCCTATGACGGCTTGGTCATCGAGGGCCACGGAACCTACCTCGCCGCCACGGCCTGAGCGTTGAGCATGCGGGCCTTCGAGCGGGCTACCGTGTGCACACCATGGCTGACCCGTCCGTAACCGAGTTGCTTGCTGCGGCGGTTGCCGCCTTGGGCGGCAGTGAACGTGAAGGCCAGGTGCGCATGGCCGAGGCGGTGGCGCGCTGCTTCGAGACCGGCGAGCATCTGGCCGTGCAGGCCGGCACCGGTACCGGCAAGTCACTGGCGTACCTGGTGCCCGCGATCGCCCGGGCCTTGGCCGATGAGAGCCCCGTCGTGGTGTCCACGGCGACGATCGCGCTGCAACGCCAGCTGGTAGACCGCGACCTGCCACGCCTGGCCGGTGCCCTGGAAAAGGTGCTGCCCCGCCGGCCGACCTTCGCGCTGCTCAAGGGCCGGCGGAACTACCTGTGCCTGAACAAGATCCACACCGGGATCGCCGAGGAGTCCGACGACACGCCGCAGGCCGAACTGTTCGACCCCTTTGCCGCAAGCGCCCTCGGCCGTGACGTGCAGCGACTCACCGCATGGGCCGAGGAGACCGACTCCGGTGACCGCGATGACCTCAAACCTGGTGTACCGGAACGATCATGGTCCCAGGTCAGCGTCTCGGCCCGCGAATGCGTGGGTGCCGTCCGCTGCCAATTCGGCACGGACTGCTTCGCCGAGCGAGCCCGCGGTGTCGCCGCCGAGGCCGACGTCGTCGTCACCAACCATGCACTGTTGGCCATCGACGCCATCTCCGACACCACAGTGCTGCCCGAGCACCGCCTGCTGGTGATCGATGAGGCACACGAGCTCGCCGATCGGGTGACCTCGGTGGCCACCGCCGAGCTGAGCGCCACCATGCTCAGCGTCGCGGTGCGCCGGGTCGCGCGGCTGGTCTCCCCCGAGTTGGTCCAGCGCCTCGATGCTGCGGCGCTGACGTTCGGATCGGCGATCCACGACGGCACACCGGGCCGAATGGATCACCTCGACGAAGAACTGGCCACCTACCTGGCCGCGCTGCGCGATGCCGCCGGTGCGGCCCGCGCGGCCATCGACACCGCACCTGCCGATCCGAAGGTCGCCGCCGCACGTAAGGAGTCCGTCGCGGCGCTGACCGAGATCGGCGACACCGCGGCCCGGATCCTGACCTCCTTCGAGCCGGCCATCCCCGAGCGCTACGACGTGGTCTGGCTCAGTCACGAAGACAATCGGGGCTCGGTCCGGGCCGTATTGAGGGTGGCGCCACTGTCGGTGGCAGGCCTGCTGCGCGAGCGACTGTTCGCGCGGGCCACCACGGTGCTGACCTCAGCGACACTGACTGTCGGCGGATCCTTCGACGCCATGGCCGGAGACTGGGGCCTGCGGCGTGGCGCCGACGCCCAGGCGGCCCGCTGGCGTGGCCTCGATGTCGGCTCGCCCTTCGATCACGCCAAGTCGGGCATTCTCTATATCGCCGCGCACCTGCCCGCACCCGGGCGTGATGGCACCGGAACCGACCAGCAGCTCGACGAGATCACCGCGCTGATCACCGCGGCCGGCGGCCGAACGTTGGGCTTGTTCTCCTCGATGCGGGCGGCGCGGGCCGCGGCCGAAGCGATGCGAGAGCGCCTCGACACCCCGGTGCTCTGCCAGGGCGACGACACCACGGGCACGCTGGTCCAGCAGTTCGCCGACGACGCCGAGACATCACTGTTCGGCACGCTGTCTCTCTGGCAGGGCGTCGACGTACCCGGACCGTCCCTGTCGCTGGTGCTCATCGACCGCATCCCGTTTCCGCGACCCGACGATCCGCTGTTGACCGCCCGGCAGCGCGCGATCACCGCCCACGGCGGCAACGGCTTCATGGCCGTGGCCGCCAACCACGCCGCCCTGCTGCTGGCCCAGGGCGCCGGGCGGCTGCTGCGCGGGACCGATGACCGCGGCGTGGTGGCGATACTCGACTCGCGGATGGCCAACGCCCGCTACGCGGGCTACCTGCGGGCTTCGCTGCCGCCGTTCTGGGGCACCACCGACGCGGGCAAGGTGCAGCTGGCGCTGCAGCGGCTGCGCGGTGCATGAGCGCACTATCCTGGTACCTCATGCGCCCCGCCCGCCGACGGTATCGAGTTCTCTTCACCGCCTGCACGGTGATGCTGTTGCTCAGCGGTTGCGCTCGGATGCTGGACGGCTCGCCGGTGTCGGTGTTCGCCGACCCCTTCCGGGTCGGTGGCCTACAGGCAGTCGACGGCCCGACCGGGCTGCGCCCCGACGCCCCGCCGCCGACGCGGGAGGTCGAGGGCACCGATGGCGGGCGCATCGATCAGCTCGCCGCGCAGTCGGTCAGCGACCTCGAGGCGTTCTGGACCACGACCTATCCCAACACCTTCGACGGCGATTTCAGACCGGCGAAATCCCTGCTGTCCTGGGATCCCGGTCAGCTACGCGGAAGATTCTGCGACAACCGGACTTTCCTGCTGGTCAACGCCGCCTACTGCTATCTGGACAACACCATCGGTTGGGATCGCCGGCTGCTGTTGCCGGCGCTGCGCAGCGCCTACGGCGACATGGCCGTCACCATGGTGCTCGCCCATGAATACGGCCATGCGATCGCGCGGACGGCCGGTATCACCAAACGGCGCCAGACGCCCACTCTGGTGGCCGAGCAACAGGCCGACTGCCTGGCCGGTGTCTATCTGCGGTGGGTGGCGCAAGGCGACTCCCCGCGATTCACGCTGAGTACCGGCGACGGCCTCAACGGCGTGCTGGCCGCGATGCTGGCACTGCGTGATCCGTTGCTGGGACCCGACGAGAGCGTCGGCGGTAACGAGCACGGCTCGGCTTTCGAGCGGATCTCGGCCTTCCAGTTCGGCTTCACCGACGGCGCCGACTCGTGTGCGGCCATCGATGCCGAGGAGATCGAGCAGCGACGCGGCGAGTTGCCGGTGCAGTTGCAGCAGAACGAGACGGGAGAGGTGCCGGTCAGCGAGGAATCGGTCCAGCTGATCATCGATGCGATGAACACCGCGTATGCCCCCGCCCAGCCGCCACAGCTGACCTTCGACGCCGCGGCTGCCGCCACGTGCCCCGACGCCCGCCCGAGCCCACCGGCCTCGTACTGCCCCGCCACCAACACCATCGCGGTCGACCTGCCCGCCCTGCAGGCGATGGGCACGCCCAGCAAGGACCAGAAGTTGGCGACGCTGTCCGGGGACAACACCGCCTATTCGGCGCTGGTCTCGCGCTACCTGCAGCGGGTACAGATCGAACACGGCGGGCTGGTGCTCGACAACGCCGCCGCTGCGCTGCGCACCGCCTGCCTGACCGGTGTGGCGACCACCCGGCTGTCCCAGGGCGTCACCACCTCCAACGGTGGCAAGATCGCGCTGACTGCCGGCGACCTGGATGAGGCGGTCGCCGGGCTGCTGACCAATGGGCTGGCCGCCGGCGACGTCAATGGCGAGTCGGTTCCTGCGGGCTTTTCCCGCATCGACGCCTACCGCACCGGGGTGCTCGGCGATGAGGACCGCTGCCTGGCCCGCTTCCCCTGATCGCAGTCTTCCGCGGGCCGGCGAGCCGTTCAGAGTGCACTGAAGGCCGTGGGTTTCGAAAATCGGCGACCCTGAACGCAATCTCACCGCGGGAATCCTCACGCTCCCCCGGGCCGACCGGCCTCAGGCCAACGTCACCAGCCCCAGTTCGGCATCACCGGACAGCAAGGGATGGCTGGGCAGCACCCGCACGGTGTAGCCCACCGCCCCAGCCACGGGCAGTCGGCTGGTCGTGGAGAACACCTCGGTGCCGTCGGCGTCGGTGTGGGCATGCGTCATGGCCACCGTGACCGGATCCACCAGCGTGTCGCCGGAATCGACTCGGCCCAGCACCGCCTGCACCACCACTTCGTCCGGCCGCAGCCCTGCCAGGCGCACCGCGGCGGTCAGCGTCAACTCCGAACCCAGCCACGGCGCATCGGGCAGACCTGTGCTGTCGACGTCAGTGATCTGGATGTGTGGCCAGGCCTCCTGTGCCCGACGCCGGTAGTCGGCGAGCTCCCGTGCCGCACCATAGGGCACGCCGTCGACCGGCTCACAGGTGCGGCGCGACGACATTGCGGCCGGGGCATAGCACTGCTGCACATAGTCGTGCACCATCCGCGAGGCCAACACCTTGGGACCCAACGTCTGCAAGGTGTGGTGCACCATCTCGATCCAGCGCGGTGGCACACCCTGCTCGTCGCGGTCATAGAACTTCGGGACCACCGAGGCCGCCAGCAGGTCGTACAGTGCCGCGGCTTCCAGGTCGTCACGGCGATTCTCGTCGGGAACACCGTCGGCGGTCGGAATCGCCCAGCCGTTCTCGCCGTCGAACCACTCGTCCCACCAGCCGTCGCGAATCGACAGGTTCAGCCCGCCGTTGAGTGCGCTCTTCATCCCCGAGGTTCCGCAGGCCTCCAGGGGACGCAACGGATTGTTCAGCCAGACATCGCATCCGGAGTACAGGCGCCGTGCCATCGACATGTCATAGTCGGGCAGGAACGCGATGCGGTGCCGCACCTCCGGGCGGTCGGCGAAACGCACCACCTGCTGGATCAGCGCCTTGCCGTCGTCGTCGGCCGGATGAGACTTGCCGGCCACGATCAGCTGCACGGGCCGTTGCTCGTCCAGCAGCAGCTGCTCGAGCCGCTCGGGGTCGCGCAGCATCAGGGTCAGCCGCTTATATGTGGGCACCCGGCGGGCGAAGCCGATGGTCAGCACATCAGGGTCGAATGCGGTGGCGATCCAGCCCAGTTCGGCCTCCGAGGCGCCGCGCTCAAGTCCGGACTGCAACAGCCGCAGCCGGACCTCGTCGACGAGCAGCGAACGCAGCTGCGATCGAATGGACCACAGCGTCACCGAATCGACCTGCTGCAGGCGCTGCCACGTCGCCGGTTCGCTGAACGAGTCTGGTGCGGCCACGCCGCGAATCAATTGCAGCCACGGTGGCGCAGCCCAACTGGGCGCGTGCACACCGTTGGTGATCGACCCGATCGGTACCTCGTCGGCGTCGAATCCGGGCCACAGATCATTGAACATTCCCCGGCTGACCCGGCCGTGCAGCCGCGAGACGCCGTTGGCGCGCTGCGCCAACCGCAGACCCATATGCGCCATGTTGAAGGTGCCGGGGTCCTGCTCGGCCCCCAGTTCCATGATGCGTTCGATGGGCACCCCGGCGGCCAGCGCGTCATCGCCGTCGTCGAAGTAGCGGCGCACCATGTCCGCGGGGAATCGATCGATCCCGGCCGGGACCGGAGTGTGGGTGGTGAACACCGTCGCCGCACGCACCACCGTCAGCGCGGTGTCGAAGTCCAAGCCTTCTTCGGCGATCAGCTCACGGATGCGTTCGACGCCGAGGAAGCCCGCGTGGCCTTCGTTCATGTGAAACACCTCGGGGGCCGCAACGCCCTGCAATCGGGTGAACTCGCGGATCGCCCGGACCCCGCCGATGCCGGCCAGGATCTCCTGACGGATCCGGTGTTCCTGGTCGCCGCCGTAGAGGCGATCGGTGATTCCCCGCAGTTGGTGTGGGTTCTCGCCGATGTCGGAATCCAGCAGCAGCAACGGAACTCGGCCGACCTGCGCGACCCATATCCGGGCCCGCAACCGGCCCGCTCCGGGCAACGCCACCTCGACCAGAACCGGCTTGCCGTCGGCCTCGACCAACAGCCGCAACGGCAGACCCTGCGGGTCCAGCGCCGGATAGGTTTCCCGCTGCCAACCGTCAGCGGTCAGTGCCTGGCGGAAATAACCGGATCGGTAGTGCAGCCCGACCGCGATCAACGGGACACCCAGGTCCGATGCGGACTTCAGGTGATCTCCGGCCAAGATACCCAGCCCGCCCGAGTAGTTGGGCAACGCTTCGGCGACACCGAATTCCATGGAGAAGTAGGCGATCGCGGCCGGCAGTGCGGCACCGGAATCCTGCTGCCCCTGATACCACCGCGGCTCAGTCAGGTATTCGGTCAGATCAGCGTCCAACGCATCGAGCCGGGCGGTGAACGCCTCGTCGGCGGCCAACTCTTCGAGCCGATCGGGACTGACCGCACCCAACAGCGCCACCGGATCGCGGCCGCAGCTGTGCCACAGCTCGGGGTCGATCGCGGCGAACAGCTCTTGGGTGGGCTGCTCCCACGACCAGCGCAAGTTCATCGACAGCTGCTCAAGCGCAAGCAGCCTCTCGGGGAGGTGGGCGCGAACGGTGAACCGGCGGAGGGCCTTCACGCTTGCCCACACTACCGGCGACATGGATCTGGGACTGCCCCCTACATCTGACAATTCGGTTGCGAACATGTTGCGTGATGCCGGGCCGCCCGGTGGCGGTTACCGTGGGCGGAGTAGCGGAAGAGCGAATCACGACGAACGGAGTGCGGTGGCTGGCCGAGTCGAGGTCGACGATGTCGAACCGGTCATCTCCTGCGGCCGTTATCCGGCCAAGGCCGTGGTCGGCGAGACCGTGCCGGTCAAAGCCACGGTGTGGCGCGAAGGCCACGAGGCGGTCGCCGCCACGCTGGTGGTGCGCTACGTCGGGCGTCGCTATCCCCTGCCCGGCGATCCTCCGGCCGCGGCCCCGGCCGGTGCGGCCCTGCACCTGCCGATGCAAACGGGCTTCGACGCCTATGTCTTTCATGGCGCCTTCACCCCCGACGCCGTCGGCCTATGGACGTACCGGGTCGAGGGCTGGGGCGACCCGCTGCAGAGCTGGCGGCACGCGGTGACGGCGAAACTCGATGCCGGTCAGGGTTCGACCGAGCTGTCCAATGACCTGTTGATCGGCGCCGGGTTGTTGGACCGTGCCGCAGCCGGGGTGCCCTCGGCACGGCGCAAACCCGTGCGGGCGGCTGCTGCGGCGCTGCGCGCCTCGGGAGACGCGGTCTCGCGGGCTGCGCAGGCACTGTCGGCAGAACTCGACGAGCTGCTGGCCCGCTACCCCCTGCGGGAGCTGGTCACCGCCGGCGTGGAACACCAGGTCTGGGTGGATCGGCCGCTGGCGCGCAGCGGTGCCTGGTATGAGATGTTTCCGCGCTCCACGGGCGGCTGGGACTCCGACGGCCGGCCGGTGCACGGTACCTTCGCCACCGCGGCCGCGGCACTGCCCCGGATCGCGCAGATGGGATTCGACGTGGTGTACCTGCCACCGGTACATCCGATCGGCCGGATCCATCGCAAAGGCCGCAACAACTCGGCGACCGCCGAGCCCGGTGACGTCGGGTCGCCGTGGGCCATCGGCAGCACCGAAGGCGGTCACGACGCGATTCATCCGGAGCTGGGCGGCATCGGCGACTTCGACGACTTTGTCGCCGCGGCTCGCCGACTCGACCTGGAGGTCGCCCTGGACCTGGCGCTGCAGTGCGCACCCGATCATCCCTGGGCGACCCAGCATCGCGAATGGTTCACCGAACTGCCGGACGGCACCATCGCCTACGCGGAGAATCCGCCGAAGAAGTACCAGGACATCTACCCACTGAACTTCGACAACGATCCGGCAGGCCTGTACGCCGAGGTGTTGCGCGTGGTCCGATTCTGGATCGATCACGGGGTCAAGATCTTTCGGGTCGACAACCCGCACACCAAACCGCCGGACTTCTGGCTCTGGCTGATCGCCGCCGTGAAGAACATCGACGCCGACGTGTTGTTTCTCTCCGAGGCGTTTACTCCCCCGGCCCGCCAATACGGGCTGGCCAAGCTGGGATTCACCCAGTCGTATTCCTACTTCACGTGGCGGACCACCAAGGCGGAGATCACCGAGTTCGGGCAGCAGATCGCCGAGCTCGCCGACTTCCGCCGACCGAATCTGTTCGTCAACACCCCCGACATCCTGCACGCCAGCCTGCAGTATGGGGGGCCAGGAATGTTCGCGATCCGCGCGGTACTGGCCTCGACGCTGGGCCCGACTTGGGGTGTCTACTCGGGATTCGAATTGTTCGAGGACCGTGCGCTGCATGAGGGCAGTGAGGAGTACCTCGACTCGGAGAAGTACGAGTTGCGTCCTCGCGACTTCGCCGGCGCGCTCGCCGAAGGCCGGTCACTGGAGCCGTTCATCGCCCGGCTCAACGAGATCCGCCGCCTGCATCCGGCCTTCAACCAACTGCGCACCGTGCATTTCCACCATGTCGACAATGACGCACTGTTGGCCTACAGCAAGTTCGACCCGGTCTCCGGTGACACCGTGTTGGTGGTGGTCACGCTGAACCCGTTCGGCGCCGAGCAGGCGATGCTGCGCCTGGACATGTGGGCGCTGGGAATGCCCGACTACCAACGATTCTGGGTGCGTGATCAGATCAGCGGGGAAGACTACAACTGGGGCCAGGAGAACTTCGTGCGCCTGGACCCGGCGCACGCCGTCGCCCACATCGTTACCATGCCGCCGATCAATGCCGGGGCCCGCTCCGAGATGTTGCGCCGATCATGAACACGCTGACCCGACACCTGGCACCCGCTCCCAGCGAGCTGGCTCGGCTGCTCGCCGGTGAACACCACGATCCGCATTCCGTCCTGGGCGCTCACGAATATGGAGCGGCCACCATCATCCGGACCTGGCGCCCACGTGCCCGCCGCGTGGTGGTGCTCGTCGGCGATGAGCGTTTTGTCATGCGCGAGCTGGGTTCCGGCCTGTTCGCGGCCAGTCTGCCGTTCACCGACCTCATCGATTACCGGCTCGAGGTGCACTACCCGGAAACGGCCGACTTCGCCGAGCCCACCGGCGTGCACACCGTCGCCGACGGCTACCGGTTTGCGCCGACATTGGGAGAGCTGGATCTGTATCTGTTCGCCGAAGGGCGCCACGAGCGGCTGTGGGAGGTGATGGGCGCACATCACCGCACCTTCACCACGCCCGACGGCGAGGTGTCCGGGGTGTCTTTCGCCGTGTGGGCGCCCAACGCCACCGGAGTCAGCCTGATCGGAGACTTCAACGGCTGGGCCGGGGACGACGCCCCGCTGCGATCGCTGGGTTCCTCCGGTGTCTGGGAGTTGTTCTGGCCCGACTTCCCCACCGCCGGCCTCTACAAGTTTCGGGTACACGGCGCCGACGGCGCCGTCAGTGAGCGCGCCGACCCGTTCGCCTACGCCACCGAAGTACCCCCGCGCACCGCATCGGTGGTGACGGCCAGCGACTACACGTGGAACGACTCGGCCTGGATGGCGCAGCGCGCCCGACGTACGCCGGCCAACGAGCCGATGAGCACCTACGAGGTGCACCTGGGCTCCTGGAGGCCAGGACTCAGCTATCGCCAGCTCGCGGTGGAGCTGACCGAATACGTTGTACAGCAGGGCTTCACCCATGTGGAGCTGCTGCCGGTCGCAGAGCATCCGTTCGGCGGATCCTGGGGATACCAGGTGACTTCCTACTACGCCCCGACGGCCCGCTTCGGCAGCCCCGATGACTTCCGGGCACTGGTGGATGCGCTGCACGCCGCCGGTATCGGCGTCATCGTGGACTGGGTTCCGGCGCACTTCCCCAAGGACGAATGGGCCCTCGGCCGGTTCGACGGAACGCCACTGTATGAGCACTCCGACCCGCGCCGCGGTGAGCAACTCGACTGGGGCACCTACGTGTTCGACTTCGGCCGCCCGGAGGTGCGTAACTTTCTGGTCGCCAACGCGCTGTATTGGCTGACGGAATTTCATGTGGACGGGCTGCGGGTGGATGCCGTGGCATCGATGCTCTACCTGGACTACTCACGGCCCCACGGCGGGTGGACACCGAATATCCACGGCGGCAGGGAGAATCTGGAGGCCGTGCAGTTCCTTCAGGAGCTCAATGCGACCACCCATCGGGTGGCCCCCGGCATCGTGACCATCGCCGAGGAGTCCACCTCGTGGCCGGGAGTCACCCGAGACACCGGTCTTGGCGGACTCGGGTTTTCGATGAAATGGAACATGGGCTGGATGCACGACACCCTGGCTTACCTCGGTCATGATCCGGTGCACCGCAGCTACCACCACCACAACATGACCTTCTCGATGCTGTACGCGTTCAGCGAGCATTTCGTGCTGCCGATCAGCCACGACGAGGTGGTGCACGGCAAAGGCACGCTGTGGACCCGGATGCCGGGAGACGACCACCACAAGGCAGCCGGCCTGCGCACCTTGCTGGCCTATCAGTGGGCGCATCCCGGTAAGCAGTTGCTGTTCATGGGCCAGGAATTCGGCCAGCGAGCCGAGTGGTGCAACGAGCGCGGCGTCGACTGGTTCCAGCTCGACCCCGCAAGCGAGCCCGACGGCTACTCACCCGGGATCCTGCGCCTGGTCGCCGATCTCAACGCCCACTATCGGGCCCTGCCTGCCCTGTGGAGTCAGGACTCCGACCCGCGGGGCTACTCCTGGATCGATGCCAACGACTCGGCCAGCAATGTGCTGAGCTTTCTGCGCTACGGCGCTGACGGTTCCGTGCTGGCCTGCGTGTTCAATTTCGCCGGCGTGACCCACGCCGACTATCACCTGGGCCTGCCTCAGGCGGGTCGCTGGCGTGAGGTGCTCAATACCGATGCGGCCGGGTACCGCGGCTCGGGCCAGGGCAACCTCGGTGGCGTCGAGGCCACGGACGCACCCTGGCACGGCCGCCCCGCCTCCACGGTGCTGGTGCTGCCGGCCTTGTCGGCGGTCTGGCTGGCGCCCGAGTAGCGCCAGCCCTCGGGCCGGCCACTACCGCGAGCCCTGAAGGCTCGCCCGGCTCAGTAGAGCGCGTTAGCCAGGTTGCGCCGGCCCGCGACCACCTCCGGGTCTGCGGGGTCGAACAGCTCGAACAGCTCCACCAGGCGGGTCCGTACGGCGGCGCGCTCGTCACCGGCGGTGCGGCGCACCAGGGCGATCAGCCGGTCGAAGGCGGCGGTGACGTCCTGGTTGAGGATCTGCACATCGGCGGCAGCGAATGCGGCTTCGGCGTCGTCCGGGCTCGCATCGGCCCGCGCCGGAGCATCGGGGTCCCGGCCGGTGGCCCGCTCCAGGAAGGTGAGCTGTCGCAGCGCACCCTTGGCCTCGACGTGGTTGGGATCGGTCTCGAGCAACGCCTGATAGGCGGCGCGTGCCGCCGGAAAATCACCGACGTCCAGGTGGTCACGGGCCTGGGCGAGCACCGGGTCCACCTGCTCCGGCTGCTCGACCTCGCCGCCGGCCAATTTGCCCGCGGTGGCCGAGATCAGCGAGTCCACCCAGCGACGGAGCTGATCGGGCGGCTGCGGTCCCTGAAAGCTGGTGAGCGGCTGCCCGGCGGCAAGAGCCACCACGGTCGGCACGGCATCCACACCGAAAACCTGGGCAACCCGCGGGGCGACGTCGACGTTCACGGTCGCCAGCGACCACGTGGCCGCACCACCGGCACTATCGGCCTGGGCCAGCCCGGCCAAGGCGTCGGCCAGCTTGACGCAGGCCTCGCTGCGGGGCGACCACAGCAGCACCACCACCGGCACCTGGTTGGACCGGACCAGCACCTCGTCTTCGAAGTTGGCCTCGGTTATCTCGGTGGCGCCGGGCGGGGCCGCGGCATTACCGGCGGCGCCGCCGGACTGTGCCGGCTGCTTGAGGCCAGACAAATCCACTGCTCCGGCCAACGCCGGACCGATCGGGGGTCGAGGACGCGTCACGCGGTCAAGTCTGTCACGCCGCGCTCGCGGCGACACCGACGGTCGTTGTCCCGCCCAGCAACCCCACTATGACCAAGATCACACTGGGAAATCGGGGCGGGACGTCGCGCATCGCCAGCAACCTACGCAAGCGTAGGCAGGCTGTTAGCCCGCGCGCAGGATCAGTGCGTCGCCCTGGCCACCGGCACCGCAGAGCGCGGCCACCGCGTAGCCCGAACCGCGCCGCTTGAGCTCAAGTGCGGCGTGCAGGGTGATCCGCGCCCCAGACATCCCGATCGGGTGTCCGACCGCGATGGCGCCGCCGTGCACATTGACCACGTCGGGGTTCAGTCCCAGTTCCCGGGTCGAGGCCAGCGACACCGCCGCGAACGCCTCGTTGATCTCCACGACGTCGAGTTGGTCGACCGAGATCCCCTCGCGCTCGATCGCCTTCTTGATCGCGTTGGCCGGCTGCGATTGCAGGGTCGAATCCGGCCCGGCCACCACGCCATGGGCTCCGATCTCGCACAGCCAGTCCAGACCCAGTTCCTGGGCCTTGGCCTTGCTCATCACCACCACCGCGGCGGCGCCGTCGGAGATCTGCGACGACGACCCGGCGGTGATGGTGCCGTCTTTGCGGAACGCCGGCTTGAGTCCACCCAGCGACTCTGCGGTGGTGTTGGCCCGGATGCCCTCGTCCTCGGTGAACTCCAGCGGATCACCCTTACGCTGCGGGATCTTCACCGGAACCACCTCATCGGCGAAGACGCCGTCCTTCCAGGCCGCCGCGGCCTTACGGTGCGATTCGGCGGCGAACTCGTCCTGCTCGGCACGGGTGAACTTGTCTTCGTCGTTGCGCTGCTCGGTCAGCGCTCCCATCGGCTGGTCGGTGAACACGTCGTGCAGGCCGTCGTAGGCGAGGTGGTCGCGCACCGTCACGTCGCCGTACTTGTAGCCCTCACGGCTCTTGATCAGCAGGTGCGGCGCCTGGGTCATGGACTCCTGGCCGCCGGCCACCACCACGTCGAATTCGCCGGCGCGAATCAGCTGGTCAGCCATCGCAATGGCGTTGATGCCGGACAGACACATCTTGTTGATGGTCAGCGTCGGCACGTCCCAGCCGATGCCGGCCCCCACCGCCGCCTGGCGGGCCGGCATCTGGCCCGCGCCCGCGGTGAGCACCTGGCCCATGATCACGTACTGCACCAGCGACGCCGGCACCTGAGCCTTCTCCAGCGCCCCGGCGATCGCCACAGCACCCAGGTCGCTGCCGGAGAAATCCTTCAGCGAACCCATCAATCGGCCGATCGGGGTCCGAGCCCCAGCAACGATCACCGATGTCGTCATGACTACCTCCAGGGCGGGGATGAGGGGCCGATCTTTCCGGTCGGCGCAGCGCGATGTTTGCGCTCAGGTTACCGTTAGTCCTATGACGACCGAATCCGTCGCTGACTCCCTTGAGACACGTCCTGCCCTGGCTTCCGCCTTGGTGACGGCCGTCGATCATGTCGGTATCGCGGTCCCGGACCTGGAAGTGGCCAAGAAGTGGTACCACGACCAGCTCGGGATGATCGTGCTGCACGAAGAGGTCAACGAGGAGCAGGGCATCGTGGAAGCGATGCTGGCTGTGCGCGGCGCCCCGGTCGGCAGCGCTCAGATCCAGCTGATGGCTCCGATCAACGAGTCGTCGACCATCGCCAAGTTCCTGGACAAGCGCGGGCCCGGTCTGCAGCAGCTCGCCTACCGCACCAGTGACATCGATGCGCTCTCCGAGCGGCTGCGCGAGCAGGGTGTCCGGCTGCTCTACGAGGCGCCGCGGCGGGGCACGTCGAACTCGCGGATCAACTTCATCCACCCCAAGGACGCCGGCGGGGTGCTGGTCGAGCTGGTCGAACCGGCCGCGAACGCCGAAGCGCACTGAACCACTAGGAACCACTTCGTGGTCGTGGCCACTTAGGACCACTTGCGAGTCGGGCCCCGGTTGTGCCGGTTAGCCCAACACGGCGTATGCCAGTGCCTCCGATCGTCACCGGCAGCGTCGCTTGCCCCATGCAGCCATACCACGACATGGGCTATGCCACAACGGATCTCGTGATCGCAGCCCGGGCACCGATAGACCTTCACCGCGCGCGAACCCGCAATCGGAACGACGACATAGTCGTAGCCGTCGGGACCGGCCTCCACACGTTGGTGCAGCGGCAACGGCCCTAGCGGCTCTTGCCGACGCGAGGCACTGCGACGACGGGCCATGCCGACCAGCCTAGTGACCCAGCATCAGGCCAGTTTGGACAGTGCCGCCGCCGCGTCATAGCCGCTGAAGCCCTCCAGCTCGCCGTCGCGGAGGCGATTCACCCAGTTCGGGTCGGCCAGCAGCGCGCGCCCGATCGCGACGACATCGAATTCGCCGGCCTCGAACTGCTCCACAACACGGTCAATGGGAGCCGGCGCAATCACCTGTCCCCGCTTCTCACTGCGGAATTGGGTCTCCAGTCCCACCGATCCCACCGCGATGACCGGCTTGCCGGTCACCTTCTTGGTCCACCCGGCGAGGCTCAATTGGCTGTCATAGTCCGGGAATCCGGGAATGTAGTGCCGGCGCGTCGAGGGATGCAGCGCGTCCACGCCCGCCTCGACCAGCGGCGTCAGCAGTTCCTGCAGCTGCGACGGATCGTCGGCGATGGACGCCGCGTAATCGACGCCTTTCCATTGCGAGAACCGGAAGATGATCGGATAGTCCGGGCCCACTGCCGCACGCACCGCCGCGACCACTTCGGCGGGGAATCGGGTGCGCGCCGCCAGTGATCCGCCGTAGCCGTCGGTACGCAAGTTGGTCCGCTCCCAGAAGAATTCGTCCAGCAGGTAACCGTGGGCGCCATGGATCTCCACCGCATCGAAGCCGACCTCACGCGCGGCGGCGGCACTGTCGGCGTACTGCTGGGCGATCGCTGCGAGTTCGTCGGCGCGCAACGCCCGGCCACGCGGCTCACCGTGGCCGTCGACACCCGACGGGCCGACGGGTTGGACCCCGTCGTCGTCGCGCCGCTCAACTCCCTGATGCCACAACTGGGCGGCGATCGTGGCCCCCTCGGCGTGAACGCCGTCGACAACGCGAGTCCATCCGGCGAGCACCTCATCGCCGGCGATCGTCGGCACGCTGGCCGGGAATCCCGCGGCCGGGTCGGGCAACCTGATGCCCTCGGTGATGATCAGTCCGACCCCGCCCGCCGCCCGCCGCCGGTAGTACTGCGCCACGTCATCGCCAGGAATGCCGTTCGGCGAGGCCTGACGGGTCATCGGCGCCATGGCGAAGCGATTGGGCACGGTCAGTGAGCGCACCGTCAGGGGCTGGAAGAGGTCCTGGAATCGGGAGTTGACTGCCATGAGTCGCTCCAACGCGGCGTCGTCTGCTTCTATTCCAGGCGGGGGCCGCTCAGAACAGTCGGAACTCGTCGCTGTCCATGCCACGCATCGCGTCATAATCCAGTGTCAGGCAACGAATACCGCGGTCAGTGGCCAGCGTGCGGGCCTGCGGCTTGATCTGCTGGGCGGCGAATACCCCGCTGACCGGCGCCAGCAGGCTGTCGCGGTTGAGCAGTTCCAGATAGCGCGTGAGCTGCTCTACGCCATCGATCTCGCCGCGCCGTTTGATCTCCACTGCGACCGCTCGGCCTTGTTCGTCGCGACATAACAGGTCCACCGGTCCGATCGCGGTCATGTACTCGCGACGCACCAGCGTGTAACCCTCGCCCAGCAGCTCGACGTGCTCGGCAAGCAACACCTGCAGTTGGGCCTCGACGCCGTCTTTCACCAGACCGGGGTCAACGCCGAGTTCGTGACTGGAGTCGTGCTCGATCTCCTCGATGGTGATTCGCAGCTGGTCACCGGTCTTCTTGTTCGCCACCACCCACACAGGCATTTCGCCGCCGGTCTCCTCGGTGAACCGACACGGTGGACTCATCCAGTTCAGCGGCTTGTAGGCACGGTCATCGGCATGCACGCTGACCGAGCCGTCGGCCTTCAACAGCAGCAGTCGCCGGGCAGAGGGCAGGTGCGCAGTGAGCCTGCCGACGTAGTCGACGGTGCACTGGGCGATCACGAGTCGCATCCGATCCACCTTAAGGGCAGCCCCGAGCAATTATTCTTACGCCACGATGAAGCCGCCGAAGACAACCGCACAACGCCTGGGCCGCGCCCTGGAGATGCTCACCCGTCAGAGCGGCCGGCTGCCCGAGACACCCGAATACGGCTCCTGGCTGCTGGGCCAGGTGTCGGAAAGCCAGTACCTGCGGCGGATTCGCATCCAGTTCATCCTGACCGTCGTCATGGTGGGAACGAACCTGCTGGGCGTTGCCGTGGACGTGCTCCTGGTGACGGTGGCGTTCCCCGTTCCCAGTGTGTTCGACGACGCCCCGGCGTGGCTCACGTTCGGTCTGGTACCGGCCTACGTGGTGGCCGCGCTGGTGGGCGGAACCTACGTGATCACCCGGCGCACCATCAAGAAACTGCGGTGGGCCATCAAGGAACAGCCACCGACGCGCGAGGACGAGCGCAACGCATTCCTCACCCCGTGGTGGGTGGCGCAGGTCGTGCTGGCCCTCTGGGGGGTCGCGACGGTGGTGTTCACCGTGCTCTACGGATTGTCCGACAAGATCTTCATCCCGATCATCGGGTTCACCATGAGTGTGTGCGGCATCTTGGTGGCCACCGCCTGTTACCTGTTCACCGAATTCGCCTTGCGGCCGGTGGCCGCCCAAGCGCTCGCCGCCGGCCCACCGCCACGGCGAATCCTGTCCGGGATCATGGGCCGGACCATGCTGGTCTGGTTTCTCACCTCGGGTGTCCCGATCATGGGCATCGCCCTGGCGGCGTTTTTCGCTGTGGTGCTCAAGAACCTGACGTTGACCCAATTCGGGGTCGCTGTGCTGACCGCCTCGGTAACGACGCTGATCTTCGGTTTCCTGCTGATGCTGATTCTGTCCTGGCTCACCGCAACCCCGGTACGGGTGGTACGCGCGGCCTTGAAGCGCGTCGAGCAGGGCAATCTGCAAGGCGACCTCGTGGTGTTCGACGGAACCGAACTCGGCGAGCTGCAAAGCGGATTCAACGCGATGGTGCACGGCCTGCGCGAGCGTGAGCGGGTGCGCGATCTGTTCGGCCGTCACGTGGGGCGCGAGGTGGCGGCCGCCGCGGAACGCGAACAGATCCAGCTTGGCGGCGAAGAGCGCCACGTCGCCGTGGTTTTCGTCGATATCGTCGGCTCAACACAGATCGTGACCGCTAGACCCGCGACCGAAGTCGTCAGTCTGTTGAACCGGTTCTTTGCGGTGGTCGTCGACGAGGTCGATCGCCGCCAGGGCCTGATCAACAAGTTCGAGGGCGATGCCACGCTGGCGATCTTCGGTGCCCCCAACCACCTCGACCAGCCCGAGGAAGAGGCCCTGGCCGCTGCCAGGGGCATCCTGTACCGCCTGGCCGAGGAGGTGCCCGAGATCCGGGCGGGTATCGGCGTGGCCGCCGGACAGGTGGTTGCCGGGAACGTCGGCGCCAAGGAGCGGTTCGAATACACCGTGATCGGTGAGCCGGTCAACGAGGCCGCCCGGCTGTGTGAATTGGCCAAGAATCAACCCTTACCGCTGTTGACCACCGCGAAGACCATGTACGCGGCCAGCATCAGCGAACAGGCCCACTGGGTGGTGGGTGATTCGATCGTGCTGCGCGGCTATGAGCAGCCCACCGTTCTCGCCAGCCCGCTGTAGTTCAGTCCCCCCAGGTCTCGGTGGCGCCCAACGCGTCTTCGACGGTGGCGAACACCAGCCCGGCATACGCAGACGGATCGGGCGTCACCGATCCGTCGGGATCGACCAGGAGTCCCTGCTTGCCCAAGGCCCGCAACTCCTCCGACAGACCGGCGAGCAACCCACGCGCCGGCTCACTGATGGTGTGCAGGCGTGAGACGTCGAGAATCGCGGTGTCGTACTCGCCGCAGTCGCGCGTCGCGGTGCGGGCCACCTGCTCGGCCCCCGCGAAGAGCAGATCACCGTGCACCTCATAGACCCGAACGCCCGGCCGTGGCATGTGTACCCCGCGAATGGCCGCATGGGCTTCACTGCTCACCGTCAGGAAGTGCAGGCCCAGTTGTTGGGAAAGACTGCGACACACCAGCATCCCGCGCACACTGTTGCCCTTGGCGTCGATCTGCGGCGAATAGACACCGATACCCAGCTGGCCGGGCAGTACCGCCACGATCCCGCCGGCCACACCGCTTTTGGCCGGCAGCCCGACTGCACTGACCCACGCGCCCGCCGCGTCGTACATGCCGCAGGTGACCATGACCGAGAGCGTGCGCCGCACCACCGAGGCATCGGTCACCTGTCGACCGGTCAACGGATTGAGTCCCCCGCGGGCGAGGGTGGCCCCCATCCGGGCCAGGTCGACACTGGTGACCTTCAGTGAACATTGGCGGATGTAGAGATCGAGGGCATCGTCGGGGTCAGCCCCCAGTGCGCCGAAACTGTCCAGCAGATAGGCGATCCCGCGGTTTCGGCTGCCGCTGGCCCGCTCCGAGTCGTAGACGGCTTCGTCAAAGTCCAAGATGCGCCCGGCGCAGGCACTGAAGAACTCCCGAACCAGGTCGAACCTGGCTTCGACGGTCGCACCCGGGATCAGCGAGCACGCCACGATCGCGCCGGCGTTGATCATGGGGTTCTTGGGCACGTTGGTGACCTGATCGACACTGATCTTGTTGAAGCCCTCCCCCGAGGGTTCCACTCCGATCCTGGCGTCGACGTCGGCGTGGCCGAGCTGATCGAGTGCAAGGGCGTAGGTGAACGGCTTGGATATCGACTGCATCGTGAACGGGACCTGGGCATCGCCGCATTCGTAGACGTAGCCGTCCGACGACGACAGCGCCAGGCCGTACTTCGTCGGGTCGACCTGAGCGAGCTCGGGGATATAGCTGGCCAGTGCCCCATGATCGGCCCCTGCATGTTCGGCCAGGATCCCGTCCAAATACTGCTGCACCAGCGCCGCCACGCACCGATGCTAGCCCCCGTGGCGGTAGCCGGGCCGTCACTGCATGGTCGTTTTTCCGCTAGTGTTGCCGCCCGCGGCGTGCCATCTTTGAAGGCGTGCACGACGACTTCGACCGCTGTTACCGCGCCGTGCAGTCCAAGGACTCCCGCTTCGACGGCTGGTTCATCACCGCGGTACGCACGACGCGCATCTACTGCCGGCCCAGCTGCCCGGCACGCACCCCGCTGCGGCCGAATGTGGAGTTCTACCCCACCGCCGCCGCGGCACAGCGAGCCGGCTTCCGCGCCTGTAAGCGGTGCCGACCGGACGCCGCAGCGGGTTCGCCGGAATGGAACGTGCGCGGCGACGTGGTGGGCCGCGCAATGCGCCTGATCGCCGACGGCACCGTCGAACGCGACGGCGTGGTGGGACTTGCCGATCGCCTCGGCTACTCCGCCCGCCACGTGCAGCGCCTGCTGCAGGCCGAGGTCGGTGCTGGCCCGCTGGCGCTGGCCCGCGCACAGCGCGCCCAGGCCGCACGCGTGCTCATCGAAACCACGGATCTGCCCCTTGGCGACGTCGCATTCGCCGCCGGATTCGCCAGTATTCGGCAGTTCAACGACACCATCCGAACGGTGTGCGCCACCACCCCCACCGCGTTGCGTGCCGCAGCCGTTGGGCGCGCACGGCTTGGAGCCGACCGCGACGTCGCCGGGCCTGGTGTCGTGTCGCTGCGCCTGCCGGTTCGGACTCCCTTCGCTTTCGAGGGTGTATTCGGCCATCTGGCGGCATGCGCGGTACCGGGTTGCGAAGAGATTCGCGACGGCGCCTACCGGCGCACTTTGCGTCTGCCCCACGGCAACGGGTTCGCCAGCCTTCGGCCCGCGCCCGACCACGTCCGCTGCCGACTGGTCCTTGAAGATTTCCGCGACCTCACGGCGGCGATCACCCGGTGCCGGCGACTGCTCGATCTCGATGCCGATCCGCAAGCCATCGTCGAGACCCTCGCGGGTGACCCCGAGCTGGCCCCCCTGGTGGCCAAGGCGCCGGGGCAACGCATTCCGCGGACGGTGGACGAGCAGGAACTCGCCGTACGCGCGGTGCTCGGTCAGCAGGTGTCGACCAAAGCCGCCCGCACCCACGCCCATCGCCTGGTGCTCGCGCACGGTCAGCGCATCGGCGATCCCGACGGTGGCCTCACCCACGTGTTTCCCCCGGTGGAGCGCCTCGCCGACCTCGATCCAGAGCAACTCGCCCTCCCCCAGGCCCGCCGACGGACCCTCCGCGCCCTGGTCGAGCGTTTGGCCGACGGCTCCATCGACCTGGGCGCCGGATGCGACTGGGAGCGCGCCCGCCACGACCTGATTGCCGTACCGGGGATCGGAGCCTGGACCGCCGAGGTGATCGCCATGCGCGGCCTCGGCGATCCCGACGCCTTTCCGGTCACCGACCTGGGGCTTCACGCGTCAGCCCGCCACCACGGGCTGCCCCACACTCCACGGGCACTGATCCAACGCAGTGCCCGCTGGCGGCCGTGGCGTTCTTATGCCACCCAACATCTCTGGACCAGCCTCGACCACGCCGTGAACCACTGGCCCCCGGTATCGAAGGAGATCGCATGACGTGTTTCCGTACGATCGACAGCCCGATCGGACCTCTCACCTTGGCCGGTGCTGACGGCAGGCTCAGCCACCTGCTCATGCTCGACCATGCTCACGCTCCCAGCCGAGACGGCTGGTGGCGTGACGACTCCGCGTTTCCCGAGGTGGCGCACCAGCTATCGGCATACTTCGCCGGAGACCTCACCGAGTTCGACGTGGACTACACACTGGTGGGCACCGAATTCCAGCGACGAGTGTGGACCGCCCTGCTGACCATTCCCTACGGCCAGACGCGGTCTTATGGCGAGCTGGCCGGTCAGATCGGATCGCCCACCGCGTCGCGGGCCGTCGGTTTGGCCAACGGCCGCAACCCGATCTCGATCATCGTGCCGTGCCACCGCGTTATCGGCAGCAACGGCAGCCTCACCGGCTACGGCGGAGGCATTGACCGCAAGAAGTCGCTGCTGGAGCTAGAACGCCGGCGCAGCCACGCCACCCTGTTTTGAACGACGAGCTCAGCCCAGCAGGTCTACCGGGTCGGGCATGGGGTATGGGGTGGTGTCGGTGAACGCCGCCAAGAAGTTGGCCAGACCGGTGAGCGCTTCGTCCAGCGGCGGGTTCGGCGAGTCGAGGTACCCCGCGAGGTAGCCGGTGTTGATGATCCCCCCCAACGAGGGATGGTCCTCGAGGGAGTAGATCGTGTACGTGTCGGGGTCGAACCAGCTACTGATCGAGTTAGTAATCCCGTCGAACACGCCCTTGCCCAGTGCGGTGAAGAGATCGCCCAGGTCAATATCGGTGGGGAACAATCCCGAAGCGGCCGACCCATCGACATCTCCCGGCGGCCAACCGTTCTCGATGCTGCCGTATCCGAGGTTCACCAGGATCCGTGTGACGGGCTCAAACAGCTCGTAGAGCGGCTGGCCCAGGATCGGGATCAACTGCAGCGGGGCCAGCAGCGGCAGGATCTCCGAGGGGATCATGTAGAACGTGGTCAGCGAGTCAGGGTCGGAGACAGGCAGCTCAATCGCCGAGGCGATCTGCTCGGGCGTCACGCTCGGCAGCACCGAGTGTCCGTAGATGAAGCCGAGGGTGGAGTTGAGGTCGGACAGCGGGTTGAAGTACGTCGGCCGGAAGGCGACCGGGTCGTATTCATGGTTGTAGACGTCGGTGTGGTACAGGTCGGTCGGGACAGAGCTGGTGACCGTCGAACCGATCAGCACGAATCGGACGAGATCATTGGAGACGTCGTTCTCGGCAAGCCAGTGCATCAATCCGACGGAGATTCCCGCGCTCTGCGAGTAGCCGAACACCACCACCGGGTTGTCTGAGTCCACTTCCCCACTGTTGAGCTCGGTGGCCACCGCGTTCTTGAGCAGCTGCAGACCGACGTCACGTGATGTCTCACTGACATTCTCCGGCGTGAAGAGCGAGACCGTCTCGCCACCGAACCCGTGCGGCTGCAGATACAACTCGTTGATCGCATCGAGATAGGCTGGCGGGGGCTGCGGTATGCCGGTGCCGCCCATCACGAGGGCGGTCCCGTCCCCCAGTGACGTTCCGTTGCCGGTCAGCATGACCGCGGGAGCGTGAGTGCTCGCCGCCGAAGCGAGCACCGGCGGCCCGGCCATGACGCTGGCGGCCGCAACGCTGGCCACGAGCGGTAGGCAAGAGTAAACCCGCACGCCGACCTCCTAGTAATTTACTGAGTCAGACCTGAACGGTACTGCCCAGTAAATGCGCGGACAAGAGGAGCGGCGGGATCCACGGCGACCCGCACCCCGGCTCGACCAACACCTAGTCCGGCATCGGATACTCAGTGGTGTCGGTGAAGCCCTGGAAGAACTCGACCAGACCCGTTAGGGCTTCACTCAACGTCGGGGTCGGCGAGTCTATGGCACCCACGATGTAGCCCTCTTGAATGATGGCGGCCAGCGAGGGGTGCTCGATCAGGGGAATGATCTGGTAGTTCTCCGGGTCCAGCAAGGTATCGATTGCGTTGGTGATTCCAGACTGCACACCATTGCCCAGCGCGGAGAGCAGCTCGCCGAGGTCGACATTGGGGAACAGTCCGGAACCGCCGGGCCCATCGACGGCGCCGGGCGGCCAGCCGTTCTCGATGTTGCCGTAGCCGAGGTTCACCAAGATCCGGGTGACGGGTTCCAGCAGCTCGTAGAGGGGCTGCCCCAGAATCGGGATCAACTGCAGGGGCGCCAGAATGGGGAGCAGCTCCGAGGGAATCATATAGAAGCTGGCCAGCGAGTCGGGGTCCGAGGTGGGCAGTTCAATGGCCGAGGCCACCTGTTCGGGTGTCGCACTCAGTAACACCGAATGCCCGTAGAGGAACCCCAAGGCCGCGTTGATATCCGCCAGCGGATTGAAGTAGGTCGGCCGGAACGCGACGGGATCGTATTCATAGTTGTAGACGTCGGTGCGATACAGGTCGGTGGGAACGCCGCTGGTTCCCGGGGAGCCGATCAGCACGAAACGCACCAAGTCGTCGGATACGCCTTCGTCGGCGAGGCGCTCCATCAGACGGACGGAGATCGATGCGCTCTGCGAGTAACCGAAGACCACCACCGGGTTGTCGGCATCCACCTCGCCGCCATTGATCTGGCCCATGACCGCGTTGTAGAGGATCTGGCCACCGACCGCCTGGGAGGTCGAACTGACGTTCTCCGGGGTCCACAACGAGAACAGTTCGCCGCCGAATCCATGAGGTTGCAAGTACAGCTCGTCAACGGCGTCAAGGAACCGCTCCGACGGTTGCGGCATCCCCGTCCCGCCCATGATGTAGGCGATGCCGTCACCGAGAGACGTGCCGTTGCCTGTCAGGGTGAAGGCAGACGTGTACGCGGGGGTGGCCGACGATGCAACGGGCGCTCCCGCGACGAGGCCGGCGGCTGCGACACTCGCGACGAGCGGCAGGCAAAGTTGTGGGTGCACGCGAATCCTCCTGTTAAGCAGCTTAACTGCGGCTTAACGCTATAGTTCCGCCTCGCTTCCCGCAACAGCAAACATGGGGCCATCGCGCCGGCCATCCTTTGCGGCACTGTCCGCAGCGCAGAAATGGAAACGCCCCCCGACTGAGTCGGGGGGCGTTTCACTAAATTGTGTTCGGCGGTGTCCTACTTTTCCACCCGTGTGGGCAGTATCATCGGC
>NZ_MVHH01000032.1 GCF_002086515.1 Mycolicibacter arupensis
CAATCAATCACATACGGCTCTAGAACAAAGTGGTCCGACTATCGGGGACCTGCCACAAGCACGAGGAAGCCGATGTTCTTGTGGTGTGGCGTCGGAAACATCTGTGCCAGCTCGCCACGCCGATGGTTGAGCATGGGGCCGAAGTAGACGTGTTCAACGTCGAACGGGCGATAACAACCTCGCCGCACCTCCTCGCCTGAGTACGCACTCACCGTCCCGCGAGCGAGGTGTTGTTTGAGGGTTGCCGACCACTTGATGCGCGTCTCGTCCGCTGCGTGTGGGTTCTGAGCTAGGTATGCGGTGACGGCTTTCTCGTCACGGCGGGTTACACCTTGGGCTTGGCAGTAGCTGTCAAAGGGTTCGAGCTGATCGTTGTAGTTGGTGACCAGGCGTGAGACGTTGGCTTTAAGTTCCTGGCGGGAGTAGTTGTACACCCAAGCATCCCGCGCCGTCTCCAGTCCGCGCGAGAGCGTGGTGAAGATAGTGACGGATCCTGGAGCAGGCTTCTTATCCCCGATCACAGGCCATGAGCCGTAGGCGTCATCGCGCTGATTCACCCAGTCGCCGTGTTCGTTCGGGGTGATGGTCTTCCAATCCACGGCGTCGAATTGGGTCTCATCTACGATCCGCAGCTTGTCCTCGCGGCTGAGGTAGTCACCAATGTCGTGGTAGAAGACGTCGCACGGCCCGCTGCGGTCGGCGCCTTTGACCCCGACGAAGACGGCGACGGTGTTGCGGCTGCCCGCGCCGAAGACCTTGCCGCCCTCCTTACGAGACAACTCACCCGCGGTGCGCTGGTTCCCTCGCAGGTTGTAGACGTAGACCGCCGAGTAGTCGTCGGCCAGGGATAGCCGGATCCCGTCGGCGGTGTTGCCGTCGATCCAGCCGCCGTTGGATACGAACCCGACAACGCCTGCATCCCCGATACGGTCAGTTGCCCAGCGGAAAGCCCGGATGTAGGAGTCGTAGAGGCTGTTCTTGTTGGTCGCGGTCGACCGCTTCGCGTAGGTGTCTTCGATCCGCCCGTCCAGCGTGGGGTATTTCACGTTGGCGTTCAGGTCATTGGCGCTGGTCTGCCCCACGGAGTACGGCGGATTCCCGACGATCACGTTGATGGGTGTCGCCAGCTGGGCTTCGATGCGGGCGTTGTTGTGCGGGAACATCAGCGAGTCCATCGAGTCATCAGCTTCGCTGATCTGGAAGGTGTCGGCCAGCACGATGCCGGGGAACGGCTCGTAGTCGTCAGTGTCGGCGGTTTTGCCCGCCAGGGCGTGGTAGGTGGTCTCGATGTTGACCGCGGCGATGTAGTAGGCCAGCAGCATGATCTCGTTGGCGTGCAGCTCGGTTGAGTATTTGCGCTTTAGGTCCTGCGCGGTGATCAGCTCCGATTGCAGCAGGCGGGTGACGAAGGTGCCGGTGCCGGTGAACCCGTCGAGGATGTGCACGCCCTCATCGGTCAGGCCGCGGCCGAAGTGCTGGCGAGACACGATGTCGGTCGCGCGGAGGATGAAGTCAACTATCTCGGTGGGGGTGTAGACGATGCCCAACGCTTCGGCCTGCTTCTTGAAACCGATGCGGAAGAACTTCTCGTAAAGCTCGGCAATGATCGCCTGCTTGCCTTCGGCGCTGCTCACTTCGGCTGCGCGACGGCGCACCGATTCGTAGAACCCTTCGAGTCGGGCGGTTTCGGCTTCCAGTCCGGTGCCGCCGAGCGTGTCGACCATCTTCTGCATGGTGCGCGACACCGGGTTGTGCGAAGCGAAGTCGTGGCCGGCGAATAGGGCATCGAATACCGGCTTGGTGATCAGATGCTGGGCGAGCATGCTCACCGCGTCGGCTTCGGTGATGGAGTCGTTGAGGTTGTCCCGCAGGCCCTGCAGGAAGTGGCCGAACGCTTCGGTGGCCGCCCCGTCCGCGCCGTCGAGGATCGCGGTGATCCGGGTGACCAGAGCTGAGGCGATGTCGGCGACGTCAGCGGCCCACTGCTCCCAGTAGGTGCGGGTGCCGACCTTGTCGACGATGCGGGCATAGATCGCCTCCTGCCACGCCGATAGCGAGAACAGGGCCATCTGCTGTGCACGATCGGCGTCCAGGTCGTCCTGGTCGCTGATGTGGTCGAGAATGGGGCCGATGTGGCCGCCGAGCAGCTTGTTGGTCCCAACACCGCCCTTCTTGTCGGTGTCATTGTTGAGGGCAATCGAGTTGACCATCGCATCGAAGCGTTCATCGTGCGACCGCAGCGCGTTGAGGACCTGCCAGACCACCTTGAACCGCTGGTTGTCGCCGAGTGCGGTCGACGGTTCGACTCCTTGGGGGACCGCGACGGGCAGGATCACGTAGCCGTAGTCCTTGTTGTCGGCTTTGCGCATCACCCGCCCGACTGACTGCACCACGTCCACGACCGAATTGCGCGGGTGCAGAAACAGCACCGCGTCCAACGCAGGAACATCGACGCCTTCGGACAGGCAGCGGGCGTTGGTGAGGATGCGGCATTCGTCTTCGGCGACAACGCCCTTCAGCCACGTCAGCTCGGCGTTGCGTTGGAGGGCGTTGAAGGTGCCGTCGACGTGGTGCACCGCGCAGGTCAAGCCGCGGTTGGTGGCCTCGACGTGTTGGCCATCGTTTTCGTGCTCATCAAGCAGTTGCTGGTAGCGGGTGACCACGATCGGGAACATCTCGGCGACCTGCTTGGAACTTTTGATGTCCCGGGCGAACGCCACTGCGCGGCGCATCGGCACTTCACCGGGAGCGAAGCCGCTGCCGTCGGGTCCGGTTCCGGCGCGTTTGGCCAATCCGTTCCAGCAGCCGACCAGTTTGGAGGCGTCATCAAGGGTCAGCTCCCCGTCGATCGCCGACAGTTGGCGTTGCAGTCCAGGTGCGATCACCGATTCGTCGATGGTCAGCACCAGCACCTTGTAGTCGGTGAGCAGGCCACGCTCCACGGCGTCGCCGAACGACAGCCGGTGAAACTCCGGGCCGTAAATTTCTTCGCTGTCCATCGTCGCCAGCTCGGCCGAATGCGCGGCGGCCTTGTCTTTCACCGCGTCGGTGAAGATGCGCGGTGTGGCCGTCATGTACAGCCGGCGCTGCGCCTTGAGGTAGTCGGCGTCGTGGATGCGCACGAAGTTCGATTCGTCATCGCCGGCCAAGGTGACGCCGGTGGTGCGGTGGGCCTCGTCGATTTTACTGAACGGGTACCCAGATTCACGCGGTCGGACATGCGGGTTTGTGTTGCGCACATGTAAGCCACATGGCGCCGATTCCCGCCTGAGCTACTCCCATGGCACCAGGAGTCATCCGCCTGGAGAACGAGCCACCGTCAAGATGTATTTCTGTGTTTGCCTGGCAGCTTCAGGCCTCCGGATTTGCTCCCAGCTGGCGTCTTCTGGCTGCTGCCCAAAGTTCAGCAGCTGCGGCATTCATCGCTTGCTCGTTGCGTTCCCAGGTCCGCTTATAGATCAGGTTGGGAACCAGCGGCGATGAGCGGCGCAAACCGTAGAGGCGCTCCTGCCACACCAGAAGATCGTCGTCGGTGAGGGCTTTGCCGCTGGCGTCGCGAACGGCACGTTCGATGTCTTCGGCCATTGAGCGCCGGTCGGTGCAGGCCTGGGCGGAGGCTCGCCATTGGTCGCTGACGTCGAGGTACGCGGGCAGCAGTGGCGCGGCTACACCTAGCAGGAACGTTGACAGTTGCAGGTCGCGGACCACGCTGACTAACACGATGACAGCTGTCCAGACCGCAAGGACGACCAGCCAGTACCGGGCGTTGAGCCTGAGAAGTCGTTCTGAATACGCCGCGTTGGCGCGCTGCGCAATCGCGACGCATGCAACGCCCGCGACCGTACGGTCCATCGGATACCAACCGTAAAGATTTTCCTGTTTAGCTCGGTCGGGCACTTGGGCGTCGGGGCCAACGAGGGTGGCAATATCTTCTGGTGCGGGTCTCGGTTCCCGCGTCGCCAGCAGCGGCATCGCGAAAACAAGGCGATCGAAATCTTCCTGTACTGCCGCTCCCTGTGCGGCCCGCTTGCTTTCCAGGGCGTTGAACACGGTGCGTGACAGGAAAATCCAGACACCCGCTACTGCAGCCACCGATACGGCGGCAACAGGAATGAACATAGCCACAAACGGAGCGGCGATCCCCATGACGCTGAGGCCAATCCACCGAAGGTAGGTCCAGTCCTTTGCCTTCGAGTACAACGAACGCTGCGCGATCAGCAGGCGTAAAGCGGCCAGGGAATCCTGCGTTGTCGCCATCGCGGCGGCCGCGGGGGCCGAATAGGCCTGACCATCAGTGTCCATCTGCCCATCATCCATAAGTGGGAAACTTTATCCCGAAGATGTTGCGCCACAGAGGGATCGCTTCGCTATGCAAGCCTTTGTAAGCTTTGTACCACGCATTGTTGGCAGTGTTCTCTGCAGCTTTCAGTTGCGCGGCGATGGCCCGTCTCTGCTCGACGCCGAGGTATCCGGAGATGTCCTGTCCGGCATGCCAGCACCAGTCAATCTCAGACTGCGCGATCTCGAACCACTGATAGACAGGCCAGCTGTAATCGCTCCACGATGTCTCGAGTTTTAGTGTGATCACTTCCAGGTGGTAGCTCTGCAATTTGACGGTCTGTCGACGATTCCAGTGCTTGAGCATCGTGATGACACGTCGGAAGCGGGGTCCTCGCGCACTGACGGCGGTGGCGATCTCGCTGCTGTACTGGGGAGGGTTGGTCGGCAGCCAGATCTCTCGTGTCATGTCCGGGATGTTGTAGCCGGTCACCTGGCCATTGTTATCGGTCAATCTGGATGCAGGAACGACATCGATGTTGGGCCAGGATTCGAAGGTCACCGTCACTGCCTGGCCGTTGCGCCTTCCTGTACCGGCCTGTCCAGTTCCCAGGGCGTTCTTGACCGCGAGCAGAACCTCTGACGGCTGGCGATCCTTGATGTGCTTGCCGTAGTGCAGGACCGCCATCACGTCGACGTCGGCGTGCTCCTTAAGTGCGGTGTACCGAGGGATCGAACCGAATGCAATCGCATCCAGGACGTCGATACCGTTGTTGCGCAATCTGCCGAGCACCCAATCGCGGCGCGCGTTAGCTGTCGCGTGATGATCTCCGGGCAGATTGACCTCGTCGTAGAAGCGTTCGAACGCCGCTTCAGTCGTCCACGCCATAACACCTCATCCTCAATGCCGCCGGCCGAGCGCCGCTCAAGGTGTGGCTGAGCTGCGGCTGCCACGCACTTTGGCGACAGCAAGAACCATAACGGTCCGCACCGACAGCGAAGGCGCGCCAGCGGGCCACAACGCAGACTTGCAACTGACTGCTCGGACAAGGTCGAGCACGCGCCGCCGGGTACTGATCGCCGCGCGGCGGCCAGCCGCCGAGTCGGCGGCGCGGTGGTGCAACTGCGCGCGGAGGCACCCGCGGCCTTGGCGTCGTGCTAGTGGTCGAAGCACCGATCCACGCCCGGCACTTCCGCGAACCATTCGCTGGTATCAAGCTGCCCGCCGAGGTATCCGTTGGAGCGGTACGGGCCCGGCTTGACGCGGTTGCAGGCTATTGAGCCTGATGCGTTCCGCAGCCAGCCGGTGAGAGCCCGCACCGGGTTGTCGTTCTCCTCAGCAAGCACCGAGACCGCAGCGGCTTCCCCGTAGGCGATCACATACGCCGTCACCATCAAGCCGGGTCGTCCATTTCGATCACGAACAGCCAGTCACCGACCCGCACCGTGTTCACACCGTCGAGACACCAGAGCTCGCCGATGCCACCGCTGGCGCTGACGACGTCGCGCATGATCCCGGCGGCACTGGTGGATAGCACGCGGGCAGGAGGCACGCGGCAACGTCGCTGCTGCTGAGCACGAACGACGGCGGCCTGTTCGCTGCCGTCGACCCGCTGCCTTACAGGCTGAAGGTCTCCCGTCAGCTCCACAGCGGTCATTCGCCCACACGCGTCATGTAATTAGGGTGGCGGCGCAGTCGGTCGCAGAACTGAACGGACAGACCATCGCGGGTCCTGGAGGAGCCTCTCTCGGACGCCTGATCCTTGCCGGTGGGCTGTTCTACCCAATGCATTTGCGAGCGCACGTCTCACACGGGCGTCGGGGTCTTGGCTAAGCGCTTTGCCGAGGTCTTCCGGAATCGCCGTCGATTCGGCCCACAGGATGGCAGCGAGACTGCGTAATGTCCAGCTGCCTTGAGCCAGCAGGCCTATGTTGTCGCCGAGCTCGGATTTGACGAGTTGTAGTGCCTTGGTGACTCTGTAATCGTCATCGCTGCCGATACCGATGAGGCGGAGTGCAGTGTCTCGTACCAGCCGTTTCTCCTCAGGTGATTCTGCCAGTCGCGCTGCTAGGTATATGGCCGCCGGCCGGCTGTCGCTCCTGTCATTGATACGCATTGAACCTAACGGACTGCTCATAGAACCGTTGAGCGCATCTGCCTGAGACGCAGGTGGATTAACCGCGAAATCTATCGCCTTGTCGAAGAATTGGCGGCGGTGTTCTTCGTCGAGATCACCCGTCAGGTTGTTTGCCGCAATAAGATAGGTGTCCCGGTTCGAGGACGGTTCCCATGGCGACGCCGCGTTCGACATGAGCATCTCGATGCACGCAATGCGTTCCTCCACCGGCAGCACGGCTGCGAGCAGCGAGTCGTTGACAGCACCCGTACCAGTTGCAATTCGATTGGGACCGTTCTTGGTTGGTTCACGTAAGCGCTGTGCCCCGGCTTGAGCCGCTTCCGGAGAAACATGGTCGGGGTCGCTGTACCCGAGCAGGGCAGCCGCCTCGTAGTGGCCACACTCGGCCATTTCCCGGAGCCGATCGCCGACCCGGTCGAGGTTGGCCACAAGGACATCCCGTGCGTTCGAAGGGAACGGGTGCGCTCCCCGCGCATACAGTCCTACGAGCTGCTCAAGTGCAGCGGTGCGAAGATCACCGCCGTGGGTGCGAGCAACACCTGCGGCAATCGCAACATGACTTTCGTCTGTGCGCCGGTAATGATTTTCCTCGACCACCACAGCGTCAGTGAGCATTTCAAGCAGCGTCCGTGCGTCGCTGGCCGGAAGTCGCACAGACAACGCCGCGAGCAGACCATACGCCGACAGATACATTTGCGGACTGAAGACCGGAGAGTCGAGGCGTGCACCCGAGACGACATCGTTGATCGCGCTGAGTGCTAGTTCGATGACGGTTTCGACCTGATCATCGGGAATGAGATCGGCTTGTTCGGTAGCGAACTGCAGCGCGGAAGCTGCCACCCACGACAGCGGGCTCTTCATCAGCTCGGTGACATCGTGGTAGACGTCGACGAATGCAACAGCAACTGCACGCGCCTCCTTGTAGTCACCTGCCCCAATTGTGTAGTAGGCAGCTAGCGGCAGATCGTCTGTAACACGGTAGATCTGGCCCAACAGACGGCGAGCTTCGCGTTCGTCGTAGAAGGCAGCCGATCTGATCCCGTCGAGAAGCTGCCGGCGCAGGTTGATCGCTGCGACTCTCAGCTCGTCGTGGTGCAACGCCGCCAACGCTTTTTCCCGCGCGTCGGCCGCACTGGTAACGATCTTTGGTCGCGAGGGCAAGTCAGACAGGGCTTGCGCCAAGGGATGCCACTTGTCTTCGTGTAGTCCGCTGTAGCGGCTTGCTACGAAACGCTGACTGTAGAGCCAATCCGCCGCATCGGCGTGTCGCTTCGCCAGGCACGCCTCACTGATGGCTTCTTGCCACTCACTATCCGCTTCCGTGGGCGCCGCCTGAAGCAGTTTGTGGCGAGCGTGCCGCGCGAGAGTCAACGCCTTGAGATCCCGCCGCATCCCCGTCCTCGCGTTGTGGATCAGGTCAGCCCATTCGCCAGTGGCGTCGGCCACGGTCAGGCGAAGCCGCACCGCCACATCAATGTGAGTGCCGGCTACCTCCGTGGCGGTCGACTCGAGCTGTTCCCGGTGCGCGGTTATCCACGCCAAGTCGTCGTTCCCAAGAGCGCGTTCGGCGGCGAAAATGACCGTACGGGCGCGATTCGCACTGTCGGTTGATCCAGTCGCTCCGGTAGGCAAGTCGATGCGCGAGGGGACCGGCGAGTGCATATGGGCTGTGACAAAGTCGGCGATCTCGAAGGCAGAGCCAAGGGCCGGAGTACGCGCTGCTTGATTTTGGATTGGCCCGAACGCGGGGAAGCCTGCAAGGTCGCGCAAGATGCCGGTTACGCGGTCGGCTCGCAGCAAGTTGCCGGTATTCTCGGCCGCCCAGAGAGCGTCCATGAGCAGGCGGATTGCCGTGTCTTCCTCTCCTGCACGGACACAAAGCTCTGCCACCGTGTTGTCGAACTCGGCTGCGTGGCCGGGGAACCCCGCTGCAATTAATCGGTTCTGGATGTCGCGGTAGAGCACGAGCGCGCCGGCAGGATCGTCGGCAGATATGCTCTTGGCCCCGTCGAGCAGTCCCTGCGCATCAGTGCTTGCGAGGGGCCCGAGCAAGACTGCGTCCGCGGTGGCCACGGCATCAGGGCCTGGGATCTCGACGGGGGCAAGTACATGTGGGACACAGAACCGTTCGGCTGCCCCTGGGCCGAAGTACTTGATGACGATCTCTGGTTTGTCGCGCAACATCTCCAAGATCCGTGATTGGTCCCAGATATCGATCTCTAAAGGATGGTGTTGCTCGTTGAGGGCAGTCTTGCGTTCAACGACAGCCCGGTCGTCTGTTTTGCAGCTGACGCCGATCACCAGTCGGACAAGGGTAAACGGCAGGGTTGACCGCGTGTACTTGTCGACCGCCTTGTTCAGATCAGCGACCGTGAACTGCTGGTGCCGTTTGGACTGAATACCCTCCGCGCTTCCGTGGGCATTGGTGCCAACGATGTCCAAGCCCTTCTGTTCTTGGCCTCTTTTCCCGAAGTAGCTTAGGGAACGCAACCCGAGCTCGTGCCTCCCGAGATCCAGCAGAAGCCGCTCGAAATCTTCCCAATCCATTGAGTCCGTGGGAAGGAGTTCCAGCTGGGGATCAAGCACCGGCTCAGTGATCCTGCCGGGCCCCTGACGGACCGGGTCGTCGATCGATATCGCGGCCAGTTCTACGTCTTGTTGGTCCAAGACGTCGGCGACCTGTTCGGTATTCACCTGGCCGGCACCGCCGCCGATGTCGGCCTGACGCATCCACTTCCTTAACGTCGATGGGTGCACCCCGAAATCGCCTGCGATCCTCCCGATCGTCACCCCTTCCCCACGGTGGCGAGCCGTCCGTACGACGTGGTCGCGAAACTCCTTCGGATACGACCTTGCCATGGTGATATTTTCCCCGCCTATTCTGGACAACAATGTCTCCGCCGAGATGCAAGCCAGCACGGATCCCGAGGATTCATTGCACCGAGATATCCCCGAACTCAGAGGTGACGACCTGGTAGAACCACTTGGCGATGTCGGCCATCAGGTGTGACCGACCTGGTGCATTGGTGAAGAAGTAGTCGCTCATTTTGTCGTGCGCACCTTGGTTGTCGGCGACCGCACCCGTAACCGCATCGTCAAAGTCGGGCGACTCGACAAACTGCTTGGCGGAGTTGACCTTCGCCTGCTGGACGAGCGCATGATCTTCGAGCAGCGTCCGCAGTAACGCTTCGAGGAACGAAACCTTCTGCGAATCAGTGAAGTCCTCGGACCCGAACAGGTCGTTGAGACGGTCGAGGACCTGCTGGAAGGCGACCATCTTCGGGTCGCGCTTCTCGCCTGATCCGGCCGCCGTCACGCCGGACAGTCCGACCCGCACGCCGAGCCCGATGTCGACTCGGCCACGGTCGATCTGTTTGACCTTCTTGAGCACCACGTCGGAGAGGTCGATGGGGGCGGTGTAGTTGTCGGGCTGGATCACTCGGTCGAGGTTGCGCAGATAGATTTGCTTCTTCTCCAGCGCGGGGTCGCCGTAGTCGATGATCTGGGACATGAAGTCGTACAGGCGCACAAAGGATCCGACGTCCTTGCGGAACATGTCCAGCTCCGCCAGCGCCGCCTTGTCGCCCTGCCCGCCGTTGTCCATCAACGCCGCCTGGTAGCGCGCGGCAAAGAGCTTCTTGCCGGGGTCAATCGCGGCGGCGAGCGCGTGGTGGCCAAGTCCCTTCACCTCGGCCGCGGCGCACTGGTCGATCTCGGCTTGGGTGTAGATGCCGAACGTGTCGAGCTTCGCCGACAGGTCGTGCACCAGATTCGGATCTGTGGCCGTCTCTAGAAACGCGTCGGTGTAGTACGGCTCGAACGCCTCGCGGATCGCCTCCGGTTCGTTGACGAAGTCCACGACTTGCGTATCTGCGGCAGTCTTCGGTGTCCCCGACGGGGTGCGGTAGGTGCGGTTGAGCCGCGACAGGGTCTGCACCGCAGTGACCCCGGACAGGATCCGGTCGACGTACATCGCGCACAGCAGCGGCTGATCGAACCCGGTCTGGAACTTGTTAGCGACGATCATCACTTTGTACTGGTCCCCCCGGAACGACGTCCGCAGGTCATGCACCCCGGGGTTCATGCTGGCTTCGGTGAAGTCACCCGGCCCGGATTCGGGGTCCGTCACCGCCCCAGAGAACGCGACCAAAGTGCCGTAGTCATACCCGTTCTTGGCGATGTAGGCGTCGATCGCAAGCTTGTAGCGGACGGCGGCCTTGCGGGAGTCGGTGACCACCATCGCCTTGGCGTGCCCGTCGAGAAGTCCGGCGACGTTCTCCCGGAAGTGCTCGACGATGATCGCGGCCTTCTGTGCGATGGTCTGGGGGTTGAGCTTGACCCAGCGCATGACCTCCTTGGTGGCCTTGGCCTGGTCCACCTCGTCCTCGCCGGCGACGTTCTTTCCGACCTGGAACGCCAGCTTGAAGGAGTGGTAACCGGTCAGCACGTCGAGGATGTAGCCCTCCTCGATGGCCTGGCGCATCGTGTAGACGTGGAAGGGCACCGGCAGTTCGCCGGGGGCCGGCTCGCGGCCGAACATCTCCAGGGTCTTGGCCTTCGGGGTGGCGGTGAACGCGAAGTAGGAGATGTTGGCCGAGTCGGCGCGCTCGGTGGCCTCCGCCGCCAGCACCGCCTCGACGTCGATCTCCCCGCCTTCTTCGATCTCCTTGATCTCCTCGGCGGTCAGCACCGCTTTCAGCTTGGCGGCGACCTCCCCGGATTGCGAGGAGTGCGCCTCGTCTGCGATGACGGCGAATGTCTTGCCCTTGAGCCCCTTGTTGTTCCGAATCTCCTTCATTGCGAACGGGAACGTCTGGATGGTGACGACGATGATCAGCTTCCCGTCGATCAGCGCCTTGGCCAGCAGCCCCGACTTCGACTTCACCTCGGCGGACTTCGCCGCCTCGGCGCGGTCAACCGCGACGACGATGCCCGCGTCGTTGTCGATCTGCTTGATCGCGTCCTGCAACTGGGCGTCGAGCACATTGCGGTCGGTCACGACAATGACCGAGTCGAACACCTTGTGGTTGCCGACCTGCAACCGCGCCATCCGGTGCGCCGTCCAGGCGATCGAATCGGTCTTGCCCGAACCCGCCGAATGCTGGATCAGATACCGCTTACCGATCCCCTCGGCGGTGACCGCCCCGGTAAGTTCGGTGACCGCCTCCCACTGATGAAACCGCGGGAACCGCAGCGACGACCACTTGCTCGCCCTGCCGCTGATCGGATCGGTGCTCGACTCGTGCTTGATGTACATCAGCCGGCCCAGGATGTTCAGCCACGCGTCACGCTGCAGCACCCGCTCCCACAAATAGGCGGTGCGCGGCCCGAGCGGATTGAGCAGGTTGCCTTTGCCGCCGTCCTCCGCGCCGCGGTTGAACGGCAGGAAATGCGTTGTCTCCCCAGCGAGTTTGGTGGTCATCCACACCTCGTCGTCGGACACCGCGAAATGCACCAAGGCGCGGGCGCCTGAGACGAACAGCGGCTGCACCACCCCGGAGGCGGAATCCTTCGGCAGGCGGGACGTCCTGTACTGGGTGATCGCATCGAAGACGGTCTGGGTGAATTCCGTCTTGAGCTCCACAGTGGCCACCGGCAGCCCATTGACGAAGAACACCAGATCCACCGACCGCTGATCGGCGGTGGAGAAGTGCACCTGCCGCATCACCCGAACCCGCACCGCTGCGTAGTCGGCGTTACGTTTCTCGTTCAAGGTCGACTCGGGTTTGAAGACGCACATCTGGAGCTTGGCGGACAGGTGCGAGAATCCCTTGCGCAGCACGTTGAGGGTGCCGCCGCCATTGTCCAGCGGGGTGTCGAGGACCTTCGCGATCCGGTCCAGCAACTGCGACTGCTGCTTGACGACGTCACCGGAGCCGGCCTTGACCACCTTCGCCAGCTGCTCGGTTTGAGTGTCGGCCAACCAGCCCAGCACGTCCTCGGGGAACAGGGCGCGTTCGCGGTCATAGCCGGTGTCATCGGAGGAGTAGAGCCAGCCGTGCGCCGCCAGGTGCTCAGCGAACTCCTGCTCGAACGCGATCTCCCTGTGCTGTTCCATGTGTCAGGCCACCTCCCGCACGTCGATCTGCCCGGTGACAGCGGCGGTGATGAGCGCTGCTCGGCGCTCCTGGGCGAGTTCGATGAAGTTCTCGGTCTCGGTGATCAAAGTGTCGATCTCATCAAAAACGCGACGAATGCGTGCGACTTCATCGGCCTGCATCCCTGGATCGGGGACATCCAGCTGGATGTCGCATAAATCGCGCACGTTGATGCGCGGCGTGCGGGCAGCCCCAAGTTCTGCGCTGCCGATTCCCTTGATACGGCAGGCCATCTCACTAACGAAGCGACCGGTCTTCATCGCAGCTGCCAGCCACTCACCGTTGACTTGAGGCACTGCGCGCAGCACTGCGTAGTCAGGGCTCACGATCCCATCTTCCGGTGCGAGTCCGAGTGCCCCCTGGAAGGCCCTCATTCGGTTGATAACGAGGTCCCCCCTTCTGCAGACCTTGTAATTGGACAGGTCGGCTGCACGGGCTTCATCCGCGGTTACCTCGTCCCGACGACGAACCCCCCAATCAATCGAAACGGACATCAATGGGAGATCCTCTGGCACTTCGTTGGCTCGAATGTCGAGTTCCTCTAGAAACCACTTCAAGCGCTGACTGGTTCCAACCCGTGCACCCAGCTCGGTGTCTGCCGCAGCCTGTCGCCGCTCTCGCAGCATCTCGACGAGCCGCTGCTGCTCCTGGATGAGCGTGTCTATCCGGGCCGTCTCGCGGTCCAGGTAGTCGGCGATCGCTCGCTGCACATCGACCGGTGGAAGCAGAATCGGCAACAGCTTGTATTCGTCATTGTCGATCTCGACCTGCCCGATCCGGACGCCGCGCGACTTCAATGCATAGGCGTGCGTGTAGGGAGCCGATCGAAACAACCAGTTCAGGTATCGGTGATCTTCGCGATGCCGGGGTGCGAAACAGATGTAGTGGCCCGACACGATGCCTCTCAGCGGCGAGATCCCGACCGATCCCTGCCAGGCTTTCATCCGGTTGGTGACCAACCATCCGGGGTGGACGAGCTGGTAGATGCTGCGGTTCTCAGCGGTCTGGTTCAAATTTCGTCGAGAGTCTTTGGCAACAACCCCGTAGTCACGGAATACCGACAGCATCTGTTCACTGGGGTGGTCGACGTCTTTGATTCGCTCAAACATCGACCACAGCGGCCGCAATGTCCAGCCGGGTTTCAGAGGAGGCAGCCACTCGACGTCGTGAGCGATCTCTATAGTCGCGGTGCTCACCCCTCCACCTCCCGTAGCAGGTCTAGGATTTTGGCGACCTGCTTCTCCAGGTCGGCGTCGATCTCGGCGAGCGGCCGAGGCGGGACATACTTGTAAAACTGCCGGGTGAAGGGGATTTCGTATCCGACTTTGGTTTTCTTGGCGTCGATCCAGGCGTCAGGGAGGTACGGGAGCACCTCGGCCTCGAAGTAGGCTTTGATCGTCGCTGCCCGCCCGGCATCGCCGCCGGTGTTGCCGCCGTAGTTGAACGGGACGTTTTCGGTGTCACGCCGCTTCGCATCCGGTTTCGGGTTGCCCTTACGGTCGGTTACCGGATTGCCGTCGTCGTCGAGCAGCGGCCGTTCGACGGTGATCGTCCAGTAGGCGAAGTCGCTGGCGGTAAACACCTTCGAGAAGTCGGGGTCTGCCTCATCGAAGCCGTCATAGAGGCTCAGGATGCGGTCACGCGCTGTGTCGTCGACCTCGCGGCCCTTGGCGCCGAGGTTCTTGCGCATCTTCGTCCAGAACGAGGTGGCATCGATCAGCTGCACCTTGCCGACACGCTCGGGGCGTTTGGTGTTGTCGAGGAGCCAAATGTAGGTGGCAATGCCGGTGTTGAAGAACATGTTCGTTGGCAGCGCGACGATCGCCTCCACCAGATCCGATTCCAGCAGCCACTGCCGGATCCTGGACGGCCCGGACTCCGCGGCACCGTTGAACAGCGGCGAACCGTTGAGGACGATGCCAGCCCGGCCGCCGCCTTCGTATCCGGGACGCATCTTGTGGGCGAGGTGGGACAGGAACAGCATTTGCCCGTCACCGGCTGAGGGTAAACCGTGGGAGAACCGGGAGCCCTGGGTGAGCGCCTCCTTCTTGACGGCCTCTTCCGAGGCTCGCCAGTCAAAACCGTACGGGGGATTGGACATACAGAAGTCGAAGGTGCGGTCGAAGAACTGGTCGTCGGCCAGTGTGTCACCCAGGCGGATGTTGCCGGCGTCTTGGCCTTTGGCGAGCATGTCGGACTTGCAGATGGCATACGACTGGTCGTTGATCTCTTGGCCGTAGAGCCGCAGCCGGGCATCCGGGTTGCGTTCCAGCAGTCGTTCCTCGGCGACCGACAGCATACCGCCGGTGCCGGCCGTGGGGTCGTAGATCGCGCGGACGGTGCCGGGTTCCAGAAGTGCCTTGTTGTCCTCAGCAAACAGCAGATCGACCATGAGCCGGATCGCATCCCGCGGGGTGTAATGTTCGCCGGCCTCCTCGTTGGAGGCCTCGGCGAATTTGTAGATCAGATACTCGAACAGGTCGCCCATCTCAGCGTTGGGCACCGTGTCGGGATGCAGGTCGACCTCGGCGAACTTCGATGTCACCAGGTACAGCCGGTTCTTCTCGTCCAGGGTGGCGAGCTCGTTTTCGAACTTGAACCGCTCGAAGACATCGATATTGGCCGAGAACCCGGTGATGAAGTCCATCAGGTTCGCCCGCAGCCCTTCGGGGTCCTCCAAAAGACGGTCGAAATCGAAGGGGCTCGTGTTGTAGAACGACAACCCCGTCCTGCGCTTGACCCGCACGTCGAGCGCCCCACCGTCGTATTTGGTGGCGAGCTCCTGCACCTCGTCGCGGGTGGGTTCGAGGATGCAGTCCAGGCGGCGCAGGATAGTGAACGGCAAGATCACCCCGCCGTACTGGTGGGGCTTGTACACGCCGCGCAGCTGGTCGGCGATGCCCCACACAAAGTTGCCTAGCTTGCTCAAACCGGATCTCCCTTCGACCGTCCTACGGGACGGGTTCTATTTGACGCCGGTGAGGAGCTTGTCGGCTTCTCTCTGGCGCAGATTTCGGACATTCGACCGAGACGCTTCGAGCCGTCGCTCCGCTTCAGAACGAGCGAGGCGTTCTTCGGCCAGAACAGCACGCAACGCTTCGTTCTGCTGTCGCAGCTGTTCCCGGTCGTCTTCGACCCATGTCCCATCGGGGTCGCGGAGCTGTCCGAGCAGGTCCGCCACCGTTCGCGATAGCGAGCTGTTCTTCTCCCGGATGGTGCGCAGTTGCTGCTCGGCGAACAACGCCCGCTCGCGCCAATTGGCTTCGTCGACCGCATCAGATGTAGGCGCGTCTTTCAGTGGCGATGCCTTGATTCGGGCCTCTGCTTGCGCGATCAGTTTCCGGGCATCCTTGTTCTGGTACAGGAAGGTTCGTGAACAGCCTGCCAGTGCAGCGAGATGAGACTTGTCGACCTCAGTCACCTTCTGTTTGAGGAGGCGCTTGAGGGCTCGTTCGACGCTGGCCAGCTTCGCCTGGGAGTCCTTCTTGCGAGCGTCGATCGCCGCAAGGGGTGGTCCTGATTTCGTCATGCAGCCCCTTCGCCATCTTCTTCGATCGGCGCGACGTCGGTATCGTGGTCGGTCACGGTGGACCGTTCGGTGAGGTCGATGAGGTCTGATGCCCGCCAGCCGTGGTTCCAGATCGGGTCGAAGAAGTCCTGGTACGGGTTGCGCAAGTCGACGTTCTTGGCCTGCTCCATCAGGCCTAAGGTCGAGAGCGCCCTCTCCAGGCCGGCGATGGCCAGCGACGAGCTTCGGAAGAGGCTGTAAACATAGGTGCGTGAGGAGTCATCGGGTGCGTTCTCCGCGTAGGTTGCCCACCGTTCCTCCTGGCGTTTCCAGTAGGCGTAGTCCGCACCGGTCAGGACGAAGTCTTCGCATTCCGTACAGCGTCGTCCCCGAGGGCATTCGGCACCGCCGACGACTGGTTTGAAGGTGCAGAGGCCGCCCTCGGTCGGAAGTGCGGCTATGTCAATCAGTTTGGAGTGAATGGCGGATTGGTTCGACGAATCCGGCGTCCGCACGAGTTCGCCTGGTTTGCTGCTGCCGGGTCCCTTCACCCAGATTTGCTGCAAGTAGGGTTCGATCTTGGACGACGAGATGAGCGTGTAGTGCTCCGACATCCGTTCGGAGACGTGGCCGAGGATCTGCTTCACAACGACCATGGGTGCGCCGGCCTCAACGAGGCGAGTTGCGAGGGTGTGTCGGGCCTGGTGGCTTACGTGCCCAGGTAGCTCGATCTCTTCAAGCCATCGCTTGAAGCGTTCGTGGAAGGTCGCCATAGCTATCGCGTTCAAAAAGTGTGGGTTCCGCATGGTGCTGGGGAACAGCGCGATCTTCTGCATCGTCTTCCCGGTGGGAACGACCCCGTGTTTGAGCCGATATCTCTCCGCAGTTTTCTTCTGGCGTTCTCGGATTACCCGGAACACATCGTCGGGTATCAGGACGCCGTAGTCGAGCTGGTTCACCTTCGTCATGTCGAACCATGCGTATTTGCGGCCCAGGTGCTCGCTCACGCAGTCGTAGCGGAGGTTGACCACTTCGCCGATCCTTCGCCCTACCCGGATCTGAATGAACCAGATGTCCTCAATGCCAAGGTTATTGGGGTCTTTGGCGGCAAGAAGTCTCATGTTCGCTGGCGAGATAAGGTGTTCGAAGGCGTCATCACTCAACGGCCTGGGGCGTTTTGAGTACTGCGTCTTCCCTTCGGGAAAGGCGCACATGAAATCCCTAGGCAAACCGATGGTGTCCGCGACACCGCTCTCCAGCGCGAAGCGCATGAGTCGCCTGAGCCCGTTGAATGTTAGAGACTTGCTGAGTTCTGTTGCAGTACTTGGCTGGCCATCTTTGCGGAAGAGGCCGAGTTGGGGCTCCCCGTTCTGCGCGCGGCGAGTTTGATCGGCAACAAAGGCCCGACTGATGTCCTCGGTGAGCTGGGCGGGGTCTGCGCCGCCATCCGGGATCGACCATTCCAGAAAGGCGCTGAGGGTGACCGAGCAGCGCCTGAGCTGCTCCACAGGTCCGGCCGTTCGAGGGCGATCTGGGGAGTCGAAGATCGTCGCGATCAAATCCCAGGTGAGCGTGCGCAGCCAATCCTGCGTCACGGCCCTGAGGTCGAACGGCGATCGACGATCGCTGAGACGAAAACCCCAATGTAGCGGGTCGATGTAGCCCAACTCGCGGCTTTCCACTCGGGTGACGTGCACCGGTGAGCACAAGCCTTGCATGACCGCGATCATCATGTCGCAGACTCCGGTGTACTTCGGCCAACGTTTCAGACGGTTCATCTTGCCCTGTCCAGGCGCTCGTCTGGCGGTGTCGATTTCCATGATCGACACGACACCTTTTTCTTCGAGGCCAGCAATCAGCGACCTCAACCATTTCGGACTCCACCTGATTGGCCGTGGTGACGTCGCGTTAGCGTAGAGCGCATATCGGATTTCGGCCGCGGCAAGTGACGGTAAACCAGCTAGGGAAACGGTGCCGGTGCGCGACATGTTGATGTGAGCGGGGGGCTTCAACGGGATGGCGTGTTCTCGCCAATCCGTTTCTGGTATCCCGTTTTTCTCGGCGGCGAGTAGCTCGTCGAGGTGTCTCATGCAGAAGTCTCTACCGCCTGCCGCCGACCGTTCGCAGCCCGGGATATCGCACAGATACCCGTAGTTCGGATGGCGCCCGTCGAACTTGATAGGTTCCGCGCGCAAGTATGCGTCGAAATGATCTGCCGCAATGAGCTCTTCGAACCGCTGCAACGGCGAAAGTTTCATGAAAGCGTCGACCGTCGAGACGCGCAGCAACCGCACGGTCGCCGGCGCAACGGGCCCTGGGTCGTCGTATGCGAGGTTGCTACTGTCGCTCATAAGTCGTTCCGGCTCCAGACGCGCTCCAAGGACTTGCTGACGAGATCACTGGCTGCGAGGTGGAGGTAGGTTTCCTCCACGGTCTTCGCGCTGGACCAACCACCCGCCTTCGCGGTGAGTGCGGGTATGCCGCTGGCCTCGGTCAAAGCTGTCGCCCACGTGTGGCGGAACGAGTGCGGGCGCACCTTCCCCGCCCCTGCCCGTCTTCCGGCCCGCGCCAACATCTGCCGCACCCCGTGGGTCGACAGCGGCGTGCCAATCTGGTTCTGCAACTGCACAAGTACGAGATTGCTCGTCGCTAATCCGCGCACTTGAAAGTATTCGTCGGTCAGGTATTCCAAGTACGTCTCGATCATGGCCGGACTTGCGTAGCGGACGCTGCCGCCGCGCACGACACCATCTTCCAGGCGGGCCGGCCGACCGCGTTTGGCCCGCGCCCGATTCGGGTTCGAACGCTTGATGACGTGAAAATGAGCGAGCCGCTCCTCGCCGCATTCATGGTTAGCCCGCAAGTGCAGATCAGCATGCTGTAACCCACAGAGTTCTCCGACTCGGACGCCGGAGTCATTCAGCCACGTCACGATCATGCGATCACGGGCAGTGTTGACACAATCCATCAGCGCAGCCGTTACCCCGTCGGGCATGAGGCGAGGATGACGTCGCGGAGGCGACTGCGGCGCAAGCGGATTGACCGGCGCGTCCCGGGCGGATACGTGGGCAAGGAACTGCCTATCCTTCAGGGCGCGGGTGGGTAGCCTGGTCGCGGTGAGCTGCGTCTTCAACTCCTCATTGATCGCCTCGCGCGACGTGACATCGAGGTAGTAGCCCTTGAGGACCGCCGCGCGGACTTGCAGTGCAGACGCACTGAGTGGTGCATCCAGCCACGGAGTCCCCAAAGGCCCAGCCTGCTCGGCACCGCACAGCGCCATGTATCGACGCAGTTCATCAACACCCACTGATTCCTCGGACGCGTTGACTGCTTTCAGCCATCGCAGGTGATCGACAAGGTGGTAGGCGTAGGTGCGCTGGGTTCCCTCGGAGAAGGTCCTCAGCCAGCGGTCACTGCGGGTGTGGATCTTGGCGGTGCTGACGTCGAATATCGAGAAGCTCTGGGACTGGTCCTTATGGTTCGCGGCTTGCACGAAGTAGTCCAGCGTTCCCGAGTGCACCCGCACCCCCAACCGAGTCGTTGTCCGGTCACCCATTCCAGGTGTCGTGAACAGTACCGGCGAGCTGTACGACACAGCCGCATTTGAGCGTGTTCCCGTACGTGTCGCACAGCGTCAGGGTGAGAGGAAAAGTCGCAGATCACCAGGTCGAACTCATCGACCCCGAGCTTCTGCGCCTCCGCCACCACCGACAGGGACTGGTAGGTGGAGAACACCACCGTCAGACCCTTGGCACGCTTGCGGTGCGCCATCTCATCGGCAAGGCGCTGTGGATCGGTGGTGACCGGGATGGGTACGTCGTGGACGTTGTAGTCCTCGACGGTGCGCGAGACCTTGGTGTCCGAGCAGACCGCGAAGGCCCGCAAGTCCAGCTCGGTTTGAGCAGTCCAAGCTCGCAGCGTCTGGCTCAGCAGGGAGATCGACGGAACCAGGAAGAGGATGCGCGCCGCGCCGCCATTGTCGGTGGCGGTGCGTTCAGCGATCTTGAGTGCGGTGAAGGTCTTGCCGGTGCCGCAGGCCATGATCAACTTGCCGCGCTCGTTGCCGGCGGCGAACCCGCGGAACACCGCGTCGATGGCCTGTTCCTGATGCGGTCGCGGCTGGTGTTTCAGCGCCGGCGATAGGTCAACGTGCAGGTCACCGGCGGGCCAGGCGATGTCCCAGTCGATCGGCGATTCGGCGATCTCGGCCATCCCGATGCGCTGCACCGGTTTGGTCTGATCATCCAAGGCGGCCTCGGCGTTCTTGCCCCACCGGTCGGTGGTGGAGATGATCACCCGGTTGGTGAACGCGGTCTTGCCCGATGCGGTGAAAAATGAGTCGATATCACCCTTGGCCAGGGTGTGGGTGGGCTCGTAGAACTTGCACTGAATCGCCGTGTAATCGCCGGTGTCGCGTTCGCGGGCCACCAGGTCGATCCCGGTGTCGGCTTTGCCTGCGCGGCCGGGCCAGTCGACCCAGCGCCATACCGCGTCGTACTGCTGGGCCAGCATCGGGTCCAACTCGAAGTAGCGCACCATCAGCTGCTCGAACTTCGTGCCACGCTCGGAGTTCGACGGCGCCTTGCGGAACGCCTCGATCACCTCGTGAATGGAACCCATGCCTGCGCCTTCAGCTGTCGATAGTTGCGTCTACAGACCTTAGGCAATCGCCCGAGGCCACCTTGCTCGATCACGTCGGATCGGCGGCAAGACCCTCGGCCTGGGGAACCAGTCGGCATGGCGTGGAGTATCCGCGGTGGGGGTGACAGGGCCAGCGGGTAGCTGTCGTTGCCGAGCGACGGAGCGACTGTGGTTGCCGTACCCTGCGATGCCTACCAGGTCGCCCGCAATGACGACGCGGGCTAGCGTTGGGTTATGCCGGTACCCACGGAGCAGAAGGTGACCGCGCTCAGCCGTGACTTCGGCTCGCGGCGTCTCGCGGAGCTACTTGGGGTGGACGCCGCACAGGTCGCGCGGTGGCAGGACGGCGATGCAATCGATGGGGTCAACGCGGAGCGGGTGGACCTTCTCGAAGTCGTTATGGCCCACCTGTTGCAGCTGCATTCGATCGAGAACGCTCAGCGCTGGCTCGTCGGGCTGAACCCCAACCTTGGTGACCGTCGGCCTGCGGATCTCATCCGACGGCGGCGGACCCGCGAAGTGCTCGATGCGATTGCCAATGAGCGGGCCGGGAGTTTCGCCTGAGGCCCGTGGCGTTTTGCCTGCGTCATCGGCGTCATGTGGCGACCTGTGCGCTATTCCTGGCGCCTCCGCGCGGTCGCAACGGTACTCCGTAGGTTTTCGCCCATCGGGCCATGGTGGTGGTGCTGACGCCGCGTTCGCGGGCGAGATCCGGTAGTGGGCGTTCACGGGTGACGGACTTCCGAATGCACTTGGCGGTAAGCGGTCCGTGAGGCGGCGGGCTCGTCTAGTCAACCTGGCCGGGGGCAGTCCCCGGATACCGCGCTGAGGCCGCGTCGATCGTGATCGTGAGTCGTTGGCCGCAGGCACGAGCAAGTCGTTCGAGCAGCTCGAACGTAGGGGTACGGACGCCGGATTCGATGGCGGTAATCGCTGACTGGGTGACGCCCATCTTGCGGGCCAGTTCGACTTGAGTTAGTCCGGCGGCTTCGCGTGCACGGTAGGCGGTTTCGGCCAACTCGATTACCACGCTGGCGGTCGCGTAGGCCTCATCGAAAACGGCCCGATCCTCGGGGGTGAGATCAGCCAGAACCTGCGCGCGACGGTCGGTATAGCTGCTCATCGATTTACTCCTGTCCTGCTCGCAGCGTAGGACGCGGCATTCGGTGCAGCCAATGGCGCCGAGTCAGGTGGCGATCTTGGCCTTATTCCTGGCCGCTCCTCCCCGTGTCCGTAGGGGTACACCATGGGTTTTCGCCCATCGAGCCATCGTTGTCGTGCTGACGCCGCGTTCGCGGGCGAGGTCGGGTAGCGGGCGTTGATGGGTGACGTATTGGGTGTAGAGCCAGTCGGGGTCAACGGTGTGCTTGGTTGCTCGGCCGGGTTTGCGTGTCTCGATCTGGTAGTCGGCGGCCAGGCGCGCGATGGTCTGTCGGCTGACACCAGCCTGGTCGGCGATCTCGGCAAGGCTCAACCCGCAGAGTGCGTACTGCTCGATGAAGGCCTCGCGTGGGTAGGCCTCTTTGGCGCGGCGGTAGGCGTTGAGGTCGGTGGCGGCCGATGGGGTTGGGTGGCAGGTGAGGAGGTAGCGGGCGGTGTCGAGGTCTGTGCCGGCATCTTCGGCGGCGTGGCCGAGGAACAGCCCCTGCTGGATGCCGCGGTGCAGAGCGTCGAGATCGACGTGGTCGGGATTCTGGCCCGGCAGACGTAGGCCCTCCAGGAAGTCTGTGTCTGGCTCGAAATGTACTGGTTCGTCCCGGACCCCCTGCTCGGCAAGGAATTCCAGTGCGACGTGATCGAGCGCGTAGCTGAGCTCGGCGGTGAGGTAGTAGGGGAAGTCGGCGATTTTGGTCCGTAGAGCGGGGCTGATGTTCTCGCTACCGACCGGCATGCTGGAGATGCGTTCTTGCAAATAGGCTCGGGCCACCTGGGCGCGGGCCGGCCCGCGGCTGGTGGCGCCGGTTTCGCGGCAGATGCGCAGCCAGGTGTCGTCGGGCAGCAACTCGCGGTAGTCAAGACGGCGGCGGCGTGAGTAGTTGATCGGGACCGTTGATTGGGCGAGGTGTTCAACCAGGGACAGCAGGGCCTTGCTGATATCGATCCAGTTGGCGTGTTGGTTGAGGAGCTGCAGAGCGCGCGAGACCCCATGGTCGTCGAGTGGGCTGCTTATGCTGCGGGCCAGCGGCGACAGTTTCGTCTTTGTGTCGATGAGCAATACTGCGGCCGAGAGCGCCGGTCGCAGCTGACGCAGATGACTCCCGGGGACGGTCAACCGTAGGGCGACGTTCTGCCAGAGTGAGGTGGGGAGCTTGTCAACCTCGGTGATGCAACCCAATGTTCGGGTCGGGAAAGCCGGCCAGTTGCTGGTGGTGCGGAATCGGAGTTGTTCGCTGGGTTTGAGGCTCGGGCCTAGTGCTGCAAGTTGGGCAGCGCCAGCGATGCCTCCCGTCCACGCCAGGCGCGTAGTGGACGAGTGGGCGCCGCGTGAGCGGATCGCGGTGATCAGCCACCGCAGTGAGTCGCCTGCGGTTTGTACATCTCGTTGGTCGAGAGCCTGTAGTGCGGTGAGGGCGCCCGCGACGGTTACGCTCGCAGCCGTCGGCGCCTGTACAACGAGTGACTTCCTGGGACTCGCCGCCCGTGCGGTCGGCAGTTGTGGATGGTCCAGCTGGTAGGCGGTGAGCAGATCCTTGCCGATGATCGGTTCGAGTTCCGGTGGGCTGGCATAAGTGAGCGCTTTGACGGCGATTGCCCGTATGTCGGCGAGCACCTTGGCTGGTTGTTGCGGATCGTGGGCATAGACACCGCTGGTGACGACATCTGCGGTGATGATGTCGTTGATTCGGCGTTGGGCACGCAGGACGCGATGCTCGTCGTTGTCGAAGGTGAGGACTTCAGCGGTGCTCAGATCCGCTCCGCACCGTTCGGCCCGGGTTGTGCGATTGTCCGCCGGTGCTGCGCAGTGTCCCGGTCGTGGGATGCCGTCAGCGGCTAACTGCCGGATTCGGGGGCGGACACCGCAGGCAGGGCAGGCGTCGGCGAGCAAACACCTGTGTTCGAGGCAGGTAAAGGTCCATCCAAGTCTCCAGGCCAGCTTCCAGCGGCCACCGGACTCGGCCAGGCAATGCGGGCAGTAGCGCGAGCCGGGCCGCGGCCCCCAAGGGAAGGTGGTGTCCAAGCGGGTAGGAGTCTTTATCACCGCTGCCGCTCGGCCGTCGTAGTGCGACAACGTCATTGCCGACAGGACTGTCGAGTTCACCGCGGTGGCCGCATGCAGGGCGGTCTGCTGATTCGGGGTCAGTCTGATCATCCAGCGGGGCACCGAGTGAAGCGCTGGCTCGGTCAGGTGGACCGCTACGCGGAGATCGCCCCAGCTGGTGTGGGTGCGGTGCCCGAGTGCTTCCAGCCAGGAGTCGAGTGCTTCGCCGGCAATCGGATCGACATTGATGGGGATGCGTCGGATGTCGGTCATGACGCTCGCACGCTGACTCGCGTGGTGAGCTTGCCGGCTTGCAGTGCAGACTGCAGTTCCTGGCGGGCCTTCTCTGAGGCTTCGTCGTTTTTCACCCGGTCGAGTAGGTCTCGGGTAAGCCGTTCGGATCCGGTCCGCACGGCGCGTTGGCAGCCCCGGTTGACCAGCGTGATCAGTGATCCGATATGCCCGGTGGATCGGGCATACAGGTAGTCGGAGAGCTCATCGGCCAGCATGCCCGGGTGACTGTCGGCCAGGACAATCCGGCGCTCCAGGGTCAACAGGAGATCACGCCATCGTTTGCGCTCTGCCTTGGTCTTGATGGTGAATGCGTCCATCCCGAGCTTTGTTGTACGCCTGCCTGTTTGGGCGATGATCGCATCCTGGTAGGACGACCCCTCCGAGAACAGCCCGTGCTTGGTCAGCCCAACGCCGATATAGATGATGGTGACCGGGAATTCGTTGGCGATGTATTTGAAGTGGTTGCTGATTTCCACACCTTGGGTGTTGCGCCAGCGCAGGAAGTGCAGGTCGTCGATCATCAACAGGCGGGTTTGGCAGGCCAGTACGCAGTCCAGGGCTCGGTGGGCCAACTGCGCGGCGGTCCCGCGATGGGTGCCGGGGTGGCCGAAGTAGTCGAGCATGGCTCGGTTGAAATCGACCATGCCGGTGTTGCCGGTCAAGCCCACCCGACAGACGGGGATTCGCCGGTGCCCTCCTGGCGTTGCCGATCCGCGTTCGGTGATTTCGCGGCGGTGGAAGTCGCGGGCGAAGGCTAGGGCTGCGGTGGTCTTCCCCAGTCCGGGGTATCCGTCAATGGCGACAGCGCTTTTGGGTTTGTCGCCGGTTTGATGGTTGCTGTCGACGATGTCCCAGAGTTGTTCGTGCAGCTCGGCGAGTTGCGGTGTCCGCAAGGGTCCGAGGTTGGCGTGCCAGGTGCGTCGTTGGGCGTTGTAGTCGATCAGCGCGGCCTCGCCGAGTGCCTTGATCCCTGCCCGGGTCAGCGGTTCGGGACGGGTCAGCACCGGGGCCTCGGCGAAAGCGAAGAATCCTTCGTTGCGCGCCAGCGTGAGATTGTCCAGGTTCGCCGGGTGTGGCGGCGGCTGCACCGAGGCGGTCATGCGTCCTCCCATGCGGTGGCGTAGAAGTCGTCAGGGTCATCGCTGCTGTCGTCGTCTCCGCAGTCGTCCTCGGACGGCGGTTCAACTGGGGGGCGGCCGGTGCCGTCCGCATCCTCCACAGGGGTCTGATCCGGCAGTGCCTGTTGCACGGATGACAGCGCCTGCACCAATTGCTGCGTGCTGCCTGTCGTGGCACAGAGCAATTCGTCTTCGCGGGATTGGCGCAAGGCCAGGCGTCGTTCGGTCGGGGCTTTGCCCAGTCCGAGGTTCCACCGTTCCAGTAGGAGCTCCATCGCGAGCTCGTCATTGGGGTAGGTGTATTTCTTGCGTGCCAGGCTGCGGGCGAAGGCGAGGGCATCGTCGCCAAAGGGCGCTGTGAGCGCTGGTGCGTGCTCCCACATCAGGGTGTGCCACTTTTGATCGCTCGGGTCGCGGAAGTGGACGCAGCTGATGTCGTCGGGATGGCGGTGGACTGGCCATCGCCCACCGGGGTAGGGGCTGCGCTGGCCGCGGTACGGGTCCAAGGATGGCCCGTTGTACCGGCGGCCACCGACCTCGACGCCGTAATGCTGGATGGTGCGCTTCTCGACTGCGAGGAATTCGTAGGCAAGATCGGGGTCTTGCGGGGCCTCGATGTAGCCGGCGCGGGCAAGACCGTGCTCGAACATGGTCGCCGGGGACAGGTCCAATCCTGGAAGTCCTGGCTCGACCAGTCCGTCGTGAGGTCGTCGGTGGTACACCACCGCAATCCACTCTCGGATGATCGCCTCGAGTTCATCGATGTAGAAGTGCGCCTCATGTTCCGGGGCCAGGCCGCGGGAATGGATATCCGGGCCTTTATAGCCGGGGAGGTACTGGAGCAGGTCTTGTCTAATAGTGAGGAAGAACCGTTCGACGGGACCCTTGTCACGCCCCATACGCAATCGTGCGGGTTGGATCGAGATCTGCATGCGCTGGCACACACTCGTCAGGTGCTCGGAGACGTAGATTTTGCCGTGGTCGACAATCAGGCTTTCGGGAACGATCGCCGGCCAAGCGGCGCGAGTGCCGTCACGGTCGATCGCATCGACGTCAAGCAGCACCGATCGAGGGATGCCGTGTTCGGGCCAGGTCGCTTCTTTCGGCCAGCTGGCGGGCGCGTCCGGCGGCCGGTAGCACTGGTATAGCACCATCGCGGCGTCCACCGACTTCGTCGACACCGGTGTCAGGCGCAGGCCGGTGATGCAGCGGGTGTACCAATCCATGCCCACGGTGAGCTCCACTTGGGTCCACCGCAGCGTGAGGGGATCCATCGCGAAGACATCGAGCCTGGTGGTATCCATCAGCAGGTATTCACCTGGCCGGGTCGGTCGCAATTTCCCATAGGTTCCCGGATTACGCTCAGCAATATCCCGGTTTCGTTTGGTGCTGAGCCGAAAGGTCGCGTACTTGGCCTCGAGGACAGTTAAGACGCGAAATGCGCTGGCGCGACTCGGGATTGGTACGACATCGGGACCGTAGCGGGCAATGACACGGGCGTTAGCATGCTTGATAACCGCAGTCTGCGAGGGCCGGGATTGATCGACATGTTCCACCATGACCTCGATGGCGGCCTCGCGCCACCGGTCGTCAACCCTGGGTAGATTGCGAACCCGCACCTGTTTGCTTTGGACAAGCCCTGCCTCCCCGTGCTGCCGGAAGGCGGCCACCATCCGCTGAATGGTGCGCAGTTTGACGCCGAGCTCGGCTGCCTTCGCCTTGTACCTGTCTGTCTGGGGCAGGGCGGGGTCGTACTCCGGCCGGGGCTCGCCCTTTTCGCTCGCTTCTGCGCTGCCAGAGCGGTATCCGGTGAGGACCTCGCGGATATGGGCAGCGCAGTCCCGGATCCGGACGCGTTCCGACTCACTGATCACCGCCAGGATCGTGGCGGCCACATCCTCCAGGCAGTCCGACGACCCGGATTCGTTGGGCTCGTCGTTGGGCTCGTCGTGGCGGTAGGCCAGAAGTGTGCTCAAGGCAATGCGGCGAATCTGCTCGGTACCAACCGTTTTGACGATTGCGCTGTTACCAACGAATCCTGTGCGGATTTCCACGATCTCGATCAGCTCGCCATAAAAGCTCAGTCGGCTGCCCGGGCCGATGCGGAGGCGGCCCATCATGAGTTCGGTCCTTTGCGTAGGACAGCAGTCGATTGCAGAGGTGCATCCAGGTCGGTGGCGATGGCCCCGCACCACAACAGATGACACAGAGCGGACCGCACCAGTGGAACAGGCAGGCCGGCATGGGCTGTTATCGCCTGCTCAATAGTGAGGCCCTCGACGTCGAGGCGGCTCACGGCGTCCAGGACGTCCCTATTGATCCGTCGCTCATCGCGGTAGCCGGCCAGGAACCGAATGTTGTTCAGCTCAACAGGTGGTGGTTCGCTCCACACCTCGTAGTCCCATCCCCGGTCCTCGATGAGGTGGCGCGTCCAGGCCAGGGTGTAAGCGACTTTGGGAACGCCGACGCGATGACGCGGCTTGACGTCGACGACAATCGGGCCGTTTCGGGTACTGAGTAGAAAGTCAGGGATGTGTCGGCGCCGTTTGCCGTCGACATCGGCTTCGATCAGAAATGGTTGGGCCGCAATGGAGGTGACCGCCGGTTCGAAATCGGCGTAGAGCAGCCGTGCCAGTTCCAGGCGGGACTCGTAGATGACATGGTCGTTCTGAGTCTTCGCCCAGTAGGTTCCTGAGTAGTGCTGCTGGCCATACCACCACCGGAAGGTCCGCCACGGGGCCAACGGTGCCGAGAGCACCGCAGCGGCATCCGCCCAATCAGCGGTCTGGATCTGATCGCCTGTGGTCGTACGAAACGAGATCACGGCGGCGCGTCGATCAACCTGGATAGCCAGCTCAGGCGTGTGTGCGCCCGCCCGACGGGCCGACACAGGCGACCCCGTCTTGACAAGCGCGGTCGGATAAGTTGAACTCATGAAAGTCCCTTCGCATGGGGATTGAGGTGAATGGTGGTACGTGTACCGCTACCGAAGGCCGGGTGCCCGCCCGGCCTTCGGCATTTCTAATGCGTTGTCAGTGCGACAACAACTGGTCAGTCCGGTCTCGTCGGTCCTCCGCTCGCTTCGGCTTGACTATCCGCCAAGGGTTCGCCATACATTGGCGCCCTGACGATTTCGGAGATGGTCGCCGATCTGGCGATTCGTTCGTATCCCAGGTCGATGAGCCTGGCCCCAGCTTCTGACAACGACACGTTCCACTCACGAGCGCACTGATAGGCAGCCTCAGCGGAAGCGCGCGGAAGCCGGAACTCCACACGCATTCTGTCCCGAACTCCAAGCTCTGGGCGATCCATGAGGACTCCCTTCCGCTATTTGCTATTCCCGAATTCGGTGGGCTGCCGGCGTTTCGCCGGTGCTATACCGGTATCAAACACCCTGCAGGACAGAAAGTCTCGTCGTTCTGCTGTATAACAACAGGCGCCGTCAATCAGCCTGACACAATTCGTGAACACGCAGACCGTCACGCCGCTGTTTAATTTGCGGCAAAAGCCCTGGACACTCCCGCCGCGATCCGCAGAGTTGTGCAACCCCCAACAGTGACTCCACGGATTGTGACGTTCATCACAATATGAGTCGAGCCGAGGCGGCTGCCGTACGGGGATGTCAACGGACAGCTCGTCGAGGTGTTCCTCCCCGCTTCATAGGTCGTCGACCTCGTCCCGGAGAGCAACCGCAAAGGCTCCTTGATCAGCGCGCCGCCGAGCCAACTGGTCCGGCGTCAGACGTGCGTCAGTAGCATCAAGTACGTCATCGTGACCCTCGTAGGGAGCCAGGTTGATCCTGACTTCGAGGTCGACCGCAGCCAGGATGAGCGCCGGCACAGGCAGTGACGGCTGCCGAGCCCCTGATTCGATACGGGCGACCGTCGACTGCGGCACGCCAGCCAGTTCGGCGAGCTGACGCTGCGGTACACCGATCTGACTCCGGGCCGCCTTCAACAGATTTCCCGCAAACCGCTCGATATGACCAATGCGCGCGGGCCCCATTGTCGCCATACTCCACGAGAGCTAATCGGCTATCGCGTTTTCTCGATACCCCTACCCGCATGACACGAGTTGAGACAGGTGACACGGAGGTGACACCACCGCTGAGAATATGACACGGAGCGTGAGACCCTACAACATTGGTAGCTTCTCAGTGCGCCATGTTCGTAAACCGCGACAAGTGCAGCTGGTGCGCTACGGTCACCGTTTTGGTCGGACCGTTACGGTGCTTGGCCAAGATCAGGTCCGCCTCGCCGCCCCGCGGGTCGTCCCGTTCAAAAGCATCCGGGCGATGCAAAAGTATAACCATATCCGCGTCTTGCTCCAAACTTCCACTTTCGCGGAGGTCTGCCAGCATGGGCTTCTTGTCTGTGCGCTGCTCGGGCCCACGGTTGAGCTGGCTCAGCGCGATCACCGGCACTTCGAGCTCCTTGGCCAGCAGCTTGAGATTCCGGGAGAATTCCGAGACCTCCTGCTGGCGCGACTCGACCTTCTTGCCGGAGGTCATCAGCTGCATGTAGTCGACCGCCACCAGTCGCAGGTCGGCCTTCTGCTTGAGCCGGCGGGCTTTGGCGCGGATCTCCATCATGGTCAGGTTCGGCGAATCGTCGATGTAGAGCGGGGCCTCGCTGATCTCACTCATCCGCCGCGCCAGCCGGGTCCAGTCGTCGTCTGTCATCCGTCCCGAGCGCATGTCGCCGAGTTTGATCTTGGCTTCAGCGGAGAGCAGTCGCATGACGATCTCGGACTTGCTCATTTCCAGCGAAAAGATGACGCTGGCCATCCGGTTCTTGATCGAGCACGACCGCATGAAGTCAAGTGCCAGTGTGGACTTCCCCATACCGGGCCGCGCCGCAATGATGATCATCTGTCCCGGGTGCAGCCCGTTGGTCACCTCGTCGAGGTCGGTGAAGCCGGTCGGCACACCGCGCGCGATACCGCCGTGCGAGGCGATCGCGTCGATCTCGTCCATGGTCGGCTGCAGCAGGTCTTCCAGCGGTACGAAGTCCTCGGAGCTGCGCCGTTCGGCCACCTCATAGATCTCGGCCTGGGCCCGGTCGACGATCTCGGCGACATCGGCGCCCTCAGCACCGGCGTATCCGTACTGCACTACTCGAGTGCCGGCCTCTACCAGCCGGCGCAGGATCGCCTTCTCCGCGACGATCGTGGCGTAGTAGCCGGCGTTGGCCGCGGTCGGCACCGTGGAGATCAGCGTGTGCAGGTATGGGGCGCCGCCCACCCGGCGCAGCAGGCCGCGGCGGTCCAGCTCGGCCGCCACAGTCACCGCGTCGGCCGGCTCTCCGCGCCCGTAGAGGTCCAGGATCGCGTCGTAGATGTTCTGGTGCACCGGGCGGTAGAAGTCAGCCGGCCGCAGCCGCTCCAGCACGTCGGCGATGGCGTCCTTGCTCAGCAGCATGCCCCCGAGCACCGACTGCTCTGCGGCGAGATCCTGGGGTGGCTGGCGGCCCACGTCCTCGCGTGGCGGCTCCTCAAGCTCAGAATGACCACGGTCGTCGACTACCGCCATGCGCCCCACCTTCTCCACCGGCACACTCGAACGTCTTTTCGACGTTGCTGCCGCAACCTAACAGCGGACACCGACAATCCCGCCCTGCCGTGCCGCGTTGACGGTAGGCGTTGCTGGCGGCCGTACAAAACGGGCTTGTTCACAAAGGTGTGGATTAAGTGTGCACACCTTTCCCGCAATTGTTTGGATCGGTGGGGATGACTTGTGGATTGCCCTTCTAACCCGCGTTATCCCCGCAGGTAGAAGCGGTAGCAAGGGGTGTTTTGATTGTGGAGCACAATCTCTTCGGCGTGTCGTCATTGGTTGCCGTCTTGGGCGTGTTGCCTTGCAGACAGGTAGACGCGATTCCACATCAAAGTAAACGACCCCACCCATGCACACGGGCCTAAAAGTTAGCCAGCGCTAACCTGATGGAACCTCGTCCGAACACAGCAAAGCCCCGGCGGCGCCGATCAGGGCGCTGCCGGGGCTGCTGCGGTATGTGCTAGTTTGCCGCGGCGACGTCGAGGGTGACGTCGACGTTCACGTCGGGGTGCAGGTGCACCGACACCGGGTGGCTGCCGACGGCCTTGATGTGGGCCTTGGGCAGCCGGACGATCCGCCGGTCGAGGTTCGGCCCGCCGGCCTTCTTGATGGCGGCGACCACGTCAGCCGCGGTGACCGAGCCGAACAGCTTGCCCGAGTCGCCGGAGGTCTTCACCGGCAAGGTGACCGTGCCCAGCGCCTGCAAAGCTTCCTTGAGCTCCTTGGCGTGGTCCAGGTCGCGCACCTGCTTGGTCTCGCGGGCCCGACGGATGTCGTCGGCCTGCTTCTGCGCGCCGCGCGTGGCGACGATGGCCAGCCCCCGCGGGAGCAGGAAGTTGCGGCCGTATCCGTCCTTGACCTCGACGGTGTCTCCGGCCGCTCCGAGGTGGTCCACCTCAGCGGTCAAAATGAGCTTCATCGTTTCGTACTTTCTCCAAGATTGAGTGGTCGGCTAGCGCGCCGACGAGGTGAAGGGCAGCAACGCGACCTCGCGGGCGTTCTTCACCGCGAGCGCGACGTCGCGCTGGTGCTGAACGCAGTTGCCGGTCACACGACGGGCGCGGATCTTGCCCCGCTCACTGATGTAGGTGCGCAGCAGCGAGGTGTCCTTGTAGTCGATCACCTGCTTCTTGTTCGAGCAGAATGCGCACTTGCGAGCCTTGATCGGCTTTTCAGGAGCCGGACGCCGCTTGTTGGATTTGGCCATCTACCTATCTCTTTCGTGCTGTGGTTCGTTTGTCTAAAAGGGCGGCTCGTCGTCGGCGCCACCGAAGGAGCCGGACGCCGGAGCACTGCCCCACGGGTCTTCCGCGGCCGGGCCGGACGCGCCCGACGGGCCGGACGGGGCTGACATGCCGCCGCCCCCGCCGAAGCCGCCTCCGCCGCCACCGCGGCTGACCTTGTTGATCTTGGCGGTGGCGTACCGCAACGAGGGGCCGACCTCGTCGACCTCGACCTCGTAGACGGTGCGCTTCTCGCCCTCGCGGGTCTCGAAGGACCGCTGCCGCAGCCGCCCGGTGACGATCACCCGCGATCCGCGGGTGAGGCTCTCGGCCACGTTCTCGGCGGCCTCACGCCAGATGTTGCACCGAAGGAACAGCGCGTCGCCGTCCTTCCACTCATTGCTCTGCCGGTCAAAGACCCGCGGGGTGGACGCCACCGTGAAGTTGGCGACCGCCGCCCCCGAGGGGGTGAACCGCAGATCCGGGTCCGCGGTCAGGTTTCCAACGACGGTGATCGTGGTGTCACCTACAGCCACGGGGCCCTCCTAGGATCGGTGTCAGCGCTTGATGCTGCATTCGCAGCATGAGCCTACGCAACGGCTGCGACAGTCGCCTACGACTTGTCGGTGCGCATCACCTTGGTACGAAGCACCGACTCGTTCAGGCTGAGCTGACGGTCGAGCTCGGACACGGTGGCCGGCTCGGCCTTGACGTCGATGACCGCGTAGATGCCCTCGGCATGCTTGGCGATCTCGTAAGCCAGGCGGCGCTTGCCCCAGATGTCGACCTTGTCCACCGAACCGCCGTCTTTACGGATGACGTTCAGGAACGTCTCCAGGGACGGGGCAACGGTGCGCTCGTCGAGAGTGGGGTCAAGGATGACCATGATTTCGTATGGACGCATGGGAACCTCATCACCTCCTATGGTCGTAGTGCGGCCGTGGAGATGTCCACGGCAGGAGGGTCGCCTGCGTCGGCAACCGGGCCAGGTTACCGGACCAGGCAGGCCGCCACGAAATCGCGGGTCGAGGCCACCGTGTGACGCTCACCCGGCGAATGTCGCATTATGGCGGTAGCCTCACCGCCATGTCAGATGTTTCCCTATTAACTTTGTTGCGCGAACGGGCGTTCCTCTCCCCCGACGAACCCGCCTTCACGTACACCGACTACGAGCAGGACTGGGACGGCGTCGCCGAGACGCTGTCCTGGTCACAGATGTATCGCCGCGCGCTGAACGTCGCCAAGGAACTCAAGCAGCACGGCTCCGCCGGGGACCGGGCGGTGATCCTTGCCCCGCAGGGCCTCGCCTACATTGCGGGTTTCCTGGGAGCCATGCAGGCCGGATTCATCGCGGTGCCGTTGCCGGTGCCCCACCCCGGCGCCCATGACGAGCGGGTCAGCGCCGTGCTCACCGACACCACGCCCTCGGTGGTTCTGACCACGACCGCGGCCGCAGGCCTGGTCGCCGAATACGTCCGCGAATCCGGGGCCGACGCCACCGCCACCGTCGTGGAGGTCGATGCACTGGACCTGGACGCCAGCGTCAGCATAGGCGAGCAGCCCGTCGACTCAGGCGGGGTCGCGTATCTGCAGTACACCTCCGGCTCAACCCGGCTTCCCGCCGGCGTCATGGTGTCGCACCGCAACCTTCAGGTGAACTTCCGGCAGTTCATGGCGGGCTACTTCCCCGAATTCAACGGGGTGGCACCGCCCGACACCACCATCGTGTCGTGGCTGCCCTTCTACCACGACCTGGGCCTGATCCTGGGCGTCATCGCACCCGTCCTCGGCGGCTACCGCTGCGAGCTGACCAGCCCCGTGGCATTTCTGCAGCGCCCGGCCCGCTGGATCCAGGCGATGGCCGACCACCGCCGGGCGTTCTCGGCGGCGCCGAACTTCGCCTTCGAACTCGCGGTCCGCAAGACCACCGACGAAGACCTCGCCGGCCGCGACCTGGGCGACGTGCTCGGCATTGTCAGCGGCAGCGAGCGCGTCCACCCCGCCACGCTGGATCGCTTCATGAACCGCTTCGGTCCCCACAACTTCCGGGCCCGCGCACTGCACCCGGCCTACGGGCTAGCCGAGGCAACGCTCTACGTCGCCACCCTCGATGTGGAATGCCCCCCGCAGACGGTCTACTTCGAGTCGGAGAAGCTGACCCGCGGCAGCGCGCAGCGCTGCCCGGCCGAAGAGGGCACTCCCCTGCTCAACTACGGCGTTCCGAAATCGCCGGTGGTGCGGATCGTGGACCCCGACACCTGCGCCGAATGCTCGGCGGGCACCGTCGGCGAGATCTGGACCGCCGGGGCCAACGTCTCCGCCGGCTACTGGAACAAGCCTGAACAGACCCAGGAGGTGTTCGAGGCGAAGCTGGTCCGGGCATCCGAGGGCACCCCGAGTGGTCCCTGGCTGCGCACCGGCGACCTCGGGTTCATCTCCGAAGGTGAGCTGTTCATCGTGGGCCGGATGAAGGACCTGCTGATCATCCGGGGCCGCAACCACTACCCCGAGGACATCGAAGCCACCCTGCAGGAGATCAGCGGTGGCCGCGTCGCGGCGATCTCGGTTCCCGTCGACGAGGACGAAACCCTGGTCACCATCATCGAGGTTCGGGCTCGCCCGGAATCCGCGGAAGACACCGCGCAGCGGCTCTCGGCACTCAAGAACGATGTGCAAGCGGCCATCGCGCAGCACCACGGAGTGACCGTCGCCGACGTGGTGCTGGTGGGCCCGGGATCGATTCCCATCACCACCAGCGGCAAGGTGCGCCGCGCTGCGTGCGTCGAGCAGTACCAGACGCGCCAGTTCACCCGCATGGACGGATGAGCGGGCCGCGGCAACGCCCCACAAACTCGGTATGTGGTTAGCCCTGCTGGTGATGGCCGCCGCAACCAGCGTCGAGCCGGTTCGCATCGGCCTGACACTGCTGATGCTGAATCGGCCCAGACCGGCGCTGCAGCTGATGGCCTTCCTGTGCGGCGGCTTCCTCATGGGCACAACCGGCGGCCTGGTGGTGCTGTTATTCCTGCCGCCCACGGTGACCGAGGCCTCGGGCCTGACCCTGCCCAGGGTCCAGGTGGCTATCGGCGCACTGGCGCTGCTGACGGCCGCCGTGCTGGCGATCCGGGTCATCACCGCCCGGCGAGACGGCACGCGCCCTGCCGAGTCGGCATCGGTGCCGGCCAGGATGTCCGCGCGGGCGCAGCGGCTGTTGCGGGGCCGCTCGTTGTGGGTGGCCGGCACGGCCGGGCTGGGTATCGCGCTGCCGTCGCTGGACTATCTGGCGGCGCTGGCGGTCATCGTCGCCTCCGGCGCCCCCACCGGCACACAGGTCGCCGCACTGCTGACGTTCAACGTGGTGGCGTTCGCGCTGGTGGAGATTCCGCTGCTGGCCTATCTGGTGGTTCCCGAGGCCACCCATGCGGTGATGGCCGCGCTGAACAACTGGGTTCGGCAGCGTCGACCAGGGCAGGTAGCAGCCCTGCTGGCCACCGTGGGCGGCGTCTTGTGCACTGCCGGGTTTCTGGGTTTGTGAGATGGTGAACAGTGGGTCCGACAGCGGGCCTGCACGGTTGAAGGGGTTAGCGATGAAACGACTGGTCGCCGGAGCTCTTGCGGTATGGCTGGCCGGGTCGGCCAGTGGGTTGAGCGCCAGTACCGCTACCGCGGCCCCGCAGCACCCGCTCGACACCCCCTGGGTTGCGCCTGCGCCTGCGCCTGCGCCCACACCGCCGCCGGTGGGCGAGGCGGCCGCCGCGGAGGTCGTCTACGCGGTCGGCGGCGCCCGGCCACCGGGCATTCCGTGGGCCGACTACACCCGGCGTGCCGGCGCGGGCTACTTCCCCAACCGCAAGCGCGAGATCATCGACTACCCGGCGGGGGCGATGTTCCGGTGGGTCCCCACCGTGTTCGCGCCCGACGCCAAGAACGACGACGTCACCGTGGCCGCCGCGGTGGACGCCGCTGCCGACAACCTGGACGCGGTGATCCGTCGCGGAACCGAGCCGGCCGTCGCGATCGGATTGTCGCAGGGCACCATGGCGCTCGACAAGGAGCAGGCCCGGCTCGCCACGGACCCCACCGCGCCGCCCCCAGAGATGTTGCAGTTCACCACGATCGGCTCCCCCATGGGTAAGCACGCTTTCGGAAAGAGCTTTCTTTCCGGGCTCTTCGCCCCGGGCAGCCGGCTGCCCCTGGAGGACTACGTCATGCCCCCGGAGGTCGACAGCCAGTACGACTCCAACCGGATCGTCGCCGCCTACGACGGCATGGCCGACTTCCCCGACCGCCCCGACAACCTGTGGTCGGTCGCCAACGCCCTGCTCGGCTCGGCGATCGTGCACACGCCCTCGGCATTCACCACACCCGCCGACGTTCCGGCGCAGAACATCCGCTCCACGGTCAATTCCCGGGGCGCCACGACGACGTCGTACCTGATTCCGATCAACCACCTGCCGTTGACCATGCCGCTGCGCTTCTTGGGCATGCCCGACGACGTGGTCGATCAGCTCGACGCATTCCTGCAGCCCCAGGTCGACGCCGGCTACTCCCGCAACGACGACCCGGCCACCCGGCCCATTTCGGTGTCGCCGGCGGGCATGGATGTGGTGCAGGTACTGGGCCCCGAGACCAGCAGCGCCATCGACGACACCGTCGGCAAGGTTCGCAGCTTCTTCGGTTTCACCGGCTGACCGGCAAGGTCAGGCGTCGCTCCCCGACTCCGGGGCCTGCGGCAGCCACGGGCGCGCCGGCCACCAATTGGCCCGTCCGAGCAGCGCTGCGGCGGCGGGCACGGTGATGCTGCGGACCACGAAGGTGTCGACCAGGATGCCTGCCCCGATCACGAACCCGCCCTGCACGACGGCCCCGACGCTGGCGAACAACAGCCCGAACATGGCGGACGCGAATATCAGTCCCGCTGCGGTGATCACCGCTCCCGTTGAGCCGACGGTACGGATGACGCTGGTGCGCACGCCCAGCGGAGCCTCATCACGCAGTCGTGACGCCAGCAGCATGTTGTAGTCGGCTCCCACGGCCACCAACACAACGAACGCCAATCCTGGCACGCTCCAATGCAATTGCTGACCCAATATGACTTGGAAGACGAACACACCGAGGCCGATGGCCGACAGGTAGGACACAATCACCGAACCCACCAGATAGATCGGGGCGACGACGGCCCGTAGCAGGACGGTCAGGATCAGCAGCACCACCAGCGTCGTCAAGACGACGATGAGCCGCATGTCCCGTTCGTAATAGTCACGGATGTCGCGCAGCGTGACCGGATACCCGGAGATGGATATGGTCGCGTCCGCCAGAGTGGTATTGGGTTGCGCCGCTTGGGCGGTGGCCAAGATGGCGTTGACCTGGTCCATGGCTCGGGTACTGAACGGATCTTCATCGGTCTGAATGATGTAGCGCACCGAATGCCCATCCGGAGAGACGAACGTGTGGGCCAGGCTCTTGAAGTCCTCGGTGGCCAGCACCTCCCGCGGCACATTGAATCCCGCCATAGCGGGCGTGTAGGCCTCGTGCCCCATCTCCATCAGAAAGGCGGAGGCGGCGTCCAGTCCGAAACCCAATTCCTTGGTCTGGTCCACCAGCAGCTTGACCCCGTCCGCGACCTGCCGGCCGGCGACCGCAAGATCATTGGTGCCGTTCTGCATGTCGATGATCTGACGCTGCATCCGTCGTGGATTGTCGAATCCCAACGCATGCAACGACGCCGCCGCCGACTGCAACGATCGACTCAGGCCACTGGCCGCCGACGACACCGTCTGCGAGGGCTGCGCCGACTGCAGCTGCCGGAACAGGTTGGAGATCTCATCGAGAGTGCCTGCGGCGCGGGCGTTCTGTAACTTGTGGAACTCGGCGCGTGCGGTACCGCAAACAGGGTTGGCATCACAGGTCGGGCTGACATCGAGCGCCTCGGTCACCGGATCCACCCAGTCGAAGCTCGCCGCGAGACCGGCGAAGTTGAGCTGGAGCGCGTCACCGAGCGCGCGAATGCTGTTGACCAACTTCGACGCCTGGTCTATCTCACCGAGCGTCTTGGATCCACCGAACTGATTCTGCAGATAGGCCAGGGCGTCGACCAGACTGCGAACGCTGCCCACCGACTGGTTCACCTGGGCGTGCAGATCGCCGAGGCCGTTGGCCAGCTTCCTGGCGCCGGTGGACAACCGATCGAGGTCCGCGTCACGCGAGGCGATCAGACCGGCAGCATCGCCCAGCTGATCGCCGACCTCACCCGCCTGGTAGGTGGCTCGGGCCTCCTCCAGTGATTCGCCCGTGGGCCGGGTGACGCCGCGCACCGCGGCGACCCCGGGAATCTGGCTGATCCGGTACGCCATCTGCTCCATGTCGGCCAGCGCCCAGGGAGTGCGTAAGTCGTTGGGCGACTGCACCAGAAGGTATTCGGGGATCGTCTGGTTGACCGGGAAGTGCCGCTCCAACGCCGCATACCCGATGGAGCTGTCCACCGAACCGGCCAGTTGCTTGCGGTCGTCGTAGTTGAACCGCATCAGTGCCGCCCCACTGCCCAGGGCCAGCAGCAGCGCCAGGCTGCTGACCAAATAGGTCTTGGGCCGGCGCACGATCCGCACCCCGGTGCGCCGCCAGAGCCGTGCCGCTCGTTCGGGGCGCGGCGCCACCCAGCCACGCGGGCCGGCCAGCGCCAGGATCGCCGGCAGCAGGGTGACCGCGGCCAGGAAGGCCACCGCGATCCCGATCGCCAGGACCGGCCCGGTGGTGGCGAACACCCCGAGCTTGGCGAAACCCATCCCCAGCAGAGTCACCGCCACCGTCGCCGCGGATGCGGCAATCACCTTGCCGATCGAACTCAGCGCGCGCCGCACCGCTTGGTGACTGTCTTCGGCGCTGCCCGAACCCATCCGCACGTAGTCGTGATACCGGCTGACCAGGAACACGACGTAATCGGTTCCCACCCCGGCGATCAACGCGCTGAGCAGCACAATGGCCTGGTTCGAGACAGCCATGCCGGTGGTCTTCGACACCGTCGCCACTACCGCCTGCGCGGTGAGCAGCGCGACGCCGATGGTGATCAGGGGCAGCACCATGGTGAGCGGATTGCGGTAGATGACGGCCAGGATGATCAGCAGTAGCACCGCTATCGCCGACTCGATGGCGAGCCGATCCCGCGCGCCGGCCTCCGTCAGGTCGGCAACGGTGGCCGCCGGGCCGGTCACGTCAGCGGTGAGGGTTGATCCCGCAACGGTCTGCTTGACGATCTCCGAGACTCGCAGGTAAGCCTCGTAGGACTCCGGCGTACCCAAATCCCCGGCGAGCCCGACCGGCAGAATCCACGCCTGGCCGTCACTGCTGACGAGGACTTCCTCCAGCGCCGGCGCGGCCCGAAAGTCCTGCAGCATCACCACGTCGTCGGTGTCCTCGCGCAGCCGATCCACCAGCGTGCGGTAGACCTGTTCATCGGCGCGGTTCAAGCCCTGCTCGTCGCTGAGCAGCACGGTCAGCACATTTTCCGAGCCCTCTTCATCGAAGGCGGCGGCCGACTGCGCTGAGGCCCGGACCGACGGGGCATCGGCGGGCAGGACCGCCACGGGATGGCGCTGCGCCATCTCGGTCAGGGACGGCGCGAACACGGGCAGCAGCACCACCAGCAGCGCCCAGAAGCCGATCACCGGCCAGGGCCGCCGCACCACGAGTTCGCCTAACCGACCGAAGATGGGTTCACCTCCGCCGGCGGCGAGTGCTCTGGATCGCTGATGCGACCGGGGTCGGCTCAACCAAGATGTGCCCCATGGCCGCCGGCGGCGACCCGCTCCAACACCGATTTCAGCACGGCCAGATACCGCGCCACCGATTCGTGGGCCTGCGGGTTGTCCGGGAACACCGCGGTGGCCGCCGTCTCCTCGCCGACCCGGATGACGTACACCGACATCTGATAGGAGTAGCGGCCGTCGCTGTACACGCCGATGTTGAGGTCATCCAGACCGGCGGCGATCAGTGCCGACAGCGGGGCCGCCCCGGCGTCGAGGAAGTTGACGACGGGAAAGTTGGGCGGTGGCTTGTCCAAGGTCGGCACCAGCTCCCGGACCCGCTGGTAGGGCACATCGGCCAGGGTTCGGCCCGAATCGAAGGACACCTGCGCGGATGTGGCGGCGTCGGCGAACGAACTGTCCCCGACCTCGACGGTGATCGGGATCAGCCCGGTGAACCACCCCAACGTCAGGTCATCGTCGGGAGACCTTCGGGTGTCCCGCGGGGTGAGCCCGTAGTAGGTGCCCTTACCGGTCAATTCCTGCTGAGCCAGGCCGCAGCACGCCAGCACGCCACCGATGAAGCGGGCGCCCGCGTCGGTGCAGACGGTCTCGAAGTCGACGGTCTGCTTCTCCCCGAGCATGCTCACCGTGACCATGGCCGCGGGGCACGGCTGCGTGGGGTCGCCCAGCGGCAGCGGGAAACCGGGCAGGGTGTTCCCGTTGCTCTCGGCGAAGGACCGCCAGGCCGCGATCTCGGGAGACTCCAGCGTGAGGGCAGAGGTGAACTGGTGCTGGCGAATACAGAATTCGCTGTAGTTGCCCGCGGCAGGCAATTCCAGGGGTGCGCCGCCGGCCACCAGGGCGTTGTACATGAAGTAGAGCTCCATCAAAGTCACCCCGGCGACCGCCGCATCGACGTGCACGTGATCGATGCTCGCGAAAAAGGTGAAGTGGCTCTTGCCCTGAATGATCCCGAACCGGAAGCAATCCCACTGCAAGGGATCCGGCGTCTCGTTCAGCAGCTCGCGGACCTGGGGCAGCGTCAGTTCGCCGTGGTCGACGGCGACGAGCTGGATGTCGGCGGGGTCGTCGATGACGTGTCGGATGAGGCGCCCGTCGTCGGCGTGCTCGAACCAGCTGCGGTAGGTCTCATGCCGTCGAACGTGGGCGTTGATGATGTAGTCGATGGCCCGCCGGTCGCAGCGGCCCGCCATGTCACAGCTGAGCACCATCAGACGCGAATAGTCCAAACCCACGGCGGTCTGGTCGATGTACCCGCGAATGTGTTGCTCCTGCATGTAGCTGGCCGGAACCGCGTTGACCGGCGCCGCCTGCGCGACGGCCAGCGCCGCGGCAGACGGTTGCCACACCACGGTGGGCCCAGGCTCGGGCTCCCAATCTGACAGCGTCCCCAACGCCAACGGCCCTACACGCAACATCTGCTCCTCTGTTCACGGCGAACGCACTTCGGCTGCCAACCCACGGCGGCGGCCCGCCCAGTCCCCCTACCCGACATCGACGGGCTCCTGCTGCTCCACACGTGCCACCAATTGGTCGCACACATACCGGGACAGGCCACGGACCGTGGTGAGCTGGGCCGGTCCGGCGCGCACGCCGGTCTCGGTCTCGATGCGCGTCCGAAACTCCAAGCTGGCCAGCGAATCCAGGCCGTACTCCGGCAACGGTCGATCCGGGTCGACGGTGCGGCGCAGCAGCAGACTCATCTGGTCGGACACCAGACGAACGATGGCGCCAAGCCACTCGTCGCGCGGCGACTGCTTCAACTCGGCAAGGAATCGCTCGGCGTCGGGACTGCCCTGGCGCACCGCCTTGAACGCTTCGGCGAACCGGCTGCGGTGCGCCAACGCCGTCAGCCATGGCGCACCGCTGACCGGCGCGTATCCCGAATACGTTCGGCCATAACGCAATACCGCGTCGAGAGCACGGGCGCCTTCGGCATAGCTGATCGCGGCGCGGTCCTCCGCGCCGCGATCAGTGGCGCCGGCGGGCCGGGCCCACGGGCCCCAGCCGATCACCGTTGCCGACAGGCCTTGGCGCCGTCGCCAGTGCCCGAACGCATCGAGCCAACTGTCCGCGGCGGCCGTGGCCCCGTGCCCCGGCGACCCGATGAGCGCCGCCGTCGAGGAGAACACACAGAACCAGTCCACCGGCTGCGCAGCGACGCCTTCCCTCAGAGCCCGGTGAAGGTTCACCGCGCCGTCGACCTTGGGCGCCCAGCAGCGGTCGATGAGGTCGTCGGTGACCTCGACCAGTGGGGCCTGCGCAATGGCGCTGACGGCATGGAGCACGCCCCGCACCGGCAGGCCAGTCGCGGTGGCCACCTCAACCAGCCTGCTGGCCGTCTCGGGGTCTGCGATGTCGCCGTGCACCAGCTCGACATCGTTGCCGGCCGCGCACAGCCGCTCGATGACCTGGAGGGCGTCGTTGTCTGGTGCCGCGGGCCCGTTCAGCACCAGCCGGCCGCAGCCCGCCGCAGCCATCTCGGCTGCCAGGTACATGCCGGGGCCCGCCGTGGCTCCGGTGATGATGTAAGCGCCGTCGGCCCGGTAAGGCTGGGCCTGCTCCGGCGGGATCACCGCGATGGACTCACCGCTGTGCGGTGCGTCGATCACTACCGTTGCGGCACAGTCGCTCTCGGCAGAGTGCTTCCGGTCCCCGGCGATACCCAGCAGCGGCTGGTGAAAGGTGGGCGGCATCGGTAGCAGCCCTTGGGCTATCTGCTGATAGACCGTGGTCAACAGTCGCTGGACGGTGTGTGGATGGCTGTGTGCCAGCGCCGCCACGTCGACGACGTGCAGCGACAGATTGCGCCGGAAGGGCAGCAGGCTCAACCAGCTGACCTCATCGACGTCTCCCGCGCTCAGCTCGACGAACCGGCCGCCGTGCCCGAGCACGTCGATTCCGGCACGTCGCGCCGGTCCCGACAGGCAGTTGAGCACGACGTCCACCCCGCGTCCGCCGGTGTCCTGCTGGATCCGGTCAGCAAAGTCGGCGGTGCAGCAGTCATAGACGTGCTCGACACCCATGTCGCGCAACCGTTGTCGCCGCTGCGGAGTGTCGTCGGTGGCAAAGATCGCGCAGCCGGCCGCGCGGGCTACCGCCAGCGCCGCCTGACCCACGCCGTCGGTCGCGCGGTGGATCAACACCGTGTCGGTCGGCGCGATGCGCGCCAAGTCATGCAGGGCAAGCCATGCCGTGGCGTATGCAGTCGGCAGCGCGGCGGCCTCGGCCAACGGCACCTGCGCAGGCAGCGTGGCCGTGAGGCGGGCATCGCAGGTCACGAACGTGCCCAGCCGGCCCTCGGCAGAGATGCCGGCGACGTGGTCGCCCACCTGGTGTCCGGTGACCTCGGCGCCGACCGCGGTGACCACACCGGCGAAGTCGGCCAGCCCACCGACGTTGGCCAACGCGTCGGGGATGGCTCCGGTGGCCGTCACCGCCACTTCGATCTGCCCGGCCGCCGGCGCGGTCCGCGGGAGGGTGACCAGTTCCCACGTTGCATTGGCGCTCGAGTGTCCCCAGTGCAGGCACACACCGTCGCGTCCGTGCTCGACCACGGTGGTTCGCCGGTCGGCGGGGCCGAAGGGACCGGGGCGCAGCCGCGCGGTGTACCACGCGCCCGCACGCCATGCGGTTTCCTCTTCTTCGGATCCGCTGCGCACCTGCGCGGCGACCTGCGCGAGATCCTGCCCGGCGGTGTCGCTGTCGAGGTCTATCCCGGTGATTTTCAGATGGGGATGTTCGGAGTCGATGACCCGCATCAGCCCACGCAACCCGGCCTGCTCGAGGTTGATCCGATCCGCCGGCTGCACGGCGGCGGCTCCTCGAGTCACCACGTACAGCCGGGGCGCTTCCCCGGGCAGCGTCGCCATCTGCCTGACCAGCTGCAGCAGACCCGCCACCACGTCGCGGCCGCGTTGCGGTGACGCCGAACCGCCCTCAGCGGCTGGGGTGATGACGACTACCCCGTTGCGGCCCTCGAGTGCGCCGTGCAGCGCATCTGCGGGCTGCGCCTCACGGTGCTGCGGGAACGCCACGACGTCCGACTCGCCGTGAGCACCGGCCAATGCGGTGGCCAGACCGGTGGCCAGCGGATCGGCCGCATCAGCCATATTCAGCAGCAGCCAGCGTCCCGAGCCGGCCGCACCGGCATCGGGTGTCTCGCGACGCTGCCACTCGATGGTGAGAAGCCGTTCCTCGAGGGTGCGCTCGGCGGCCTCCCGCTCGGTTCCGCCGGCGACGAATCGCAGGCCTTCGGCGCGCAGCAGCACCGCACCCGAGGCGTCCAGCAGCTCCAGGTCTGCTTCATAGGCGTCGGCCCCGGTGGCCGTCACGGTGCTCAGGCAGTAGCGGGCGTCCCGGATCAGGGCATAGCGGCGCAGCCTGCGCACGCTCACCGGCTGCAGCCCCGCGCCGTCGGCCCCACGCGGGGCGTCGGGCCGCAGGGCCACCGAGCGGATGCACGCCTCCAGGAGCGCGGGGTGGATGTCGTACAGCGCCTGCTGGGCGCGCAACGGCCCCGGCAAGGTGATCTCGGCAAGCGCGGTGGCGCCCACGATGTGCTGCGCCGATCCGTAGCGGATCGCCGTCACGCCGGCGAAGGCGGGACCCTGGTGAATGCCGTGTGCACCGGCTGCCTTGTGCAGCTCGGCATCATCGATGCGCGCGGGGTGCGCGGCCAGCACAGCGGTGATGTCGCGCGCCGCCGGTTGCCCGACGTCGGCCGCGGCGTGCAACACCGCGGTGGCGCAGCTCAGGCGTTCTCGATCCTGGTGCGTGGTCACGGCGAAATCCAGGACGCCGGGGGGGACGCCCACCACTGCCCCCGAGGACACCGGCGTCTGCTCGTCGAGCAGCAGCGGCTGGGAGAACCGCAGATCACGCACCTCGGCCGACTCGCCCAGGCTCATGCGGGCCGCGACCAGGGCCATCTCGCCGTAGGCGGCGGCGGGCAGCGTGGCCGTGTTGTGGATCCGGTGATCGGCCAGCCACGGGTGTGCCACGGTTCCGGCGTCGCCTTGCCAGACGTGGCGTTCGGGCTCCTCCAGCAGGTGAACGTGGGCTCCCAACAAGGGGTGGACGGCCTGGACGGCCGCACCCCGCGGGGCGGCATCTGCGCTCTCCCTGCTCAACAACAGCTGCCGGTGGTCCCAGCTCGGCAGAGGTGCCTCCACCAGACGTCCCGAGGGGTAGTGCGCGGCGAAATCTATCGCGGTTCCGACGCTGTGCAAGTCGGCGACGAATCCGCGCAACCCGGTCCAGGCGTGAGCTTCCGGTTCACTGGGGGCCGCGGCCAGTGCCGCGATCTGGGTGTCGAGGCTGACAGCATTCTGTTCGATGGCCGCCGCGAGATCCGAGCGTGGCGCCAGTTCCCCGAACACTCGGAAGCCGTCCTTGATCGCGGCCTGCACGGCCGCGGCGAACCGCGCCGTGTAGCGCAGGTTCTCCGCCCAGTAGGCGCCGTCAAAGGCCGGTCGGTCGCGTGGAGCCCACAGCGTTGCGGAGAAGTACGGGATTTCGGGTGGGCTCGGTTGTAGGTCGCTGAGATCGCGTGCCAGATCCTCCAGGATCGGCTCGACCTGCGGCGAATGCGCCGCGGCGGTGGCGGCCACCTCGTATGCCGCAACTCCCTGCTGTTGCCAGGCCGTCACCAGATCACGAACGGCTTCGGCGTCACCGCCGATGGTGGTCGACACCGGTGACTCCACCACGGCAAGCACCGCGCCGGACACGTCGCGGATGGAGAACTCCGACAGCACCTGCTGCGCAGGCAGTTCCACGGTAGCCATGGCGCCGCTGCCGGCGATTCGCGACAACAGCCGGGACCGGCGGGCGGTGACGCGGATTCCGTCTCGCAGGGTCAGCCCGCCGGCCACCACGGCCGCCGCGACCTCGCCCAGCGAATGACCGATAACCGCGCCGGGTGTGACTCCGTAGGCCTTCATGGCTTCGGCCAGGCCGACCTGGATGGCGAAGCTGGTCAGGTGCAGACGTTCGACCTCGGCCGGCGGCGCCTCGACGGAGATCGCTTCGGTGAGCGAGAAACCCGATTCTTCGGCGACCAGCGGCTCCACCGCGGCGATCGCAGCGGCGAAGGCCGGGTCCGCGATGAGCAGCTCCGCCAGCCCAGTCCATCGGGCGATGTGCTCGGCGAACACCCACACCGGTCCGTGGCCATCGGGCCCGACGGCGGGCTGATACGGCAGGTCGTTCTCGGCGATGTGGCGCAGCGCCTGGCCCAGCTCCCCGAAGTTGCTGGCCGCCACGGCCGTTCGGATCGGCCGGTGCGCCCGGCCGCGGGCCAGTGTGTAGCCCAGATCAGCCAGGTCGGCACCGGTCAGTGCGGTGCCGTGTTCATCGATCCAGTCCGCCAACCGGGCCGACGTCTGCCGCAGTTGCTGGGCCGAGGTCGCCGAGATCGGGAAGAGCAGCGCCGGCTGGGGATCCTGCGGGGACGCGGGCGGTGAGTCCGGCAGCGCCGGTACCGGCGACTGTTCGACGACGATGTGCACGTTGGTGCCCGAGAGACCATGCGCAGAGACCACCGCCCGGCGCGGATGGTCCGCCGGTGCCGGCCACGGGGAGTTCTCCTGCGGCACGACGAGGTTGGTCTGTACCCGCGCCAACTGATCGGGCAGCCGGGCGAAGTTCAGGTGTTCGGGCACCGTGCCGCGGTCCACCGCGAGAATCGCCTTCAACAGTCCCAGCGGCCCCGAGGCTGCCTGGCAGTGCCCGAAGTTGGCCTTCACCGATCCCAGGAAGCAGGGGGCGTCGGCGCCGTAGACCGCGGCCAGTCCCTTGTATTCGGCCCGGTCTGCGTCCGGGTTGCCCAGCCCGTGGGCTTCGACCAGACCCACCGTCGCGGGTTCCACGCCCGCGGCGGCCAGCGCAGATCGATAGACCGCGATCTGCGCCTGCTCCGAGCGTTCTGCTCCCAGCCCGGCACTTCCGTCGTGATTGGCCGCGCTGCCCCGCAGGACGGCCAGAATGCGGTTCTGGTCGCGGATGGCCTCCGGCAATCGCTTGAGCAGCAGCACCACGCAGCCCTCGCCGGCCACGTATCCGTCGGCGTCGGCATCGAAGGACCGGCACCGGCCGGTCGGCGACAGCAAGCCCTGCTGCGAGCCCGCCACCGAACGATGGGGTTCGAGAATCACCGACACGCCACCGGCCAGCGCCAGGTCGCTCTCGCCGACCTGCAGGCTCAGGCACGCCTGGTGAACGGCCATCAGACCGGAGGAACACGCCGTGTCCACCGTCAGGGCCGGACCGTGCAGACCCAGTGCCTGAGAGACCCGAGCGGACGCAAGGCTACTGCTGGTCCCGGTGAAGCCGTACGGCCCCTCGGGGGCGCCGTGTTCGGCGGACAGCACCTCGTAGTCGCTGTGCGTCAGGCCGACAAAGACTCCCGTCTGCGAACGCGCCAGGGTCGACGGGTCAAGGCCGGCGTGCTCGACGGCTTCCCACGAGGTCTCCAGCAACAGCCGGTGTTGCGGGTCGATCGCGATGGCTTCCGGCTCCGTCATCCCGAAGAAGCCGGCATCGAAGGCTCCGACGGTGTCCAGAAAGGCGCCCCACCGCGACACCGATCGGCCCGGCACACCCGATTCCGGGCCGTAGTAGGTGTCGGCATCCCACCGGTCAGCAGGAACCTCGTCGATGAAGTCGGCTCCGCGCAGCAGGGCCTGCCAGAACTGCTGCGGCGAGTCGATGCCGCCGGGAAGCCGGCACGCCAAACCGATCACGGCGACTGACGAAGTAGACGGACTCGCAGGGGAAGTGAGGGGGGTAGTCATCGCGTTCGCGAGATTACAGCAAGGTCACCCCGCGATTAACATGTCGGTAGACCCCAGTACGCTTATGTGGCCGCAATCTCACTATTTATGTCCTCGGGGTCTTTCGGGGACCGGATGGGCACCATCGCGAGGAAGCCCGCGGCCAGCACCACCAGCAACCCACCGAGCCCGGCCCGGTCGGCACCGAACAGGTCGACGAAGGTGAAGAACAGCGTGGGGGCCAAGAACGTCGCCGCCCGGCCGGTGGTGGTGTAGAGACCAAAGGCCAGGCCCTCTTTGTCCGTGGCGCTCATCCGCAGGAGCAGGGTCCGCGCCGACGACTGCACCGGGCCGATGAACAGGCACAGCAGCAGCCCGCACACCCAGAAGGCCAGGGGGCCCGAGAGCACCAGCAGCACCACGCCGACCGCGATCATCGACGCCAGCGAGCCGAGAATCAGCGGCTTGGACCCGACCGGCTCGTCAAGCAGCCCACCCAGCGCCGCCCCGATCGCCGCCACCGTACTGGCCGTCACGCCGAACAGCAGCACATCGGCCGCGGAGATGCCGTACACCTTGACGCCGAGCACCGCCCCGAACGCCACCACGCCGGTCAGCCCGTCCCGGAAAACGGCGCTGGCCAACAGGTAGTAGACGATGTTGCGGTCACGACGCCATTCGGCGATCAGGTCGGCGCGAAGCTGCCGGAACCCCCGGACCGCGCCGTCCGGCAGCGCCGCCGCCGACTCGTCGACCATCGGGGCCGGCGACTTTCTCAGCAGGGGCAGGGCGAACAGCACAAACCAGGCCGCCGTCAGCAGCATCGCCGCGCGGACGTTGACTCCGTCGGCCTTGGGCAGGCCCAACAGCCCGGCGTTGTCCCCGTCCCCGGCGATGAAGCCCACGTAGACCAACAGCAGCAGTGCGACGCTACCCAGGTAGCCGGCGGCCAACCCGAAGCCGGAGACGCGGCCTGCCGTGGCCGGCGTGGTGACCGAGCGCAGCATCGCGTTGTAGGGGACGGTGGCCAGGTCGCTGCACGCCGCCGTCACAGCCAACAGCGCCAAGCCCGCCCAGAGATAGCGCGGGTCGTCCCGGATCAGACTCATCGATGCCGTCAACGCCGCGACCGTGCCGCTCAGAATGATCAGCGCCAGGCGCCGTCGCCGAGGATCGGTGATCGAGCTTCCGGTGAGCGGGGCCAGCAAGGCCACCGCGATCCCGGCGACGGCCATCGCCCGCCCCAGCCAGCTCGCCGAGGACTGGCCGGCGCTCGCCCCCACCGAGGCGGTCAGGTAGACGGAGAAGACGAAACTGATGGTTATCGCGTTCAGGCCGGTGGCGCCACAGTCCCACAGCGCCCACGCCAGCCACGGAGGTTTCCGCACGGGCACAAACCCTATAGCCGACCCACCCCCGCCGGCTCCTCGGTTCTGTGCTGGACCGGTGCAGCCGGTGCCGGCCGCAGCCGGGCGGGCAGCCACGGCGGCGGCGCGTCCGGTGCCTGATCGAGGACGCCACCGGCTGGATCATCGACCCACCCGTGCTCTCGCACCAGGTCCAGCTGGGGGCGGTAGATCTGGCGGATCACCAGCGCGCACAGCACCAGCACCGCGAGGTCACGCACCAGCACCGTGGCGGTGAACCACTGCTCGGGCAGGCTGCGGTCGGAGACGCTGTAGAGGTAATACATCCGCGGCACCCAGACCAGGGCATCGATGGTCATCCAGACCAGCAGCAGCCGGCGGTGCGGCAGCGCCAGCACCGCCAGCGGCACCAGCCACAGCGAGAACTGGGGGCTCCAGACCTTGTTGGTCACCAGGAACGCCGCAACCACCAGGAACGCCAGCTGCGCCACTCGCGGCCGGCGGGGCGCGGTCAGGGCCACATAGCCGATGCCGGCGCAGCACAGCGCGAACAGGCCGGCCACCACGCCGTTGAGCACCATCGGGGGCTGCCACATCCCCAGGTCGCCGTCGAAGCCCTGCCAACCGGTCAACGATCGCACCACGTTGTACACCGAATCCATGTCATCGCCGCGACGGGAGTTGAGCCGGAAGAACTCGCTCCAGCCGCGGGGCGCAAGTAGCAGAACCGGCAGGTTCACCACCAGCCAGCTCAGCGCGGTGGCCACGACCGTGCGCCTGACCTCGCGGAGCCGCCCGGTGCGCAGGCCGAGCAGCACGAGGGGAATCAACAGCAGCAGCGGGTACAGCTTGGCGGCGGTGCCCAGGCCCAACAGCACCCCGGCCATCGCCGGCCGGCGACGCGCCCAGGCCAACAGGCCCGCCCCCGCGAAGGCGGTTGCCAGGGCGTCGAAGTTGGTGAAGATCTGGAAGATCACCAGCGGTGACGCGGCCACCAGTGCCGCATCCCAGATCCGCCGTCCGGCCAGTGCGGCCGTGGACCACACCGTCGCCAGCCAGGCCAGTGCCAGACCCAGCGCGACGATGTCGAAGAACACCACCACTTCGGCGACCCCCGACAGCGCCGGAACCTTCACCACCTTGGTGATCGCCGTATAGGTCTTGGCCAAGGCCATCGCCGCGTATTGATAGAGGCCAGTCAAGACCGGATATTCCATGTAGCGCACGGCGGGCAGGCCGTCGTAGCGCGTCTGCTCCTTGCCCGAGGAGTCCTTCTCCACCCAGCTGGACCGGTAGGGGAATTTGCCCTGATCCAGCAGTTCCGCGGTGTAGAGCGGGACGACATCGGAGTAGCACAACTGGAAGTACGCCCGCTGGTTGTCCCAGTTGGCCACCCGCTGGTCCGGGCTGCCACTGCCGGCGGTCTGCAGGCAGGGCGACTTGGTGGTCCAGCCCAGCGCCAGGAACACCAGCGCGATCAGGAACATCACCCGCAGGGGCGTCATGAACCGGGTCCGCCCGATCAGCGCGTGCCGGCCCACCGGCCCGCCGATGGTGTTCGACAAAGCGTGCCCGACGGGATCGGTGCGGCTGGGCAGGTCACGGTCGTCGGCGCTGCGTAGGTCAGCCGCCAATCGCCGCGGTGCGCGCACCGTACGTTCGGTCGCCTCCTGGGTCACGGGAGAGCCTCCGGCGCCGGGGGAGGCGGCGGAGGCTCTCCCGTGACCCAGGAGGCGACCGAACGTACGGTG
>NZ_MVHH01000033.1 GCF_002086515.1 Mycolicibacter arupensis
CCGCCCCCACCGCCGCCCGAACCTGTCTCCGGCCGGGTGCCGCCGTTCAGGAGGGTCTCGAAAGCGTTGAAAAGGCCACCCAGGCCGACGGCTCCGGTGCCGCCGGACCCGCCCTGCCCGGCGACTCCGCCGTTGCTGCTGCCCCCGGCTCCGCCGGCTCCGCCGTTGCCGCCGCCGGTGCCGAAGAGAGAGCCTGACCCGCCCGTTCCTCCGGCGCCGCCGTACCCAGCAGACGCACCGTCGGTGCCGTCGCCGCCCGTCCCACCGGTACCGCCATTGCCTCCGGTTCCGGAGAAGAGGCCGCTAGAAGCCCCGTTTCCGCCTGTTCCGCCATTGCCGGCCAAGGCGTCGGTGCCGCTGGCATCGCCGCCGTTACCTCCTGCGCCGCCGCTGCCGGCGGCACCTGAGCCGCCCAGCAGGCCGCCGCCGCCGCTGCCGTCGCCGCCATTACCGCCGCTGCCGGCCAGACCCTCGGTCCCGATGACGGCTCCGCCCGCGCCACCGGCGCCGCCGTCTGCGCCACTACCGCCGAAAACCGAGGTGATCGAGCCAAGGAGGGGATTCTCCAAAACTCCGGACATAGCGGCGAGCCGGTCGATCTGGGCCTGGATCTCCTCGGGCGTTTTGCCGGAGAGGACCGAGAGCTGCCTGAGCGCACCGCCGAACTGCTCGGGCGAGCTGTAGACACCGGCAAACGAACCGGCGGTGCCGCCGTCGCCGCCGCTGCCCGCTGTGGCACCGGTGCCGGTGCTGGCACCGCCCGTTCCGCCGACACCTCCGGCGCCGGCGGTACCGCCGCTGACCACGGCGCCCAGCCCGCCAGTGCCACCGTCGCCGCCCGTACCGGCGACGCTGTCGGCACCGGTGGCAGCGCCGCCGGTCCCGCCGGTCCCGCCGTTTCCGCCCTGCCCGCCGAACAGGAACCCGCCGATTCCACCGAAGCCACCCTGGCCGCCGGCACCGGCGGTGCTGCCGTCACCGACTGCGGCGCCGCCGGTGCCACCACCACCGCCCGCGCCACCAGCGCCGCCGAAGATGGCGAAAGCGGAGCCGCCTTGACCGCCGATGCCGCCGGCTCCTGCGAGGGCGTCATCGCCGTCAACGGCGCCGCCGGCGCCGCCCTGGCCTCCTGCGGCGCCGGTGCCGCCGAACAATGAGAAGGTCCCGCCGCCCATTCCGCCGTTGCCGCCGGCGCCGCCCGCATCGGTGGCGTCGCCGCCGGTGCCACCGGCACCGGCCGCCCCGCCGGTTACGCCGCCGAATCGCGCCCACGACAGGGCGCCGTCGCCGCCGTTGCCACCGGTCCCGCCGGTCAGGCCGCCACCGCCGGCCCCGCCGTTGCCGCCGGCGCCACCGATCTTGAACAGTTGGGCTCCCAGTGATGGTTTCGAGCCTTCGTCTGTCGGGCCGTTGGCGACGGGGCCGCCACCGCTGCCGCCATTGCCCCCGGCCCCTCCGACGCCGTTCAGTGAGTCGCCGCCGGCCCCGCCGTTACCGCCGAAACCGCCTACGGAGAACCACATTCCGGCCGCGCCGCCGCCGTCACCACCGTCGCCGCCAATCGCGCCGGCCAGGCCCTCACCGCCGTTGCCACCCGCGCCGCCGAATCCGATGAGCGCGCCGCTGAGGCCGCCGTCACCGCCGTCGGCGCCGGCCCCACCGATTCCGCCGGCCCCGCCGTTGCCGAACCAGACGGCGGCCCCGCCGTCTCCGCCCGTCACCCCGGCGACGTCGGAGTCGTAACCGTTGCCGCCGTCGCCGAACAGCCAGCCGCCCGTGCCGCCGTTGGGGTCGATCTCCGTGCCGTCGACGCCGTTGCAGATCAGCCCGCACACGGCGCCGGAGGCGAACAGGGGATTGATCAGGTCGCCCACCTGCTGCCCAAAGGAGCTGGACATCCAGTCCTGCATACCGGTGTGCAACTGCAGATAGAGGCCCTGGGCGAAGTCATCGAGGCTGAATGTGGAGTAGTCGGCGGCGCCCAAGCCGTCGAACCAGGTCGACACGTCGCCCAGGCCCAGGGCCGACGGATCGAACACCGCGGTGCCGATCTCGGTGAAAAAGCCGGTGTCTGACCAGTTGGCCGGGTCGAACCAAAAAGTCGGGTCGAGCAGATCTTCCAGATCGGCGTTGGCGGTGGGTGCCAGCCCCAGCGGGCCCACTCCCAAGGCCAGAACGGCCGCCGAGGCGCCCATCACCAGGCCCCGGGGACGACGGTGAGCGCTGCGGCGTTGACGCGACATGGGGGCCTCTCGGTGGGCGGTCGCGGCGACAGTGCCGAACCGGATCAGGGGTCTGCGATCCGGAATTTACCGTAACTTAAGCATGCCTGCAGGGTGCTGACCGGCCACTGTCGGTGACTTCGAAGGTGCAGACGGCTACTGCGCTTCGTCCTGTTCTGAAAGATGCTCGCGCAGATGGTATTTCACCACTTTGCCGGACTGTGTGCGGGGTAGGGCGTCGACGAACTCCAGGCGTACAGGCAATTTGAACGCCGCGAGCCTGCCGCGCGCGTGGTCGCGCAACTCTTCGAGTTCCAATGTCGCACCCGGGCGCAGCGCCACCACCGCGGTCACCGCCTCGCCCCACCTTTCGTGCGGGGTGCCCAGCACCGCGACTTCGGCCACGGCTGGGTGCCCGTAGAGCACGTCTTCGACCTCTGCCGGATACACGTTCTCGCCGCCGGAGATCACCATGTCCTTCACCCGGTCGAGCACCCAGATGTAGCCCTCATCGTCGGCCTGCCCGATATCGCCGGTGTGAAACCAACCGTCGGCGTCGATCACCGCGGCAGTGGCCTCGGGGTTTCGCCAGTAGCCGGCCATCACCTGCGGCCCTCGAACGCAGATCTCTCCGCGCGCACCCGCGGCTACCGGCTGATTGTCGACGTCGACGAGTCGCACATCCGACAACGGCAGCACCTGATTGCCCGCGGCGCCGATCTTCACCCCGACCTCATCGGTGCGCAGCACCAAGGCCAGGGGGGCGGTCTCGGTGAGTCCGTAGCCCTGGGCGAAGGGAATTCCGCGATCGCCATAGAGCCGGATCAGCGGCTCAGGCACCGGCGCGCCGCCGCAGACGAAGTTGCGCACGCTCGACAGGTCGGTGTCGGCGAACTCCGGGCACTGGCTCATGAACAGAAACATCGCCGGGACCCCGAACATGGTGGTGATCCGGTGCTCGGCGATCAGCCGCAGCGCCTCGGCTGGGTCGAAGGTGGGCAGCAGCACTATCTGCCCGCCCTTCTGCAGGGTCACCAGCGTGGTGACGTTGAGGCCGCCGATGTGAAACAGCGGTGCGCAGACCAGCGACACGTCGGTCTGACTGGTGTCGAACGTCAGCAGGGCATTGACGTTGTTCCAGAACAGGTTTGCGTGGGTGAGCATGGCCCCCTTGGGATGCCCGGTGGTGCCGGAGGTGTACATGATCACCGCGATGTCATCGGGTTCGGTGAATACCGGATCGGCCAGGGGAGCACGCTGCGCCAGGAGCTCATCGAGTACCTCTACGCCCGCGACGGGGTCCAGGGCGATCATTCGCTGCAGACCCGCCTGCGTGCGCACCTGTTCGATGACCGCCGCACGCTCGGCGTCGGCGATCAGGGTGTGTACCTGGGCATTGCCCAGGATGTAGCCCAGCTCGGCGGCGGTCAGTCGCCAGTTCAGCGGGACGAAAGCCGCGCCGATCCGGGCGGCGGCGAACAGTGTCACCAGGAAGTCGGGGTGGTTCAGACCCGCATAGCCGACGCGGTCCCCGCGCTGGGTGCCACCTGCGGCCAGCTCGGCCGCCAATCGGTCTATCCGATCCGCGAAATCGCGATAGGTCCAGGTGTTCTCACCGAAGGTGATGGCCGGTAGGTGCGGCGTTGCCGCCGCCCGCCGGGCGATCCAGGAGCCGAGGTCGATCGGGGGTGTCCGCACCCGAAGAACGCTAGCCTCGGCGGTGTCGCAACGCGGGCGGTTCGCGTAGCGAGTGCACATGGGCGCCATGGGTACCGATCAGACCTGCGCTGCAGCGCCGAATCGGTCGATGGCAGGCTGAACCGGTGCCCGGTTCGATCTGCGACATTCTGCCCTCCACGGCCGCGCTGCTGGGGGTTCCGGACGCAACCGACACACTCGGTCTGCGCGAGCGGGTCGGCGACGTGCAGCGAGTGGTGTTGGTGCTGGTCGACGGCCTGGGCTATCACCTGTTACCGCAACTGACCCGTGATGCGCCGTTGCTGGCCTCGGTGCTGGCCGGCACCATGGGGCACCTGAGCGAGTTGTCGTGCACCTTCCCGTCCACGACGCCGACGAACCTGGTCTCGCTGGGTACCGGCGTGCCGCCGGGCGAGCACGGTGTACTGGGCTTCACCGTCAACATTCCCGGAACCGAGCAGCTGCTCACCCACATCTTCTGGGGCGACGATCCGTCCCCCGCGGTGTGGCAGCCGGTGCCCACCTGGTTCGAGCGGCTGGGTGCTGCCGGCGTGGGCGCCCGCGCTGTGCTCCCGGAGCCTTTCGTCGGCAGCGGCTTGACCGAGGCCGCCTACCGTGGCGCTCAGTTCTGTCCGGTGGGCAAGGGTGAGTCCTACGCGCGCCGCGTCGTCGCCGAGCTGGCCTCGCCGGGCCTGGTCTACGCCTACACCGCCGCCCTCGACAACGCGGCGCATGCGTCCGGGGTCGGCTCAGCGCACTGGCATGCCGCAGCCGCCAGGGTCGATGCGCTGCTGGAACATCTGCTGACAAACCTGCCCGACGATGCGGCGCTGGTGATCACCGCAGACCATGGCGGCATCAATGTGCCCGAACGGGCCCGGATCGATCTGGACGCCGACCCGGTGCTGAGCGCGGGGATCCGGGTGGTGGCGGGCGAACCGCGGGTCCGCTACCTGCATACCGAACCGGGTGCAACGGCCGATGTGGTGGGAGCTTGGACCGAGCGTCTGGCCGGGCGGGCCCTGGTCCAGAGCCGGGAGCAGGCGGTGGCCTCCGGCGTGTTCGGCCCGGTGTCCGAGGGACACCTGGCGCGTATCGGCGATGTGGTGGTCACGTGCACCGGCGACACCGCGATCATGGCGACCAAACACGAGCCGCCGCAGGCCTCGGCATTGGTGGGTTTCCACGGCGGGCTGACCCCGGCCGAGACGGCGATCCCGCTCATCGTCCTTTCTCGCTGACCCTGCGCTGAGGGCGTCGCGCACGCGCACTTTTGCGCCCAGGACGCAGAGTCCTGGGGCGACGGCGCTACTCCTTGATGCCGTACTCGTCGAACCAGTGGGCCAGCTTGCCGCGCCGGCTGACCGCCCGCAGGCGGCGTTCGGCCGACAACCGGGTGTCGCTGGTGGTGACGATCAGCAGCTCGTCGCCCACGGTGATCCGGGTGTCGGGCTGCGGGACGAAGGTGTCGCCCTTGCGGATGATCAGGGTGATCACGCTTGGGTCGGGCAGCCGCAGTTCGAGCACCGAGACGTTGTGCAGCTTCGACCCGGGCTGCACCGTCATGGTCAGCAGCTCGGCCTCCAAGACGTCCAGGGGCGCGGCTTCCACCTGGATCTCGCGTGTGGTGTCTCGCGGGATCAGCCGCAGCCAGTGCGCGAACAGGCCCAGGCTGGGGCCCTGTACCACGGTGTAGACCACCACCAGGATGAACACGATGTTGAGCAGGCGATAGCTGTCCGGCACACCCTCGACGATCGGGAACGTGGCGAGCACGATCGGAACCGCGCCGCGCAGGCCTGCCCAGGACAGGAAGATCTGTTCGCGCCAGGGCACCCGGAACCAGATCAGCGACGCCACCACCGACAACGGCCGGCTCAGCAGCAACAGCACCGCCCCGATGATCAGTGCCGGCACCAGCTCCCCGGACAGCTGACTGGGGCTCACCAACAGCCCGAGCAAGACGAACAGCCCGATCTGCGCCAGCCAGCCGAGCCCCTCGGCGAAGGAGCGAATGGCCGCGCGATGCGGCAGGCCGGAGTTGGCCAGCACCACACCCGACAGATACGCCGCGATGAAGCCGCTGGAATGCACCGATGCGGCCGCCGCGAACGCCACCATCGCGAGCCCGAACGTCGCCAACGGGTAGAGGCCGGATGCCGGCAACGCCGCGCGGCGCAGCATCATGGCGCCCAGCAGCCCGGCGAGCAGCCCGATCGCCGATCCGGCCGCCAGCTCGTAGACCACCGCGCCGACAGCGTGGACCGGGTCGATCACCAGCGGTGTGGTGCTCAGCATCAGCACCACGATCGCCGCCGGCGCGTCGTTGAAACCGGACTCGGCTTCCAGCAGGCCGGCCACCCGCCTGGGCAGTGGCAGCACGCGCAGGATGGAGAACACCGCCGCGGCGTCGGTCGGCGAGACGATGGCGCCCAGCAGGAACGCCAGTTGCCAACTGATACCCAGCAGCAGGTGCGCGGCCACCGCGATCACCGCCATGCTGACCACGACGCCGACGGTGGCTAAGACCGCCGCCGGCGCCAGCAAGGAGCGGATGTTGGCGAAGCGCGTCGTGAGACCGCCTTCGACCAGGATCACTGCCAGCGCGGTGGTGCCCAGGTCACTGGCCAGCTGCACGTCGGAGAAATCCAGGCCCAGCCCGTCGCTGCCGATCACCACCCCGACCAGCAGAAACAGCAACAGGCTGGGTAGCCCGACTCGATCGGCCGCGCGGGTGGCGATGATGCTGGCCAGCAGTACCAAGCCACCGATCAGCAGAGCCAGGTAGAGCTGTTCCAGGCTCATCTGACCCCCGTTCGGACTGGTGGTGGCGGTGGGACCCGCGAATGTGATTCGCTCAAAGTCAGCGGGTTCGTGTTATCTGTCAGTAAATCAGTAGTGCTGTCACGACCGTGTTACGCCCGCAACGGCAGGGCCAACCCGGGGACTGAGGGGAGCAATCATGCGCATCGGGATCGCCGGCGCCGGCGCGGTGGGGCGATCGGTCGCACGAGAACTGATCGGCGATGGCCACCGAGTGCTGCTGATCGAACGCAATCCCGCGCATTACCAACCCCGGACCGTTCCGGACGCCGAGTGGCTGCTCGCCGACGCCTGCGAACTGAGCGCGCTGCGCGAATGCGGCATCGAGATGTGTGACGTGGTGATCGCCGCCACCGGCGACGACAAGGCCAACCTGGCCACCGCGCTGCTGGCCAAGGCGGAGTTCGGGGTGGCCCGGGTGGTGGCCAGGGTCAACAACGCCCGCAATGAGCCGTTGTTCACCGAAGAGTGGGGTATCGACGTGGCGGTCTCCACACCGCGGGCGATGGTCGCCGCGGTGGAAGGGGCCATCGACGTCGGGCATCTGGTGCCGTTGATGGGCCTGCGGCGCGGGCAGGCCAGCCTGACGAAACTGACCCTGTCCGAGGACAATCCACTGATCGGCCGTCAGGTCTGCGACATCGTCCTGCCCGAGGGAGCCGCGCTGGTCGCAGTGCAGCGCGGTGAGCAGGTGATCCTGCCGCGGACCACCGCCGCGCTGCAGGCCGGTGACGAGATGTTGTTCGTGGCGGCCAGTGGCCTGGACGATGAGGTGCGGGCGGTGGTGTACGGCGCACCCAGCGGTAGAAGGTCGCAGTGACACCGCGCCGACGCGGCGCGAACCCATGAATGCGGGGTACAGCGAGAGCGATGACGCCGGGAGCCTGGCCAGCGGCGCCGGAGTCATGGCTACCGTGCTGGCAGCGGCTCGGGCCGCTGCGGCGTCACGCGGGCTGATCAACGACCCGTTCGCGGCGCCGCTGGTGCACGAGGTGGGCTTGGACTTCTGCACGCGGGTGGCCGACGGCGATCTGGACATCAGTCGGCTCGGCAAGGACGGTGGGTTTCCGCGATTTGCCGAGTTCTCCGCGGCGCGCACCCGATACTTCGACACGTTTCTCACCGATGCCGCGCGCGGCGGCATCCGGCAGGCGGTGATCCTGGGCTCCGGGCTGGACACCCGCGCCTACCGACTGTGGTGGCCTCCCGAGACCACCCTCTACGAGGTCGATCACCCACATGTCGTGGACTTCAAAACCGCCACCATGCGGTCCTGGGGCGCCGCGCCCAGCGTGAACCGGCGGGCAGTCGGCATCGACCTGCGCGAGGACTGGACGGTGGCCCTGCGGCGAGTGGGCTTCAACGCCGCTGAGCCCACCGTGTGGGTCATCGAGGGGCTGCTGGTCTGGTATGTGCCCTCCGATGCCCAGAATCGCCTACTCGACGGCGTCACCGCCCTCAGCGCACCGGGCAGCCGGGTGGCCGCTGACCACGCGGTGCCGCCCAGTCAGCCTCAGGCCGTACACCACACTTCGCTGGTCGAGCGGTGGCGTCAACGGGGCCTGAGCCTCACCGGCCCCGGTCCGTTCTATTCGGGAGAACACGCCGATGTCGTCCGGTACCTGACCGAAAACGGTTGGACCGCAGCTCAGTCCGGAATCGCCGAACTGTTCTCGGCGGCGCGGCTGCCCCGGCTGTCCGACCGCGAGCTCGACGGCGCGCCGGCGGCCATCCGCTACGTCGCAGCGGCCCGCGCCTGTCCCGTGGGCGTTAGCCCGCCATGAATTCGGCGTAGGCCGAGGCTAACTCCGGCGGAAGACCGGTTGTGTTGCACTGCCGCTGCGTCTCGCCGATCGGTGCCAGGATTCCGCGCAGTTCGTAGTACTCCTGGGGGTGGGCGGTGAAGTAGCTGCGCACGTCCGCTGCGGCTTGCGGCCTGGGCGCGTTGATGGCCTGATTGACCACCGCGTTGGCACCCGGGTGCGCGGCCAGGTACTGCTGCGCCGAACCGGTCACCGAGTTCACGGTGTGGGAAACTCCTGCCGGACTGCAGTCGGGTTCCGCAGATGCCGACGGGGCGGCGACCAGGGTGGCGGCGGTGGCGCCCAGCAGTCCGGCACCGAGGCCGAACCGGCGAATCATGGTGAAGCCGTGGGCGTTCGACATTGTTGGTTCCTTCCGGATAGGGAATGCGATTGCCGTGTGCCGCCCAAGGTACGCGCGGTCGCGGTGCACTCCGCAGGCCCGCAGGCGCGGCCGCGGGCGACGCTGTCGACCGTTCCTGAACTTGCCGTATGTTTTGGCGGCGCATGCTCCACCACTGCGGAGACGTTGGCTAAGAACCGTTCTTAAACTGCGAGATGGGCACTTATCCGATCGTGACCTTAATGTTTGCTCGCACGTGCGATCGCCGCCTCAGCGGCCTCTTTGATCGGCCCGTGCCAGACCTCACCGTGGCCGGGCGCCAGGATCTCCGTTTCCAGGAGAGCCAGCGCGCTGAGGCTTCGCACGCTGTCGTCCTGGCTGTAGCTGAACAGCTCCGGCAGCAGCTGCGGTCCCGAGTGGGCCAGGACGGGATGGCCGGTGATCAGCGCGTCACCGCTGGCCAGAACGCCGTCCACCAGATACGAGCAGTGGCCGCGCGTGTGGCCGGGAGTGGGGATGGCGAGCGGCTGGCCGGGCAGTCCCGCGGCGATCTCCCCGGTGAGCGCTTGCGCCGAGGGGATGCCCTCGCGATTGAGGCCGCCGCTGCGCACCACGTGCGCGGTCCACAGCGCCCAGCTGGGGCGCCACAGCCGCGGCGCCAGCGCCAGCGGTGAGACCTGCTCCAGGTACTCGCGTTTGGCGTGGCCGACCTCGTCGGCGTGGCAGTACACCGGGGTGCCGTGCGCCTTGGCCAGCCAGATCGCCGCACCGAAATGGTCGACATGGGCGTGGGTGAGCAACACCGCGCGCACATCGGCCGGGTGGTAGCCCAGCGCGCCCAGCGACGCCAACACGTCGGTGCGGTCGCCGGGGTAGCCGGCGTCGATCAGCATCACACCGGTGTCGTCGGTGACCAGCAGCCAGTTGACGGCCTCGCCGCGGGCTAGGTACACGCGCTCGGTTACCGGAACGAGCTCCACGAGCTTCTCACCCATGCCCGTGAGTTTAGGAAGCCGACGGGAGAGTAGAAAAGGTGGAATGGCGGAACTAAAACTCGGGTACAAGGCGTCGGCGGAGCAGTTCGGACCTCGGGAGCTGGTGGAGCTCGGCGTGGCGGCCGAAGCGCATGGCATGGACAGCGCCACCGTGAGCGACCATTTCCAGCCTTGGCGCCACGAAGGCGGGCACGCGCCGTTCTCACTGGCCTGGATGACTGCGGTCGGCGAGCGCACGAACCGGATTGTGCTGGGGACCTCCGTGCTGACCCCGACGTTCCGATACAACCCCGCCGTGGTGGCGCAGGCCTTCGCGACCATGAGTTGCCTGTACCCGGAGCGGATCTTCCTCGGTGTCGGCACGGGTGAGGCCCTCAACGAGATCGCGACCGGATTCACCGGCGAATGGCCCGAGTTCAAAGAGCGGTTCGGGCGGCTGCGCGAGTCGGTGCGGTTGATGCGTGAGCTGTGGCGAGGCGACCGGGTGGACTTCGAGGGTGACTACTACACGCTCAAGGGCGCATCGATCTACGACGTGCCGGAGTCGGGTGTGCCGGTCTACATCGCGGCGGGTGGCCCGGCGGTGGCCAAGTACGCGGGGCGCGTCGGTGACGGCTTCATCTGCACCTCGGGCAAGGGTGAGGAGCTCTACACCGAGAAGCTGATGCCGGCGGTTCTGGAAGGTGCCGCAGCCGCCGACCGCGACGCCGACGGGGTCGACAAGATGATCGAGATCAAGATCTCCTACGACCCCGATCCCGAACTGGCCCTGAACAACACTCGATTCTGGGCGCCGTTGTCCCTGAGTGCCGAGCAGAAGCATTCCATCGACGACCCGATCGAGATGGAGAAGGCCGCTGACGCGCTGCCCATCGAGCAGATCGCCAAGCGCTGGATCGTTGCCTCGGACCCGGACGAGGCCGTGGAGCAGGTGGGCCAGTACGTGAAATGGGGTTTGAACCACCTGGTGTTCCATGCGCCCGGCCACGACCAACGGCGCTTCTTGGACCTGTTCGCCACGGACCTGGAGCCACGGCTGCGCCGGCTGGGCGCCGCACCTCAGGCGTAGCCGCAGCCGGGATCGGGTGCGTCCTGCGTCAGCGGGGCACCGATCGGCAGGAGGTACACGGCCTCCAGCACCACCGGGGTCGGTCCCAGGTTGCGGCCGATGTGGGCATGGGCGGGTCCGCCGGGTTCGGTGATCTGATCGCCCGGCCCGTAGACGCCGTCGAGGCTGCAGTCGGCACGATTGTGGGTCAACGTGCCGGCGCGCACCACGCCGAACACGGTGCCGTCGTGCCAATGCCATCCGGTGCTGCCTCCTGGTTCGATGGTGATCTCGCGCAGGAAGTAGTCGCGGCCGTCGACGGTGGTCTGTGACAGCGTCACCCCGCTGATCCGATCACTCGGCGTGGCGGCAGCAAGCGGCGCCGCGGCCGGTATCAGGGCCACCAGGCACAGTGATGCCACCGAAGTGCCCCGAAGCCGGCCGGTCATGGTCATCGGCCTAGAACGTGCTCATGGGGCGCACGGCATTGGCCATGTCGACCAGTCGGTAGCGGTGCTCCTGGGTGGGTGCCAGTCGAGCCAGGGCGCGCAGCGCCATCTCCACTCCGAGCCGCAGGCCGTGCTCGGTAAACGGGAATCCGAGGATGTGGTTGGTGCTGGCCTTGTGCTCGGCCAGCCAGTCCATCGCCGCGCCCAGCACCAGCGCACGGATCTGCAGCACGCGTGGTTCGGTCTCCGGCAATGCCTCCACCCGGCGTGCGGCGTCCCTGATCTGGGCCTCGGTGATCTCGTTGGACGAACGTCCAGACAGCAGCGTCACCGCGCTGGTCAGCCGCGCGGTGGTGAAATGCCTTGAGGTGGCAGGCACTTCGTCCAGGGTGCGAACCGCCGCGGTCCGGTCGCCCTCTACCGAGAGTGCGCGGGCCAGGCCGAAGGCCGCCGAGATCACGCTGTCGTCGGTGCGCCACACCGACTCGTAGAAGCCGCGCTCGTCGTCCGTGCCGGCCAGTTCCGCGGTGGCGGCAAGTGCCATCTTCGGGGCCAACTCGCCCGGGAACATGTCCAGCACCTCGGTGAAGTCCTTGCGGGCGGCGTCGTAGTCGCCGTTGAGCAACTCGGCGACTCCCCGGAACCAGACCAGGCGCCAACGCCAGCCCACCTGTTCGGCCAGCTCGTCGAGCTTGCTGGTGGCCTTGGTGACATTGCCGAGATCGAGCAGGGCGCGCACTTCCATCAAGGGCAGCCCGATGGACTCCGACAGGTCGATCCCCTCGGACTCCAGCGCGCTGTGCCGCACGGCGCGCAGTGAATCCAGGGTCTGTACCGGTTCGCTGAGCTCCATCGACGACAACAACGGTGCCGCGACGTCACCCGGATCGATCAGCGGAACCTGTAGGGCGGTGATGATCTCGCGTGCGGTCAGGTTCTGCGAGTGCACGTGCCCGTCCAGATAGACGTCGGTATGGGCGACCAGTAGGTGCTCGCCGAAGGTGGATCGTGATCGGGTGAACACCGTGGACAGCCCGGGCCGGGGTGTACCGGTGTCACGCGCGACCACTTCGCGCAGCACGCCCATCAGCTGCGCCGACATCTCCTCGGCGGAGGTGAACCGACGGCGTGGGTCGGGATCGATCGCCCTGCGCAGCAACCTGCGGTACGAGTCGTATTTCTTCAAGACCGGGTCGTCGTCGGGCAGTCCCTCCACGTAACGACCGTCGCGGGTGCGCAGCTTGAGGGTCAGCGCGGCCAGAGTCCGGCCCACCGTGTAGATGTCGGTGGCCACGGTGGGCCCGGTGCGGACGATGTCGGGGGCCTGAAATCCCGGGGTGCCGTAGAGGTAACCGAAGGAGTTGATGCGAGCTACCGCGCCCAGGTCGATCAGCTTCAGCTGTTCCTCGGTCAGCACGATGTTCTCCGGCTTGAGGTCGTTGTAGACCAAGCCCAGGGAATGCAGATAGCCCAGTGCGGGAAGGATTTCCAGCATGTAGGCGATGGCCTGCGCCACCGGCAGCCGGGTGCCGCGGTTCTGCTTGAGCGACTGGCCGCCGACGTACTCCATCACGATGTAGCCGACCGGGTCGCCGTGTGAGTCCGGATGCTGCACGAAGTTGAAGATCTTGACGATCGACGGGTGCGTCACCTCGGCGAGGAACTGGCGCTCGGCCATCGCGATGGCTTGAGCCTCGGCATCACCGGAATGCACCAGGCCCTTGAGCACCACCGGGCGCTCATTGACGTTGTGGTCGACGGCCAGGTACACCCAGCCCAGGCCGCCGTGGGCCACGCAGCCCTTGATCTCGTACTGCCCGGCCACCATGTCGCCGGGTTTCAGTTGCGGCAGGAAGGAATACGGGCTTCCGCAGTGCGGGCACCAACCCTCCGAGTCGCCTTTGGCGTCCCCGGTGGATCGGCCCACCGGTCGCCCGCAGTTCCAGCAGAACCGCTTGGACTCGGCGACCTCCGGGTTGTCCATGAGCGCGGCGAGGGGGTCGATCTCGGGAACGCGAGGGATCTCCACCAGGCCACCGCCCAGGCGCCGCCGGGGCGCGACGGTGCGCACCACGGTTGTCTGGTGGGATTCGGCCGGGCCGGGGGAGCCCGCACCCTCCCGGGGACGGAAGATCGCCTGGGTCGACATCGGCCGCCGCACCGAAGACGATTCGGCCAGTACGTCTGCGCGCTGGGTGGCCGGCCCCTCGTCCTCCAGCTCGGTCACGAGCTGCTCTGCGTCGTCGTCGGCCATCAGTCCGAGTACCTCGGGGTGGGCGGCAGCGGCGCCGGCCCCAGCACCGTCAGCCACTTGCGGTACAAGGTGTTCCAGGTGCCGTCGCGGCGGATGCGCTCCAGGGTGCCGTTGACGAAACGCACCAGTCCCGTGTTGTTCAGGTTGATCCCGATGCCGTAGGGCTCCTCGTCCATACTCGGCCCGACGATGTGCAGATACGGGTCCTGCGACATCAGTCCGGCCAGGATCGAGTCGTCGGTGCTGACCGCGTCCACCTGGCGCTGTTGCAGCGCCACCAGGCAGTCGGCCCAGTTCACCACCGAGACGATGATCGGCGCCGGGGAGATGTTGCGAATGCGCCGCAGCGACGTGGTGCCCTGTGCCACACAGACCCGCTTGCCGGACAGGTCCGCGGCCCGGCGGATCGCGGAGTCCCGCGGTACCAACAGCCGCTGATTGGCCACCAGATACACCGTCGAGAAGTTGACCAGCTCGCGCCTGCCGCAGGTGATGCTCATGGTCTTGACGACGATGTCGACTTCGGACTTCTCCAATGCCGCGATGCGTTCGGCCGACGCCAGGATTCGGTACTCGACCTGCGTGGGGGTGCCGAAGATATCGCGGGCCACCTCGCCGGCGATGTCAACATCGAAGCCGGTGATCTCGCCGGTGATCGGATCGCGGAAGCTGAACAGGTTGCTGCCGATATCCAGGCCGACGATCAACCGGCCGCGATGGCGGATCTTGGCCACCGCCGCGTCGGCCTCGGCCTTGGTGCGGAACGGACGCAGGCTGGCGGTGGCGTCGCAGTCGTCGGTACTCGGTTCGGGCGGCCGGGGTGGCTCGGGGGCAAGCTCCTCCATGCCCGCGGGGGTGGGCGGTGGCAGGGTCGGCATGGCGGTCGCTGTCACGAACTCGTTGCGGCCGCAACCGGTCAGCCCGGACAGCACCAATGCCGCGCTCAGTGCGCACACCAGCGTCCGGGGCCAACGGTGGATCATCATCTGTACTCGTTCAGTCGGGGCCACAACCCGAGCGCGACCGCGATCGCGGCACTCATGCTGAGCACCGCGCCCCCCACCGGGGCCACCGACAGTACCCGGCGGGCATTGAGCACGTCGCTACGCAGCTGATTTCGGCTGTGCTGCAAGGCCTTGTCCAGGGCCGCATCCAGCTGATCGAACGCGGGAGTCGAGTCGTCGCCGCTGCCGCCGAGGGCCACCTGGGTGGCGGCGCGGTAGTTGCCCACGCTGATGTAGGCGTTCATCCGGTCATTGGCCTGCCGCCAGCGGGTGAGCAGTTGCCCGGCGTTGGCCAGGTCCGCCTTGTCCACGGCGTCGCCGCGCTCCAGGTAGCCGTCGAGCTGTTCCTGCATGGTGTCGATGCGTTGGTAGAAGGTCTGCTTGCGGGTCTCTTCATCACCGCGGCGGATCAACGACAGGGTTTCGTCGGCGCGCGCCTGCTGTGCCGTGATCGCCAGGTTGGTGATCGCCTTGAGGGATTCGGCGCCGGTGTCTTTGGCGTTGCGACTGCCTGCGGTGGAGATCACCAGCACCGTGCCGACCCAGATGATCATCAGCAGAATCGCCAGACCCCCGGCGACCAGGCCGAAGTTGATCCGGCGGCGAGTGTGGCGCGCCAGCCAGCGATGGGCGAACGCACCGAACAGCACGGTGGTCGCCACCACCAGGATCACCGGGGCGGGCACCCGTGTCGACGCCGTGGTCTGGACGTCCACCGTCGCCGAGGTGGCCTGATAGAGACGCTGGGCGTCGGGAAGGATGGTGTGCTGCATCAGCTCGGAGGCTTCCGAGAGGTAGGACGAACCGACCGGATCGCCGGAGCGATTGTTGGTGCGGGCCGTCTCGATCAGGCCGGTGTAGACGGCCAGCTCCGCGTTGATCCGCCCCAGCAGTTGCAGCAGCGGCTCGTCGTCGAGACCGCCGGAAGCCCGGGTGACCGCGACCGCGGCGTCGGTGATTGCCTGCTCGTAGCGCTGGCGCACCGCCCGCGGCTCACCTTGGGCGATGAACGCCGTGGCCGCCGCGGCGTCGGCCACCGACAGCCGGGTGTAGAGCTGCCCGGCGGCGTAGGCGAGTGGCTCGGTGTGGTTGAGCACCGTCGTCAGGGTGTTCTGCCGGTTGTTGATCGTGGTGGCGGTGGCGAACGCGCTGATACCGCCGAGTGCGGCAAGGATGAGTCCGATGGCCAGGATTCGACCAGGTGTGGTGGTGAAGAACCACCAGCGGGGTCGGGCCGGTTCGGTCGGCGACCGTGACCCCGCCGGCTCGGTTGACGGATGCGCCAACTCAACGGTCACGTCTCTCCAGACTCCATCTCTGCGGCTGCTCGCGGCACCAACGATACTAAAAGGATTCTAAGAGCCAAGGCGTGTCTGCGTGCCCACTCGGCGCGGTTGTTTCCGAAAACGTCGCCTGATGTCGCCAGAACCGAGACCTTGCCAATCCCGATACGCTTCCTAGCGTGCGTGGTGACGGCGATGGGTGGGCGTTCTCTGATACCGGCGCCCGCTTCTGGGGCCGGCACGGTGCGGCAGGACTCCTGCTGCGGGCCCCGCGCCCCGACGGCTCGCCCACCGTCCTACTGCAGCATCGCGCGTGGTGGAGCCACCAGGGCGGCACCTGGGCGCTGCCCGGTGGCGCCCGCGACAGCCACGAGTCCGCCGAAGAGGCCGCCATCCGCGAGGCGCAGGAGGAGGCCGGTCTGCCCGCGGATCGGATCGTGGTGCGTGCGGCCGTGGTGACCGCCTCGGCAAGCGGCACCAGCTGGACCTACACCACGGTGGTGGCCGACGCCGAAGAACTGCTCCCGGTGGTGCCCAACGGCGAGAGCACCGAACTGCGATGGGTAGATGAGCACGAGGTCGCCGGGCTGCCCTTGCACCCGGGTTTCGCCGCCAGCTGGGATCTGTTGCGCGGGCTGGAACTGCCCGGCTGAGCCAGGCGCCCGCTACGCCCCGATCAGCCCGGAACGCAATGCGGCGGCCGCGGCCTGCGGATCCTCGGCGGCGGTGATCGCCCGCACCACCACCACCCTGCGGGTCCCGGCCGCCACCACCTGCGGCAACCGCTCGAGGTCGATGCCGCCGATGGCGAACCACACCTTGGTGTCGGGTTGGTCGGCGGCGAACCGCACCAGCTCCAGGCCCGGCGCGGTCCGGCCGGGCTTGGTGGGGGTGGGCCAGCATGGCCCGGTGCAAAAGTAGTCGACCGGCTCGGCCAGGGCAGCGCTGACCTGATCGCGGTCGTGGGTCGAGCGGCCGATCAGTACCTCGGGCCCGATGACCTCACGCGCCGCCGGCAGCGGCAGATCGTCTTGGCCCAGGTGCAGCACGTCGGCGCCGGCGGCGCGGGCGATGTCGGCGCGATCGTTGACCGCAAGCAGTGCCCCGTGCCGGCGGGCGGCGTCAGCCAGGATCTCCAGCGCCGCCAATTCGCCGCGGGCCTCCAGCGGACCGAACCGCTGTTCGCCCGGCGAACCCTTGTCGCGCAGCTGAATGATGTCCACGCCACCGGCCAGTGCGGCGTCGGCGAACTCGGCCAGGTCACCGCGTTCCCGGCGGGCATCGGTGCACAGGTACAGCCGGGCATCAGCGAGTCGGGCGAGACGGTCAGAGCGTTTGTGCACACCGCGACGCTAGCGGCTAGCTTGGTGTGTTGACACGCGAGCAGGTGGAAGGGAGCAGCACATGCCCGGACCCTCCCTCGGTTCGCTGGCCGTGATCGGCGGCGGCGTGATCGGGCTGTCGGTGGCTCGGCAGGCCGCCCGGGCCGGGTGGACGGTGCGAGTGCACCGAGGCGGCGAACCCGGCGGTTCAGCGAGGCTCGACGGAGGAGAGGCGAAGCTGGGAGCGCCGTATCAACCCGGCGGTTCAGCGAGGCTCGACGGAGGAGAGGCGAAGCTGGGAGCGCCGTATCAACCCGGCGGTTCAGCGAGGCTCGACGGAGGAGAGGCGAAGCTGGGAGCGCCGTATCAACCCGGCGGTTCAGCGAGGCTCGACGGAGGAGAGGCGAAGCTGGGAGCGCCGTATCAACCCGGCGGTTCAGCGAGGCTCGACGGAGGAGCGGCGAAGCTGGGAGCGCCGTATCAGCCCGGCGCCTCCTGGGTGGCCGGCGGCATGTTGGCCCCGCACAGCGAGGGATGGCCCGGCGAAGAGCGTCAATTGCGGCTGGGTCTGCGCTCGCTGGAGTTGTGGCACGACTTCCTCGACGGCCTGCCGACGCAGGTCGTCACGGCGCGCGAATCGCTGGTGGTGGCCTTCGACCGAGCCGATGTCGCCGACCTGCGCACCGTCGCCGAATGGCTTTCGGCGCAGGGGCATCCGGTGAACTGGGAGTCGGCTGCGCGCGATGTCGAGCCCCTGTTGGCCGGTGGCATCCGGCACGGTTTCCGGGCCCCGACCGAGCTCGCGGTCGACAACCGCGCGGTGGTCATCGCCCTGGTGGACGCCTGCGAGGAGCTTGGCGTGAGCTGGGCCCCGCCGGTGGGTGATCTGGCCGAGGTGGCCGCCGACGACGCCGTGGTGATCGCCAACGGCATCGATGCCCCGGCGCTGTGGCCGGGACTTCCGATCCGCCCGGTCAAAGGCGAGGTGCTGCGGCTGCGCTGGCGCAAGGGTTGCCTGCCGCCGCCGCAGCGGGTGATTCGTGCGCGGGTGCACGGCCGCCCCGTCTACCTGGTGCCGCGTCCCGACGGCGTGGTGGTGGGCGCCACGCAGTACGAACGCGGCCGCGATACCGCCCCCGCGGTGTCCGGAGTGCGCGATCTGCTCGACGACGCCTGCGCGCTGGTCCCGGCGCTGGGGGAGTATGAGCTGGCCGAATGTGCCGCGGGCCTGCGGCCCATGACACCGGACAACATGCCATTGGTGCACCGACTCGACGACCGGACCATTGTCGCGGCCGGGCACGGCCGCAATGGCTTCCTGCTCGCGCCGTGGACCGCTGAACAGGTTGTGTCCGAACTACTTCCGGTTGGAGTCCAGCAATGATGATCAATGTCAACCAGAAGCAGGTGGAGGTGGCAGAGGCGACCACGGTCGCCGCGCTGCTGGCCTCGCTGGGCTATCCCGACCGGGGGATCGCGGTGGCGGTGGATCAAGCCCTGCTGCCGAAATCGCTGTGGGAGACCACCCTGACCGAGGGTGCCTGTCTGGATGTCGTGACGGCGGTGCAAGGTGGTTGAGGACGCGAAGCTGACCATCGCCGGGCGGGAGTTCAGTTCCCGGCTCATCATGGGAACCGGTGGGGCGCAGAGCCTGACGGCGCTGGAAGAGGCGCTGGTGGCTTCGGGTACCGAGCTCACCACCGTGGCCATGCGTCGGGTCGACGCCGAAGGTGGCACCGGCATGCTGGATCTGCTGAGCCGGTTGGGAATCACGCCGCTGCCCAATACGGCGGGTTGCCGCAGTGCTGCCGAAGCGGTCCTGACCGCCCAGTTGGCGCGCGAGGCGCTCGGTACCGACTGGGTCAAGCTGGAGGTGATCGGCGACGAGCGCACCCTGTTGCCCGACGGAATCGAATTGGTGCGTGCCGCTGAAGAGTTGGTCGATGAGGGATTTGTGGTGTTGCCCTACACCAACGACGATCCGGTGCTGGCCAGGCGGCTCGAGGATGTGGGCTGCGCGGCAGTGATGCCGCTGGGTTCGCCGATCGGCACCGGTCTGGGGATAGCCAACCCGCACAGCATCGAGATGATCGTCGCCGCTGCGGGGGTACCGGTGGTGCTCGACGCCGGTATCGGTACGGCCAGCGACGCGGCATTGGCGATGGAATTGGGTTGCGACGCAGTGCTGCTGGCCACCGCAGTTACCCGAGCCGCCGATCCGGCCGCCATGGCCGCGGCCATGGCGGCCGCTGTCACCGCCGGCTATCTGGCGCGCCGGGCGGGGCGTATCCCCAAGCGTTTCTGGGCACAGGCGTCCAGTCCCGCCCTGTGATGCCCAATCCCCGCGAAGGCGCGTGTTTGTACGCGACACGCCGTGAAAATCGGCGCAACCGTGCACGGTCGAGGCCATGAATCGTTATGTCGCACTGGGCAGTTCGATGGCGGCAGGACCTGGAATCCGGCCGCCGGCCCCAGGCGCGCCCCGGGCGGCGGGCCGGTCGGCGCGTAACTATCCGCACCTGGTCGCCCACGCGCTGGGGCTCGATCTGTGCGACGTCACGTTCTCCGGGGCCACCACCGCCCACCTGCTGAGCGAGCGCCAACGCGGCGTGCCTCCGCAGATCGAGACGCTCAACGGTTCAGAAGCCCTGGTCACCATCACAATCGGTGGCAACGACGTCGGCTACGTGCCGTTGCTGATGGCTGCGGCCTTGCCCGGGCCGCTGCGGCGACTCCCGGCGGTCGCCGAGTTGCTCGATCCCGGCCGGCGCGAGCAGGCGCTGGGCGAGGTCGAACCGGCGCTGCGGGCGGTTGGCGCCGCGGTGCGCAGCCGTTCACCCTACGCCCGGGTGGTCTTCGTCGACTACCTGACCCTGCTGCCGCCGGCCGGCCAGCGGGCCGGGCGCTTGCCGGACGACGCGGTGGACCTGGCTCGCCACGTCGCCGACGGGCTGGAGCGGTACACCGCGAAGGCGGCGGCCGCCACCGGCTGTGAACTGGTCCGTGCCGGCCAGGCCAGTCGCGCGCACCACCCGTGGTCGGCGCGGCCGTGGACGGTGGGTGCGGGCCTGCCGCTGCCCTGGCGACCGTGGCCCTTTCATCCCAACGCCGCTGGTATGGGCGCGGTCGCCGGGTTGGTCGCCGCGAGCTGCAGCGGCCAGGCCTGACCTCGTATTCACCGCGCACCCACTAACGTGGTCGCGGTGGAATACAAGTCGAAGTTGATCCCCGTCCTCGGCGCCGCGCTGGTCGGTGCGCTGTTTAGCGCCGGCTGCAGCCGCACCCCGGAAAGCGCCGAGCACGGAGTGGATCCGGCCGCGGTCGTGGAGTTCGCCAGCAGCCTGCGCGACAAGGTCACCGTCGACGCCATGATGACCCACCTGCAGAAACTGCAGGAGATCGCCGACGCCAACAACGGCACTCGTGCGATCGGGACCCCCGGTTACGACGCCAGCGTCGAGTACGTGGCCGGCGCCCTGCGCGAGCACGGCTTCGACGTCGAGACCCCGGAATTCATCGCCCGAGTGTTCAAGTCTGAGCCCGGCTCGGTGCACCTCGGCGACAAGACCGTCGAGGCCCGGGCACTGATGTACAGCCTTGGCACGGCGCCGGAGGGCGTCACCGGTCCCCTGGTGGCCGCCCCCGCCGATGACAGCCCGGGCTGCAGCGCCGAAGACTACGACGGGCTGCCGGTCAAAGGCGCCGTCGTGCTGGTCGATCGCGGCACCTGCCCGTTCAAGGAGAAGATGGCCGTCGCCGTCGAGCTCGGCGCGGTGGCGCTGGTGGTCGCCGACAGCGTCGACGAGCCGAAGATGGGTGGCACTCTGGGCGAGCAGACCGACGTCACGGTTCCGGTGGTGAGCGTGACCAAGGCCGACGGTGCGATGCTGCGCGAGGGACATGGGCCGCTGACGCTGAAGCTCGACGCCCACACCGACGACATCCCGTCTCGCAACATCATCGCCCAGACCAAGACCGGCGCGACCGACAACGTGGTCATGATCGGCGCCCACCTGGACAGCGTCCCGGAGGGGCCGGGCATCAACGACAACGGCTCCGGTGTTGCCGCCGTACTGGAAACCGCTCTGCAGTTGGGGGATTCGCCGCAGGTGAACAATGCGGTGCGGTTCGGCTTCTGGGGCGCCGAGGAGCTCGGCCTGATCGGTTCGCGCAAGTACGTCGAGTCCCTCGATGTCGAGCAACTCAAGAACATCGCGCTGTATATGAACTTCGACATGCTGGGTTCGCCGAATCCGGGCTACTTCACCTATGACGGCGACCAGTCGCTGCCGGCAGACAAGCGGGGTCAGCCGGTGGTGCCGGAGGGTTCGGCCGGCATCGAGCGGACCATGGTCGCCTACCTCAAGTCCGCGGGCAAAGAGGCACGTGACACCTCGTTCGACGGCCGGTCGGACTACGACGGTTTCACCCAGGCCGGCATCCCCTCGGGCGGATTGTTCTCCGGCGCGGAGGTGAAGAAGTCGGAAGAGGAAGCCAAGCTGTGGGGCGGTACCGCTGACGAGGCGTTCGACCCGAACTATCACCAAAAGGGTGACACCGTGGCGAACATCGATCGTGACGAGCTGGCGATCAACGGCGGCGGGGTGCCCTACTCCGTCGGGCTTTATTCCCAGGACCTCAGCGGCCGCAATGGGGTACCGGTGCGAGAAGATCGCACTCGCCACGTGCTCACCCAGCCGTGATCCGTTCGGCGGGAGCCCTGCTGGTCGCCGTCGGCGTGCTGGCGGGCTGCTCGCCGGAGCCTGTGGCGGCGCCGTTGTCGAACCGGTTGGCAAGCCAGGTCACCGCCGCGGCCATGGTGGCGCATCTGCAGCGATTGCAGGAGATCGCCGACGCACACCAACGCAATCGTGCCGACGGCACGGCGGGCTTCGACGCCAGCGCCGACTACGTGGCCAACGCCCTACGGGGCAGGGGTTTCGAGGTTCAGACTCCGGAGCTCACCAGGCTCGACACCCTCTCGCAGGGCAAGCCCACCCTCACCGTCGGTGGGGTGGGTTACTCAGTGGATCAGGCGTCACTGCTGGTACGCACTCCGTCCCGGGGAGTCGCCGGTCCGGTGGTCCGGCCCACCCGATCGTCCGGCTGTGCGGCGGCCGACTATCCACCCGCCGTGCCCCGCGGGGGCATTGCGGTGGTCAGCGACGCCGGCTGTTCGGTGGTGGTCAAGCAGAACGTCGCCGCCGAGCGTGGCGCGGCGGCAGTGGTGGTGGTGAGCCTGCCGAGCCGCAACGGGGCCCCGGCGGGGCTTTTCCCGCCGGGGTACTACGACCACCTCGCCATGCCGGTGGCGGTGGTGGGGCGCGACGGCGACAACGCACTGCGCCGCACCACCGGGACTGTGCGGCTGGTGCTGGATGCCAACACGGTCAAAGTCACCTCGCGCAACATCCTGGCGCAGACCAAAACCGGCTCCGAGCGTGACGTCGTGATGGTCGGAGCGCACCTGGACAGTGCGCCCGGCGGCCCCGGGATCAACGACAATGGCTCCGGCGTGGCCGCGGTGCTGGAGACCGCGCTGCAGCTGGGCCCCGAACCGGCGGTGACCAACGCGGTGCGGTTTGCGTTCTGGGGCGCTGAGGAACAACAGCTGGGCGGCTCGAGTGACTACGTGTTCGGGCTCGATCGAGATCAGCTCAACGACATCGCCCTGTACCTCGACGTCGACATGCTTGCCTCCCCGAACCCTGGCTTCTTCACCTACGACGGTGACCAGTCCGCGCTGCCCAGCCGGGAGATCACCCCCGAAGACGTCCCGGTGGGCTCGGCCGGCATCGAGCGCACACTGGCCGGTTACCTCAATCTGGTGGGCGTGCGGCCCGCCGACATGCCACTGAGCGCCAACACCGACTACAGCCCCTTCGTGGTGGCCGGGGTGCCCATCGGGGGTGTCACCACCGGCGCCTCGCAGCTCAAGACCACCGCCCAGGCCCGGCTGTGGGGTGGCAAAGCCGGTGCGGCATTCGACCCGAACTATCGCGGCCCCGGCGACACCGTCGAACACATCAGTCAGCATGCGCTGGCAGTGACCGGGGCGGCGGTCGCGTTCACCGTGGCAAACTATGCGCAGTCCATCGGTGGGCCCAACGGCGTGCCCGACCGCGACAGGCGTCACCGGGTGGCGCTGGGACGGTAGACGGTGTTGCGGCCCGGGCAGCTATACCCGGGCAGGTGTCTACCGTTAGCCTGACTGTGTTAATAATGCTGTGCACGTGACACGGCGGGCCTGAGTTGATCGGGGGGGTGGTGACCTCGCTTGGTGCCGCGAACGACCCTGGCGGGCGCACTGGTGCCCGCATAAAGAGGCGTCCCAAGGACCGCAAGGCGCAGATCACCCGTGCCGCCGCGGAGACCTTCAGTGCGCAGGGCTATCACGCGACCAGCATGGAGGCGATCGCCTCCAAGGTCGGGATCTCCGCGCCGGCGCTGTACCGGCACTATCCCAGCAAGTACGAGATGTTCAGGGTCGTCGTCGGTTCGCTGGGCCAGCAACTGGTCGACTGCTGCGCTTTCGTCGACGAGCTGTCCGATGCCGACGTGCAGCAGGACGCCTCGGCGGTGCTGGACCGGATCGTCGACGGCCTCATCACGTCATCGATCCTCAACCGCGAGGCAAGCGGGTTGTTCCGCTGGCAGGCGCGTTACCTGGAGGCTGAAGACCACGCCAAGCTCATGACCCAGATGCACACGGTCGGTGCGCGCCTGACGCGACCGATCAGTGTCCTGCGTCCGGAGCTGAATTCCCTGGAGCAGTGGACGCTGACGGTGGCGCTGGTCAGTGTCGCCGGCAGCATCATCGGACACCGTCTTCAGCTCCCCGACGATGAGATCAAGCCGTTGCTCATCACCGCGTCGAGGTCCGTGGCAGCGGCGCAGCTGCCCGGTCCCGACGACATCGGCGTCCCCCGGCCGTCCGTCTGGCGGATCTTCACCCCCGATGCAGGTCCCTATGAGGCGTTGCTGAACGCGGCGGTCCTGCTGTTCGGCAAGCAGGGCTATGCCGAAACCGGCGTCACCGAGATCGCTGACGCCGTGGGCGTGCCGGCGTCCGGGGTCTATCGCTACTTCTCGAGCAAGAGCGACATTTTGACGACGGGCCTGCAGCGCGCTGTGGACCGGATTGCCGGGGAGATGGCGGCGATCGCCGGCGTCTTCGACGACCCTGACGAGGCACTGCGCCGCCTGATCGAGGCCTACGTGGCCACGATCTTCGCCAACCCCGAGCTGGCGTCGGTCTATGACACCGAGCGGGTGAACCTGGCGCCGGCGGAGCGTGAACTGCTGCGTGATTCCGAGCGTGCGTTCATCGAGACCTGGGCTCGGCCGCTGATGGACATCCGGCCGGGCTTGGACGCGATGCACGCGAAGTTCCTGGTGCACGCGCTGGCCGCGCTCGTGGACGACCTGGGTCGGCTGGCCCGCGGAGGAGAGATACCGGGCCAGGGATTTCTTGCCGGGGGACCGGGTTACGCGCAGGCCTGCTTGCGCAGGCTGATGGAGTCGATCGTGTTCGGCGGCACCGAGAGCTGACGTCGAGCCTCGCTGAACCGCGCGGCTGCGGAGCCGGTTCCAGCTTCGGCTCTCCTGCGTCGAGCCTCGCTGAACCGCCTGGTTTATGAGCCGGTTCCAGCTTCGGCTCTCCTGCGTCGAGCCTCGCTGAACCGCCTGACGGATCAGGCGATTTCGTAGTCCTCCAGCGGGAAATGCGAGCCGTCTCGCACCGCGTTGCGCACCGTGGTGGGCCGCAGCAGGGTCGCTTCGCCGCTGGGGTTGTAGTAGTAGGACCGCGACGTCGTGCAATCCCCGGCGTAGAACACCGTGTTGTCCAGGCGTTTGGTCATGGCGTCCAGGAATCGGGTGTTGGCGGCCTCGGTGACTTCGAACGTCGTCGCGTTGCGGCGCTGCAGCTCGCCGAACAGCCGGCCCATGTGCCGCATCTGGTATTCCATGGTGTTGAAGAACGACAGGCCGGAGAACCCATAGGGGCTGGCCAGGCTCAGGAAGTTCGGGAAATACGGAACCGACAGGCCCTGGTAGGCCTGGAATCGGGTCTCCCGCCACCACTTACCCAGGTTGCGCCCCTCGCGGCCCACGATCTCGATCGCCGGGAAGTTCGCCTCCCAGAGGTCGTACCCGGTGGCCAGCACCAGGGTGTCGATGACGGTCTTGCGGCCATCGACGGTCACGATCCCGTCCGGCTCGATCCGCTCGATGCCGGCGGTCTCCAGGTGCACATGTGGCTTGGTGAAGCTGCGGTAGTAGTCGTTGGACCAGCTGGGCCGCTTGCAACCGATGTCGTAGTTCGGGGTCAGTTTCGCCCGCAGTTCCTTGTCGCGGACCTGGGCGAACCGGTGCATCTTGCATGCGTCCATCCCGGCGATCGACAGCCGGCGGAATGCCGGATAGTTCAGCACCGCCGTCACCGTCATGAACTCCAGCAGGTAATCGCTGATGAAGCGCATCGCCCGCTGGGCGAACGGAACCCGGGCGAACACCTTCTGCAGCCACGCCGGGATCCGGAAGTCGATCTTGGGCGCCACCCAGATCGCGGTGCGCTGAAACACGGTCAGGTCGGCCACGGTCTTGGCCAGCTGCGGAATCAGCTGCACGGCGGTCGCTCCGGTGCCGATCTGACCGACTCGCCGGCCGGTGAAGTCATAGTCGTGGTCCCAGGCGGCGGTGTGCACCACCTTGCCGGCGAAGCTGTCGATCCCGGCGATGTCGGGGTTGCGAGGCTGGGACAGGAACCCGGTCGCGGTGATCAGGAATCGGGCGCTCAGCGTCTCGCCGTTAGCCAGGCTCACCTGCCAGCGCTGGGCCTCTTCGTCCCAGCGGGCGCTGTCCACGGTGGTGTTGAAGCGCATGTGGCGGCGCACGTCGTACTTGTCGGCGACGTGTTCGGCGTACTGCTTGATCTCCTCGCCGGGCGCGAACATCCGCGACCAGCGGGGATTCGGCTCGAACCAGTAGGCATAGGTGGTCGACGGGATATCGACGGCCAGGCCGGGGTAGTGATTGACGTGCCACGTTCCGCCGAGATCGTCTTCCCGCTCCAGCAGGACGATGTCGTCGTAGCCGAGCTTCTTCAGCTCGATGGCCGCGCCCATGCCGCCGAAGCCAGCACCCACGATGACGACGTCGAACTGCTCCATTCCCATGAAAATTAAGGTACCTGACCCACCAGTAACCAGCGAAGCTCCCGTGCGGCCCCGCGATTCGGAGACAATGAGAGGTCCACACCGCTCACGACCTCGGGAGGACAGCCATGACCAGCCGTGACGTCGAAGCCAGCGACGCAGATCTCGCCGAGCAGGCGACCCCGGTAGTACAGGCCGACGACGAGACTCCGGGCGCCGAGATCACTCCCGTCGACAACGCCGACATCGCCGATGTGATCGAACAGCACCAGGGATTGCCCTCTGACGAGGACGACTACGACCGCTGAGGCGGTACCCCCCGCAGCCGCCGAGGCGCTAGGGTGAGACGCTTCGGCCAGCTGTTGTTCCACCACGGAGAGACGTCTACTTGAGCAAGATTCGCCCTGCTGCGACAACCCGGCCGGTTGGCCTGCTCGGCGTCGGCGCCGCTCGCCCGGCGCGAGTGGTCACCAATGATGAGATCTGCCGGCGCATCGACTCCTCCGATGAGTGGATCTATTCGCGCACCGGTATCAAGACCCGACGATTCGCCGGCGAGGCCGACACGGTGGTGGGCCTGGCCATTGAGGCCGGCCGCAACGCGCTTGCCCAGGCGGGACTCGACGGAGCCGCGGTGGATGCGGTCATCGTGGCCACCAGCACCAACTTCCGCCAGACCCCCTCATGTGCGCCCAGCGTCGCGGTCGGGCTCGGCGCGGCGGGGGTGCCGGCGTTCGACGTGGCCACCGGGTGCGCCGGATTCGGCTATGCCCTGTCGGTGGCGGCCGATCTGCTCCGCGGCCATACGGTCAACACCGCGCTGGTGATCGGTTCCGAGGTGCTTTCGCCGACGATCGACATGACCGATCGCTCGAACTGCTTCATTTTCGGTGACGGAGCCGGAGCGGTCGTGATCGGTGAGACGCCCGCGCACGGTATCGGCGCCACCGTGTGGGGCACCGACGGTGAGAACTGTGAGGCGATCCGCCAAGACATCGACTGGATCAGCTATACCGAGCAGCCCGACGGTCAGCGTCCCTTCCTTCGGATGGACGGAAGCACGGTATTTCGTTGGGCCGCATACGAAATGAGTGGCGTCGGGAAACGTGCCATCGCGGCGGCGGGCCTGGAAGCCCAGGATATCGATGTCTTCATTCCCCACCAGGCCAATGCCCGGATCAACGCACTGATCGCCAAAAGCCTCGAGCTGCGCTCCGATGTCGTCATCGCCAACGACATCGAGAACAGCGGCAACACGTCCGCAGCGTCCATCCCGCTGGCGATGGAGCAGCTGCTGGCGGCCGGTAGCGCCACGTCCGGTGATCTGGCTCTGCTCCTGGGCTACGGGTCGGGATTGAGCTACGCGGCCAGCGTCGTCGTGCTGCCCTGACCTGGCCGGTTCAGCCCAGCAGTCGTAGCGCCGCGTCCACCGCCAGAGCCGGCACATCCAGGGTCTTCGACGCCAGATCGTGACGGGCGCCGGCGACCTCCACGACTTCATGTGGGACGGGAATCAGTGCGGCGGCCGCGCGAATCTCCGCTCCGGTGCCGAAACTGTCCGAGCTTCCGTGGGTGAACACGGTCGGTACGCCGATCGCCGGCAGGTGCTCGGTGCGGGCGCGCTCGGGTTTCCCCGGAGGATGCAGCGGATAGGAGAACAGCGTCAGCAGGTCGACGGCAACGTCTCCGGCGGCCACCACCATCGAGGTCTGACGGCCGCCGTAGGAATGCCCGCCGACGATCAGCGGCCCGTCGGCCAGGCCTCGGGCATACCCGATCGCCTCGGTGATGCCGTCGCGGTCGCCGCTGCCCGACCCCGATGGCGGGCCCTTGGGCCGTCGCCGCCGGAACGGCAGGTTGTAGCGGATCGCCAGGTAACCACGGCGTGCCCACTCCTGACACAGCCGTTGCAACATCGGTGAGTCCCGATCGCCTCCGGCGCCGTGCGCCAGCAGCACCACCCCCGCCGGTGTGTCGTCGGGCCGGTGCGCGATTCCGGATATCTCCGACAGGTCTTGGAGGATCACGAGGTGTTGGCTCCCAGCCGGAACAGCGGTGAGACCGGACCGTGGCCATGGCCCAGGGGATAGGCGGCGCGCAGGCACTCGGTGACCCAGCGCTTGGCGAACCCGACCGCGTCCGGAACGGAAAAACCTTGGGCCAGTGCGGCCGCCGCGGCCGCCGCGAGCGTGTCGCCGGCGCCGTGGTCGTCGGCGGTGGCTACCCGAGGCCCCGGGAACTCCAGGAAGTCGGTGCCATCGAACAGTAGATCCGGGCTGTGCTGGGCCGACGGCAGGTGCCCGCCTTTGACTAGCGCCCATCGGGGTCCCAACGCGTGCAGTGCACGCGCCGCCGCCTGCTGAGATGCGGCATCGACGACGTCGATCCCGACCAGCAGCCGCACCTCGTGCAGATTCGGCGTCACCAGGGTTGCCAGGGGGAACAGTTTGTCGCGCAGCGCGTCCAGCGCCGACGCCGCCAGCAGGGCATCGCCGTGCATGGAGGCCGACACCGGGTCGACCACCAAGGGAACGGTCAGTTCGAGTTCCTGCCAGGTGGCGGCCACCGCGGCGATGATCTCTGCGGACGCCAGCATCCCGGTCTTGGCGGCCTGGATTCCGATGTCAGAGACCACCGCCGCGATCTGGGCCGCGACGGTGCCGGCAGGAATCTCGTGAAAGCTCTTGACTCCCAAGGTGTTCTGGACGGTCACTGCGGTCACCGCGACGCACGCGTGCACTCCTAACAGGGCGCTGGTGCGCATGTCCGCCTGAATGCCGGCGCCGCCGCCGGAATCCGATCCGGCGACGGTGAGTATCCGCGCCGGAGTGGTTGCCGGCCCGGCCAGTGGCAGGAACTCCACTAGGTGGTGATGGGCAGGTAGACCCGGTTGCCGTGGTCGGCGAACTCGGCCGACTTCTCTTCCATGCCCTTGGCGATGGCGGCGTCGATGTCTTCCTGGGTCTCCAAGCCGTGTTCGTTGGCGTAGTCGCGCACGTCGTGACTGATCCGCATGGAGCAGAACTTCGGCCCGCACATCGAGCAGAAGTGCGCGGACTTGGCCGGCTCGGCCGGCAACGTTTCGTCGTGGTACTCGCGTGCGGTGTCCGGGTCCAGCGACAGCGCGAACTGGTCATACCAGCGGAACTCGAAGCGTGCCTTGGACAGTGCGTTGTCGCGGTCCTGGGCGCCCGGATGTCCCTTGGCGAGGTCGGCGGAGTGCGCGGCGATCCGGTAGGCGATCACGCCGTCCTTGACGTCTTTGCGGTCCGGCAGGCCCAGGTGCTCCTTGGGGGTCACGTAGCACAGCATCGCGGTGCCGGCCTGGGCGATGATCGCCGCACCGATCGCCGAGGTGATGTGGTCGTAGGCCGGCGCGATGTCGGTTGCCAGCGGTCCCAGTGTGTAGAAGGGTGCCTCGTCGCACCACTCCTCTTCCAGTCGCACGTTCTCGACGATCTTGTGCATCGGAACGTGTCCCGGACCCTCGATCATCACCTGCGCGCCACGGGATTTGGCGATCTTGGTCAGCTCGCCCAGGGTGCGCAGTTCGGCGAACTGGGCCTCGTCGTTGGCGTCGGCGATCGAACCGGGACGCAGCCCGTCGCCCAGGGAGAACGTGACGTCGTAGCTGGCCAGGATGTCGGCCAGCTCTTCAAAATGGGTGTAGAGGAACGATTCCTGATGCCGTGAAAGACACCACGCCGCCATGATCGAACCACCGCGCGACACGATGCCGGTGACGCGCTTGGCGGCCAGCGGCACATACCGCAAGAGCACGCCGGCATGCACGGTCATGTAGTCCACGCCCTGCTCGCACTGCTCGATCACGGTGTCGCGGTACAGCTCCCAGGTCAGTTTGGTCGGGTCGCCGTTGACCTTCTCCAGTGCCTGATAGATCGGCACCGTTCCGATCGGCACGGGGGAGTTGCGCAGAATCCACTCTCGGGTCTCGTGAATGTCCTTGCCCGTGGACAGGTCCATCACGTTGTCGGCGCCCCAGCGGGTGGCCCACACCAGTTTGTCCACCTCTTCGGCGATCGAGCTGGTGACCGCGGAGTTGCCGATGTTGGCGTTGATCTTCACCTTGAACGCCTTGCCGATGATCATCGGCTCCAGCTCGGGGTGGTTGTGGTTGGCCGGGATGACCGCCCGGCCGCGGGCGACCTCGTCGCGGACCAGTTCGGCGGGAACGCCCTCGCGGGCGGCGATGAAGGCCATCTCCGCGGTGATCTCGCCAGCCTGGGCTCGCTGCAGCTGGGTGCCCCGGTCGCGCACCACACCCGGACGTGGCGGCAGGCCGCGGTGCAGGTCGATGTCGGCATTGGTCTCGGTGTAGGGGCCGGAGGTGTCGTAGACGTCGAAGTGCTCACCGGTGGTCAGGTTGATCCGCCGGAACGGCACCTTCATGACGACGCCACCGGGCGCCTCGATCTCCCGGTAGACCTTCTCGCTGTAGGGGATGGGCCCGGTGGTCACCTGCGGCTCGGTCACGACATCAGTCATGTTTCTTCCTCTCCCTTGCCGGCATTACCCGATCAGGTTCGTACGGTCGACGGCATCGGCCGTCCTCTCAGCGCACTGCCTGCGCTCCCGCGGTTTTTATGAGTTCTGCACGGTCGATTCGTGCACTGCCACGCTATCGCAGCGGGGCACCCGAAGTAAGGAGCTGCGGGCTTGGGAACGCAATTAGGTACCTGATCATTTGCTTAGCTAATATATGTGCCCGGAGTAGAGGGAGCTGGCAGAAGCATGACGTCGCAGATCGAGCGGGGAAGTCTCGACGTCGCGGACCCTGGCGCGGTCGCCACCGCGCGCCGGCGGCTGCGCTACGACCGCGACCACCCGCGCTACAAATGGGTCGCCCTGTCCAACACCACCCTGGGTGTGGTGCTGGCCACCATCAACGGCTCGATTGTGCTGATCTCGATGCCCGCGATCTTCCGGGGTATCGGTCTGAACCCGCTGGAGCCGGCCAACGTCAGCTACCTGCTGTGGATGTTGATGGGTTATCTCCTGGTGTCGGCCGTGCTGGTGGTGTTCTTCGGCCGGCTCGGGGACATGTTCGGCAGGGTGCGGATCTACAACGTCGGTTTCGTGGTGTTCACCGTGGCCGCCATCGCGCTGTCGGTCGACCCGTTCGAGATGGGCCGCGGCGCGCAGTGGCTGATCGCGTGGCGGGTGGTCCAGGGTGTGGGCGGTGCGATGTTGATGGCGTCGTCCTCGGCGATCCTCACCGACGCATTCCCGGCCCATCAGCGGGGCATGGCCCTGGGCGTCAATCAGGTGGCCGCAGTGGCGGGATCCTTCGTTGGCCTGCTCATCGGCGGCGTGCTCTCGGAGTGGGACTGGCGAGCGGTGTTCTGGGTCGGGGTGCCGATCGGAATACTGGGCAGCATCTGGTCCCTGCGCTCGCTGCACGAGCTCGGCCAGCGGGCGCCGGCCAAGCTGGACTGGGCAGGCACCGCCACCCTGGGCCTGGGCCTGACCGTGTTGCTGACCGCCATCACGTACACCATTCAGCCGCATGGGGATTCGCCCACCAGCTGGACCAGACCCGCGGTGTTGGGCTCGCTGGCGCTCGGAGTGGTGCTGCTGGTGCTGTTCTGCTTCATCGAGTTGCGGGTCGCGGCGCCATTGCTGGACGTGCGGCTGTTCTTGATTCCCGCGTTCGGGATCGCCAATGCGGCCGGCCTGTTGTCGGCGATCGGTCGCGGCGGAATGCAGTTCATGCTGATCATCTGGCTGCAGGGCATCTGGTTGCCGCTGCACGGCTACAGCTACGAGTCGACGCCGTTGTGGGCAGGTATCTACCTGCTGCCGATGACTGCCGGATTCTTGTTGGCCGGTCCACTGGCCGGCTCCCTGTCGGATCGTCACGGCGCTCGACCCTTCACCGTTGGCGGCATGCTGCTGATGGCGGCGACGTTCGTCGGGTTGGTCCTGCTGCCGGTCAATTTCGACTACTGGGTCTTTGCGGCGCTGGTGTTCCTCAACGGATTGGGGGGCGGCATCTTCACCGCTCCCAACAGTGCCGTGGTCATGTCCAGCGTTCCCGCCGATCAGCGGGGGGCGGCCTCGGGGGTTCGGGCCACGTTCTTCAACGCCGGCACCTCCCTGTCGATCGGCATCTTCTTCTCGCTGATGGTGATCGGCCTGGCCAACACGCTGCCCGCGGCTTTGGAGACCGGGCTGCAGGAGCAGGGTGTGCCCGCCGACGTCGCGGACCAGGTGGCCAACACCCCACCGGTCGGCAGCCTTTTCGCGGCGTTTCTGGGCTACAACCCGGTCGGCGAGCTGCTGGCACCGTCGGGGGTGCTGGCCGAGCCGGGCGTGGACGTGGAGACGTTGACCGGCCACAGCTTCTTTCCGCAGCTGATCTCGGGCCCGTTCCATACCGGCCTGGCCGTGGTGTTCGCCGCCGCGGCGGTCATGATGCTGCTCGGCGCGCTCGCGTCGTGGCGCACGCCCAGCCGCTACGCCGCCCAGCTGGTGAGCTCGCAGGACTGAACCAGACCCGCGCCGCCAGGCGTGAAAGTGCTGGTAAAGACGCCGAAGGGCGGCGCAGATGTTGCGTTTCGGCAACGGTGCCCGGCGCGCGTGGCGATGGAGTTGACCCAGTCTGACGCGTGAGGCACTATGGGTCATGCAAGCACCTCGTTAGGTGAGGCGTCTGCACGGACATAGGCCACTGACCCCGAACGTCGAAAGACGCCCCGGGTCAGGACAGCTCCTCCCGGCTTAAGGGTTGAGCCCAAGTGGCTTCCCGAAAGGGACACGCCGTGCAGTGTCGAAACTCTGACGAGAGGGGTGCGGTCTCCCGGTATCGGGGCTGCCCTCCTACGCATGCGGTGAACCCGGCACGCCAGCGCGTGCCCGCGACCGAGAGGAGGTGTGGGACGAATGAGTTCCGGTGATAGTCCGAGTCGATATCTGACGTCTGTTCCGTCCCCATCCGAACGGTCGCATACCGCCTCCAGCTGAGCCACGATCTGGCTCTCTGCTGAGCGCGTAGCACCGTTACGCGACTAGGAGGCCATCATGGTTGCAATCGCTTACACCGACATCTCGGCTCCGGCCCCCCGTGCGACGAGCACGGTGAAGACGCTGGACCGTCGTCCTGCCACGCCCGCCGCGCCCGCTTCGGACCCGGTGGTCGACATGACCACTCGGCTGCTCAGCGGACCGCTGCACCAGATGTACGCACTCCTGTGGCGCGTCGGAGTGCTGACCGTCAGCGACTGAGTCAGCAGCAGGACGTCTACTCCGCGTCTTCTAAGGCCTCGCCGAGCTGTTCCAACACCTCACTGCGGTGGTTGCTGGCCAGAATGTGGCCGGCAGCCACCGCCACGGCCACCGGCCAGTCGATGATCTCGAACGCGGCCAGCAGTGCCAGCCCGCCGTAGTAGGCCAGTTGCTCGGGACGAGGCACGGTCACCTTGCCGAACAGCGGCAATTGCACGGCGAACCCCTCCGCGGCGCGAATGTGGGCGACGGCCTCCCGCTGAGAAGCGTTGCGCCGCGGCTTGTCCGCCATCATGAACCTCCTGGTGGCGAATGCTCGCCGGATGATCGGGCCGCGACGGTTGCGCGGCGAGAGTCGTTGTCCTCATTGTGCACAAGCCACAGACGCGGCGCGGCCTGACCGTTGGAAGCCGGTGGCCTGTCCGGTTGCCGCGGCCCGGGGACGATGAACTCCTTGGGTTTCGCCGCGCTCTCCTGCAGCCCCGACCACAGCCGGGGCACCACGGCAGCGCCTACGGTGGCGACCGTCGCCGTACCCAGGGCCTGAGCCCAGCCCAGTGGACCGATCGGGGTGCACCCCAGCAGTTGGCTGACACCGGGAATGGTGATCAAGGTCCCCATCACACCGAGCGAGCCGACAGCGGTTGCCACCACCACCGGATCGCGGGAGTCCAGCAGGGTCTGCCCCAGCTGTGTGGCGACCAGCGACACCAGCGCCACCGTCGAGGCCCGCTGCGGCAGTCCGGTGACCGAGGCCAGGCCCCAGGCGCCCACCGCGGCCGACGCCGTCGTCACACCGCGCACCGCGACGGTGCGCCACAGTGCGCGCTCGTCGGGACCGTGCCCGCCGGCGGCGGCCTGCTCGTTGAGGGAGCTGACCGCCAGTGCGGTGGCCGGCAACGCATCGGTCAGCATATTGACCAGCAGTAGTTGGCGGGCGTTCAGCGGCGACCGCCCGGTCAGCGCGCTGCCGATGATCGCGAATGCCACCTCGCCGGCGTTACCACCCAGCAGCACGGCCACGGCGGCTTGCACGCGCTGCCACAACTCGCGGCCCTCGTCCAGCGCGTCCAGAAGCGTGTCGATCCGTTCATCGAGCAGCACCACGTCGGCGGCGGTGCTGGCTGCTTCGCTGCCGTGCGCGACCACCGCGATTCCGACGGTGGCTGCCCGGATCGCCGCGGCATCGTTGGCGCCGTCGCCGACCATCGCCGTGACCTGGCCGGTGCGCTCCAGGGTCTGGACGATCTGCACCTTGTTCTCCGGGGACATCCGCGCGAACACCACGCGGTCGGCCACCGCAGCCTCTTGGTCCTTGCGGGACAACGCATCCCACTGTGCACCGCTGATCACCTGATCGCCGTCGACCTCCAGGCCCAGCTCCCGCGCGATGGCCGTGGCGGTCAACGGGTGGTCGCCGGTGATCAGGCGCACCGGGATCCGGCGGCGCTTGAGGTCGGCGAGCAGTTCGGTGGCCTCGTCGCGCGGGGTGTCGGACAATCCGAGCAGGCCCACGAAGGTCAGCCCGTCTCGGCAGACCTCGGCGATCTGGTCGGGCTCGGGGTCGGCGCCCAATGCCTCGCACTGTGCGGGCGTCAACTCCCGGCGGGCCACCGCGATCACCCGCAACCCGTCACCGGCCAGCGTGGCCACCGACTTCTTCACAGCCGGACCCGCCCCGGTACATGCCAGCACCATTTCCGGGGCACCCTTGAGCGTCAGCTCGGTGCCGCGCACCGATGCCGAGTAGGGCCGTCCGGAGCGGAACGGCAGATGCGCGGCGGGGCCCGCAGGTGCGGAGGCACCCGCGGCCGCAGCGCCTTCCACGATGGCGTTGTCTGTCGCGTGCACCTGGCGGGTGCCGTTGGGCACCGGTGCTGCGCTTGCCGCGCAGTGCAGCACGTCGTGCTCGGTGAAGCCCGTGGCCGGGTGCACCTGCGACACCCGCAACCGGTTCTTGCTCAGCGTTCCGGTCTTGTCGAAACAGACCACGTCGACGCGGCCCAGCGCCTCTACCGAACGCGGCACCCGCACCAGCACCCCGGCTTTGGTCAACCGTCGCGCCGACGCCTGTTGCGCCAGGGTGGCCACCAGCGGCAGGCCCTCGGGGATGGCGGCGACGCTGACGGCGATCCCGCTGGCGACCGCCTGTCGCAGTCCGATCCGGCGAGCCATTCCCAGCCCCGTCACCAGCGCGCCGCCGGCCAGGCTGATCCGCCAGGCCTTGCTGGTGAGCAGGCTCAGCTGATGCTGCAAGCCGACCGCGGAGTGCTCGCCGGCCACCAGCTCGGCCGCGCGGCGTCCGTGTGTGTCGCCGCCGACCGCGGTCACCAGGGCCAGCGCGGTCCCGGTCACCACGGTGGTCCCGGCGTAGACCATGCATTCGCGCTCGGCCAGATCCGCACCCGGTGTGGCCTCGACCTGCTTGACCACCGTCAGCGATTCGCCGGTCAGCGACGACTCGTCTACCTCGAGGTCGATCGCGTCGATCAGCCGGCCGTCGGCGGGAATCACCTCGTGGGCATGCACCTCGATCACATCGCCGGGGAGCAAGTCCTCGGCCGGGATCTCGCGGTGGCTGCCGTCCGGCAGCACCTTGCGCGCCGGGGCGACCTGCTCATTGAGCAGGACACTGAGCCGACGCTCGGCGACCAACCGCTGTGCGGCGGCGAGCATCGCATTGCCGCCCAACACCGAACCGACCAGCATGGCGTCGACGGGCGAGCCCAGCACCGCACTGGCCGCCGCCCCCAGCGCCAGCACCGGGGTGATCGGGTCGGACAGCTCGCTGCGCACGGCTTGGGCGAACTGACGCAACAGTCGCGGCGGCGCGGTTCGCTGTGCCCCGCGGCGGGCTAGATCGACGGCCGCCAACGCAGCAGCGGCGGCCGGAGCATGGTGGGGACGCTCGGTCGGCTCGTCGGACTCAGGAGGCGGCAGGACCGTCCGGACCTGTTCCACCGACATCGCATGCCACTCGTGTACCGCCGCCGGGCGGGGCACCGCGGTGTCCACGGCGCGGCGGGCCAGCCAGTAGCCCGACAGGGCTCCGGCCGCGGCTCCGGTGGTCACCGGGCCCGGCCCACTGCCGCGTACCCCGGGCAGCATCAGCAGCGAACCCAACGCGGTGGCGCCGGTGGCGAGCTCGACGCCGCGACGGCTGGCGGAGCGCGCGGCAGGCAGGGCGTGCAGGATGCGCCACACCGCCGCCAGGTCGGTGAGCAGCAGGTCGGCATACCAGGGTGGGACGCCGTCATCGGGCAGCATGCCCAGGGCCACATCGGCCGCGGCGAGCGCCTGCACGGCCGTCGCGGACAGCACCGCGACGTCATGGCCCTCGGCCTGGTAGGTGGCCACCGCGGCCGCCAGCGCCTCGTCGGTGGAGGCCCCGTCCAGGGGCCGGATCTCGTCGAACACCGGTCGCAGCTCACCGAGTGCCTCGGCCTCGACAGAGACCACCTCGACATCGGCGCGACGGGCCTCGGTCACCACCGCCGACGCCAAAGGGAGCAGTGCTGGCTGGAAGGACGCCTGCACTCCGGGCCGCGAGCCGACCCGATGCCATCCTGCGGTGAGTCCGGTCTCGGTCAGCCTGGCCTGGGCCTTCGCCCACGCCGCACGCAGTTCGTCGTCATCGGCCCCACGCACCTGCATCACCCGCAGGGTGTCGCCGCACAGCACGCGGGGATCGATGATCACGGTGTCAACGCGGTCAAGCTCGCGCAGACTGCCCGGACGCAGCACCACGGTGCCGTGGTGATCGGCCAAGCCGCGGCCCAGGGTGGCGGCAAATGCCTCGCGAGCCGTGCGGGTGGCTTTGGGTGCGGTCACCGCGGCCGCCGTCCCGGCGAGATCGGGATTGCGGGTCGCGGCACCGATCACCCCAGCGCCGATCACCTGCGCCCAGGCGCTGCGGGTCACGTGTCGTTCCACGGGGCCGCCCGGTCGTGGCGCCGGGCGCTGCGGTGCGTCCACCGGCGGATGGTCGGCGTGGTCGGCGAGCTCCGGCTCAAGGCGGCGCCAGGCCCGTGCCTCGGCGCGTTCCTCCCCGGTACGCATCGCCTCGACCGACAGGTCCACCGCCAGCGAAGTCGGCGCCTGATTGAGGGTGTGCACGCCCGCGCTGGCCACAGCTAACAGGGCATCGGTCGCCTGCTTGCCGAGGCTGTCCTCTAGCAGTCGGCGCAGTCGAGGTTGATAGTCGATGACGACCACACCGGCTTCCAGGCCCAGCGGCAGGCCCGGAACCCGCAGCAGCCTGCCCACGGTCGCCACGCCCAGGCCGGCGATATTGGCGCCCAGCGTCGCCATCCGCAGCACCTGGGTCATCCCATCGCCGGGCAGGCTCACCGGCGGGCGCCCAGCGGTCCTGGCCGCCCCGTACTGGTCCTCGGCGTCGGAGACCACCTGGCACAGTTCGCGCATCGACACGGTGTCGCCGCCGGCGCTGTCCAGCCCGACCACCAGACGGGACAACGGGTGGTTCAACCGGACCGAGACCACCCCTGGCAGTCCGCGGGCCGCGCCCTGCACGGCGGCCGCCAGCTCGGGGCCGGCCGGACCGTCGAGCCCGCGGACCTCGACCCAGGCCCGTCCCTCGCCGCGGAAGCAGCGCCGGGACAGCACCGGAGCGCCGTCACCACTCGGCAACACGGCACCGGCCACGTCGGCGGCGGTCTGAACCGATGCATCGACCAGTGCGGAGGTCAGTTGAATTCCGAAACTCGCTGCGCGCAGCGGAAGGGAGCGCCGGACAGCGCCGCTTAGACTCACTCGCACCCGACTAGTGGCGGGTGCGCGTGCGGGTGCTGCTGGCGGCGCCGGTACGCGTTTGCCGTGCCGCTGTCTTCTTCGGTTGCGGGCTGCGGCGCGCCGACGTCGACGAACCCGTCGACTTGGCCGGCTTGGCCGACTTCAGCGGCGGCACGGCCTGCACCGGCTTCGCCGGCCGCGCGGCCGGGGCCTTGGCCTGCGCCTTGCCGTTCTGAGCCCGGTCCGACAGCTGCTTGAGCACCAGTGCCGTGCCGCCCACGGCCACCAATACCGGCCACTCGACCAGCCCGGTGACGCCGAGAGCGCCCAAGGTCAGTGCAGCTGCCGGCGTCGAGTGGCTGCCGGTGCGCAGCCCGCGCTGAACGCCGCCTGCCGCTCCCTTCACGCCGCCGATTACCCCGTTGATTGCGGCTCCGCCGATGGCTCCGGCCGCTTCAGTGGTCATCGTGACCGCGCGGTTTGCCGCTCCGGCCACTTTTCGTACCGTCCCTGCGACGGCGTTCATGGGAATTCCCTGCCCTTCAAATGAGCAAATTGGATAATCCGCCCATCTTATGCGCGATTTCGGGATCGGTCCGAAATCCACACGGAATTCATAGAACTGTGATGCGGTCAATCCCGCTGGATCTCGACCAGAACCGGAGCGTGGTCACTCGGAGACTTGCCTTTGCGCTCCTCGCGAACGATCTCCCCGTGGGAGATCCGAGCCGCCAGGGCGGGGGAGCCCAGGATGAAATCGATGCGCATGCCCTGCTTCTTCGGGAACCGCAGCTGGGTGTAGTCCCAATAGGTGTACACACCCGGGCCCGGGGTGAAGGGCCTTACCACGTCAAGGAATTGAGCATCGGCCATCGCCTGGAAAGCCCGGCGCTCGGGTTCGGAGACATGCGTCGAACCCTCGAAGAACTCCATGCTCCAGACGTCGTCGTCTTCCGGAGCGATGTTCCAGTCGCCCACCAGCGCGATCGGCGCCGACGGATCGTCACGCAACCAGCCTTCGGCGGTATCACGCAGGGCGGCCAGCCAATTGAGCTTGTAGGTGTAGTGCGGGTCATCCAGGGTGCGCCCGTTCGGTACGTACAGGCTCCAGACCCGTACCCCGCCGCAGGTGGCCCCCAGTGCACGCGCTTCCACGGCGGGATCGGCATCGGCCTTGGCCCAGGTCGGTTGGCCCGGGAAGCCGATCTCGACGTTGTCCAGCCCCACGCGCGAGGCGATCGCCACGCCGTTCCACTGGTTCAGTCCGACATGGGCGACCTCATAGCCCAATTCGTGAAACGGCAGGGTCGGGAACTGGGCGTCGGTGCACTTGGTCTCCTGCATGGCCAGCACGTCGACCTCGGCGCGGGCCAGCCAATCGGTCACCCGATCCACTCGGGTCCGGATGGAGTTGACGTTCCAGGTGGCCAGTCGCAGCGCAGTCACGCAGCCACCCTACTTAGCCGCCCAGTGACCGAGCATCGATGTAGCTGGTGCGGTGCTGGCCGCCGAATCCCGCCGCTTCGAAGAAGGCGAATGCCGACAGGTCGGCGGCGGGCACGACCGCATAACCGCGCGTCGCACCGTGTGCGGCACCCCAGGCGGCGACCGCGGCCCAGATCCGGCGGCCGTGCCCGCGCCGGCGATGGCCTTCGGCGACCTGCAGTGCCGTCAGCCCCAGCCAGCGAGTCCCGTCCTGTCCTTCGGTGACGCTGCCCCGGCCGATGGCCACCCCCGGAATCGAGGCGAAGACCACCTGGCCGTCGATCACTGCGGTCAGGACGTCCAGCGGAACGGACGGGCCGCGGTCGCCGGACAAGGACAGCCAGGCGTGATCGGGCTCGGCGTCCATCACCACCTCCTCCAAGGGTGTCCCGGCGGTGACGTCGCACACCAGGGTCCGGGTCTCGTGCTGGATCGCACCGCCATCCGGCAGCCGAAGCAGGCGCTCCGGCACCGCCAGGTACGGTGGCAGGCCGCGCTGGGAGTACCAGTCGCGGATAGCCGGAATCGTGTTCGGGTGGGCGAAAATATCCAGCGGTACTGCCGAATTGGCGGCAAGATCGCCACCAGGGCCGGACCGCAGCAGCCAGCCGTCGAGCCACTGGTGTTCACTGCCCGGCCAGGCGAGCGCGGCGGCGTGTTCGACCGAACGGATCGCTGAGTTCTTCACCGGCCGATCGGTCAGCCGGCGCACATACAACACATCGGCGTGCCGACAGTCGTGGACCACCCCGTCGGCCGAGCGGACCCGGACCAGCGGCCCGGCCTGCACCAGATGCCCGATCACATCGCCCATCGGCGGCTCGGAACCGGGGGCGCGCAGGTAGCGCAGGCTCACCCGGACGCCGACTTCGGGGAGTTCGGGGGGCTCGGACACGGGGCTCGTCAGTGACCGAACGGATCGGGCACGTCGCCCGGGGTCCAGGACAGGCCGGGAACGCCCCAACCGTTGGACTTGACCGCGCGCTTCGCGGCGCGGGCGTTGCGGCCCACCAGCATGTCCAGATAGAGCAGGCCGTCCAGATGGCCGGTCTCGTGTTGCAGCATCCGGGCAAAAAGTCCGGTGCCCTCCAGCGTGACGGGGTTGCCCTCGGCGTCCAGCCCGGTGACCCGCGCCCACTCCGCCCGGCCGGTCGGAAACGATTCGCCGGGCACCGACAGGCAGCCCTCGTCGTCGTCATCGGGATCGGGCATGGTCTCGGGCCGCTCGGAGGTCTCCAGCACCGGATTGACCACGACCCCGCGGCGTCGCGTGGTGGAGCGGCGGTCGTCGGCGCAGTCATAGACGAAGACCCGCAGGCCCACCCCGACCTGGTTGGCGGCCAAGCCGACGCCGTTCGCGGCGTCCATGGTCTCGTACATCGTGCTGATCAGCTCGCCGAGGTCGGCGGGCAAGGAACCGTCCTCGGCAACGGGCACCGGGCTGGTCGGAGTGTGCAGGACGGGATCGCCCACAATGCGGATGGGAAGGACGGCCATGACCGCAGATCTTAGGTGGGCGGGTTAGCGAGGCTCGACGGAGAGGCTCGACGGAGGAGAGGCGAAGCTGGAATCGCCGGTCGATCACAGCGGCCACGGCGACGCGCGGGGCAGGCTCCCGATTCAACACCGCCTGGCGTGATTCAATATTCGCGCAGAACACGCCGCCGAAAACAAGCGAACGTTTGCAGCGAGTGAACTTTCCGGAAGGGTCCAGGAAACGATATGGACGGCGCCATGGCGCAGGCGAATCGCTCAGGGGACGATTCGGAGCTCACCGACGGCCTGAGTCGTCGCGAACACGACATCTTGTCCTTCGAGCGTGACTGGTGGAAGTACGCCGGCGCCAAGGAAGAGGCCATCAAGGAGCGCTTCGCGCTCTCAGCGACCCGCTACTACCAGGTGCTCAACGCACTTGTCGACCGTCCCGAGGCCCTGGCCGCGGATCCGATGCTGGTCAAGAGGCTGCGCAGGCTGCGGTCGAGTCGTCAGAAGGCGCGCGCCGCCCGCCGGCTCGGTTTCGACATCACCTGACCGCCTCAGCACCGTGATTGTCTGGCGTTTATAGGTTATGGCCCGCTCCTGGATACAGTGGGCGCAATGAACGACCACGTTCCCGATTCCACCCGACTCCCGCTCCGGGCCATGGTGATGGTGCTGCTGTTTTTGGGCACCGTCTTTTTGCTGGTCGGTTTCCAAGCCCTCGGCTCGTCGGGCAACGACGACGACGCCGACCGCGCACCGACCGCTCAGCCGGTGACCACCGTCTCGGCACCGGCTGAGCCAGAACGCCCGGCACGAAAATCCGACGTGCGGGTCTTCAACATCTCCGAACAGGCGGGCCTGGCCGGGAACACCGCGGATCGGCTGCGTGAAGCCGGCTGGAACGTGACCGAGATCGGGAACCTGGAACTGCCCGAGGTCACCCAGACCACCGTCTACTTCAGCGACGCAGAGGGCGAGCAGGATGCGGCCCGTTCGGTGGCCGACGTGCTGGGAGCCGTCGTGGAGCCACGCATCCCTGACGTGGCCGAGCAACCACCGGGCGTCATCGTGGTGGTCGCGGGTTAAGCTCCTCGCATGGTCACAGGTCACCGCAGAGCTCTCACCGCCGTCGTCTTCGCCACCCCGATTGCGTTGCTCGCGGCATGTAGTCCCCCCAACCAGGTGCCGTCGGACGTTCCCGGCACCACGCCCGCAATCTGGACCGGGTCGGCGGCGCCCACGGCCGGAGAGTCCGAGTCGGGCGGCTCGGGTGGCTCGGAAGGTCTTGTCGCGCACCTGACGACTCCCGACGGCGGCCAGGTGGCCACCGCGACATTCGAGTTCAGCAAGGCCGGCGGCAAAGAGTTCGCCACCGTCACGGTGCGCACCACCAGCCCGGGTGTGCTGACCCCCGGTTTCCACGGCCTGCACATCCACGGCGTCGGCAAGTGCGAGGCGGACTCGGTAGCCCCCAACGGCGGGGCCCCCGGCGCCTTCCTGTCCGCCGGCGGCCACTTCCAGGCTCCCGGACACAGTGAGCACCCCCAAAGTGGCGACCTGACCTCTCTGCAGGTGCGCTCGGACGGCAGTGGCCTGCTGGTGACCACCACGGACGCGTTCACCAAGGCTGAGTTGCTCGCCGGCGACGGGACCTCGATCATCGTCCACGCCGACGACGACAACTTCGCCAACATCCCGGCGGACCGCTACACCCAGGTCAATGGCACGCCCGGCCCGGACCAGACCACGCTGACCACCGGAGACGCCGGAAAGCGGATTGCGTGTGGTGTTATCGGCGCCGGATAGCCCGCCGAACAGCTGGGCTTCCGCGCGGTCCGAAGCCCGCATCGAGTTCGCTCGCAGTGCCCGGCCCACCCTGGGAGTGGAATGGGAGTTGGCCCTCGTCGACGCCCAGACACGCGACCTGAGCAACGAAGCCAGCGCGGTGCTGTCCGAGCTCGGTGAGAACCCGCGCGTGCACAAAGAACTGCTGCGCAACACCGTTGAGCTGGTCACGGGCATCTGCGACACCACCGGCGAGGCCATCGAGGATCTGCGCCAGACCCTGGCGACAACCCGGCCCATCGTGCACAGCCGGGGCATGGAGCTGTTCGGCGCCGGCACGCACCCGTTCGCCCAGTGGTCGGCGCAGAAGCTGACCGACGCCCCGCGCTATGCCGAGTTGATCAAACGTACTCAGTGGTGGGGTCGCCAGATGCTGATCTGGGGGGTGCACGTCCACGTCGGGATCTCCTCGTCGTACAAGGTGATGCCGATCATTTCGTCTCTGCTGCAGCACTATCCGCATCTGCTGGCGCTGTCGGCGTCGTCGCCCTGGTGGGACGGTCATGACACCGGCTACGCCAGCAACCGCGCGATGATGTTCCAGCAGTTGCCCACCGCGGGGCTGCCTTTTCAGTTTCAGACCTGGGGAGAGTTCGAGGGCTTCGTCTACGACCAGAAGAAGACCGGCATCATCGATCACACCAACGAGATCCGTTGGGATATAAGGCCTTCTCCGCATCTGGGCACCATCGAGGTGCGGGTCTGCGATGGGGTGTCCAACTTGCGCGAACTGGGTGCCCTGGTGGCTCTGACGCACTGCCTGATCGTTGATCTCGATCGACGACTGGAGGCCGACGAGAGCCTGCCCACCATGCCGCCCTGGCATGTGCAGGAGAACAAATGGCGTGCGGCGCGCTACGGACTCGATGCCGAGATCATCCTGGATGCCGACAGCAACGAGCGGTTGGTCACCGATGACCTCGACGACTTGCTCAACCGTCTGGAACCGATTGCGGCGCGGCTGCACTGTGCCGACGAGTTGGCAGCGGTCGCCGACATCTACCGGACGGGCGCGTCGTACCAGCGCCAGCGCCGGGTCGCTGAGGAACACGACGGCGACCTGCGTGCCGTGGTCGATGCATTGGTGGCCGAGCTCGACATCTCATGAGGGAACTGCCGATGTTCCCGCTGCAAGGGGTGTTGCTGCCCGGCGAGGACCTGACGCTGCGAATCTTCGAGCAGCGCTACACGGCCATGGTCGTGGATCTGCTGCGCAGTGACGACCCGCGCTTCGGGGTGGTGCTGATCGCCCGAGGCCGGGAGGTGGGCGGTGGTGAGCAGCGCAACGACATTGGCGTGACCGCCGTCGTCACCGAGTGCAACGACGTCGGCGACGGCCGCTACGTGCTGCGCTGCCAGGCCGGGGAGCGCATCCGCGTGCGCCACTGGCTGGCCGACGACCCCTACCCCCGAGCCGACGCGGAACCATGGCCCGATGACCCGTCAGAGCCGCTGAGCGAAGCGCAGTTCGGTGCCCTCGAAGACCGTATAGTCGCGCTGCACAAGCGCATAGCTCAGGCCCAGCGGCGGTGGCTGCCGCCCGGGAGGGCGAATCTTCTGGGCGGTCGGCGGGCGCGCTCGCAGGACCCCGTACAGCGGCTCTACTCGCTGGCCTGCAGGGTCCCGATGGGGGAGGCCGACCGGTATGCGGTGCTGGCAGCGCCGTCGCTGTCGGAGCGGGTGGCTGCGCTGCACGAGGCGATCGAGACCGTTTCGGCCCGAGTCGAATTCGACATCCCGCGTTGAACCTGAGCCCACCAGCGGATCGTACGAGTCGGGTCCTCTGGTGGCCGTCGTAGGCTGACGCCATGGCTGACGTCGAATTCACCTCGGTCGCGCCCATCATCCCGGTGCTTGACCTCGATGCCGCGCTGGACCGCTACCGCCGGCTCGGGTTCACCGCCCAGGCCTATACCGGGCCTGCCCGGTACGGATTCGTCGATCGCGGTGCGGTGTCGCTGCATCTGTCGGAGTGGAACGAACATGATCCGCTGCGTTCGGCGGCCAGCGTGTACCTCTACGTCGACGATGCCGATGCGCTGTATGCGCAATGGTCGACTGCCGGGGTGCCTGGCCGCTTCGTCGAACCGGCCGATACCGACTACCGGCTCCGGGAATTCGCGTACGTCGACCCCGACGGGACCCTGCATCGGGTCGGATCACCGTTGCAGGCCACCGTCGTGCAGGCCAGCCGGGTGATCGGGGCTCCGGCCGCACGCATATTCGAGTTCATCGCCGACCCAGCCCGGCAACCCCGCTGGGACGGCAACGCCAATCTGGCCGAAGCCGCGCCCGGCCAACGGGTGCATGCCGTCGGAGACACCTTCGCCATGACACTGACCATGGGGGCCGTCCGGGAGAACCATGTAGTCGAGTTCGAGGAAGGGCGGCGAATAGCTTGGCGGCCAGCCGAACCCGGCCGGGAGCCGCCGGGTCACCTGTGGCGGTGGGAACTCGAGCCGTTGGGACCGGCGCGCACCCGGGTCACCCATACCTACGACTGGTCGGCGTTGACCGACCCGAACCGGCTGGCTCGGGCCAGGACCACCACCGCCGATTCGCTGGCGGCGTCCCTGTCGCGGCTGGCGACCCTGGTCGAGGACTCCTGACGTCAGCGGTTGTCGGCGAACGCGCGCAGTGCGTCGACCTGAGCGGGATCCAATGAGGGACGGACATTTTCCCGGGCCGCGGCGACATCAGCCATGGTGACGTCGGCGGCGTCGATACTGCGCCGCATCGCGGTCAGGGCCGCCTCACGCAGCAGTGCCACGCAGTCCGCGGCGCTATAGCCGTCCAAATCGTCGGCCAGCGCGTCCAGGTTCACGTCGTCGTGCAGCGGCACCGATTTGCCGGCCACCCGCAGGATCTGGCGCCGGGCATCGGCGTCGGGCGGCTCGACGAACACCAGCTTCTCCAGCCTGCCCGGCCGGGTCAGCGCCGGGTCGATCAGGTCGGGACGGTTGGTCGCGCCCACCACCACCACGTCACGCAGCGGGTTGGCGCCGTCGAGTTCGGTGAGCAGCGCGGCCACCACGCGATCGGTAACCCCGGAGTCGAAGCTCTGACCGCGTCGCGGAGCCAGCGCGTCGATCTCGTCGAGGAACACCAGCGACGGCGCCGAATCGCGGGCGCGCTGGAACAGATCTCGGACCGCTCGCTCGCTGCTGCCCACCCACTTGTCCATCAACTCCGCGCCCTTGACGGCATGCACGCTGACCCGGCCGGAACCCGCCAGGGCGCGCACGATGAACGTTTTGCCACAGCCGGGCGGGCCGTAGAGCAACACACCGCGCGGTGGGTCGACGCCGAGTCGGGTGAACGTGTCCGGATGCTGCAGTGGCCACAGCACGGCTTCGGTGAGCGCCTGCTTGGTAGCCACCATGTCGCCCACGTCATCGAGGGTGACCGAGCCGACGGAGACCTCCGCGGCCGCCGACCGTGACAACGGGCGTATCACGCTGAGCGCCCCGACCAGGTCGTCCTGCGTCAGTCGGGGTTCCTCATCGGTGTCGCTGGCTCGCGACGCCGCCCGCAGGGCCGCCTCACGGACCAGTGCGGCCAAGTCGGCGGCCACGAAACCCGGTGTGCGTTCGGCGATCTCACCCAAGGTGAGGTCAGCGGTGGGAACCGAGATGAGCAGGGTTGCCAGCAGCGCCGCCCGGGTGGCGCCGTCGGGGAGGCTCAACCGGATCTCTCGATCGCACAGCTCCGGCGCCCGTAGCCGGGGATCGACGTGATCCGGGAGCGCCGACGTCGCGACGAACGCCACCCCTTCGGTGGCGACCAGATTGCGCAGCTCGGCGAGGATCAGCGTGGCCACCGGCTCCGACGGTTCGGGCAGAAGGGCGTCGACGTCGGCGATCAGCAGCACGCCGCCCCCGTCGCAGACCTGCGCCGCGGCCGAGCGCACCGCGGCCAGCCGCTCCTCGGCGGCCAGCGCGCCGATCTCCGGGCCGTCCAGCTCGATCAAACGTCGCCCTTCGCACACCGCTCGGACCAGGGTGGTCTTGCCCACCCCGGCCGGGCCCGACACCAGCACGCCGAGATTCGTTCCGGCGCGCAGTGTTTTGAGCAGCTGGGGCTCGTCGAGCGCGAGCTTGAGCCATTCCGCCAGCTTGGCGGATTGGGCCTCGCAGCCCTTGAGTTCGTCGATGGCGATCCGGGCCGGGGCGACGTGTTTGGCCACCGTGGCCGCCGGGACGGAAGACCCGTCGGCGAAGGTGACCAGCGAGTTGGGCTGCACGCTCACCGGTCCACAGGGATCCACGCCGGTGACGGTCAACAACTCCGAGGTCCAGCTGATCCCCACCGCCGAGGCGAGGGCCTTGGTGGCGGTGGACGTGGAGGTACCGGGCCCCAGGTCGCGGGGCAGCAGAGAGACCGCATCCCCGACGCTGAGCACCTTGCCCAACAGGGCTTGGCGCAGCGTCGTCGGTGACAGCGTCTGCGAAGCCAGGGCCGAGCCGCTCAGTGTCACCGAACGGGCGCCGTAGACCGTCACCGCGGCCACCACAACCTCGGTGCCGTCCCGCAGCCCCGCGTTGGACAGTGTGACGTCGTCGAGCAGGGCCACCCCGGTCGGGGCGTCCGGTCCGGTGAGCCCGGCCACCGCCGATGTGGTGCGCGCGCCTGTGAGTGACACCGCATCCCATTCCCGGATGCCCAGGGCGGCAATAACTTCGGGATGCAGCCGGACCACCCCGCGGCGTGCGTCGACGGCAGAGGTGTTGAGCCGGGCGATCAGGGTCAGGTGCCGGGCCGTGTCGACCCGACGGTCTTCTCCGCTGTGTTCGGAGGAACTCACCCGGTCAAATTACGCGGGTTTGCTCGTGCGTGGCAATCGACGTGCCCGGACGTGTCGTGCCCCTCTGCGATCCCGATGGCATGTCCCCGTTCGCACCTTCAGCCAGTGCCGAAGTGTGTCCGGGTGCACGCCTTGAGGGGCTCTTCGAGGAGCTGGCCGAGTTGTCCGGGCAGCGCAACGCGATCGCGGTGCACCTAGATGTCGAACAGCAGATCGGCGCTCTGCGCCTGGGCCCCCTCCTGCCAGACGCCGAACGGCAATACCTGACCTGTGATGCCACCTGCGAAGTGTGGTTCGAACGCGACGGTGCGGTGATCGGCTGTGTACGCTCAACCCGCAACTCCACCCCGGCTCACTGGCCCGCCC
>NZ_MVHH01000034.1 GCF_002086515.1 Mycolicibacter arupensis
CTCCTCCCACTCCGCCGCCGTCAGCGCCGCCGTGACCACCATTGCCGCCGGCCCCGGTGCCGGCGAGTCCGAATCCCGACCAACCGCCGCGGCCACCTACGGCACCGATCGCGCCCCCGCTGCCGTCGCCGCCCGCGCCGCCGTCGCCGCCTGCCCCGCCGATCGCGCCTGCACCGCCACCGCCACCGCCGTTGCCGCGCCCTGCGGTGTGGCCGTCCCCGCTGCCGTTTCCTCCGTCACCGCCTTGACCGCCCGCACCGCCGACCCCGGACAACTTCTCGTAGAGGTTGCTCCCGCCGCTGCCGCCAAACCAGCCCACTCCGCCGTTGCCGCCGTTGCCGGAGGTGGTTCCGCCATTGCCGCCGTTGCCGCCGTTTCCACCAGCTCCGCCGCCGCCGCCCACACCCGTGACAGCGGCACCCCCGTTGCCGCCCAGTCCGCCGTAGCCGCCGTCACCGCCATCGCCGACGGTGCCCGCGGAGCCACCGTTGCCGGCATTGCCGCCGGCTCCTCCGTTGCCGCCGTCACCGAACAGTGCGAGGGTCCTGCCGCCGTCGCCGCCGTACCAGCCGTCGCCGCCCACCGCACCGGCCGCTCCGTTGCCGCCGTCTCCGCCCAGCCCGCCGGCTCCGCCGTTGCCGAACAGCCAGGCCACCGCGGTGCCGCCGTCTCCGCCATAGGCGCCGCTGAACCCGGCGGCCCCGTCGCCGCCGTCTCCGCCGGCGCCACCATGGCCCATGAAGGTGCCACCGTTGCCGCCGTCTCCGCCGTCTCCGGGATAGTCGCCGGAGCCGAAACCGCCGCCGTGTCCTCCGTCTCCGCCGTTGCCGAAGAATCCCGCGTTGCCGCCGCTGCCGCCCCAACCGCCGAATGCGGTGCCGCCGTCGCCGCCGTCACCGAACCACAGTCCGCCGGCGCCGCCCATGGCCTGCTCGTTGGTGCCGCCGTCGATGCCGTCGGCGCCGTTGCCGATCAGCAGCTGGCCATTGCCGAACGCAGTGTTGATCCAGTCGCTGATCGCGATGCCCGAGGGGGTGGCCAGCCAGTCCTGGCCGGCGTCGTGGATCGGGGTGTAGATCCAGGTGTCGAACCACTCCGCCGTGGTCGGGGCGGGGTCGGCGGCGGCCGCTGAGAGCCCGAGGTCCGTCAGGTTGAGGTCGGCGTTGCTGTCGACGCTGAGCCATGACCAGCTCGTCGGATCGAACCAGTCGACGAACCAGTCGAACGGATCGGCCTGGGCCGGTGCGCTGCCTACGGGTCCAAGACCCCATGCCAGGAGGGCGCCGGCGGCGCAGCCCAGGCCCGTCAGTCGGCGTTGGCGGAGAGCTTTTCTGGTGTGCCGACGAACAGGCATGATCCACTCCCAGCGCAAGAATTCCCATCACTGTCAGCGCCGACGTTACGGTCGCCGAAAGGCGGGGCATGCAGTAGTCGACTACTGCACTTGCCGGATCCCACTGCGGCTACGAGGCTGCGGAGAGGGGCGCGTTGGCGGCGCCGGATGAGGTGGCTCGCCGCCGTCGTGGGCTGCTCGCGGCCACTGCTCGAGCCCGCGTTCATCGCGATCGGGGTAGAGGTCATCACCCGTAGGACCGTTGTCCATGGCCTTGCGCGACTCGCGACTTCGCTTGCTGTACCTCTGATGGCGCGCCGTCGACTCCCTCTCCCTGCGGACCAGAAAGTTAATGTCGCTCCATTTTTACAGACCTATCTCCCAGGTATGCATTTGGGGGGAGAAATGTGTACAACGCCGGAGAATGGTTGCCCCGGAGGCGCTTTAGAAGGCCGCCATCGACACAGCCGCCAGCGTTGTCGTCCACTCGATGACCGCCCCCAGCACATCGCCAGTGACTCCACCGAGTCGGCGCACGCAGCGTCTGAGCAGGACAAGGCCGCCCACCAAGGCCACCGCGACGGCCACCGGCCCGTGCCACGGCGCCGCACCGGTGGGCACCGACGCCGCCACCAGGACCAACACCCACGCGACAGCAACCGCCAGCGGCTGAGTTCCGGCCACCGTGGCCCCCAACATGCTGCCCTCGGCGGCGGGCACCGAGCGGCGACAGGCCAGCACGGCGGCCACCCGGCCCGCGCACACCGCGACCACCAGCTGCCCGGCGTTCAGCAGCGGAAAGGTCGTCGCCTGCAGCCCCATCACCAGCACCACGGCGACCACACCGAACGGGCCCGTTGAGCCCTCGCGCATCACTTGGAGCGCCCGGGGAGCGGGCCGGTAACACCCGAGACCGTCGGCCGTATCGGCGACCCCGTCGATATGTAGACCGCGGGTCGCCGCCAGCAGGGCCGCCACGGCCAGCAGCCCCGAAACCGGACTGCCCGGGCCGAATGCCGCCCCGCCTGCCCACACCACAGCAGCGGCGAGCCCGCCCAGACCGGCGCCGACCAGCGGAAGTGTCGTCAGCGCACCGCGTCCCGGCGGCCCGGCGAACCCACTGGGCAGCCGCAGGGCGGTTCCGAACGCCACCGCGGCGGCCAGCGACCGGATCACCCGCCGGCCTCACCGGTGGGACCCGACACCCCCGCCTCGGCGAAGGTGGACATCGACGACAGCGCCGCCACGGCCGCGTGCAGCACCGGCAGCGCCACGGCGGCCCCGGTGCCCTCACCCAAGCGCATCTGCAGGTCGAGAATCGGCTCCAGTCCCAGCGCGGCGCAGGCCAGCGCGTGCGCCGGCTCCGGCGAGCGGTGACCGGCCTGCCACCAGGCCCGGGCCCCGGGTGCCAACCGGTCGGCCACCAGGGCAGCAGCCGTCGAGGCCAGGCCGTCGAGCAGCACCGGCGTACGCCGCACCGCGGCCTGGGCGCAGAAACCCGCCAGCGCCGCCAGGTCTGCTCCGCCGCAGCAGCGCAGCAGCGCGAACGGATCGGCGTGGTGCGGACGCGACCGGAACAGTGCGTCGCGCACCGCCGCGGCCTTGCGCGCCCAGCCGCTGTCGTCGATCCCCGTCCCGTGACCCACCACATCGGTGGGCTCTGCGCCGGTCAGCGCCGCGGTCACCGTGGCAGCGACGGTGGTGTTTCCGATCCCCATATCGCCGGGGATGAGCAGATCCGCCCCGCCGTCGACTTCCTCGTCGGCGATACGCCGGCCTGCCTCGACTGCGGCGTTGGTCTCTTCAGCGGTCAGGGCGTCTTCGCGCGTAATGTCACCGCTGCCGCGGCGCACCTTGTAGGCGCCCAGCGCGCCCCCGGGCAGATCCGAAGCGACAGCCATGTCCACCACCCGCACCGTGGCCCCGCCGATGGCAGCCAGTGCGTTGATCGCGGCGCCGCCGCTGTCTATGTTGGCGACCATCTGCGCGGTGACCTCCGCCGGATAGGCCGACACCCGTCCCCGGGTCACGCCGTGATCTCCGGCGAACACCACGATCCGGACGCGCTCGAATGGCTTGGGCGGGCAGAGGCCTTGGCAGGATGCGGCCCACACCGACAGGGCCTCCAACCGGCCCAGTGAACCCGCTGGCTTGGTCAGACAGTTCTGCCGGTCGCGGGCGGCGGCCGCGGCGGTTGGATCGGGCGGGCGGACCGAAGGAAAATCCATCGCTGGTGGCGAAGTGCGCGAACTCAGCCGAGCTGCTCGCCGCGCCGCACCTGCGGGCGCGGTGCCCGCATGCGCCGCAGTGTCGACGCCCGGCTGGCGGCGTAGAGCCCCAACTTCCACCGGCTCTCGACGTTCTCGGGGAACTTGGCATCGACCATCCGGCCCACCTTGCGGGCCACCAGCACACCATCGACGGCCATCGCGACCATCAGCAGCATCATGGCCGGGGAGAGGTAGTACTGGATCTGCGGGGCCGCCATCATGATGAACATCAGGCCCAGTGCCACCGGCATGAACAGGCCCAGCAGGTTATGGCGGGCATCGACGATGTCGCGGACGTACCGGCGCACCGGGCCTCGGTCGCGTTCCAGCAGGGCCGACTCGTCGCCGGCCAGCATCCGTTCCCGGCGGTCGGACATGCGCTCCCGACGCTCCGCCTTGGCGGCTCGACGCTCTTCTTTGGACAGCTTCGGGCCGGCCAGCGACTTGCGTCGGGCCCGGGCTTCCGCGGAAGTCATCGGGGCTGGTGCCACCGGGCCGCGCCGCTTGGCCGCGGCGTTGCGTTTGGGGGTGGGACGGCCTTTGGGGGCGGTGCCGCCTGAACGAGCGGACGCCGCGGATTCGGTGCCGTCGACAGCGACGGCGGAGACCACGGACTCAGCGGACTGAGACTCGTCTTTTCTGCGCCCCGGCAACTTCACGCCCGCCAGATTACTTGCCCGGCCCGCCCGGCCTGCGCTGCCGTCCGCGCGCCTCGATACCCTGCAGGTATGGCCGTTGACCCGGGTGCCGCAGGTTCGGCCGGTCCAGGGCCGCGGGCGCTTCGGGTGCTGATCGCACCGGACTGCTTCGGCGAGAGCCTGACCGCGGTGCAGGCCGCCGCGGCGATCTCGACCGGCTGGCACCGCAGCCGACCCCACGACCGGCTGACGATCGCACCGCAGTCTGACGGCGGCCCGGGGTTCGTCGCGGTGCTGGCCGCCGAACTGGGCACCGTGGTGTGCTCGCGGGTCAGCGGACCTCTTGAAGAAGAGGTGGACGCCGAGTGGGTGTGGGACGACACCTGCAAGACGGCCTATCTGGAGTGTGCGCAGGCGTGCGGTCTGGGGCTGCTCGGCCAAGCGCCCTCGCCTCAGACGGCGCTACTGGCCCACAGCGCCGGAGTGGGTCAACTGGTGGCCGCGGCGTTGGACGCCGGGGCGCAACGGATCGTCATTGGCCTGGGGGGCAGTTCCTGTACCGACGGGGGCCGCGGCATGGTCGATGTTCTGGGCGGGCTGGCCACCGCACGGCGGCGGCTCGCGGGTATCGAACTGATCGCCGCCTGCGACGTCGAGCACCCGCTGCTGGGTCCGTGGGGCTCAGCCCGGGTATTCGGGCCGCAGAAGGGCGCCGACGCGGCCACCGTGGCCGTTCTTGAAAGCCGTCTGGCCGCCTGGGCGAGCGAGCTCGACGCCGCCGCGGGGTGGGCCGTCAGTGCCGCCTCGGGGGCCGGGGCAGCAGGCGGGATCGGCGCGGCGGTGCTGGCCCTGGGTGGGTCTGTTGAGTCCGGCGCGCAGATCGTGGCGGGCCACACCGGGCTGCAGGAGGCGCTCGCCGACGCCGACGTCCTGGTGACCGGAGAGGGCCGATTCGATCAGCAGTCGCTGCACGGAAAGGTGATCGGATCCCTCGCCGCCGCGGCCCGGGCCCGCGACATTCCGTTGCTGGTGTTCGCCGGGCAGATCGACCTGGACGAGCCGGCCGTGCGGGCGGCCGGGGTGCTGGCCGCGCGGGCGCTCGCCGATTACGCGGGCTCGGTGCGGCTGGCGCTGATCGATGCCGCCAACCAGCTGATCGGCCTCAGCGGCGTCACGGCGTCACAGCTCAGTGGTCGCCCCCCGGAGACGCCCGATTCGCCGCGTCGGTAGGGAACATGTTGGTGCGGGGTATCGTTGTTGCGGTGGGTCGGAATGCCACGCAGCGTGGCGGGCTCACCCCATAATCAACCGCAATAGGGAGACGCAATGACTGTTCAGGATCAGTCGACCACCGAGTCTCACGGCGTGGTCTTGACCGATGAAGCCGCGGCCAAGGTCAAGGCGCTGCTGGAACAAGAAGGCCGTGACGACCTGACCCTGCGGATCTCGGTCCAGCCGGGTGGCTGCGCCGGCCTGCGTTACAACCTGTTCTTCGACGACCGCAGCCTCGACGGTGACGTGGTGGCGGAGTTCAACGGCGTGACGCTCACCGTCGACCGGATGAGCGCCCCGTACCTGCAGGGCGCCGAGATCGGCTACGCCGACCAGATCGACAAGCAGGGCTTCACCATCGAGAACCCCAACGCCGGCGGCTCATGCTCGTGCGGCGACTCGTTCAACTGAGCGCCTGATCTTCACCGCGACGCTGGGCGCTCCGCGCTGCCCGGCGGTCCGCCGGTGACACCGGACCGCTACCGTGGGTACCCACATCCAGGACCATGGTGACGAAACGAGGGGACAGTTCTGTGACGATTGCGGTGACCGGTTCGATCGCGACCGACCATTTGATGCGCTTTCCGGGTCGGTTCTCTGAGCAGCTGCTGGCCGATCACCTGCAGAAGGTTTCGCTGAGCTTCCTGGTCGATGACCTGGTGGTGCACCGCGGCGGCGTGGCGGGCAATATCGCCTTCGCCATCGGCGTGCTCGGTGGCGACGCCGCGCTGGTCGGGGCCGCCGGAGCCGACTTCGCCGACTACCGGCAGTGGCTGGAGTCCCACGGCGTCAACTGTGACCACGTCCTGACCTCGACGAGCGCGCACACCGCCCGCTTCGTGTGCACCACCGACCAGGACATGGCCCAGATCGCCTCGTTCTACCCGGGTGCCATGTCGGAAGCCCGCAACATCTCGCTGGCCAAGCTGGTCGAGGCCGCCGGCAAGCCGGAGCTGGTGATCGTCGGCGCCAACGACCCCGAGGCGATGTTCTTGCACACCGAGGAATGCCGCAAGCTCGGTCTGGCGTTCGCCGCCGACCCGTCGCAGCAGCTGGCGCGGCTGACCGGTGAGGAGATCCGCAAACTCATCGACGGTGCCACCTACCTGTTCACCAACGACTACGAGTGGGACCTGCTGCTGTCCAAGACCGGCTGGACCGAAGACGAGGTCGCCAAGCAGGTCGGGCTGCGGGTGACCACGCTGGGCGGCGACGGTGTGGACATCGTCTCCCCGGACGGCACCCGGATTCACGTCGACGTGGTGCCGGAGAAGTCCCAGACCGACCCGACCGGTGTCGGTGACGCCTTCCGCGCCGGCTTCCTCACCGGCCGCAGCGCCGGCCTGAGCCTGGAGCGTTCAGCTCAGCTCGGCTCCCTGGTGGCCGTGCTGGTGCTGGAGTCCACCGGAACTCAGGAATGGGTGTGGGACCGTGACGCCGCGGTGAGCCGTCTGGCTGACGCCTACGGTGAGGACGCCGCGGCCGAGATCGGCGCCGCGCTCAAGTAACCTGCCGAGCAGACAGCGAATCGCACTGCGGGATTCCCGCAGTGCGATTCTCTGTCTGTTGGCCTGTTAAAGCCGCACCGGGTAGTTGGGCTCCTTGATGGCGGGCACCACGCTGTGCTCGATGAAGATCGCGTGCCACAGCATGAAGATCAGCACCGTCCAGAGCCGACGACTGTGATCGGCCATGCCGGTCCGATGCTCGTCGAGCATCGTGCGCACCGCAGCCACATCGATCAGGTGACCCGCGCCGGTGGTATCCACCATCTCGTACGCCCACTCCACCAGCTCGCCTGCGCGCAACCAATGCCGCAACGGCACTGGGAAGCCGAGCTTGGGCCGATGCAATACATGCGCGGGAATGATCGGCTCCAGCGCGCGGCGCAGCGCGTACTTGGTCGTGGTGCGGGTGATCTTGGCCGACACCGGAAGGCGCGAGGCCACGGCGAACACCTCGGGATCAAGGAACGGCACCCGCAGCTCCAGTGAATTGGCCATCGTCATCTTGTCGGCCTTGACCAAGATGTCGCCCCGCAGCCAGGTGAACAGGTCGAGGTGCTGCATCCGGGCCACCGGATCCCAGCCGGCCGACTCCGCATACAGCGCAGCGGTGACATCGGTGTGCGTCCAGTCGGGGGAGAAGCCGGGCAGCACCGCCCGCAGTTGCTCATCGGAGAAGCTGCGCGCGTTGCCGTAGTAGCGCTCCTGCAACGTCAGCGAACCGCGGTGCAACAGGCTCTTGCCGCGCATGCCCTCGGGCAACGGCCGAGCCGCCTTGCCCAGTGACCGGCGCAGGGGCGCCGGCAGGTAATCGAACGGGCGCAGCGACAGCGGCTCGCGGTAGATCGTGTAGCCGCCGAACAACTCGTCGGCGCCTTCGCCCGACAGCACCACCTTGACGTGCTTGCGGGCCTCTGCGGCGATGAAGTACAGCGGCACCAGCGCCGGGTCGGCGACCGGGTCGTCGAGGTACCACACGATCTCCGGAAGTGCGGCGACGAACTCGGCCGGGCTGACCACCTTGACCACGTGCCGGGCCCCGATCGCCTCGGCGGACGCGGCGGCGACGTCCACCTCGGAGAAGCCCTCCCGCTCGAACCCGGTGGTGAAGGTGATCAGCTTGGGGTTATGGCGCATCGCCAGCGCGGCGATAGCGGTGGAGTCGATGCCGCCGGACAAGAACGCCCCGACGGTGACATCGGCTCGCATGTGCTTGGCGACCGAATCCTCCAGCACCGCGGTGATCTCGTCGTACCGCGCCTGCTCGGTGTCGCGGGTGATCGGGGTGGCGTCGAACCGCGGCCGGAAGTACCGGGTGGTCTCGGGAATACCGCCGGGCCGAATGCGGGCGTAACAGCCCGATTCCAGCCGCCGTACGCCGCGATGCAGCGTCTCGGGCTCGGGCACGTACTGCAGCACCGTGTAGTGCTGGACGGCGCGCGGGTCGATGCCTGAAGCTCCGGCGTCGAAGCCCACCACCTCAGCCAGGTCCAGCAGGCACTTCTTCTCGCTGCCGACCACGGTGCCGCCCGGACCGGAGGCCATGAACAGCGGTTTGATGCCGAACGGGTCGCGGGCGCAGAACAGCTCCCCGGCGACGGTGTCCCACACCGCAAAGGCGAACATCCCGCGCAGCCGCGTCAACACGTCGACGCCCCAGTAGTGGTAGCCCGCGACGATCGCCTCGCCGTCGCCGTCGGTCGCAAACAGCGCACCGTGCTCGGCGGCAAGCTCGGCCCGCAGCTCCAGGTAGTTGTAGATCTCGCCGTTGAACACCAGTTCGTAGCGGTCCGGGGCCTCCGGTGGGCCCCACCGCATGGGCTGGTGGGCATGGGCGATGTCGATAAACGACAGCCGGTTGAAGCCGAAGACCACGCGATCGCCGGCCCAGATACCGCCTGGCTCGTCGGGTCCGCGGTGACGCATCAGGTGAGTCGCACGCGATACCGCGCCGGCGACTGTCTCCATATCCGCGGCCGACCGCGGACGGGCGGTGTCGGTGCCGGCCGGGGCACACACGAAAGCCAGCAGTCCACACATCGGGTCCCAGTATGCCGCACCGGTATCGGCCCGTGCCTGCACAGGGCCGGTGCGTACGGGGGAGTCCGATGTTGTGGTCAACACATCGCGGCCGCCAACCGGCAGGTACGTCGAACCTTGATCACGCGGGTGGTCTACGCTGCGTAGTATTCGACTGCTCCGCCGGGTCAGTCGGCCCGTTCTGTGACTCGAGGAGGCACCAACGTGACACGTCGCGGGCAGGGCGTTGCACATCGCCGTCTGCTTCGACCGCTTACCGCGGTCAGCGTGCTCGGACTGCTGGCGGTGACGCTCAGCGGTTGCAGCGTCGACTGGACCGACATCGTCGGTTTCGGCTGGCCCAAGGGCATCACGCCCGAGGCCGAGGCCAACTACCAGCTGTGGATCGGCATGGTGATCGCTTCGGTGGTGATCGGCGGGCTCGTCTGGGGAATGATCTTCTGGACGATGATCTTCCACCGCAAGAAGGCCACCGACACCGAGTTGCCGCGCCAGTTCGGCTACAACATGCCGCTGGAACTGGGACTCACCGTCCTGCCGTTCCTGGCCGTCGCGGTGATCTTCTACTTCACGGTCGTGGTCCAGGAGAAGATGCTGCACCACGAGCCGGACCCCGAGGTGGTCGTTGACGTCACCGCGTTCCAGTGGAACTGGAAGTTCGGCTACCAGAAGATCGACTTCCACGATCACACCCTGAGCTACGACGGCGTCGACCAGGTGCGCAAGGAAGCGATGACCTCCAAGCCCGAGGGCGTCGACGCCCACGGCGAGGAGCTGGTCGGCCCCGTCCAGGGTCTGAACACCGAGGACCGCACCTACCTGAACTTCGACAAGATCGAGACGGTGGGCACCACCGGAGAGATCCCGGTGCTGGTCCTGCCGAGCGGTAAGCGCATCGAATTCGTGCTCAACTCCGCCGACGTGATCCACGCCTTCTGGGTTCCCGAGTTCCTGTTCAAGCGTGACGTCATCGCTTGGCCCGAGCGCAACAACCAGGTGAACACCTTCCAGGTCGCCGAGATCACCAAGGAAGGCGCGTTCGTCGGTCACTGCGCTGAGATGTGCGGCACCTACCACGCGATGATGAACTTCGAAGTCCGGGTGGTCTCGCCCAATGACTTCAAGGCCTACATGGATCAGCGCATCGCCGGAAAGACCAATGCCGAGGCGCTCGAGGCGATCAAGCAGGAACCGCTGGCCACCACCACGTTCCCGTTCGAGAGCCGCCGTGGCCTGCTAGCCCCCCAAGCCAGCAACAAGTAGGGACAACCTCCAATGCGCATCGAATCCAGGCTGTTCGAGTTCGTCGCCGTGTTCTTCCTCGCCGTCGGCGTGATCTACGCGGTGATGACCGCTAAGTACGCCACCGGCGGTGTGGAGTGGGCTGGTACCACCGCAATCTTCCTCACGGGCATGATGGCCATGATCGTGGCCACCTTCTTCCGGTTCGTCGCACGCCGGCTGGACACCCGGCCCGAGGATTACGAGGCGGCTGAAGTCAGCGACGGCGCAGGCGAATTGGGCTTCTTCAGCCCGCACAGCTGGTGGCCGATCCTGATCGCCCTGTCCGGTTCGGTGGCCGCCGTCGGAATCGGCTTCTGGCTGCCGTGGCTGATCGCCGCCGGAGTGGTGTTCGTGTTGTCGAGCGTGGCCGGGCTGGTGTTCGAGTACTACGTCGGCGCCGAGAAACACTGACCACATCTGCTCCGCAGCCGCCGTGTCGACCCCGCTTGGGTAGGGTTGCCGATGCACAATGACCATCGGTGGTTGATCTGGGCCGGAGGCGAAGTGGCGCCGCATGCGCGGCTGTTTGAACAGGATAGGCGGGAATGAGCGGGCCGAATCCCCCGGAGGCGGGCTCTGGAGACGAGCACTCCGGCAACGTTCAGCCGAGTTCCGACGCGGCCGCAGGCGGCGACATCCAGCCGATCGACGACGTCGCCGCCGAACCCTCCGCGGCAACGCGGGACAACACCGCCTACTCGCAGGCGTACTCGGCGCCGGAGTCCGAGCAGTTCCTGAGTGCCCCCTACGTTCCGGTGGACCCGCGGCTCTACGACTACGACAGTTACGACGCGCCCGAGGAGTCCGACCCGGACGCCAAGACGCCGCGGTGGCCGTGGGTGGTCGGCGTCACCGTGATCCTGGCCGCCGTCTCCCTGGTGGTGTCGGTGGCTCTGCTCTTCGCCCGTACCGAGACCCGCGATCTGGCCACGCCCGCCACCTCGAGCAGTACCGTCTCGGTGCCGCCGGTGCAGGACGAGTTGCCCCGATCGAGCACCACGACTGCACCACCCCCGCCGGCGCCCCCCAGCTCCACTGAGGAGCCGCCGCCTCCGCCGCCTCCGAGCGAGGAGCCGCCGCCTCCGCCGCCCCCCAGCGAGGAGCCGGCGCCCGAGCCCTCGACCACCACGCAGGAGCCCACCACGACCACCCAGGCGAAGCCACTGCAGGTCACGTATTCGGTCACCGGCACCAAGGCGCCGTTCGACCAGATCACGATCACCTACGTGGATGCTTCCGGGCAGCGCCGGACCCAGCGCAACGCCTACATCCCGTGGTCGTTGACGCTCACCCCGATCTCCCAGTCGGAGATCGGTTCGGTGGAGGCCACCAGCATGTTGCGGCTGAGCAAGCTCAACTGCTCGATCACCAGCAGTGACGGTAGGGTGTTGTTCTCCAACAGCAATGACGCACCGGCGACGAATTGCGGATGACCGGCGGAGAAATGGTAGATCGATTCATTGGGCCGGGACAGTCCCCGGAATTCATCGACCGCATCCTGCTGGGTGTGTGTGCCGCGATCTGGTTGACGTGGCTGGGCATGAGCGTGGCGGCCACCGTGGCGCTGGTGGACCTGGGGCGGGGGTTCCACCAGCCGTCCGAGAGTTCGCACAGCGGCCTGCTCTACATCGTCATCGGGGTGTCCGCACTGGTCATCCTGGGGGCCATCCCGGTGCTGCTGCGGGCACGCCAGCCCAGCCCGCCGCGGCCCCCCGGCTTCCCGCCTCAGGCGCCGGCCAAGCCACTGCGCCAGGACGCCCCGTTGCCGCAACGCGGATTTGACGCGCCGGGTCGGCGGGCGGCCGCCGCACGCCAGACACTGCCGAACCAAGCGCAGGTGGACCGGGTGCTGCTGCGTGGCGCCACGCTGCTTGCCGCCACGGTCGGCGGTGCGTTGACCGCCGTGGCCTTGGCCACCTATCTGATGGCCGTCGGCAAGGACACCGGCTCATGGGTCTGCTACGGACTGGCCGGGGTCACCACCCTCGCCATGCCGGTGATCCCGTGGCTGTACCTGCGCCGGCTCGGTGAGGTCCTGGAACTGCCGTCTCGGTTCGGCTGAGCCACCGGGACGTCGCAGCTAGGGCCACAGCAGCGTGGTCGACCAGCGTCCGCCGTCGCGTTCATAGCGGACCCTGCGGTGCCGGCGCCCGGCGTCGGACTGCCAGAACTCCACGGAATCGGCGCGCACCGCATACGAACCCCATTCGACTGGAACCACGGTGGGGGAGTGTTCTAGCTCCAGATGCGCCTTGGACAGGGCCTCGCTGATCTCTTCCGGATCGGAGTAGGGCTCACTCTGGCGCCCGGTGAGCACCATCGCCCTCGCACCCTCGGAGCGGGCCAGGAAATCTTCTGCGGTCACCTGCGGCGGGTCAGGAATCGCAACTCCGTCGACCCTGACCTGACGGCCCAGCGCGGGCCAGTAAAACGTGAGGGAGACAGCCGGATTGCGGGCCAGATCGGCGCCCTTGCGGCTGGCCGAACTGATCCCGAAGTTCCAGCCGGCGGCATCGACGTCCTTGAGGATCAACACCCGCGCCGAAGGCCGTGGCCCGGCCTCCCCGGCCGCGGCGCCTACGGTCGACAAGGTCATCGCATGGGGCTCGACGATGTCGCACTCCACGGCATGCAGCAGCCACTGGATGAACAGTTCGACGGGATCGTCGGGCACCTGATCTGGATCGAAATCCGGGGCCGCACCAACCAAAACGGGCAGCCCGCGCAACAGAGTGCGCAGGCTGCCCGATGGGCGAAGCAGCGGGTCGCCGTTGTCAGACCTAGGCGATCGCGAGCGCGGCGGAGCCGGGCGAAGCGGGTCGCCGTTGTCAGACCTAGTGGTGTCCGTTGGTGTTCCCGCCTTGGTGCTCGGCCAGGGCCGTCAGCGCACGATGCTCGCTGGCGTGGGCGGCCTCGGTGAGCGCCGCGTCCTCGTCGGCCGGGTCGGGGGTCAAGAAGCTGCCCCGACCGGGGGCACCGCCCGATCCCAACTTGTTCATCTTCTTGGGCAGCGGGGCACCGGCGTACTCCAGCGGGAGGGGGTGGCCATGGTCGTCGACCGGTCCCAGCGGCTGGTGCAGCTCGATGTAAGCACCGTGCGGCAGCCGCTTGATGATGCCGGTCTCGATGCCGTGCTCGAGCACGTCACGGTCGCTGCGCTGCAGTCCGATGCACCACCGGTAGGTGACGAAGAAGACCAGCGGCGGCAGCACCACCATCCCGATACGACCGATCCAGGTGGTCGCATTCAGGGAGATGTGGAACTTCCACGCGATGATGTCGTTCATCGCTGCCAGAGTCAGCACCATGTAGAAGCTGATCGCCATGGCACCGATCGCGGTACGGACCGGAGCGTCCCGGGGACGCTGCAGCAGGTTGTGGTGCGCGTAGTCGCCCGTGAACTTCTTCTCCAGGAACGGGTAGATGATCAGCAGGGCGAAGACCGCGCCCATAGCCAAGGCGACGCCGACGACCGCGGGAATGGTGTGGCCGAAGGGGTAAAACTCCCACGCGGGCCAGAGCCGGGCGAAACCTTCGGTCCACATCATGTAGAAGTCCGGCTGGCTGCCCGCCGACACCTGCGAAGGCCGGTAGGGGCCCAGATTCCAGATCGCGTTGATCTGCAGCAGTCCGCCCATCAGGCCCAGGATTCCGGTGATCATCGCGAAGAACGCACCGGACTTGATCGCGAACACCGGCAGCACCCGCACGCCGACCACGTTGGTCTCGGTACGGCCCGGTCCGGGGAACTGGGTGTGCTTCTGGAACCACACCAGCGCCATGTGCACGCCGATCAGGGCCAAGATGATGCCCGGGATCAGCAGGATGTGCAGTGCATACAGGCGGGGGATCAAGATCGTGCCCGGGAAGTCGCCGCCGAACAGCGCCCAGTGCAGCCAGGTGCCGATCACCGGCATACCCAAGGTGATCGAGGACAGCGCCGCACGCAGGCCGATGCCGGAGAGCAGGTCGTCGGGCAGCGAGTAGCCGAAGTAGCCCTCGAACATGGCCAGGATCAGCAGCAGCGAGCCGATCACCCAGTTCGCCTCACGCGGGCGGCGGAATGCGCCGGTGAAGAAGATGCGGGCCAGGTGCACCATGATCGACGCCGAGAACATCAGCGCGGCCCAGTGGTGCAGCTGACGGACGAAAAGACCGCCGCGGATCTCGAAGGAGATGTCCAGGGCCGACTCGTAGGCACGTGACATCTGCACGCCGTTGAGCGGCTGGTAGACGCCGTGGTAGATCACTTCGGCCATCGACGGGTCGAAGAACAGGGTCAGGTAGACGCCGGACAGCAACAGGATGATGAAGCTGTACAGCGCGATCTCACCGAGCAGGAACGACCAGTGCGTCGGAAAGACCTTGTTGAACTGGCGGCGCAGGGCGGCCGCGGGGTGGTAGCGGGTGTCGATGTCGTCCGCTTGGCGGGCGAGCAGGTCGCCGATTGCAGGGCTCATGAGGTGCGCTCCCAGAAGGCCGGTCCGACAGGTTCGACGAAGTCGCCATTGGCGACCAGATGCCCGTTGGCATCAATGGTGATCGGCAGCTGTGCCAGCGCACGCGCGGCCGGACCGAAGACCGGCTTGGCGTAGGTCAGGGCATCGAACTGCGACTGGTGGCACGGGCACAGGATGCGGTACGTCTGCTGCTCGAACAGCGAGGACGGGCAACCCAGGTGCGAGCAGATCTTCGTGTAGGCGAAAAAGTCGCCGTAGTTGAAGCTCTCCTGGCCCTTGCGCTTGACCACCTTGGCCATGTCATCGGGCCGGATACGGATCAGCATCACCGGGTTGCGGACGCCCATCATGATCTCGGTGAGCTTCTCCTGCGACTCCGGCGTGGTGCCGTCGCCGTCGGACTCCCGCCACGGGAACACCGTCTCCATACCGCCGGCGTCCAGGTCCTCGGGGCGCATCTTGACGAACGGCGAGTTGGTGCTCAGGCCGGTTGAGCGGGCCAGGTAGATGGTCTCGCCGTGGTAGCGCGGAGTCCACCCGGAGGTCCACAATTCGGCCTTCTTGCCCTCGGCGGTCTCAACGACCGGCTTCCAGGGGTTCTTGATGAGGCCGCCGGTGAAGGCCACCAGGGTGCCCAGGCCGAAGGCGCCGAATCCGACGCCCAGGGACGCACCGAGCAGCTTGCGCCGCCCGATGGTCGAGCCTTCGAAGGCATCGGTGAGCTGAGCGCCCACGGTCTTGCGGTCCAGCTCAGAAGAGCTGCCGTCGTGCCGCTCCTGGATGGTGATCTCTTCGGGGATGAACTTCTTGACGAACATCACCGCGCCGACAGCGATACACAACACCGAGAGCCCGAAAGTCAGGCCGTACAGCGGCGTCGCCAGCGAGTAGGCCAGCCCGTCGGGGGACTCCAGCGGCGCGTACTCCCACGGCCAGAACAGGAAGATCAGCAGCAGCGCGAGGCCGAAACCACCGGCTGCCAGGAACCAGGCCGCGACGCGGCGCTCAGCGCGCTTCTCGGCCCGAGTTCCCTCGACCGGCCAGCGGGGCTCCTTGAAGACGGTGTCGACACCGTCGATGCGTCCGCCGAGAGCAAGCAGCTCGTCGGTGGTCATCGTCGCCAATGTGGCGTCGTCCGGGATGTCAGTCTTGTCGTTGCTGCTCATGAGCGTGCCCCGATCCACATTGCCGCGGCGATGGCAGCGACCATGCCGATGATCCAAATCACCATGCCCTCGGGCGCCGGGCCGAAGCCGCCGAGCCCGTAGCCGCCCGGATCACGTTCCTCGGTAACGGATTTCACGTAGGCGATGATGTCTTTCTTCTCTTCCATGGAGAGCTGACGGTCGGAGAAGCGCGGCATGTTCTGCGGCCCGGTCAGCATGGCCGTCAGGATCTGCTGCTCGTTGGGCGGATCCAGATCGGGCGCGTACTTGCCCGAGGACAGGGCGCCGCCCCGGCCGGTGAAGTTGTGGCACGACGCGCAGTTGAGCCGGAAGAGGTCGCCACCGCGGCCCAGGTCGTCGCCGCGCAGCGAAGCCTGCGCGATGCTGCCGTCGGCGTTGCGAACCACGGTGGGGCCGCCGCCGTTGGCCTGGACGTAGGCGCCCAGGGCATCGATCTGGTACTCGTCGAAGATCGGATCCTTGCGGGAAGCCTGCGCTTCGCCGCGCATCGCCGGCATCCGGCCACTGGAGACCTGGAAGTAGACGGCGGCCTCGCCGACGCCCAGCAGGCTGGGTCCGCGGCCGGGCTCACCCTGCAGGTTGGCGCCGTGGCAGGTGATGCACGAGGTGTCGAAGAGCTGCTTGCCGGTACGCAGCAGGGCCGAGTTCGACTCGTCGGCGACGGCGACCTGCGGGGTCGGTGTCAGCAGCGTGGCCATGCCCCCGGCCAGGGCCAGGGCGACCAGCAGCAGCAGTCCGCCGGAGATCCGACGGCGCAGGCGACGGCCGGCGACGGTCTGGTTATTGCCAGGTCGGGCCCACTTCTTCAGTGTCTTCAACCGGACACTCCTGTTCATCGGGCGGTTGCTCATCGGATGAAGTAGATCGTGGCGAACAGGGCGATCCACACGATGTCGACGAAGTGCCAGTAGTAGGACACGACGATCGATGCGGTGGCCTGAGCCGGGGTGAACTTGGTCATCGTGGTCCGCAGCATCAAGAAGATGAAGGCGACCAAACCGCCGATGACGTGCAGACCGTGGAACCCGGTGGTCAGGTAGAACACGGTGCCGTACGCGCTGGACGGAATGGTGGTGCCGTGCTCGACCAGGTGCGAGTACTCATAAGCCTGACCGCAGACGAAGAACAGTCCCATGAGGAAGGTCAGCAGGTACCAGCGGCGCAGCCCGAAGACGTCGCCGCGCTCGGCGGCGAACACACCCATCTGGCAGGTGAACGAGGACGCGATCAGCACCAGCGTCACCGGGACCGCCAGGGCCAGGTTCAACTCGGTTGGTGGTGGCGGCCAAGCGCCTCCGGATTGCGCACGCGCTGTGAAGTACATCGCGAACAGACCGGCAAAGAACATCAACTCACTGGACAGCCACACGATGGTGCCGACGCTGACCATGTTGGGCCGGTTCAGCGAATGCACACGAGAAGTAATGGCAGTACCCGAGGACCCCACAGCGCTCGTCACCCCGCAAGTATGACGCTATGTAGTTGTAGATCTCCACCCGGGGCACACATTTCCTCTTAAGTCTTAGTCGGCTGTGTCGTCACCGCAGTTCCCTGCTGGCTTTGGCGCCCTGGACCCGGCATGCGACGATCGGCGCGTGGTCGAGCCAGGTGGTCAGGCGCAGCCGAAAGCGCAGATGGGGCAGTGGCGTCAGGTACTGGGTGCCTTGACGTCGGGGGCGGATCTGGCGAGGGGTCAGGCGGCCTGGGCGATGGAGCAGATCATGGCCGGTGCCGCGACCTCAGCCCAGATCGCGGCGTTCGGCGTGGCGATGCAGATGAAGGGCCCGACCGCCGCCGAGGTGGGTGAACTGGCCGACGTCATGCTGGCCCACGGCCGCAAAGTCCCCACCGACGCGATCGGTACCGACACCGTCGACGTGGTGGGCACCGGTGGTGACGGGGCGAACACCGTGAACCTCTCCACGATGGCGGCGATCGTGGTGGCTGCCGCCGGTGTTCCGGTGGTCAAACACGGCAATCGGTCTGCGAGCTCGCTGTCCGGGGGCGCCGACACGCTGGAGGCACTGGGAGTGCGCATCGACCTGGGGCCGGAGGACGTGGCGCGCAGCGTCGCCGAGGTCGGCATCGGGTTCTGCTTCGCCCCGCAGTTCCAGCCGTCCTACCGGCACGCCTCGGTGGCGCGTCGAGAAATCGGCGTGCCGACGGTGTTCAACCTGTTGGGGCCGCTGACCAACCCGGCCCGACCGCAGGCCGGGTTGATCGGGTGCGCATTCGGCGAGCTGGCCGAGGTGATGGCCGGCGTCTTCGCGGCGCGGCGCTCGAGCGTGCTGGTGGTACACGGGGACGACGGCCTCGATGAACTCACGACCACCACGACCAGCACGATCTGGCGCGTGCAGGCCGGGACCATCGAGCGGTTGACATTCGACCCGGCCGGTTTCGGATTCGCCCGGGCGGAGGTGAGCGAGTTGCTCGGCGGGGACGCGCAGGCCAACGCTGCGGAGGCGCGTTCGGTGCTCGCGGGCACCAAGGGCGCGGTGCGCGATGCCGTGGTGCTCAACGCCGCCGGCGCCATCGTTGCTCACGCCGGGTTATCCAGCAGCGCTGAGTGGGTGCCGGCGTGGGAGGACGGGTTGGCGCGCGCGGTCGAGGCCATTGACAGTGGCGCGGCCGAACAGTTGCTGGCCCGCTGGGTCCGCTTCGGCGCCCAGCTCTGAGGCCACACGCGCCGACCGGGCCAACGCCGCCCACGACATCCACGGCCCGGCGGACGCCAGGGGAGAAGCCCAGCCACTGTCTTCGGCGGCGGCGGTCGCCGGTGGTGCTACACGCACCAGGCGCACCCCGGGAGCTGCCAGCCAGCGGGCGATCAGCAGGGTCTCCTCGACCAGTGCTCCGGCCAACGGCGCGGGCTCGGGCAGCACAGTCTCGGCCCCCAGCGTGATCGCATCGATGACGGGCATCGGCGGGACACCGCGCGCGGCGCACCCGGCCGCGGCCAGCCGGCCGTGCCGGATCACCGCCAGCTGCCAGCCGCCGGCGCCGTCGGGGGCGGCGGCCACCAGCTCGGGCAAGGCGGCCAGTGCCCGTGCGCGCTGGCTGCGCCACAACACGTCGATGGCGGTCGCGGTCTGGTCGCGTAACCGGGCCGCGCTCTCGTAGTGGCCGCGATCGGCCAGTCGTGTCACCTGCTGAACTGCGCCGCCCAGCGCGCCATTGTCGGAACCGTCGAGCAGTGCCGTGGCCCGTCGGACTGTCCCGGCGTATTCGGGCGCGGTGCTGTCGGCCGCGGCCGGGCAGGGGCCGACTTCCACCGGCGGGCAGGAGTGCCGGGCGGTGCGACTCAATCGCGCGGTGCAGGTTCGGATTCCGGTGAAACGTGCCAGCAGGCCGGCCGTCTCGGCTGCCTCGGCTCGCGAGCGGAACGGACCGATCACGCGGTCGTTCCGGGGCGCCCGCACCACGGTGAATCGGGGAAAGGCCTCGTCGGACAGGGTGATCCACCACCATCGTCGGGGGAATTTCGAACGGCGGTTATAGGGAGGGGCGTGGGCGGCCAACAGGCGCAGTTCGCGTACCCCGGCCTCTAGCGGATGCGCGCACTCGACGTGGTCGACCCGCACGGCCAGCGCCACCATCTCGGCGATGCGCCGCCGGCGTTCGGAACCGTTGAAGTACTGCGCGACCCGGCGGCGCAGATTGGTCGAGGTGCCGATGTAGAGGACTTCGTCGGACGGCCCCCGAAACAGGTAGACCCCCGGGCGGTGCGGCAGTCCGGCCGCCAGGCCGCGCTTGCGGCGCTGCGCCGGTGTCGCGTGCGACAGATAGGCGCGCAGGTCCACGAAGGTGTGCACTCGCTGGTTGCCGAGCCGTTCGAGCAGCGCATGCAGGACATCGACGGTGGCGCGGGCGTCGTCTAGTGCCCGGTGGGTGGGTGTGGTGCTGACCGCGAACAGCCGGGACAGCTCGGCGAGCCGGACGCTGGGTGCCTCGTCGCGGCTGAGCACCCGGCGTGCGAGCCGAACGGTGCACAGCACCGGTGGCCGTGGCCAGGCCAGGTCGCAGCGGCGTGCTGCCGCGGTGAGGAACCCGACGTCGAACCCGGCGTTGTGGGCGACCAGTACCGAGCCAGTTCCGGCTGGGCCGAAGCCGGCGAACTCCAGGAAGGAGGGCAGGACGGCATCGATGGTGGGTGCCTCGTACACCATCGCGGTGGTGATGCCGGTGAGTCGAACGATCTGCGGCGGAATCCCGCGTTGGGGGTTGATCAAGGTGGCGAATTCGCCCTCGACAACTCCACCACGGACTTTGACCGCGCCGATCTCGGTGATGGCATCCGCGGCGTCGTCTCCACTGGGCGAGGCCCGGCCTCCGGTGGTCTCGAGGTCCACCACCACGAACGTGGTGTCGCGCAGGCTGGCCGGGGTGGCGTCGAGGTCGGCATCGAACTGGGCCGCAAGTTGGGGGAAGCTCAGCTGCCGTGCGTCAGAGCCGATGGTCATGGGCGCAACCGTAGGCGGGCGCACCGACAGCTCAGGGGAGACGACGCTACGCCCGCCGGACGGGACCGGGTTGTCGGTGGCCGCAGTTAGCGTGCGGGCAACCGATGGAGAGGAACCGTCATGGGACACATCTCGGGGCATCCGGACGTACCCGGCGCGCGCCGGGCCGAACCAGAGCCGATGGTGATCGACTGCGATGACTGCGCGGTGCGCGGACCGGCGTGCCGGGACTGTGTGGTCAGTGTGCTGCTGGGCGTGCCGAACGAGCTGCTCGAAGATGAACGGGCCGCGCTGGACGTGCTCGCCGAAGCCGGAATGGCACCCCGGCTGAGGTTGGTTCCGATCCGCGGTGAGCGCGGTGCGACACCGCGCTCCGGTGTGGCCTGACCAGGGTCTAATGCCCCGCGAGTGGCCTTAGAGCTTTCACAATTCCGGCTGTTAGTGTGGGCAACTCGTGATGGACAACGGCGTTGCCATTTCGTAACCTATTCGAGACCTTACGTACTAACGGTGGCGGCACTACCCCCGTGCCGCCCTGGGCAGTGTTAAGGATGCAATCTTGGAGTTCGAACGTATGCAGTGGCGTCTGCGTGCTCTGAGGCGCCCCGCCCTCGGTGCCGCGGCGGGCCTTGTGGCCGGTATCACAACTCTGAGCTGTGTTTTGGTCGGAAATGTGCACGCTGACCCCGCGGATGACGCGCTGGCGAAGCTCAGCGAGTTGTCCCGGCAGGCCGAGCAGACCACCGAAGCCATGCACACCGCGCAGCTCAACCTTGAGGAGAAGCTCGCCGCCCAGCAGGCCGCGGACAACGCCCACGCCGCCGACCAGGCGGCACTGGACACGGCCCGGGAACAGCTGACCACCTATCGTGCGGCCGTCAACCGATTCGCCGCCACCACCTATATGGGTGGCCGGGTCGGCGGTGCCGACGCCATCTTGACCGCCGAGTCGCCGCAACAGCTGATCGACAAGCTGGGCGTGCAACGCGTGGTCGCCGGCGACATGTCGGTGCAGCTGGACCGCTTCCGCGTCGCCAACGAGCAGGCCGACCAGGCCGAGCAGGCCTCCGCGAAGTCTGCTGATGACGCCCGCACGGCCGCAGAGCAGGCTGCCGCGGTGCGCGCCGAACTGCAGGCGCGCCAGAGCCGGCTGCAGTTGCAGATTTCGGTGGTCAAGTCCCAGTACTACGCGCTCACCCCCGAGCAGCGCACCGCGATGGCCGGACCGGAAGCCGCACCCGCGCCCGAAGCGGAGCCGGGAGCCCCTGCCCCCGAGGGCGCGCCGCCGGCGCCCGGATTCCCCGGTTTCCCGATGCCATGGGCTGCTGCGCCCTCGCCGATGGATGCAGGGGGCGGCGGAGCCGCCGCGACCGCTGTTCAGGCGGCCCTGACCCAGGTCGGCACCCCGTATGTCTGGGGCGGTGCCGCGCCGGGTGGCTTTGACTGCTCCGGATTGGTGATGTGGGCGTTCCACCAGGCCGGGATCAACCTGCCGCACTCCAGCCAGGCGCAGGCAAACGGTGGGCAAGCGGTGTCGCTGTCGGATCTGCAGCCCGGTGACGTGCTGACCTTCTACTCGGACGCCTCCCATTCCGGCATCTACGTCGGCGACGGCATGATGATCCACTCGTCCACCTACGGTCAGCCGGTCCGGGTGGTGCCGATGAACTCGTCCGGCCCGATCCACAACGCCCGCCGTTACTGAGCGCCGACGGGCCCGCCGCCTGCTGGCGGCGCTGCTGGCGGTCCAGCTGATCAGCGCCGCGGCGCTGCTGGTCACGTCTGCCCGTCACATCGCGGCGCCGCTGATCGTGGGGGACGGCCGCACCGTAGTCCTGGAGAATCTCGGTGGCCGTTCCGGCGAGGAGTTGCTGTCGCGCGTGGCAGCCGAGATCGGATCGGCGGTCGAAGCGGTCGAAGCGTTCTGGGGCACCGATTGGACCCACCGCATTGAGGTCACGGCCACCGGCACCGATCGACAGTTCGTTGAGCTCACCGGCGATGACACCGCCGATGTGGCTCAATGGTCTGATGTCGCCGCGGTCGCGGTCGCTGACCGGGTGGATCCGGAGCGCCGCACCGCTGATGGTCAGCGGATCGTCCTGGCGCCCGGTGCCGAGGCCATGACCACCCCTGCGCTGCGCATCGTGTTGACCCACGAGCTTTTTCACTACGCCGCCCGAACCGACACGGCGCTCGACGCACCGCGCTGGCTCACCGAAGGTGTGGCCGACTTCGTCGCGCGGCCCGCCCCGAACCGGCTGGGCGCCCTGCCGGGACCTGTGGTGCTTCCCTCGGATGCCGACTTGGATGCTCCCGGACTCCGCCGCGTGCAGGCCTACGACCGCGCGTGGCAGTTCGCCGTGTTCGTGGCCGACCGATTCGGGAGCGCCAAACTTCGGGAGCTCTACCTGTCCGCCTGCGGTCCGGCTCATGTCGCTCCGGCGGTGGCCGTGCCGCTGGTGCTTGGCGTCGACCTGCCCACGTTGCTCGCCGCGTGGGGCGCTTGGCTAGCATCCCTGCAGTGAGCCGGGTCCTGCTGGTAACCAACGATTTTCCGCCGCGTCCCGGCGGCATCCAGTGCTACCTGGAAGAGCTGGTGCGCCGCATCGCCGGATCCGGGCGCCACGAGGTCACGGTGTACGCCCCGCAGTGGAAGGGGGCAGACGCCTTCGATGACGCCGCGAAGTCCTCCGGCTATCAGGTGGTGCGGCACCCCGGCACGCTGATGTTGCCCGGTCCCGCGGTGGACTCGCGGATGCGCAGGCTCATCGCCGAGCATGACGCCCAGACGGTCTGGTTCGGTGCGGCCGCCCCGCTGGCGCTGTTGGCGCAGCGCGCGCGCACCGCGGGCGCCACCCGGGTGCTCGCCAGCACGCACGGCCATGAGGTGGGCTGGTCGATGCTGCCGGGAGCCCGTTCGGTGCTGCGCCGCATCGGCGAGTCCTGCGACACCGTCACTTTCGTCAGCCACTACACCCGCGGCCGGTTCGCCGCGGCCTTCGGGCCCAACGCCGCGCTGGAGCATCTGCCGCCGGGGGTGGACACCGACCGCTTCCGGCCCGACCCCGGTGCCCGCGCCGAACTACGGGCCCGGCATGGGCTCGGCGAGCGTCCCACCGTGGTGTGTGTATCGCGGCTGGTGCCCCGCAAAGGCCAGGACATGCTGATCCGGGCGCTGCCGGCCATCCGGCAACGTGTCGATGGGGCGGCGTTGGTGATCGTGGGAGGCGGACCCTACGCCGAGAGACTGCACCAGCTGGCCCAGGAATGCGGGGTGACCGAAGCGGTGACCTTCACCGGCGGTGTTCCGGCCGCCGAGCTGCCGGCCTACTACCAGCTTGGCGACGTCTTCGCGATGCCGTGCCGCACCCGAGGCGCGGGGCTGGACGTGGAGGGTCTGGGCATCGTGTTCCTGGAGGCGTCGGCCGCCGGGGTACCGGTGGTCGCCGGCGACTCGGGCGGGGCACCGGAGACGGTGCTGCATGATCAGACCGGGCTGGTGGTCGACGGTCGCGCCGTAGACCAGATCGCTGACGCCGTCGCGGGCCTGCTCGCCGACCCCGACCGTGCCGCCGCAATGGGTGCCGCGGGGCGGGAATGGGCGATCGGGCACTGGCGCTGGGACACGCTGGCCGCCCGCATGGCTGACCTGCTGCAGGCCTGAACCGCGGGGTTTATGCGGCGCTTCGAGCTGCGCCGCCCCCGGGCCTATGCCCCCTTGCTGTAGATCGCCTCGATCGCATCGGCGAACTTCTCGGCCACCACGTTGCGCTTGACCTTCATCGTGGGGGTCAGCTCGCCGGTGGCCTCGGTGAAGTCGACCGGCAGGATCTGGAACTTTCGGATCGACTCAGCATGCGAGACAGCAAGATTGGCGTGCTTGACCGCCGAATCCACCTCGGCGATCAGATCCGGGTCGGTCACCAGATCGGCCGGCGTGGCGGTGCTGGACTTGCCGTGGCGTTCCTTCCAGCCCTCGATGGCCTCGGGGTCGATGGTGATCAGCGCCCCGATGAACGGCTTGGCGTCGCCCACGACCATCGCCTGGCTGATCAACGGGTGAGACCGCAACTGGTCTTCGAGCACCGCAGGTGCGACGTTCTTGCCGCCGGCGGTGACGATGATCTCCTTCTTGCGCCCCGTGATCTTCAGGTAGCCCTCGTCGTCGATGGCGGCCAGGTCGCCGGTGCGGAACCAGCCGTCGGTGAACGCCTCGGCGGTGGCCTGCTCGTTGCGCCAGTAGCCGTGGAACACCACGCCGCCGCGCACCAGCAACTCACCGTCTTCGGCGACACGCATGCTGTTGCCGGGTACCAGCGTGCCGACGGTCCCGACCTTCATCCCGCCGACGGGGTTGACGGTGATGGCGGCGGTGGTCTCGGTCAGTCCGTAGCCCTCATAGATCGACAGGCCGACACCGCGGTAGAAGTGGCCCAGCCGTTCACCCAGCGGCGCTCCGCCGGAGACCGAGGCGCGGCAGTTGCCGCCCAGCGCCGTACGCAGCTTGTGGTACACCAACTTGTCGAACACAGCGTGCTTGGCGCGCAGCAGCAGGCCCGGGCCGCCGCGATCTTGGGCCTCGCTCCAGTCCACGGCGGTCTGGGCGGCGATCTCGAAGATGCGGCCCTTGCCGTCGTTGGCGGCATTCTGCGCGGCGGTGTTGTAGACCTTCTCGAACACGCGCGGCACCGACACCACCACGGTGGGCTTGAACACCGAGAACATCGGCACCAGGTTCTTGATGTCGCTGGTGAATCCCACGGTCACCTTGTTGGCGAAGCCCGCGATGCTCAGGGCGCGCGCCAAGACGTGCGCCAACGGCAGGAACACCAGCAGGCGCTGGCCGGAGGTCATCAGCGTGGGCAGCGCCGCCTGCGTGCCGCGAACCTCGTGGAGCAGGTTGGAGTGGGTGAGCTGGCAGCCCTTGGGACGGCCGGTGGTACCCGAGGTGTAGATCAGCGTCGCCGGGTCGGTGCAGCGCAGCGCTGCAAGGCGGGCGGTGACCTCCGCGGGGTCGTGGCCGGCACCGGCCTCCGCGAGCTCGTCGAGGGCCGGGGTGTCCGAACCGTCGATGGTCAGCACCCGCCGCAGTGCCGGCAGGTCTCCGGCGAGTTCGTTGACGATCTGAGCGTGGGCGTCGGTCTCTGCGAACGCCAGCACCGCGCTCGAGTCCTGCATCACCCATCGAACCTGCTCGGCCGAGGAGGTCTCGTAGATCGGCACGGTCACCGCACCGATGGACAAGATGGCGTAGTCCAAGATGGCCCACTCGTAGCGTGTCGCCGAGAAGATGACCACCCGGTCGCCGGCCTCCACGCCCAGGCCGATCAGTCCCAGTGCGGCCGAGCGGATCTGTGCGGCGGCGGTGGCGCAGGTGACGTCGGTCCATGCCCCGTCGATGAGCCGCTGATAGATGACGAAGTCGGGACTGTTGCGTTCGTGTTCGAAGACGACCGCGGCGACGTTGTCGTGCTCCTCGACGGTGAACGACGCGGGAACACTGAACTCACGCATTGCGATGACCTCTCTTGCCAGCCTGGGTGTCGATCCGCACAGCCTAGTCGGCTCCTGGGGACGACCGTGACGAGGTTCACTCTCCGCGGCCCCGGCGAATCCGCCGACGGACCCCCAGCGCCGGAAAAGTGTTCGATACGCTTGCGGGCCATGAACAGTATCCAGGTCGCCGACGAGACGTTCGTCGCCGCTTCCGGCGAGCAGGTGGGCACGGCTGTCGCGGATCGGTCCAATTGGCAGCGGTGGTGGCCCGACCTGCAGCTCGAGGTGGTCGAAGACCGTGCCGACAAGGGCATTCGGTGGACCGTGGGTGGGCCGCTGACCGGCACTATGGAGATCTGGCTGGAGCCGATGCTCGACGGTGTGCTGCTTCACTACTTTCTGCATGCCGAACCCACCGGCGTGACCGGTCGGCAACTGGCGCGGCTGAACCTGGCCAAGCTCAACCACCGTCGACGGGTGGCGGGCAAGCGGATGGCCTTCGAGGTCAAGCACCGCCTGGAGCGATCCCGGCCGGTGGGGGTCGCGCCGGTCGCCGTGAGTTGACCCGCCCGGGCCCCAGGCGGCGAGGTAGCGTCTGTGCCGAGGGCCGGTGGCAGGCGCGAGCGAGTTAGGGAAGTAACCACGTGGCGGACAAGACAGCTCAGACGATCTTCATCGCGGCCGATCCGGACACGGTGATGAAGGTGATCGCCGACATCGGCGCCTACCCCGACTGGGTCTCGGAGTACACCGAGGCCGAGGTGCTTGAGACCGATGCCGACGGCTATCCGAAGGTGGCCCGGTTGGTGCTCGACGCCGCTGTGCTCAAGGACACCATGGTCCTGGACTACGACTGGTCGGCCGATCGCCGATCGGTGCGCTGGTCCTTGGCGTCGAGCTCGCTGCTCAAGGCGCTGGACGGCGAATATCGCCTGACGCCGAAGGGATCTGGGACCGAAGTCGTCTACGAGTTGTCGGTGGACCTGATGATTCCGATGATCGGACTGCTCAAGCGCAAGGCGGAGCGTCGGCTGACCGACACCGCGCTCAAGGACCTGAAGAAGCGAGCAGAGGCTGAGTGAGGCCGCCTGAACCAGCGTCGGCGACAGCGCTTCCCGTGGCTGCCATCAGTCTGTTCGTCGGCAAAGGCGGCGTGGGCAAGTCCACGTGCGCGGCGGCGACGGCAGTCGCGCAGGCCAGCGCCGGCGATCGGGTTCTGCTGATCTCCACCGACCAGGCTCACTCGGTGGGCGACGTGCTCGGTCTGCAGGTAGCGCCCAGCGCCGGCCGAGACCCCCTCCGGGTGGTCCTCGACGACGAATCCGCAGGCGGATCCCTGGATGTGCTGGCGCTGGACACGGTGGCATTGCTGGAGCGGCACTGGATCGACGTGGTTGAGGTGCTGGCCGGGCGTTTCCCGGAATCGGACCTGGGTAGCGTTGCCCCCGAAGAGCTTTCGGCGCTGCCCGGGGTGCAGGAAGTGCTGGGTCTGCATGAGGTGGGCGAACTGGCGGACAGCGGGCTGTGGGATCGGGTGCTGGTCGACTGTGCATCCACCGCCGATGCCATGCGGATGCTGACGCTGCCCGCGACGGTGGCGCTCTACGTCGAAAGGTCCTGGCCGCGGCACCGCCGGCTCAGTGGCGCCGAGGACCCCCGATCGAGCGCCCTGGTCGAGTTGGTCGAGCGGATCGCTTTTACTGCCGAAAGGCTTGCCGAACGGCTGACCGATGAGACGTCGGTGGCGGCCCACCTGGTGTTGACCGCAGAGCGTGTGGTGGCCGCCGAAGCCGTCCGAACCTTGGGGGCGTTGTCGCTGACGGGTGTGCGAGTGGCCGAGCTGATCGTCAATCAGATTTTGTTGCAGGACGATTCGTACGTCTACACCAATCTGCCGGCCCACCCGGCGTTCGACTGGTACGCCGAGCGGATCGGTGAGCAGCGCAGTGTCCTTGAGCAGATCGATCATGCCATCGGGGACGTGGCAATGGTGCTGGTCCCGCACCTGGCGGGTGAGCCCATCGGCCCCAAAGCCCTGGCCGATCTGCTGGCGAACAGTCGCCGACGTGACGGCACGGCGCCGCCGGCCCCGGTGCGGCCCGTGGTCGACCGGGAGTCCGGTTCCGGGCTGGGGGCCATCTACCGGCTCCGGCTAGAGTTAGCCCAGGTCGATTCCGGTGCGCTGAGCCTGGGGCGATCCGGAGACGATCTGATCATCGGTGCGGGTGGCACCAGACGTCGGGTGCGGTTGGCGTCGGTGCTGCGGCGGTGCACGGTCGTGGACGCAACGCTGCGTGGCAGCGAACTGACGGTGCGCTTCCAGCCGGATCCGCAACTGTGGCCGGCGAGTGGCGATGAGGAGGTGCGGCGTTGACCGATGGCGCGCACCCCGACCTGGGTGAGCTCGGGCCCGAGTTGCGCAAGCTCGCCCAGGCGATCCTGGATCGCCTTGACCCGGCCGTGCGGGCCGCCGCGCTGCTGGCGGCCTCCGCCGACAGCCCGGGGAAGTGTCAACAGGTGTGGTGCCCGGTCTGCGCGTTGGCGGCGCTGGTGTCCGGCGAGGAGCACCCGCTGCTCACCATCGTCGCCGAGCACAGCGTCGCGCTCTACGAGGTGATTCGGGCGGTGGTCGGAGAGGCCGCCGACGCTGGCGGTGCGCCGCGCCCACCGGACTCCGGTCCGCCGGGTGGCGATGGCGAGGGCGAGCGGCCCGCGGCACGGCCCAGCTATCAGCACATTCCGGTGCGCGTCGAAGACGACAAGCACGAAAGCTGAGGAATTCCGCGGAATTCCCGATGTGACGAATCACCGTGTGGCTCTTGCCACGCTCGGTCGGTAAAGTTGGCGCGAACACGGCCGCCGCGGCGGGGCAGGAGGGAGGGGCCATGTGGTACTGGCTGGTCAAGTACGTATTCTTCGGGCCTCTGCTGGCCCTGATCGGGCGTCCCAAGGTCGAAGGCCTGGAGAACATCCCCGACGACGGTGCGGCGATTCTCGCCAGTAATCACCTGGCCGTCATGGACAGCTTCTACCTGCCCCTGGTGGTCCGTCGCCGGATCACGTTCCTGGCCAAGTCGGAATACTTCACCGGCACCGGGATCAAGGGCTGGCTCACTCGGTCGTTCTACACCGCGGTGGGACAGGTGCCCATCGACCGCAACAACGCCGACGCGGCCCAGGCGGCCCTGACCACCGCCCAGCGGATTCTGGCGCAGGGCAAGCTCCTCGGCATCTACCCGGAGGGCACTCGCTCGCCCGACGGCCGGCTGTACAAGGGCAAGACCGGATTGGCGCGCCTCGCGCTGCACACCGGAGTCCCGGTGATCCCGGTCGTGATGATCGGCACCGACGTGGTCAACCCGCCGGGAACCAAGATGCTGCGGTTCGGTCGTGTCACGGTCCGATTCGGCGAGCCGATGGACTTCTCGCGTTTCGAGGGTATGGCCGAGAACCGTTTCATCGAGCGTGCCGTCACCGACGAGGTGATCTACGAGCTGATGCGGCTGTCGGGTCAGGAATACGTCGACATCTATGCGGCCAGCATCAAAAACGGTGCCCCCCAGCAGGACGGAGCTTCGGGTCAGCCGGTCGCCCGGTTTCCGGAGACGGCAGCGGGCTGATCCGGATTCGGCCGGGGCTGCGGCCGAAGCGCCACACCAGCGGTGACGATCACCGCCAACGCCCACCACACGTAGGACATGCCGGCCAGCTGCCGCCACCACGCGGCACCGGACTCGTGATGCTCGGGAAGCAGGTCGATCGGACTGCGCATCATCAGTGCCACGCCCGCGGCGCTGAGCGCGCCCAACACCACCCGGCGATGCCGGTAGGCCAGCACCGCGGTCACCACCACCGCGGGAAGCATCCACACCCAGTGGTGCGACCAGGACACCGGCGACACCACCAGGCCGAACAGTGCCACACAGACCAGCGCCAGAACGGGCTCGCCGGCGGCCAGCACCCGGCGGGCCGCCCACAGCAACACCGCGAGCACCAGCAGGCTGCCCGCCAGCCACAGCAGGGAGCGAAGGTTCTCGCTCAGCGGTAGCCGGGCCAGCGCGCCGGCCAGATTCTGGTTGGTGTTCAGGGTTGCTCCACCGATGCGGTCGGTGTCGGTGACGGTATGTGTCCAGTACTGCCAGGAGTCGCTCCAGGCCATGGCGAAGCCCACCAGTGTCGCCGCCAGGAAAGAGGCCACTGTGGTGACCGCGGCTCGAGTGTCGCGGCGCAGCAGGAAGTAGAGCAGGAACACCGCCGGCGTCAATTTCAGCGCCACCGCGACACCTAGCAGCGACCCGCGCGGCCACGCTGTGCGTCGCGGCACGCAGTCCGCGATCACCAGGGTCATCAGCACCGCATTGACCTGGCCGAAGTCGAAGTTGGCCCAGATCGGCTCGGCATCCAACGCGATGGCCGCCGCCACGATCGCCATCGCCAGCACACCGCGGTGCCACCATTGCGGACCGGTCTGGGCCCCGGCATCGAGGTGCACCCCCAGGCCGCTGAGCACGATGGTGATCGATACCACCAGCAGCAGGGTGGAGATGATGGTGAGCGCGGCGGTGGCCGCACCCAGCGACACCCAGGTCAAAGGCACGAACAACACCGCGGCGATCGGGGGATAGGTGAACGGCAGAACGGTTCCGTCGATCTGGGTGGCGAACCAGTCGTCGCCGTAGAGGGGGCGGCCGTCTCGCCAAGCCTGCGCCGCCATCCGGTAGACGTCGACGTCAATGTGGTACGGCGTGCTGCCCAGCGCCCGCCACGTCGTGTAGCCCAGGGCTGCAATCGCCAGCAGCGTGAAGATCCACCAAACGGCCCTACCGCTGATGCCCCCGTGCCGACGGCCCGGGTCGGGCGGCCGCGATGTAGTCATGTCGTGGCACAGCCTATCGGGTGGCGACGTTGCAGCAAGGCATACCGGTGGCGTTCCGGGCGTGGTGTGGCGCGGGGGCGTACGTTCCATTAGGTGCTCGACTGGTTCCGCAACGACATCATCGGCCGCGGCAGACTGCCGTTGCTGTGCTGTCTGTTGGCCTTCTTGGCCACGTTTCTGGTGACCCGATTCGTGGTGCGCTACATCCGCAGTCAGGCCGGCAAGCCCGGCACGCCGCGGTGGTGGCAACCGCGCAACCTGCATTTCGGCTCCAAGCACATCCACCATGTGGTGTTCGGCGTCGTGCTGGTGTTGGCCTCGGGGGTCTCGCTGGTGTCGATGGGGGCCGGAGCACATGAACCGGCGTTCAGCCTGGCCGCGATCGCCTTCGGGATCGGAGCGGCCCTGGTGCTTGACGAGTACGCGCTGATCCTGCACCTCTCGGACGTGTACTGGGAGGAGGACGGCCGGGCGTCGGTCGACGCCGTGTTCGCCGCCACCGCGGTCACGGGATTGTTGGTCCTGGGCTTTCACCCGCTGACGTTTCTGGTGGGGACGTGGCACGATACGTCGTCGCTGTTGATACGGCTCGGGGTCTTCGTGGGTCTGGTGACGGCGCTGCCGCTGGGCGTGATGGTGTTGCTGAAAGGCAAGGTGTGGACCGGATTGATCGGAATGTTCTTCTTTCCGCTGCTGGTGGTGGGCGCGGTGCGGCTGTCTCGGCCGCACGCGCCGTGGGCCCGGTGGCGCTATCTGCCCGATCAGCCGCGGCTGCGTCGTGCGCTGGAACGGGAGCGTCGGCTGCGCCGCCCGGTGATCGCGGCCAAACTCTGGCTGCAGGACGCGATCGCGGGCCGGCCTCAGGTGCCTGACGAGCAGGCCGTCGACGCCGAACTCGACCGCGAGGTGCGTGCCGCATCGGCGCCGACGGTGCGGTTCATGGTTCCCCGCCAGCACGTGCCGATCGGCAGGCCACCTGCCGCCGCGGGATCGTCTGGCGGGTCCGGACCCAACCGCGCGGTCTCGGAGGCGTCCGCGCCCACCATGCCGGTCTCGATTCCGCGTATCCACCGCCCAGGCGGGCCGTGGCGATGAGATTCTTCTACGACACCGAATTCATCGAGGACGGCCGCACCATCGAGCTGATCTCGATCGGCGTGGTCGCCGAGGACGGCCGCGAATATTACGCGGTCTCCACCGAATTCGACCCGGATCGCGCCGGGTCGTGGGTGCGCGCCAACGTACTGACCAAGCTGCCGTCGCCGGCGTCGAAGGTCTGGCGAAGCCGGCGCCGAATCCGCGAGGACCTGGAGGACTTCTTCGGCGTCGAGCGCGGCGAGCCGATCGAATTGTGGGCGTGGGTGGGGGCTTACGACCACGTGGTGCTCTGCCAGTTGTGGGGCACCATGCCGGATCTGCCGGCCCGGATCCCGCGCTTCACCCGCGAACTCAAGCAGCTGTGGGAAGACCGGGGCCAGCCGCCGCTGCCGCCGCGGTCGCCGGGCAGTCACGATGCGCTGGTCGATGCCCGCGACCAGCTGCGCCGCTTCCAGGTGATCACGGCCCACGACGATGCGGGACGCGGAGCGGACCGTTGAGGAGTTGGCCCATCAGCACCGGCAGCGAACTGGCCTGATCAGGGCGGGTCGGCACCCGGCTACCATGGTCGGGTGAACTGGACCGTTGACGTACCCATCGACCAGCTGCCGGCGCTGCCGCCGCTGCCCGCTGACCTGCGCGAGCGCCTCGACGCCGCGCTGGCGCGGCCGGCCGTGCAGCAGCCGAGCTGGCCGGCTGACCAGGCCAAGGCCATGCGCACCGTCTTGGAGAGCGTCCCGCCGATCACGGTGGCCTCCGAGATCGAGCGTCTCAAGGAGCAGCTCGCCCAGGTCGCCCGCGGGGAAGCGTTCCTGCTGCAGGGCGGCGACTGTGCGGAGACGTTCACCGATAACACCGAGCCGCACATCAAGGGCAACATCCGCACTCTGCTGCAGATGGCGGTGGTCCTGACCTACGGCGCCAGCATGCCGGTGGTCAAGATGGCACGCATCGCCGGGCAATACGCCAAGCCGCGGTCGGCCGACATCGACTCGCTGGGGCTGAAGTCCTACCGCGGGGACATGATCAACGGGCTGGCCCCGGACGCCGCAGTGCGCGAGCATGACCCGTCGCGGCTGGTGCGTGCCTACGCCAACGCCAGCGCGGCCATGAATCTGGTGCGGGCACTGACGTCGTCGGGCCTGGCGTCGTTGGAGCTGGTGCACGACTGGAACCGGGAGTTCGTTCGCACGTCTCCGGCCGGAGCGCGTTACGAGGCGCTGGCCGGCGAGATCGACCGGGGCCTGAAGTTCATGAGCGCCTGCGGGGTCGCAGACCGGGAACTGCAGACCGCCGAGATCTACGCCAGCCATGAGGCGCTGGTGCTCGACTACGAGCGCGCCATGCTCCGGATGGCCGACGTCGCGGGTACCCCGCAGCTTTACGACCTCTCGGCGCACTACGTGTGGATCGGTGAGCGGACCCGCCAGCTCGATCATGCACACATCGCGCTGGCCGAGGTGATCGCCAACCCGATCGGCGTCAAGCTCGGTCCCACCACCACTCCCGACCAGGCAGTCGAGTACGTGGAACGCCTTGACCCGCACAATGTTCCGGGGCGACTGACCCTGATCAGCCGGATGGGCAACAGCAAGGTGCGCGACCTGCTGCCAGGAATCATCGAGAAGGTGCAGGCCACCGGTCACCAGGTGATCTGGCAGTGCGACCCGATGCACGGCAACACTCATGAGGCCTCTACCGGCCACAAGACCCGGCACTTCGACCGGATCGTCGATGAGGTGCAGGGATTCTTCGAGGTGCATCACGCACTGGGCACCCATCCGGGCGGCATCCACCTGGAGTTCACCGGGGAAGACGTCACCGAGTGTCTCGGTGGGGCGCAAGACATCTCAGACGCCGATCTCGGCGGCCGCTACGAGACGGCCTGCGACCCGCGGCTCAACACCCAACAGTCGCTGGAGTTGGCCTTCCTGGTCGCGGAGATGCTGCGCGGCTGAGGCCGCCACTCCGGACGCAATGCTGAAATTGCGTCGGTGGTCGTGACTGCGCCGCATCCACGACCACTGACGCAATGTGAAGGTCCGGGCACCGCAGCGCCTACAGCAGGGCGCTCAGATTGTTGCCCAAGGTCCATGCCAGCGCCGCTATAACGGTGGTGACGGCGAAGAGCACGGCCAGCCAGATCACCACCATGCGGCGTGCGTGCTGGCGTTCAAGAACGAACCGGCTCAGCTCGACGCCGCCGAATTGGCCCGTCACCAGGTCATAGTGCGTATCGGTGTCGTCCACCCAGTCCTGCGGTGCGCGCGTCATGTGCAGCGTCTGGCGCGGCGGCGCCACCGGTTCGTGTCCCCGCGACGGCGCTGCGACATGTTGGGCGGAGTTGCGGGGGGCGGGCACCCGGAACGGCGGAAGTGCCAGCTTTTCGGTGATCACGTCGACGGCCTGGGCCATGTCGAGGCCGTCGGCGAAGCGGGCCTGCGGGTCCCGCGCGGTCGCGTGCGCGACCAAGTCGTCGAATTCGGCGGGAACGCCATCAATGGCGGCGCTGGGTGGGGGCACATCGTGATCCAGCCGCTGGTAGGCCACCGTCAACGCCGAGTCGCCGGAGAACGGAGTGTGGCCGGTCAACAGTTCATAGGCCAGTACGCCCACGCTGTAGACGTCGCTGGCGGGGCCCGCGTTGCCGTCGCGGACCTGTTCGGGCGACAGGTAGGCCGCGGTGCCCAAAATGACGTTGGTCGAGGTGATTCCCGCCGCGGCAATGGCGCGCACCAGCCCGAAGTCGACCACCTTCACGTCACCGTCGTCGGAGATCAGGATGTTCTCGGGTTTGATGTCGCGGTGCACCAGACCGGCGCGATGTGCGATGCCCAGTGCCCCCAGCACTGGCCGCAGCACCGCGGCGACCGCGTGTGGCGGCATGGGGCCCCGCTCGTTGAGCAACTCCCGCAGCGTCCCGCCCTCGACCAGTTCCATCACCAGAAACGGCTGCCCGGGGTCTCGCGGGGTGCCGAATCCCTGGTCGTACACCGCCACCAATCCGGGATCTTTGAGCCGGGCGACGGCCCGGGCCTCGAGCTGGAAACGAGTCAGGAACTGCTGATCGCCGGCGTATCGCAGGTCCATCACCTTCAACGCGACCGGCCGGTCCAGGCGCTCGTCGACGCCGCGGTACACCGTGGAGGTTCCCCCGGTGGCGATCCGGGCTCCCACCCGGTACCGGCCGTCGAGCAGCGCGCCCTCCACGCCGTCGCCGTCCCACATCGAAGTCACCTGGTCATGGTAGGTGTGCGGACGGCCGGTCCGGCGGTTCTAAACTTGTGTCGTGAGCAGCATTCCGGCCTCCGAAGACGTGCTTGACCCCGACGAACCCACTTTCGACCTGCCCCGAGTCGCCGAGATGCTGGCGGTGCCCGTCACCAAAGTGCATCAGTACCTGCGTGACAACCACCTGATCGCCGTGCGGCGGGCGGGGTCGCTGAGGGTGCCGCGGAACTTCTTCACCGAAGAGGGGGACATTCTCAAGAGCCTGCCCGGCCTGTTGGCCGTGCTGCACGACGGCGGCTATCAGTCGACCGACATCGTGCGGTGGCTGTTCACCCCGGATGAGTCGCTGTCGTTGACCCGCGACGGCGTCCGCGAATCTATTCCCAACGCCCGCCCGATCGATGCGCTGCATGCGCACCAGGCCCGTGAGGTGATGCGCCGGGCGCAGGCCATGGCGTACTGAGTTTCACGCGGGGTCTTTCACGCGGCGTCGGGTGTCGGCGCCCGCTGTGCCGTTGACAGTCGGTACCAGGCGTACACCGCGCACCCCGTCGCGCCGATCACATGCACCCAGGTGTACATGCCGTGGGAGCCATCGGGTTTGAAGATCACCATGATCCAGGTCGACGCCGCAGCGATCGCAGCGATCGCGGTCGGTGAACGAACCACGGTGGCCGCCACCGCCAACGGCCAGGTGTAGTACCAGGGCAGGGCGGCGGGGACGAACAGCACCACCACCAGCATGGCCCAGGCGATTCCGGCAACGGCGGCACGGTCGTCGTGCCGCGACCGCCACCACAGCAGCGGCAGCATCAGCGCGATCACCGCGACTCCGCCGATCCTGGTGACGTGCAGGATGGCATAGAAGTTGACCTGCGCGAACAGTCCGACGACTGCGTGGATCAGATTGGCGGCGGCGGTCGGCACCGTCAGCCAGTTGATGATCTTGACGTTGCCTGCCAGCAGCGCGGTCAGCCAGCCCAGGCCCACCCCGGCCAGGGCCGAGAGCACCGCGAACACCGCGACGACGATTCCCGCCGAAGACGCCGCAGCGATCAGGAAGGCCACGGGCGCCGGATAGCCGCGCTGCCCGTCCTGCGGCTCCAGCGTCGGCTCTCCTGCATCGCGCTGCTGAAGGCGACGCATCCATACCCACACCAGGAACGGCAAGGCGATCACCGCCGTGGCCTTGACCGCTGCCGCGAGCGCCACCAAGGTGATCCCCGCCAGCTGTCGCCGTTCCAGGGTCAGTGCGATTCCGGCCATCACCAGGCCGACCATCAGCATCTCGTTGTGCACGCCACCCATCAGGTGGATGATCACCAGCGGGTTGAGCACGGCCAGGTAGAGCGCCGCCGGGGCGCTGCCGCCGACTCGCGCGGCCACCCGTGGCGCGGCCCAGATCAGCAGCGCCAGACCGGGCAACATGCACAAGCGCAACAGCATGGTGCCGGCCACCACGTTGTTGCCCACCAGCATCGTGACGAGTTTGGCGACCAGGATGAAGGCCGGGCCGTACGGCGCCGTCGTCGCCGCCCAGATCGGGCTGACGTCGTCGAGCAGCGTGTTGGGGTTGTCGACCGGGCCGACGTGGTAGGGGTCGAATCCATCGCGCAGCAGGGCGCCCTGAGCCAGGTAGGAATAGGTGTCACGGCTGAACACCGGCACCGACAGCAGCAGGGGAGTCAGCCAGAAGCCGGTGGTGGCGATCAGGGTGTAGGTGCTCACCGTGCCCTCGATCACCCGCCGGCCCAGGCCGAGCCAGGCCAGGAGCATCACCGCGACACCGGCCCACAGCAGCACCGAGGACAGCACCAGCCCATGGCCGAAGCGCAACCACGACAGGTGCAGGGAATCCAGCACCGGATCCTGGATGCGAGTGCTCCCTGCGCCCAACCCGCCCAGGGTGATCAGCAATGCGCCCAGGCAGCCGAGCCACGCGGCACCCGCTTGCTCGCTCGTGGCGAACAGACGAAGGCGGGCGAGGCCGCGCGGGGAGGGATCGGACACGTCGGGGGCCGGTGCGGTGCTGGGGTTCGACATGGTTTCGGGACTCCTCAGGCGGACCGGTCGGCGACCCGACGGGCCAGGTCGGTCAGTCCGGCTTTGGCGACCTCGTCGATGGGGGCGGCCTCCAGGGCGGCCATGGCGCGGCGGGTCAGCAGGTCGATACGGTCTTCGACCGCTGCCAGTGCGCCCACCGCCTCGATCGTCGCGCACAGTTCGCGGACCTGATCCTCGGTGAGGGCGGTGCCGATCGCGGTGCGCAACCGGTCGGCCGCCACCGGGTCCGACTTGTCGGCCAGTTCGACGGCCTCGGCCAGCAGTACGGTGCGCTTGCCCGAACGCAGGTCGTCGCCGGAGGGCTTACCGGTCACCGCGGGATCCCCGAAGACGCCCAGCACGTCGTCGCGCAGCTGGAAGGCCACCCCCAGGTCGGTGCCCAGCTCGTAGAACAGCGCCTCGATGTCGGGCCTGTCGGCCGCGGCGGCAACGCCGAGCTGCAGCGGGCGCACCACGGTGTAGGAGGCGGTCTTATAGGTGTTGACCCGCATCGCCGAGGCGATCGAGTCCACACCGCATGATTCGGCGACGATGTCGAGATACTGACCGCCCAGCACCTCGGTGCGGATGTCTGACCACACCCGGCGCACCCGGCGCTGAGCGTCGGCGGGCAGATCGGCGCCGGCGACGATGTCGTCGGCCCACACCAGCGATAGGTCGCCGAGCAGGATGGCCGCCGACATCCCGAACTGGTCGGCGGAGCCCCGCCAGCCGCGGGCACGGTGTAGTTCGGCGAACTTGCGGTGGGTGGTGGGATTGCCGCGGCGGGTTGCTGAGGCATCGATCACGTCGTCGTGGATCAGGGCGCAGGCATGCAGCAGTTCGAGGGCCGAGAACAGCAACAACTCACCGGCGTCGGCGTCTCGACCGGTGATGGCGCGCCACCCCCAGTAGGCGAACGCCGGGCGCAGCCGTTTGCCTCCCACCAGCACGAATTCTTCGAGGCCGGTGATCAACGCCTCGTAGTCGTCGCCGATGTAGGCGGTCTCGGTGCGGCGGGTGCGCAGGTGGGAGCGCAGCTGTTCGGTGACGGCGTCGGCCAGTTCGGCGGCGGACGGTGTCGTAGCTGCTGTTGCCTTGAAACTCAGCTCGGCGCCCCTTTCTGTGCTGCCCGGCCGGGGACCCCCAGCGTGGGTCCAGCGTAGAGTGTGCCACCACGACCGGGGGGACTCAGGCCGGTGACGGCCGGGCGGCCGCTGAAGCTTGGCCGTCGCATCCCGCGGCACCGTCGGCCTTCTGCCGACCGTCATGCATGAGGAGCTACCAGGTGACCTTGAACACCGTCGCACTCGAGCTCGTCCCACCGAATGTGGAGCGGGGTCCCGAGCAGACGATCGAGGAAGCGCACAAGGTTGTGCGATGCGCGGCCGAGACCGGCCTGCAGGGACAGATCCGGCACATCCTGATGCCGGGGATGATCGTCGAGGACGACGACCGCCCGATCGAGATGAAGCCCAAGCTCGACGTGCTGGACTTCTGGAACGCGATTCGGCCTGAGCTGCCGGGTATGGCTGGGCTGTGCACTCAGGTCACCGCGTTCTCCGACGAGGCGCAGTTGCGGGGCAGGCTGGGCGAACTGACCGGTGCGGGCATCGAGGGTGTGGTCTTCGTCGGAGTCCCGCGCACCATGGCCGACGGCGAGGGTTCCGGGGTGCCGCCGACCGATGCGCTGGCGACCTTCCGCGACGACGTGGCCAATCGCGGCGTCATCCTGATTCCGACGCGGACCGACGAGATCGGCCGGTTCAACTTCAAATGCGAGCGCGGGGCCACGTTCGGTCTGACCCAGCTGCTGTATTCCGATGCGATCGTGCCGTTCTTGACCGACTTCGCCAAGCACAGCGATGCGCGACCGGAGCTGTTGCTGTCGTTCGGTTTCGTACCGTCCTTCGAGAACCGGGTCGGGCTGATCAACTGGCTGATCCAGGACCCGGGCAACGCGGCGGTGGCTGCCGAGCAGGACTTTGTCAGGAAGCTCGCCGACAGTGAACCCGACCAGCGCCGCACGATGATGGTCGATCTGTACAAACGCGTGATCGACGGCGTCGCTGACCTGGGCTTTCCGCTCAGCATCCATTTTGAGGCCACCTACGGGGTGTCCGCGGCGGCGTTTCGGACGTTCGCGGAGATGCTCGACTATTGGTCGCCGCAGGCGCGCTGACGCGCGCTCAGGCGGCGCTGTCGTCGGGGGAGCTGAAGCGCGGGGAGCGGTCCCGGCCGTACCAGGCGAGCGCCGCGACCGCTCCGGCTGCGGCGAATGTCGACAGGATCAGCCACAGGGCCGCATGGGCGAAGGCGCGCGTGCTGGGGTCGGTGTAGCGGGCCTGAGCGTTCATGGTGCTCACCACACCGGGCTTGAGCCGCCAGCGCACCGTGTCTCCGCCAATGCGTTCACCGTTGGTGGAGGTCACCTCTCCGGGGAACGACACACTCAACTCAACATCGGACTCGGGGTCGTTGAGCGTGGTGAGGTCGACTCGGCCTTCCAGGATCACCAGGTTGCCGGCACGGCGCAGTGACAGGTCCACCCCGGCCGCATCACGGTGCATGGCGGCCAGTTGCGGCAGTTCGGCGAAGGTCAAGTCGGAGAACACCGCCTGCGAGCCGACGTAGCCGTCCCTGCTGTAGTTGGAGATCGCGACTTTCTGGGGAAACGGCACGTCGGCGCTGAGCTTGGGTCCGGTGTCGTCGTCATTGCGCGGCTTCGCGGCGACGATGACCTGGCCGGAGACCTGGTCGTTGGGGGAGACGGTGATGGTGGCACGGATGCGTACGCACCCGGCCAACGGTGCGGTGACGAGAAGCAGTGCGAGCAGCGCCACCAGGCGGCGATAGCCGACTCGTCGGGAGGCGGGCGCCGCCGCGGGCCCCCGAACGAGTCCCCGAACGGGCCAAAGCGAACGCCGAAGATGCACGACGTCATCGTGCCAGACCCGGTGGCCGCAGCGACGGCGACGCGGCGCTTGGCGGCTACAGCGGCAGTGGTCGGCCCAAGATGGCGAACGGACGAGGGTCGCCGGCGAAGTGATGACCGCGGATGACGTCGAGGAAACCCAGCCGCCGGTACAACCGCCAGGCGCGGTTGGCTTCGCCGTCGGTCTCGGGGGTGGACAGCAGCACACCTGCCTCCGGCCGGCCCGCCAGCAGGCGTCGCGCTAACGCCTCACCCAGTCCGCTGCCCTGTGCCTGCGGCGCCACATGCAACTCGGTGAGCTCGAAGTAGCTGCTCATCACCCGCGCGATGTCGGCAGGGGGCAGGCCTCGCCGCTGCATGCCCAACACCACCTGTTGCTGCCACCACTGCTCGGGGGCCCCGCAGTAGCCGTAGGCCACCCCGAGTAGCCGGGCGCCGCCCACCTCCGCCGGGCTCGGTGCCTGCGCATCGATCTCGCCGATACCGTCCTCATCGCTGTCCCCGAAGGCGGCCACTGCGCGCCACCCGCGACGACGGGTGTGATCGAGCCACATCGCGGCGCGCTGGCTCTCGGTGCCCGGGGGATAGCCCATCGCGCTGACGTAGACACGCAGCGCCTCGCCCAGGTGGTCTGCCATGTCCCGTGGCGACAGATCGCGGAGGAAGGTCACCAACGTGCGGGTTCCTTTCCCGACAGAAGTGCGCGTTGCCCGAGTGTCGGAGTTCATTATCCGGGTTCGGGCCTGCGGCGTCGGCCGTTGTTGGTCGACATTGCTGGACCGCCGCTACAATCGGCTGGTGAAGCCTGTGGTACGGCGCAGGCCTACCTCGTATTATCAGTGTGAGTTGCCCGCAACAGTCCGTATACCGCCGTGGGCAGTGTTAATGAGCGGCCGTCGGCAAGGAGGGACGAATGCCACTCTCCGATCATGAACAGCGCATGCTCGATGAGATTGAGAGCGCGCTCTACGCCGAGGACCCCAAGTTCGCGTCCAGCGTTCGCGGCGGAGCCCTCCGTACCCCCACCACGCGGCGGCGGGTGCAGGGACTGACACTGTTCGTGGCCGGCCTGGTGATGCTGGTCTCCGGCATCCCGTTCTATGCGACCACCAGCAATCCCGGATTCCTGATCCTGAGCGTGCTCGGCTTCGTGGTCATGTTCGGCGGGGTGGTGTTCGCCATCACCGGTAACCACGTCCCCGCCGGCAAAGACGGTGCGGCTAAGCAGGGCGGGAACGCACAGCGGCGGGTCAAGGGCAGCAGCGGCACCTTCTCCAGCCGCATGGAAGATCGGTTCCGTCGCCGGTTCGAGCCTTAGGGCGATTCGACGGTACGTGTGATGTGAAAGGGCAGCCGATGGGCTGCCCTTTTTCGTGCGCGCGACACGGCCCGTGACGGGGCCGGGCAGTGCGTGTCGGCCCGCGTCACGGGCCGTGTCGCGCGCACGAAAAAGGGCAGCCCAT
>NZ_MVHH01000035.1 GCF_002086515.1 Mycolicibacter arupensis
GGTCGGCCAGGTGCGCTTCGGCCTGGGCCAGGGTACCGGCATCGATATCGGCGGGTAGGTAGCTGAAGAAGGAGCGGACCACCGCGATATGTCCCGCCCCGATGGTGCCGGCTCGTTGCGCGGTAGCCACCGTCGGCCGCACCGGTTCCAACGGTTCACCGGTCAGGGTGCGGCGGGCCCCGAGTTCAGCGGCCTCGGCGATACGGCGTCCGGCTTCCCCGCGGGTGATGTGCAACTCGTCGGCCAGGACCCAACGGGGTTTGCCACCGACCTCGGCCGGGTCGGCGGCGGCCAGCTGATTCACCAGCGGATGCTCCACCGCCGGCAGGCGGCGCCGCAGCTTCTCGCAGCGCCGCAACAGCGCCACACATTCCCGCGGCGTCAACGCATCGAAGTCCAACTCCAACGCCCGATCCAGATCAGCGGCCAGGGCGTCGAAGGCTTCGACGACCACCTCACGACCACTCGAACACATGTGCGAATTCTAGCGCCGCCCACCGACAAGCCACCGAACACAACCACATCTAAAACCACAGTGACACAAGTGAATACAGTGACAGAAGAAGTGGACCATCGGCCGAGATCCCCATTGCCGTCCGACTGCCACCGGCGTACATTCGACGATGAAGCAGGCTCGGACATGACACGAATCCGAAGAGCTGGAATTCCGGGTGAAAGCCAGCCGCGCAGGAAGTGTAGACGCTCCCACGTCAGTCCGGGCCTGCCCTCATCGTAGGGGCCGCTGCGGCCCCGTCAGATTCTGAAGTGCAGCACGTCGGCCAGCGGACGCCGTGGCGTCGGCGCCGGGGGCGTCTCCAACGCCGGCACGCCACCGACACGAATCAGTATCTGCGGCAGATCATCTCCACCGACCAAACCACCCAACAGTGCCCGACCGACGGGCACCTCGGTCAGGTGAGTCACCGGGCAGGTCGCCAATCCGGCCATCGTGCATTCGAGCAGCACCGCAGAGAGCGCCTCCCCGCAGGCCAGCGCGTCCCCCGACTCGTCACTTGCGGTGGACAGCAGCACGATCCGCGAATGGTCGTCACCGACTTCAAGGCGTCGCTCCCGATTGTGGGTGACCGGAAACGTCCGGCCAATGTCCACCCGGTCACTTTCGGCAGCCGAAACCAGCGCACTCTCGGGTATACCGTCGGAAACCTCGAATGGCGCAGTCCACCAGCTGAGTTCGGCGTGGTACGCCGAGTCGTAGAGGCGTAGCGCGTCGGCCAGCTCGGAAGCCTCGGCAATCTTCGCGCGTAACTCATCGCCGACCATGTAAAGATGCACCGGGTCTTCGATGGCCCCCTTGAGCACCGTCTCGAAGGGCTCCCAATTACTCGGCGCCATGAACGGCAACCGGTCGGTGCGCCGCGCCAAGATGGCATTCGCCCGATGCCGCTGAACGTCGGTGACGCGTTCGCTGGCGGTGAAACCGATCGTGGCCAAATGCTCGGGTTGCGCGGCATCCGGGAACCGCTCGACCTCAGCCGTCCACCCCGCCGCGGCCATCGCCACCCTCAGGTGATCGAGCACGGCGCCGCAGCTGATCAGCGCCTCCCGCGCCGACTGGTCACCGTGAACCGCCCGATTCGGGTCCAGGAACAGGTCGAGCCGACCACCGTGGGCCACCCACCGCCAGGGCTGGCTGTTGTGCAGGGACGGTGCCCGACAGGCCAGCCGCACTGCATCGGTGAGGACCTCGGCGTCCACGATCGTTCCCAACATCAGCCACCTCCAACGGGTTTGTCGCCTCTAGGCTCTCAGCCCGGAACCGGCCACAACAGGGGCCGTTAGTCCCCTGTTGTCTCGATGGTCACCACTTCTAGGAGTCGGCGCTGCTGCGGACGCGGAACAGGCTCACCTCGGCCTTGATGCCCTTGAGGTGACGCGCCCCCGCGAACGACCAGCGGAAGGCGCTGGAGTCCTCCAGCGCCGACCGCACCGGCTCGGCAACCAGCACGGTGCCCGGCCGCGCAACCCCGGTGATTCGGCTGGCCAGGTTGACCGGGCTGCCAAACCAGTCACCGACCCGGCTCACCGCCTCCCCGGCGGCGATCCCGGCCCGAAGCCGCGGCAGGCTGTCGTCGGCCTGGGCGGCCTCGACCAGCCGCAATACCGCGTCGACCAGTGGCTCCGGCTCCGGGCAGACGAACATCACCGCGTCACCGATCGTCTTGATGAATCGAACTGGCGGAACTGCGATCTCGCGGGCGATCTCCGTCAGCCGCTCCGCGAGCTGTACCAACTCCTCCGGCGGCACCATCTCCCCAAGCCGGGTGAAGCCGACCAGATCGGCGAACGCAACGACGATCTGCCGCGCCCCCGGCAGCGGTGCGCCAGCCGCGCGCTCGCCGGCGGTGATCGCATCGACGTCGAGCTGGTGACGCAACTGCAACATCAACATGTCATCGACGAACGAGCCCAGCAGCGGCGCCAGCCGCCCGACCAACTCCTGGGAACGCTGCGCGATCTGCAGCTCGGTGATTCCCGGCTCACCGACGGCCGACATCACCGTGAAACGCATGAACTCCGCCGCGTGCGCCAGCCCGTCGGCCAGAACACGGGCCGTCTGCAGAGCCTGTTCGGCATCGATGCCCGCCTCGATGAATCGGCGCGCATGCACCGCGATGCTGGCATCGGCACTCATCTGGACCGGGGCATCCGGATCTTCCACCCAGGACAGCCCGACCGCCCGCTGCAGGCGCTGCAGCTGGTCCAAGTCGACGCCGCTGGATGCACTGATCTCACGCGCTGAGACATAGGTACCGTCGTCGCCGACCAGGCGTCGCGAGGCAAGCAACATCGGCGAGACGTTGCGGCGGATCTCGTCGGCGGTGATGCCCTGGCCCAGCAGCCATTCGATCAGTTCGGCGCGCTCGGCACGCGCGGTGCCGTCCAGCCCCTGCAACAAGTCCTCGATCTCGGGGTCTGCCACGCCCCAAACGTATATCGCGCAGACTGTCGGAGTGGACGAAGCCTTCGACGCGTTGACGCCCGATCAGCTGCGCGCACGCAACACCATCAAGTGGAGTCAGTTCGGCCCGGACGTGCTGCCGCTGTGGATCGCCGAGATGGACTTCCCCACCGCGCCCGCGGTGCTGGACGGAGTGCGGGCCTGCGTGGCCAACGAGGAGTTCGGCTATCCCGCGCTGGGCTCCGACGCGCTGCCCACCGCGCTCGCCCAGTGGTGCCTGCACCGCTACGGCTGGCCGGTCCAGCCGCACTGGGTGCGCGTGGTGCCTGACGTGCTCAAGGGCATGGAGGTGGTGATCGAGTTCCTCACCCGCCCGGAGAGTCCGGTGGCACTGCCGGTTCCGGCCTACATGCCGTTCTTCGACCTGCTGACCGTCACCGGGCGCCAGCGAGTGGAAATCCCCATGATCCAGCAGGATTCGGGCCGCTTCCTGATGGACTTGGACGCCCTGGACGCGGCATTCGCCGCCGGTGCGGGATCGCTGATCCTGTGCAACCCGAACAACCCGCTCGGCACCGCCTTCACCGCTGAGGAGATCGGCGCGATCGTGGACATCGCAGCACGCCACCGAGCGCGGGTGATCGCCGACGAGATCCACGCCCCGCTGGTCTACGACCGACCGCACGTGGCGGCGGCATCGGTATCGCCTGCCGCCACAGACACCGTGATCACACTGATGTCCGCGTCCAAGGGCTGGAACCTGCCCGGGCTGATGTGCGCCCAGGTGATCCTGTCGAATCCCCGCGACATCGAGGCATGGCGCAGGATCAATCTGCTGCACACCATGGGGGCCTCCACCGTGGGGATCAGCGCCAACCTGGCGGCCTACCGCCATGGCGGGCCCTGGCTGGATGGTCTGCTGCCGTATCTGCGGGCGAATCGAGACCATCTGAGCCAGGCGCTGCCGACCGCAGTGCCGGGCCTGCGGGTGACCTCTCCGGAGGCCACGTATCTGGCCTGGGTCGATTTCCGGGAGCTGGCGCTGCCGGCCGAGCCGGCTGAGATCCTGCTGACAGACGCGCGGGTGGCGCTGAGCCCAGGTATTCCCTTTGGCGGCGGCCGGGGATTCGCCCGACTGAACTTCGCGACCACCCGAGCAATCCTGGACCGCGCGATCAACGCGATGGCCGATGCCCTGGGTTCCTATCGTCCGCGGTCCCGCACCTGACCGCTAGCCTGGCGGGCATGTCCTGCGTCTTCTGCGCCGTCGTCGCCGGTACGGCACCGGCGGTCAAGATTCTCGAAGATGACGACCACCTGGCGTTTCTCGACATCCGGCCGTTCACCCGCGGTCACACCCTGGTGATCCCCAAACAACACTTCGTGGACCTGACCGACACACCCGCGGCCACGCTGGCCGGGATGATCGCCGTCGGACAACGGATCGCCCAAGCCGCGCGTGCCTCCGGGCTGCACGCCGACGGCAACAACCTGGCGATCAACGACGGCCGGGCGGCGTTTCAGAGCGTCTTCCACATCCACCTGCACGTGGTGCCCCGCCGCGACGGAGACCGACTGTCGTTCGCCAAGGGTCTGTTGGTGCGCCGCGACCCCGACCGAGAGACCACCGGGAAGATTCTGCGGGCCGCACTGGCCGGCAGCGGTACCGCGCCACCAGACTGAACTGATGGAACATTTCTCCGTGATCGAGAAGCTGGGCATACGAGCGCTCGGCCTGCACAGCCTGATCTACCAACGGACCAACGGCTGGATCGGCCACACGGTGCCGGGCCTGCCGCCCAACCTTTTGCTGCACACCGTCGGCGCTAAAACCGGCAAAGCCCGTACCTCAACCCTGAGCTATGCCCGCGACGGCGCCGATTACCTGATCGTCGCGTCGATGGGCGGCGCGCCCCGCTCCCCCGCCTGGTATCACAACCTCAAGGCCAACCCTGAGGTAGAGATCAACGTCGGACCGAAGCGCTTGCGGGCCACCGCGCAACCGGTGCTGCCGGATAACCCGGACTACGCTCGGCTGTGGCGAATCGTCAACGCCAACAACGCCGATCGCTACAACGCCTACCAGCGCAAAACGACGCGGCCGATCCCCGTTGTGACCCTGACTCCAACGCCGTCGCGTTAATCGGCGTTCTTTCTGGGAGTAGCCGGCCGTTCTCCTTTGCTCAGGTATCACTCAGCTAGTACTTTGGGGCGATGAGTCGTCAGGGCGCCGCGCGCAAGTCGATGTCAACTCGCCGGCGCCTGGCGGGAGCCGGGGCGGCGGTCGGGACTTTCCTCGCTGTCGGGTTGACCCCGGCCACTGGGCCGGCGCAGGCCGACGGAATGGACCTGGACTGGCTCGTCGACTGGTTCACCCCGGTTGCCGGCGTGGCCGCCGACACCGAGCCGTTCGACTCCGCGGCCTGGTTCGACCAGCTGTTCTACGACCCGCTGCATGCCTCGCTCCAGGCCTGGATCACCAGCCCGTTGGGCGAGCAGATCAACGGCGGCATCAACCAGCTGCTCGGGTCCTATGTGATCGGCAACGGCCTGGACGGCACCGCGGAGAACCCCGACGGCACCGCCGGTGGCCTCTGGTTCGGCGACGGCGGTGACGGTTTCGACCAGAGCATCGACGGGCTGGCCGGCGGCAACGGCGGAGCAGCCGGCATGTTCGGCGACGGTGGCGCCGGCGGCGACGGTGGCGCCGGAGCTGATGGTGGCATCGGCGGCGCCGGTGGGTGGCTCATGGGCAACGGCGGGGTCGGTGGGACCGGCGGCGTCGGTATCGACGGTGAAGCCGCGGGTGTCGGCGGCGCGGGCGGCGACGCCATCGCCTGGCTGTTCGGCAACGGCGGAGCCGGCGGCGTAGGCGGGACCGGGGCCACCGGCCTGGCCGGTGCGTCGGGATTCACCGGCGGCGACGGCGCGCTGGGTGGAAACGGCGGCGCCGGTGGGGCCAGCCTGGCCCAGTTTGGCGACGGCGGCCGCGGCGGGGCCGGCGGCAGCGGCGGGGCGGGCGGTGCCGGCGGAGCCGGTGTCGACGGTATCGACGCGATCCTCGCGGGTGCGGCCGGTGGTGATGGCGGCGACGGCATGCAGGGCGGCAACGGCGGGATCGGGGGCACCGGCGGCGTGGGCGGCACCTCGGCACACGGCGCCGCGGGCCTGCAGGGCGCGGGCGGCAACGGCGGCAACGGCGGGTCAGGCGGGGCCGCCGGCGACGGCGGGGCCGGTGGAAACGGCACGGCGAGCAACCCCGATGGCGGTCGCGGCGGCGACGGCGGCAACTTCGGTGCCGGGGGTCTTGGCGGTGACGGCGGAGCGGGCTCCGTCCAGGAACTGCGCGGCGCGACCGGCACACCCTCGGACTACGCCGGCAACGGCGGCGCGGGCGGCAACGGCTATGACGCCGCGTCGGACCCCAACGCGGTCGCAGGCGCCAATGGTGGCAATGGCGGAGCGGGCGGCACCGGAAGCCTGCACGGCAACGGTGGAGCCGGCGGCGCGGGTGGCAACGGCGCAGACGGCGCCAACGGCGGCAACGGCAGTGTTGGAGGGGCCGGCGGTCGCGGCGGTAACGGCGGCGCGGGCGGCGCCTCACTCGGTGACGGCCACGGCGGCACGGGCGGCGCCGGAGGCAACGCCGGCGACGGCGGCACCGGCGGGAACGGCGCGGCCGGGACCAACGCCATCGCCGCGGGGTCCGCCGGCGGCAACGGCGGCAACGGCATGCAGGGCGGCAAGGGCGGAATCGGCGGCAACGGTGGCGACGGCGGCGCCTCCGCGCAGGGAACCGCGGGTCAGCAGGGCGTAGGTGGAAACGGCGGAAACGGCGGTACCGGTGGCAATCCCGGTGACGGCGGCAAGGGCGCCAACGGCAACGCCAGCAACCCCAATGGCGGACGCGGCGGCAACGGCGGCCAAGTGGGCGCCGGGGGCATCGGCGGCGCCGGTGGCACCGGCGCAGTCCAGGGCGTCTCCGGCACCAATGGGTCGGCATCGACCGCCCACGCCGGCAACGGCGGCGCCGGCGGCAACGGCTTCAACGCCGTCACCGCGGGCGCCAATGGTGGCAACGGCGGCGCCGGCGGAACCGGCAGCCTGCACGGCGACGGCGGCGCGGGCGGCAACGGCGGCAACGGCGCGGCCGGCGCCAACGGCAACCCCGTCGTCAACAACGGCAACGCCGGCAACGGCGGCAACGGCGGCAAGGGCGGGGCCGGCGGAAACTCACTCGGCGACGGCAACGGCGGAAAGGGCGGCGCCGGCGGTAACGCCGGTAACGGTGGCCGCGGCGTGGACCAGAGCCAACTGCCCCCCAGCGCCACCCTGCCCGGCAGCGGTGGCAACGGCGGCAAGGGCGGTGCCGGCGGTGCCGGCGGCAGCAGTGTCACCGCCCACGGCTCAGGTACCGGCAATGGCGGTGCCGGCGGCACGGGCGGCGCGGGCGGCAACGGCGGCGGCAACGGCATCGCCACTCTGGACGTGGCCAACAGCGTGCAATACGGCAGCGGCGGCGACGGCGGAGTCGGCGGAGTGGGCGGCAACGGCGGGCTCGGCACCAATGGTGCACTCGGCGGCGGCACGGGCTTCGACGGCGGCAACGGCGGAGCCGGCGGCAGCGGCGGCGCGGGCGGTTCCGCCTACGCCGGTAACCCCGCGATCGGTGAGCACGGCCGGTTCGGCACCAACGGCAACGGCGGCGCGGGCGGCGGCGGCGGTACCGGTGGTGGCGGCGGTACCGGCGGGGCCGGTGACGACAGCGCCGGTGGCGCCGGGGGCAACGGCGGTAATGGCGGTGCGGCCGGCAACGGTGGCTCGCCCGGCTCCGGGGTCTACGCGCAGCCGGGGATCAACAAGGCTCCGGTCGGGATCGGCGGAGTAGGCGGCAACGGCGGCAAAGCCGGAGCGGGCGGTGCCGGCGGCATCGGGGACACCGGATTCGACGGTGGCGCCGGCGGAAACGGCGGTGTCGGCGGGGCAGGTGCCCACGGCGGTGACGCCCTCGGCAGCTACTACGCGCAAGGTTCCAGCGGCGGCGACGGCGGGAACGGCGGAGCCGGAGGCAACGCCGGTGCGGGCGGCGCCGCAGGTGCGGGCGCCCACGCCGGCAGCGGCGGCAATGCCGGCGCGGGTGGCCACGGCGGCAACGGCGGCGACGGCGGCGACGCCACCCTGACCGGAACGAACGTCCATGGTGGAGCAGCCGGTGACGGTGGCGACGGCGGAGCGGCCGGCGCGGCGGCCGCCGGGGGCGCCGGGGCGCGCGGTGGTGACGGCGGCGATGGTGGCGACGGCGGTCTTGGCGGAGCGGTCGGCAGCACCGGCGCCAACGGCGCCGGCGGTTCCGGCGGCGCCGGTTCCGGTGGGCTGGCCGCCGGCGACCGCGGCGGCCCCGAAGGTCCGGTCAATGTCACCATTCCGCTGTACCTGCAAAGCGGCGGAATCAGCCCGATCGTCTATATCTCGATCAATGGCGGGCCGCCGGTGCCGGTGCAGATCGACACCGGCTCAACAGGTCTGACAATCTTGAACAGCGCCGTCGGCAACCCCGGCAGCCTCGGCAGCGTGCTGCTGTCGGGTAACGCCAGCTACGCCGGCCTGGGTGGCAACAGCTACGGCTACCAGACCTACAGCACCACCGTGGGATTCTGCGACAAAGTCGCCTGCTCGGGAGACCTCGTCACCGACCCGACCGGCGTCAACGTCGTTACCTCATCATCGAATGCCCTGATGACGCAGTACTTCAACCAGTACGGCATCGTCGGGGTGTTGGGCATCGGACCCAACAACGGTTACGCCGGCACCTCCACGATCATCTCGGCGCTGCCCGGTGCGCTCAACCAGGGCGTGCTCATCGACGAGCAGACCGGCCAGGTGATTTTCGGACCGAACCCGCTCGACGCTGAGACCTCCGTCTCCGGGTCGCCGTACGTCGACACGATGATCTCCATCAACGGCGGCGCCCCGGTGGCCGTCACGACCTCGATCGACTCCGGCGGCATGTATGGCAGCATTCCGCAGTCGCTGTTCCCGCAGCTCGGGGTCGGCTCACAAGTGCCGGCCGGCACGGTGATCTCGGTGTACAACTCCGACGGCAGCACCCTGCTGTACTCCTACACAACGACCAACAACGGCCCGTATGTGACTTCGGGTGGGGCGGCCAACAGTGGCTACTACCCGTTCTCGGTGAACCCGGTCTACATCGACTACCGGCCAAGCGGTTACGGCGCGACCATCATCAGCCGCTGAGGTCCTTACAGGAGTTCTTTGGCCAGCAGCTCGCAGGTGCGATCACGGCCCGGCGCGGTGGCCGGAGCGGTGCCGCGGTGCGCTGAGGCCACCGGGTTGATCATCACCTCGTCGACGCCGAATCGCTCCGCCAACGCCGTGAGCTGCTCGGCGGCCTCGGCCGGGGCGCCGACGACCGCGCGCCGAAGCCCGCTGTCGATGATCCGCTGCTCGGCATCGGAGACCGATGCGGCTCGAGCGTCTTCGACCAGATCAACCGCGCCCAGCGGCCGGCCGGTCCGCAGTCGGGCCATCATCTGCAGGTTGGGCAGCATCAGCGCGGTTGCCTCATCGCGGGTTTCGGCGACCGCCGCGTTGACCGTCAGAAACGTCGTCGGTACCGCGCAGGCCTCGCTCGGGGTGAAGTTCGCCCGGTAGTAGGCCAATGCCTCCTCGGTGCCCTGACCGGAGAAGTGGTGGGCGAACACATAGGGCAATCCCTTGGCCGCAGCCAGCCGCGCCGAGTACATGCTCGATCCCAGCAGCCACAGTCGTGGCTCGCCGGTGGCCGCCGGGGTGGCCTTGAGCAGGTAGTCGCCGTCCCGTAACTGGACCTGCACGCCGCGGCTGCTCATCATGGCCCGCACGTGGTCGAGGTAGTCGGGAAAGTTCTCGATGTCTTCATCACCGCGGCCGGAGCGCAGCATCACCGAGGTCACCGGATCCGATCCCGGCGCCCGGCCGATTCCCAAGTCGATACGGCCGGGGGCCGCGGCCTCCAGCAGCGCGAACTGTTCGGCGACCGCCAACGGGGCATGGTTGGGCAGCATCACCCCGCCCGAGCCCAGCCGCACCCGGGACGTCTGCGCCGCCAGGTAGGCCAGCAGCACCGGTGGGCTGGTGGCCCCGACCGCGGGCATGTTGTGGTGCTCGGCCACCCAGTATCTGGTGAAGCCGAGCCGGTCGGCAGTCTGCGCCAGCCGCACTGTCGCGGCCAGCGCGTCGGCGGTGGACTGGTCGGTGCGGACCGGAACGAGATCAAGAACGGAAAGACGCACGTCGCTTTATAACGCCTGCAGTGCGCTGAACCTTCCCCGGCGTCGGCGACCTAGCCAGCCGTGTCAGTTCCTGATGCCGGCAAGGGTGGCGGCGTTGGTGAAGATGTCGTCCAGCATGGCCGGGGTCAGCCGGCCGGTAAACATGTTCTGTTGGCTCGGGTGATAGCAACCCACCAGCCGCAATGTCGGACCCAAGTCGGCGACGGCGCCGTGGCTGAACTTCGGTTTGGGTTTGAGCATGGGGTCGGCGGCGATCCGCAGCGCGATCTGCCAGGCGAAGCCCCCGAGCGCGACCATCACCCGCACGTGCGGAGCGATCAGCCGCCATTCGGTGTCGAGCCAGGGCGCGCAGGTGTTGCGTTCGGCGGTCGTGGGGGCGTTGTCCGGCGGGGCGCAGCGCACCGGGGCGATGATCCGGATGCCGTTGGCACGCAATCCATCCGCAGCGTCCACACTGGTCGGCTGGTTGACCAGGCCGGCACGGTGCAAGGCGGCGTACAACTGGTCGCCGGAGCGGTCGCCGGTGAAGGTGCGGCCGGTGCGGTTGGCGCCGTTGGCGGCCGGGGCCAGACCAACGATCACGATTTTCGGTTCCGTCGAACCCCAGCCGGGCACCGGTCGCCCCCAATAGGGCTGGTCGGCGAAGGACTTTCGCTTGACCAGGGCCACCTGCTCGCGCCAGGTCACCAGCCGTGGGCAGGCCCGGCAGACGCTGATCCGCGCGTCGAGTTCATCGATTGACTGCGCCGTCCCGGCCAGTCGCCTCACCTCCGCGGCGTCGGCGGCCCGCGCAGTGGCGGGGGTGGCCGGGTCTCCGGGCCAGCCGGTGCCGGGCGGCACCGGGGACGCGAACGGCTGGCCGGTGCGGGGGTGGTTGAGCATGGTCTCACTCTGCATGCCCTCGGCATTGGGTGAGCGGAGAGCCTTGCTTTCTGAGAGATTCTCACACATAGTTGACCGACCTTGAGGCGGAGAGGGGCTGACCGTGGGCTTACGCCGACTTTCCGAGCGGTTTCTGCCGATGTTGCTGTGCGGGGCGACGGTGCTGTTCGCCGCACCGGTGGCTCCAGCGCACGCCGACGTCCCCGAGGATGCGCTGACCGCGTTGATCATGGGCGGCACCTTCATGCCCACCCCCAGCCAGCGCTGGCAGAACGCCATCGTCACCGACTACATAGATCCGGCCACCGGGGGCACCTACACACCGGTCATGGTTCCCTATCCGGCCTCCGGTGCCAGTACGTCGATCCCCACCGGCCTGGCGAACCTTCAGGCTGCGATGGCCCAGCAGCCCGAGGGGCAGCCGTATCTGGTGTCGGGGTATTCACAGAGCGCCCAGATCGCGGTCCTGGAGAAGATCAACCTGATGGAATCGAGGCTGCCCGCACCCGACGTCACCTTCTTCCTGCTCGGCTCAGGTAACCGACCCAATGGTGGCTTCCTGGAGCGGTTCGAGGGGCTGGTGATCCCGGGCGCGCCCGGCCTGAACTTCAACGGGGCCGAACCCACTAACGGCGGCATCACCACCATCGACGTGACGGCGCAATACGACGCGAATGCGGACTACCCGCAATTCCCTATCAACCTGGTCGCCAACCTCAACTCCTTGCTCGGCTTCATCTACACCCACGGGGGCTACGGCAGTGGACCACTGCCGGAACTCGTTCCCGCGGTGTGGCCGCCGACCGAACCGATGACCGGCCCGTACGTCGATGAATACGTGTTGGGCTCCACCGACATCGTCAAACAGGTCACCGGCGACACCACCTTCTACTTCATCCCGACGGCCGAGTTGCCGCTGCTGAGCCCGCTGCGAACGTTGGGCGTGCCCGAGTCGTGGCTCGACGTCGTGCAGCCGGCGCTGCGCGTGATCGTCGAAGCCGGCTACGACAGATCGGTACCGTTCGGGGAACCGACACCGGCGCAGCTGATCCCGACACTGGACCCGATCACCTTCGCGCTCCAGTTCGCGCAGGCGAGTGTGCAGGGCACCGACAACGCTTTGAATCTCTTCGGGCTGGACCTGCCCGGGTACACCGAGTTGATGGGCCTGTTCGACGACGCTCGCGCCTGGTCGGCCGACGAGATCGGTGTTCCCTACGCGCAGGTGGTCTCCTGGCTCAACGATGTCATCAACCCCTTCACCGCGTTCACCGCGATCGCGGGGCCGATCGGCGAAGCGGTCCAACTGCTGTTCGACGTCACCGGCGTCCAGGAGTACCTGCTCGATCCGGTGCTGGGACTGGTCGGGACGCTGGGCGGCCTGGTCACCAGCTGACGACCGAGGCCCGGTCTCAGCTGCGGCGTCCCACCCGACGCCGCAGCTAGGATCACCTGCGTGAACGCCGACGCGCTGACCCAGCTGACAGCCGAACTCCCCGAGGGGATGGTGGTCACCGATCCGACAATCACCGCCGGCTATCGCCAGGACAAAGCCCTGGACCCAGCGGCGGGGACGCCACTGGCGGTGATCCGCCCGTTGCGCACCGAAGAGGTGCAACAGGTGCTGCGGTGGGCCACCGCTCATCGGGTGCCCGTGGTCACCCGCGGCGCGGGGACCGGCCTGTCCGGCGGCGCCACCGCGATAGACGGCGGGATCGTGCTGTGCACCGAGAAGATGCGTGAGATCACCGTCGACCCCGTCACCCGCACCGCGGTCTGTCAGCCCGGCCTGCTCAATGCCGAGGTCAAGAAAGCCGTGGCGGCCCACGGATTGTGGTACCCGCCGGACCCGTCGTCGTTCGAGATCTGCAGCATCGGCGGCAACATCGCCACCAACGCCGGCGGCTTGTGCTGCGTCAAGTACGGCGTGACCACCGACTATGTGCTGGGCCTGCAGGTGGTGCTGGCCGACGGCACCGCGGTGCGGCTGGGCGGGCCGCGACTCAAGGACGTTGCCGGGCTCTCACTGACCAAGCTGTTCGTCGGAAGCGAAGGCACCCTCGGGGTGGTCACCGAAGTGACCCTGCGACTGTTGCCCGCCCAACCGGCCTCCTCGGTGGTGGTGGCCACCTTCGACTCGGTGACCGCCGCAGCCGACGCGGTGCTCGACGTGTCCGGACGGCTGCGTCCGTCGATGCTGGAGTTCATGGACTCCGCAGCGATCAACGCCGTCGAGGACCAACTGCGGATGGGCCTGGACCGTGACGCCGCCGCCATGCTGGTGGCGGCCTCCGACGAGCGTGGCCACGCCGGCGCCGAGGATATCGAGCTGATGGCACGGGTGTTCGCCGAACACCAGGCCAAGGAGGTGTTCTCCACCGACGACCCGATCGAGGCCGAGGGCTTCGTGGCGGCCCGGCGGTTCTGCATCCCCGCGGTCGAGGCGAAGGGCCCGCTGCTGCTGGAAGACGTCGGGGTTCCGGTCCCGAGGCTCGCAGAGCTGATCACCGGTATCGAGACCATCGCCGCGCAGCGCCAGCTGCTGATCTCGGTGATCGCGCACGCCGGTGACGGCAACACCCACCCGCTGATCGTGCACGACCCGCATGACCCCGATCAGGTGCGGCGCGCCGAGCTGGCCTACGGCGAGATCATGGACCTGGCTTTGGCCCTGGGCGGCACCATCACCGGTGAGCACGGGGTGGGGCGGTTGAAGCGGCCGTGGCTGGGCGAGCAGCTGGGACCCGACGTGATGGCACTGAACCAGCGGGTCAAGGCCGCGCTCGATCCTCTGGGCATCCTCAATCCCGGGTCGGGGATCTGACGGCCGACCGGGGAACTTCCGGCTCGACCATTGACACCCATAGAGCCGTTGTCGTATCAATGAGACATGACGACCACGATGTCTCATCCGAAGTTTGAACTCGGCACTGCCGAAACCTGGCCCAACCCGTGGCCCATGTACGCCGCACTGCGCGATCACGACCCGGTCCACCGCGTGGTCCCGCCGGAGGCACCCGACCAGGACTACTACGTGCTGTCGCGGCACGCCGACATCTGGGCGGCAGCCGCCGACCACGAGACGTTCTCCTCCGCTCAGGGCCTGACCATCAACTATCGCGAGCTGGAAATGATCGGACTGGCCGACAATCCGCCGATGGTGATGCAGGATCCGCCGGTGCACACCGCGTTTCGCAAACTGGTGGCCCGCGGATTCATGCCACGGCAGGTGGAGGTGCTGGAACCGAAGGTGCGCGAATTCGTGGTCGAGCGCCTGGAGCGACTGCGCGCTAACGGCGGCGCGGGCGATATCGTCGGCGAGCTGTTCAAGCCGCTGCCGTCGATGGTGGTCGCGCACTACCTGGGGGTGCCTGAAGAAGACCGCGGCCAATTCGACGGCTGGACCGACGCGGTGGTCGCGGCCACCGTCAACCCGGATGGCGTCGCCTCGGCCGGGGAGGCGATCGGCGAGATGATGGGCTATTTCACCGGGCTCATCGAACGTCGCCGCACCGACCCGCAGGACGACACGGTCTCGCATCTGGTGGCGGCCGGGATCGGCGCCGACGGGGATATCCAGGGGCTGCTGTCGGTGCTGGCCTTCACCTTCACCATGGTCACCGGCGGCAACGACACGACGACCGGCATGCTCGGCGGGTCCGTACAACTGCTCCAGCAGCACCGCGATCAGCGCCAATTGCTCATCGAGCGGCCGGAGTTGATCCGTGACGCCGTGGAGGAGCTGCTGCGGCTGACGTCTCCGGTGCAGGGGCTGTCGCGAACCACCACTCGCGACGTCACCATCGGCGACACCACCATCCCGGCGAACCGCAAGGTGCTGTTGCTCTACGGCTCCGGCAACCGCGATGAACGCCAGTTCGGGCCGGATGCCGGCGAGCTCAACGTGCTGCGCAAACCGCACCAGATCCTGACCTTCAGCTACGGCGCGCACCACTGCATCGGCAACCAGGCGGCCCGGATGCAGGCCCGGGTGGCACTGGAAGAGTTGCTGGCCCGCTGCCCGGACTACACCATCGACGAGTCCGGGATCGTCTGGGCCGGTGGCAGTTACGTGCGGCGCCCGCTGTCGATTCCCTTCACCGCCGGATCGTGATGGCCGGTCGGGCCTGGCTGTCGGATCAGCGCGGCGAGCTGGCGGCGGAGAGGATTCTCGACGCGGCCGAGACGCTGTTCGCCGAGCATGACCCGGCCTCGGTGGGCATGAATGAGATCGCCCGCGCCGCCGGTTGTTCCCGCGCCACCCTGTACCGGTACTTCGAGAGCCGCGACGCGCTGCACACCGCCTATGTGCACCGGTGGGCCAACGCGCTCTACCGCGAACTGACCCAGCGCCTGGCCGGCATGGACGACCCGGCGGAGCGGTTGGTCGCCGGGATCACCGAATCGCTGGCGTTGGTGCGCGGCAACCCGGCGCTGGCGTCGTGGTTTGCCGAGACCGGGCCGCCGATCGGTACTGCAATGGCCGCGCAGTCCGATGTCATCACCGTGCTGGTGGCGTCATTCCTGTCGGCATTGGGCACCGACGACAGTGCCGCGGCACAACAACGGGCCCGATGGGTGGTGCGGGTGGTGACGTCGCTGCTGAGCTTCCCGGGCCGCGACGCCGACGACGAGCGCGAGATGCTGGCGCAGTTCGTGGTTCCGGTGGTGGTCTCGTCGACGGCGCGGTGTGCGTAGCCTCCGGCCGCCCCCTTCCGCCGAGCGTGAAGCCAGATTCACGTTCGACCCGTGAGCGTGAAGGCAACGTCACGCTCGGCGGGAGGGGCGGCTCAACTCTTCACCCGGGTGAGCCGGTGCAGCAGCCACGACACCGGCACGGTGACCACCATGGTGAGCACGAACAGCGCCAGCATCGAGCCGGTGTAGACCGGGGCGCGTAGCACCTCCACCATCACCAACTCCATCAACACCAGGTGAACCAGGAAGATCTCGTAGGAGATCTCCCCCAGCCACACCATCGGCCGACTCGCCAGAAACCGCGCATACCAACCGCGGTTTCCCAACGCCAGCGGCGCGACCAACAACGCGGCGATCACCGCATAGAACCCCGCCTTCACCAGCGCCTCGGAGAGTTCGGAGGGTGAGGTGGTGGGCTGCCCGGCGATGGGGGTGGACGCGATCAGGTAGCAGATGAGGGCCAACGGAATCGCCACGAATCCATAGCAACGCACCCCCATGGCCTGCAGCACCGCCAACACCATGCCGCCGACGAACCAGGCCAGATAGCCGGGCAGCCACAGCCGGGCGCCGTCGGGCAGGAAGTCGGTCGTGTGCACCAGCGTCAGCCAGGCCGGCGTCACGGCCGCCGCGGCGGCCAGCCCCGCCAGCAGCAGCCCCGGCCGCCACTGCCGGCGGCACAACACGACCAAGATCAGGTACGCCAACAGGGGCAACACCACGTAGAAGGCGACTTCGACTGCGAGGCTCCACATCTGGGTGAGGCCCTGATGCAGATAGCCGAACATGTAATTGTCGGTGTAGATCTGGGTGAACGTCAGGTTGCGCAGCAACCCGATCCAGTTATGGCCGGGATTCGGGCCGGCGGTGCGGAAGTGGTAGATCACATAGGCCAGCAGCACGGTAACCACGTAGGCCGGCATGATGCGCCGCACCCGATGCCAGGCATACCGACGCACCGAGGGGGCCGGCCCCCCGAACGCGGTAGCCCGCACCCACGGCGAGAACAACAGGAAACCGGAGAGCACGAAGAAGATCGGCACGCCGATCTCCATCCGAGAACCCAGCAGCCCGGCGTAGCCGTGGGTGTATTTGCCGGTGGTGTAGGCCGCATGCGTTCCGACCACCAGGATCGCCGCCACCGCGCGCACACCGGTCAGCGACGCGACCCGGTCCACTCCGGCGACCTGCTCCAGACCGCCCTGGGCGACCTCGTCGCGGGGCAAGGTCATTCGGTCCGTTTCCGGTACCCACCTTCGCCGCGACGATCAGGCTTGCCGGCCGGCCGCTCGCGGCGCATATTGATCAACTGGCCCTGAATTCTGGTCTTCTCCAACGCCTTCAGGGTCGCCCCTGAAAGCTTGACCGGCAACTCCACCAGCGAGTGGTCCACCTTGATGCTGATGGCCCCGAAATCGCTGCGATGCAAGCCACCTTCGTTGGCCAGCGCCCCCACGATGGCGCCCGGATTGACCTTGTGACGTTTGCCGACCGCGATCCGATAGGTGGCGAATCCCTCCTTCGGCGGGCCTTTTCGCTCACCCTTGCGGTCATCCCGGCCACCATCGCGATCCGACTTGACGCGTTCGCGGCGCTTGTCCGGCGGCGGTTCCACCATCAGGAACGCCTCGCCGTCGCGGGACTGCACAGCCAGTGCGGCGGCGATATCGGCCATCGGCACATTGTGCTCGCGGCTGTAGTCCTCGACCAGGCGGCGGAACAATTCGATGCCCGAGGCACTGAGGTGATTGGTGATCGCGTCGGCGAACTTGGCGACGCGCTGCGCATTGACGTCGTCGACGCTGGGCAGCTCGGCTTCCACCAGCTTCTGGCGCGTCACCTTCTCGATCAGCCTGAGCAGGTGACGCTCCCGCGGGTTGACGAACAGCAGCGCGGTCCCCGAGCGCCCGGCTCGACCGGTGCGGCCGATGCGGTGCACGTAGGCCTCGGGGTCGTTGGGAATGTCGTAGTTGACGACGTGGGAGATGCGATCCACGTCCAGTCCACGGGCAGCAACATCGGTGGCGACCAAAATGTCGAGGGTGCCGTTCTTCAACCCAGTGATGGTGCGCTCACGCTGCGCCTGCGCGATGTCTCCGTTGATGGCCGCCGCGGAAAACCCTCGGGCACGCAGCTTTTCGGCGACCTCCTCGGTGGCCTGCTTAGTGCGCACGAACACGATCATCGCTTCGAAGGATTCGACTTCGAGGACCCTGGTCAGCGCGTCCATCTTCCGCGGGCCGGCCACCTCGATGTAGCGCTGGGTGATGTTCTCCGCGGTCGCGGTCTTGGCCTTGACCGTGACCTCCACCGGATCATGCAGGTACTTGTTGGTGATGCGGCGAATGGCCGAGGGCATGGTTGCCGAGAACAGGGCCACCTGCTTGTACTCGGGGGTGTCGGCCAGGATGCGTTCGACATCCTCGGCGAAACCCATGGCCAGCATCTCGTCGGCCTCGTCGAGCACCAGGTAGTCCAGGTGCGACAGGTCCAGGCTGCCACGCTCCAGGTGGTCAATGACCCGGCCTGGAGTGCCGACCACGACCTGGGCGCCGCGCTTGAGGCCGGACAGCTGCACCGTGTAGGAGGCGCCGCCGTAGATCGGCAGCACATTGATCCGCGGCAGGTGCGCACCGTAACGCCCGAATGCCTCGGCCACCTGCAGGGCCAGTTCGCGGGTGGGCGCCAGCACCAACGCCTGGGTGGCCTTACTGGAGGTGTCGATGCGCGACAGGATCGGAATGGCGAACGCGGCGGTCTTGCCGGTGCCGGTCTGCGCGAGCCCGACCACATCGGAGCCCTCCAACAGGGCCGGGATGGTGGCAGCCTGAATCGCCGAGGGCGTCTCGTAGCCGACGTCGGCGACAGCCTTCAGTACCGAGGGATGGATCTGCAGGTCGGCGAAGGTCGGGTCGGGCGACTCAGGGGAAGACCCAGTGGGGTCCGGGAAGGGCTCTGCGGGGGTATCAGACGAGGTCATAGCGCTTAGCAGTCTACGGGTAAAGACGCGCTCTCAAAGCCGCAGTTGGTTCGCAGCCGGAGGGCGGCGGTACGGTGCCCGTGTGCCGGGTGTCCACAAACCGTCCGTTCTGATCGCCACACTGGCCGCTGCGTTGCTGGCGGGCTGCGGCTCGGGCGACTCCACCGTCGCCAAGACTCCGCAGAACACCAGCCCGGCCGCACCGCCGCCGGCGGCGCCCAGCCCGGCGTCCGCTCCGCCGAGCAGCCCCGCCCCCGCCGACCCCTGCGCGATCGATCTGACTGCCCCGCCGATCGCCAAGGCCGTTTCGGAGCTGCCCAAAGACCCGCGCAGTGGTCAACCATGGAGTCCCGAGCCGGTGGCCGGCAACTACAACTCGTGTGCTGACATCTCGGCGGTGATCGTCAAGGCCAACACCAACGCCGAACACCCCAACACCCGCGCGGTGCTGTTTCACCGAGGGGATTTCCTACCCCAATCCGTGGTCGACACCTACGGATTCAGCGGTATCGACCTGGCGCTCAGCACCGGCGACACGGTGGCGCTGCGCAACGCCAGCGGTATACCGGGATTGACCGGGGTGGTGAAGTTCCACTGGAACGGGTCGGGAGTGGAGATCGTCGGCAACACCGCCCGCTGACTAGGGCCTGGTGTCGCGCCGCGCATGCCGCCCGAAGGCGTCGGTGTCGTCGGGATCGTCTCGGTAGTGCCGATTGCGGCGGGTAGGACTGTGGCCGCTGATCCCGAATTTTGCGAGCACGTCGGGTGCGGCGGCACCGTCGGCGAGCGAGCGAAAGTGTCGTCCGGCATCGACGTGGAAGCCATTGCGCTGCACAGTCACCGGTTCTGGCTCCACCCAGACCGTCCACGCCGGCCCGATCTCGACGGTCAGTGGTTCGGTTACGGGATCGTGGGCGACCTCCTGCCGGAAGGGCATCTGGCGCGGCGGTGCGGCGGCCGGGATCGGCTCGGTGGGCTCGTCGACCGGGCGTGCGGCCCTGACGGCCGGGGGCTCGAGGGCCTGCTCTGCCTCCTCGGCGTCGATCGGCGCCAGCTCAAGGCGGGCCGGGCGCGCTGAGAACCCGACCATGAACAACGCGGCGACCACTCCGAACAGTGCCACAAACGCCGGCAACAGCGTCGCCTCCGACATCGCCGCCGCAAACGGCTCGTGCAGGAATTCGGGCACCTGCACGACCGCCGCGGGATGCTCGGACTGCAGTCCGTCCGGCATCGAGGGCAGGTTTGCCGCGATCCTCGAGGTCATGAAGGCGGCCATACCGGCGCTGCCCAGCACCGCCCCGACTTGGCGCGTCGCGTTGTAGACCCCAGACCCGGCACCGGCCAACGGCGACGCGAGGTTGCGGGTGGCGGTGGCCGCCAGCGGCGCCCAGATGAAGGCCATGCCGACACCGAGCGCCACGAAGGGCAGCACAAGCCGCCAACTGGGGGTCACCGGTGTCATCTCGATCGACAGCCAGGTGAGCGCGATCGCCAGCACCGAGAAGCCGAAACCGACCACGGTCCGCGGATGTGCCCGGTCGACGATCTTTCCCACGACCGGGGCAAGCATTCCGCTGGCGATCGCCATCGGCGCGGTCAGCAGTGCCGAGCGGGTGGGTGACATGCCGCACACCACCTGGGCGTAGAACATGACCGGCAACACCATCCCGGTGACCGCAAAGCCGATCACAGCCACCCCGAGGTTGGCCAAGCCGAAGTCGCGGTCACCGAAGATGCGCAGCGGCACCAGCGGCTCACCACGGGTGACGGCCTGCCAGTAGACGAAACCCGCCAAACAGCACAGGCCGCCGATCACCTGCGCCCAGATCCACGGCGCCCACCCCGAAGACTCACCTTCCTGCAATGCGAAGACCAGCAGGAACATCCCGATGCCCGACAGCGCCACGCCGAGCAGGTCGAACCGATGCCGGTGGACCGGCAGTTCGGGGATCAGCACGATGGCCAACACCAGCCCGACGATGCCGATCGGGACGTTGACGAAGAAGATCCACTCCCAGCCCAGCCGGTCCACCAGAACACCGCCGGCCAATGGGCCGACCAGCGTGGCGACCCCGGCGGTGGCGCCCCAGACACTCATCGCCGCGCCGCGTCGTTCCGGGGGGAAGGTGCGGGTGATCACCGACAGGGTTTGCGGGGTCAGCAGGGCGGCCCCGACGCCCTGGACCGCCCGGGCCGCGATCAACGTGTCGATACCGCCAGCCAGACCGCACCACAGGGACGCTGCGGTGAACACCGACAGGCCGATCAGGTAGAGATTTTTCGGGCCGAACTGATCGCCCAGCCGGCCCGCGACCAGCAGTGGCACGGCGTAACCCAGCAGGTAGGCACTGGTCACCCAGATCACCGTGTCGTAGCCGATGTCGAGCGAGGACATGATGCTGGGATTGGCGACCGCCACGATCGTGGAGTCGACCAGGATCACGAAGAAGCCCAGCATCATCGCCCACAGGGCGTTCCACGGGTTGATCGAATCGGCGGAATGTGCGGAACCGCCGCCACTCGGTCGGGTCCGGCTGTTCGTGCTGCTCAAGCGCCGCCCCTCCCCTCGCTGCGCCGTGCTGTGCGGGCGTCACGCCACCTTCTGCGACGCTACGGACAGATGGTGCCGGGAACAACTCGGATCGCCGTGCGACGGTTCGCTGTCGGGGGCCGGCCACACCGTTGAAACGGGTAAACAACCGCCCGCGCGTTAGCCTGAAGGGCACCTAGTCGAAATGGGAGGCAACCATGGGCATCTTTCGACGGCGACGGCCGGCCCAGGCTCCGGCGGAGACCTTCGACGAGGAGAAGCCGACGATGGCGGCTCGGGCGTTGGCGCGGGTGATCGAGCGCAGTCAGCGGGTGCAGGGTCCCGCGGTGCGTGCCTACGTGGAGCGGCTGCGCCGCAGCGATCCCGATGCCACCCCGGCGCACGTCATCGCGAAGCTGGAGAAGCGTTTCCTGGCCGCCGCGACGGCCAGCGGCGCGGCGGTGGGCGCCACCGCGGCGGTGCCGGCGATCGGCACCCTGATGGCGTTGTCGGCGGTGGCCGGGGAGACCGCGGTCTTCCTGGAGGCCACCGCGTTCTTCGTGCTGTCCGTCGCGGAGGTGCACGGCATCCCCGTGGACGACCGCGACCGGCGGCGCGCGCTGGTGCTGGCGGTCTTGGTGGGCGACCAGGGCAAGGGCGCCCTCGCCGACCTACTCGGCCCGGGCCGCACCAGCGGTGCGTGGCTCGCCGAGGGCTCCGCGGGAGTGGCGGCGCTGCCCCTGCCCGCGGTCAGGGAATTGAACTCGCGGCTGCTGCGTTACTTCGTCAAGCGATTCACGCTGCGCCGCGGCGCGCTGGCCTTCGGCAAGCTGTTGCCGGTGGGGCTGGGTGCGCTGATCGGGGCAGTGGGAAACCGCCTGATGGGCAAGAAGATCATCAGCAACGCCGCTGATGCGTTCGGCCCCGCCCCCACCCGCTGGAGGGGAAACCTCCACTTGGTGCCGGCGCTGCACGACGATGATGCCCACTCGGCATAGCCGTCGACAGGGTCTCGGCCGGCGGACAACAGGCCGCGAGCCTGGCGGAATATCTCCGAGGGGCTAGCCTTTATGAGGCAGGTGGGCGCGGGCGCAAGTGCCACGCCAGACGACCAGGAATCGAGGCGAGAAGCTGTCGTGAGCGGTATCAGTTCACCCTTCGGTCAGAACGAGTGGCTAGTCGAGGAGATGTACCGCAAATTCCGCGAGGATCCCTCCTCGGTGGATCCGAGCTGGCATGAGTTCCTGGCGGACTACAAACCCGACGCCCCACAAGGTGACGGCGCTGCGGCGCCCGCCCGAACCGTGACACCCCCGGCACCCGCAGCGGCACCTGCTCCGGCTCCCGCAGCGGTCCCTGCTCCTGCCGCCAAGGCCGCCCCGGCCGCCGCACCCGCCCCGGCTGCCGCCAAGCCGGCAGCCAAGCCCGCGACATCGACCGCCCCCGCACCGTCCGGTGACGACGAGCTGCAGGTGTTGCGTGGCGCCGCGGCGGCGGTGGTGAAGAACATGTCCACCTCCCTGGAGGTGCCCACGGCCACCAGCGTGCGCGCGGTGCCGGCCAAGCTGATGATCGACAACCGCATCGTCATCAACAACCAGCTCAAGCGGACTCGCGGCGGCAAGATCTCCTTCACCCACCTGCTGGGTTACGCGATCGTGCAGGCAGTCAAACAGTTCCCCAACATGAACCGGCACTTCGCCGAGATCGACGGGAAGCCGAACGCCGTCACACCCGCCCACACCAACCTGGGCCTGGCCATCGACCTGCACGGCGCCGGCGGCAAGCGGTCCCTGGTGGTGGCCGCCATCAAGGGCTCGGAGTCGCTGCGCTTCGCGCAGTTCGTCGACGCCTACGAAGACATCGTCCGCCGGGCCCGGGACGGCAAGCTCACCGCGGAAGACTTCGCCGGTGTCACGATCTCGCTGACCAACCCCGGCACCATCGGCACGGTGCACTCGGTGCCCCGGCTGATGGCCGGCCAGGGCGCCATCATCGGTGTCGGGGCCATGGAGTACCCCGCCGAGTTCCAGGGCGCCAGCGAGCAGCGCATCGCCGAGCTCGGTGTGGGCAAGGTGATCACCTTGACCTCGACCTATGACCACCGCATCATCCAGGGCGCGGAGTCGGGCGACTTCCTGCGCACCGTGCACGAGATGCTGCTGTCGGACGCGTTCTGGGACGAGATCTTCTTCGAACTGTCCATCCCCTACGAGCCGGTGCGGTGGCGCACCGACAACCCGGACTCGGTCGTCGACAAGAACGCCCGCGTCGTCGAGCTGATCGCCGCCTACCGCAACCGCGGCCACCTGATGGCCGACGTCGACCCGTTGCGCCTGGACAACACCCGATTCCGCAGTCACCCCGACCTGGACGTGCTGACCCACGGTCTGACGTTGTGGGACCTGGATCGGGAGTTCAAGGTCGACGGCCTGCCCGGCAGCGACATCCGCAAGCTTCGCGAGATCCTGTCGGTGCTGCGCGACGCCTACTGCCGCCACGTCGGCGTGGAGTACACCCACATCCTCGAGCCCGAGCAGCAGCAGTGGCTGCAAGAGCGCATCGAGGTCAAGCACGTCAAACCCACTGTGGCGCAGCAGAAATACATTCTGAGCAAGCTCAACGCCGCGGAGGCGTTCGAAAGCTTCCTGCAGACCAAGTACGTCGGCCAGAAGCGCTTCTCGCTGGAGGGCGCCGAGACCGTGATCCCCATGATGGACGCGGCCATCGATCAGTGCGCCGAGCACGGGCTGGACGAGGTCGTCATCGGCATGCCGCACCGCGGCCGGCTCAACGTGCTGGCCAACATCGTGGGCAAGCCCTACTCGCAGATCTTCACCGAGTTCGAGGGCAACCTGAATCCGGCCGAGGCGCACGGATCCGGCGACGTCAAGTACCACCTGGGCGCGACCGGGGTCTACCTGCAGATGTTCGGAGACAACGACATTCAGGTGTCGCTGACCGCCAACCCGTCGCACCTGGAGGCGGTGGACCCGGTGCTCGAGGGCCTGGTCCGGGCCCGTCAGGACCTGCTGGACCGAGGCACCCTGGGCACCGATGACGAGCCGGCCTTCTCGGTGGTGCCGATGATGCTGCACGGCGACGCCGCGTTCGCCGGCCAGGGCGTGGTCGCCGAGGTTCTCAACATGGCGTTGCTGCCCGGCTACCAGACCGGCGGCACCATCCACATCGTGGTCAACAACCAGATCGGTTTCACCACAGCACCGGACTACTCCCGGTCCAGCGAGTACTGCACCGACGTGGCCAAGATGATCGGCGCGCCGATCTTCCACGTCAACGGCGACGATCCCGAGGCCTGCGACTGGGTGGCACGTCTGGCAGTGGACTTCCGGCAGAAGTTCCACAAGGACGTCATCATCGACATGCTGTGCTACCGGCGCCGCGGGCACAACGAGGGCGACGACCCCTCGATGACCAACCCGTACATGTACGACGTGATCGGCGGCAAGAGCGGTGTCCGCAAGAGCTACACCGAAGACCTGATCGGCCGCGGCGACATCTCGCTCAAAGAGGCCGAGGACGCGTTGCGCGACTACCACGGTCAGCTGGAACGGGTGTTCAACGAGATCCGTGAGCTGGAGAAGCATGCCGCGCTGCCCAGCGAGTCGGTCGAGTCCGAGCAGGTGATGCCGCGCGGCCTGAACACCGCCGTCGACAAGGCGATGCTGTCGCGCATCGGCGATGCGTTCATGTCGATACCCGAGGGCTTCACTGTGCACCCGCGCGTCCTGCCGGTCTTGGAGCGACGCCGCGAGATGGCCTACGAGGGCAAGGTGGACTGGGCCTTCGGTGAGCTGCTGGCGCTCGGCTCGCTGGTGGCCGAGGGCAAACTGATCCGGCTCTCCGGGCAGGACACCCGCCGCGGCACCTTCTCGCAGCGGCACTCGGTGATCATCGACCAGGCCAACGGCGCGGAGTTCAGCCCGCTGCAGCTGCTGGCCACCAACGCCGACGGCACCCCGTCCGGGGGCAAGTTCCTGGTCTACGACTCCCCACTGTCGGAGTTCGCGGCCGTGGGCTTCGAATACGGCTACACGGTGGGCAACCCGGAGGCCCTGGTGCTCTGGGAGGCGCAGTTCGGCGACTTCGTCAACGGTGCCCAGTCGATCATCGACGAGTTCATCAGCTCGGGCGAGGCCAAGTGGGGTCAGCTGTCCAACGTGGTGCTGCTGCTGCCGCACGGCCACGAGGGGCAGGGTCCCGACCACACCTCCGGGCGCATCGAGCGATTCCTGCAGCTGTGGGCCGAGGGCTCGATGACCATTGCGGTGCCCTCGACGCCGTCGAACTACTTCCACCTGCTGCGCAGGCATGCACTCGATGGGATCCAGCGGCCGCTGATCGTGTTCACGCCGAAGTCGATGCTGCGCAACAAGGCGGCGATCAGCGATATCAAGGACTTCACCGACGTCAAGTTCCGCTCGGTGCTCGAGGAGCCCACCTATGAGGATGGCGTGGGTGACCGCAGCAAGGTGAACCGAGTACTGCTGACCAGCGGCAAGCTCTACTACGAGCTGGCCGCCCGCAAGACCAAGGACGGCCGCGACGACATCGCGATCGTGCGGGTGGAGCAGTTGGCTCCGCTGCCCAAGCGTCGGCTCGCCGAGACCCTGGACCGTTACCCGAATGCCCGGGAGTTCTTCTGGGTCCAGGAGGAGCCGGCCAACCAGGGGGCGTGGCCGCGGTTCGGTCTGGAATTGCCGGAGCTGCTGCCGGAGAAGCTGACCGGGATCAAGCGGGTGTCGCGGCGGGCGATGTCGGCCCCGTCGTCCGGGTCGTCGAAGGTGCACGCCGTCGAACAGCAGGAGATCATCGACTCGGCGTTCGGCTAGGCCTTTCACCGGCGAGTGTGCGTGTTTGTGCGCAACACGCCGCGTCTTGCTGGGCAACCGCGCACGCTCACCGAGGGCAGTCAATCCGGTACCAGCGGTACCGGATAAACTCGGATGTTCCACCGACCGTTGGAGAGAGCACATGCAGGGATTCGCCGGGAAAGTCGCTGTCGTCACCGGCGCCGGTTCGGGTATCGGTCAGGCGCTGGCCATCGAGTTGGCCCGTGCGGGGGCACAGCTGGCGATCAGCGACGTCGACACCGAGGGCCTGGCCCAGACCGAGCGGCGATTGACCGCACTGGGCGTACGGGTGAAGGCCGACCGGCTCGACGTCACCGAACGTGAGACGGTCCTGGCCTACGCCGATGAGGTCAAAGAGCATTTCGGCAAGGTCAACCAGATCTACAACAACGCCGGCATCGCGTTCAGCGGCGACGTCGAGATCAGCCCGTTCAAGGACATCGAACGGGTGATGGACGTCGACTTCTGGGGCGTGGTCAACGGCACCAAGGCCTTCCTGCCGCACCTGATCGAATCCGGCGACGGGCACGTCATCAACATCTCCAGCCTGTTCGGTCTGCTGTCGATGCCCGGCCAGGCCGCCTACAACGCGGCCAAGTTCGCCGTCCGTGGCTTCACCGAGGCGTTGAACCAGGAAATGGCCATCGCCAAGCACCCGGTCAAGGTCACCACGGTGCACCCGGGTGGCATCCAGACCGCGATCGCCCGCAACGCGACCGTTGCCGAAGGGCTCGACGCCAAGGCGATGGCCGAATTCTTCGACCGGAAGCTGGCCTCCACCAGCGCCGAAGAGGCCGCCCGAGTGATCCTCGAAGGGGTCAGCAAGGGCCGGGCCCGCGTCCTGATCGGAAACGACGCACGGGTTCTTGACCTACTGGTGCGTGTACTGGGCTCGCGGTACCAGCGCCTGTTCTCGTTCGCCCTGCCCAAGCTCCGGCCCCGGTAAGGGGCTCGCACCACGCAGCCCCGTGGCTCCTAGCGCCCGAGCGGGTGCTCATCGAGGAACGCGTCCACCACCGCTTGTGGGTCGGCCCCGTCAGCCACCTTCCGGCGCATCTCGATCAGCGCCTCGGTGTCCAGCACGCCGGCCACCTGGTTGACCGCCAGCACCTGCGCTTCGGTCAGCTCGTTGCGCCGATACAGCGGCACCACGTTCTCGGCGCGCACCAGCGCGGGGTGGGCGTCGCTGAGCAGCACGGCATCCTCCGGCGCATCGGGGGACGCCGTGCTGGACCAGGCCGCGCCGATCTGGCGGGCCTGCAATGCCGCGAACAGCGCTGCATCGTCAGAGAATTCGCGTGGTTTGGCCAATGTGCAGCTGCCCACCACCGTCGGCACCGGGACACCACGGACGCCGCCGACGGCCAATCCGGTGCAGTGCCGGACGAGGGTGGCCAGGTCGGTGCCGTCCCACGCCACCGCGGTCGCCTTCGTCACCGCCAGCGTGGGCTTGTCCTCGGCGCTCATCGCGTAGTCGCCGACCGCAAGCCCCTCCGGCAGCGCGCCGGCCAGCGCCCAGTAGACGCCCCGGTCGGAACGCGCCGCGGACTCATCGGCGAACATCGCCAGAAAGTGGCCGGTGAAACCCGGCACGACGGTCAACTCCCCCGCGTCCAGGGCGGCGACGGGGTCGGCGACCGACTCCACACGCACCGCGGCACCCGCGCCGCGCAGGGCGCTGGCATACAGGTGAGCCAACACCTGCGACTGCGGGTCCGGCCACATGCCGACCGTCAGCGGCGCCGGGTCTGCATGCGCGCCACAACCGGCAAGCAGCACCGCCGCCCATCCCAGCGCCAGGCAGCGCAGCCGATGTCCTCGCAGCCTGGGCACCGTGAGCTCTACGACGCTGTGTCGGCCGCCGCCGCGACGGCCGCGGCAACCGCCGGTTCGACTCGCGGGTCCAGCGGACTCGGAACGATACGGTCCGGCGCAAGATCGTCGGCGACCACGGAGAAGATCGCCTCTGCGGCAGCCAATTTCATCGCCTCAGTGATTCGGTGCGCACCGGCGTCCAGCGCGCCGCGGAACACTCCGGGAAAGGCCAGCACATTGTTGATCTGGTTGGGGAAGTCGCTGCGCCCGGTGGCCACCACCGCCGCGTACTTCGCCGCCAGGTCGGGGTGGATCTCGGGGTCGGGGTTGGACAGCGCGAACACCACCCCACCCGGGGCCATCGAGGCGATCAACTCCTCGGGCACCACACCACCGGAGGCACCCAGGAAGACATCGGCACCGGCCAGCGCCTCGGCCAGGCCGCCGGTGATACCCCGCGGATTGGTCCGCTGCGCCAGCTCGAGCTTGACCTCGTTCATGCCCGCGCGCTCCGGATGCAGCACGCCCTGCGAGTCCAGCACGATCATCTCCGTGACGCCCCGGGACAGCAGGATGTTCGCACAGGCCACTCCCGCGGCACCGGCGCCGGAAACCACCACCCGCAGCGACGCGATCTCGCGATCGATCACCTTGGCCGCCCCCAGCAGGGCCGCCAGTGCCACGATCGCGGTGCCGTGCTGGTCGTCGTGCATCACCGGGCAGTCCAGCGCCTCGATCACGCGGCGCTCGATCTCAAAGCAGCGTGGAGCCGAGATGTCCTCCAGGTTGACGGCGCCGAACGAGGGGCGCAGCCGCACCAGCGTCTCGACGATCTCGTCCGGGTCCTTGGTGTCCAACACAATCGGAATGGAATCGAGGCCGGCAAACGTCTTGAACAGCGCCGCCTTGCCCTCCATCACCGGCAGTGACGCCGCCGGCCCGAGGTCACCCAGACCGAGGACCGCGGTGCCGTCGCTGACCACGGCCACCAGTCGGTGCGCCCACGTGTAGCGGGCCGCCAGCGTGTGGTCGGCGGCGATGGCGCGACTGACCTGAGCAACACCCGGGGTGTAGGCGATCGAGAGCGCGCGTTGGCTGTCCAGCGGGGTTTTCAGGTCGACAGAGATCTTTCCGCCCGCGTGGGCTTCGAAGATCTCTTCATCTCCGATGACGATCGGAGTGCTGTTCACCATATTCGCAAGGTTCTCTGGCATCGGTAGTCCAGGGTACTGCGCTGGCTGTGCTCGCTCTCTATCGGCCGGGGCAGGACCGGCGTCCCCCGGGCACAAATACGCGCTTTCGCTGATGTTTTGCGGGCCCGGCGGGCCGCATCCTGGCTAACATGAGCAAACCCACGGACACGCGGGCGGTGGACTGAAATGAGTTGGGCGTGACTGAACTCCCGACCGGAACGGTGACGTTGCTGCTGGCCGACGTCGAGGGCTCCACGCGTCTGTGGGAGACCCAGGCCGACCAGATGACGGCCGCGATCGAGCGATTGGACCGCATCCTCGCCGAGGTCCTAGTCGCCCACAGCGGGGTACGACCGGTCGAGCAGGGTGAGGGCGACAGCTTCGTGGCGGCGTTCGCGAGGGCCAGCGACGCCGTGGCCTGCGCGGTGGCCCTGCAGCGCGCACCGCTGGCACCGATTCGGCTCCGCATCGGCCTGCACAGCGGCGAGGTGCAGCTGCGCGATGAAGGCAACTACATCGGACCGACCATCAACCGCACCGCACGCATCCGCGACCTGGCCCATGGCGGCCAGACCGTCCTCTCGGCGATCACCGAAGCCTTGGTGATCGACCGGATGCCTGCGGGCACCTGGCTCATCGAGCTGGGCAGCTATCCCTTGCGTGGGCTGCCTCGCCCCGAGAAGGTGCTGCAGTTGTGTCACCCCGAGCTGCACAACGAGTTCCCGCCACTGCGGGCCTCCGGGGGCGTCACGTGCACTCGTCTGCCACCGCAACTGACCAGCTTCGTCGGACGCACCGCGCAGATCCACGACGTTCGGGCGCTGCTGGAAGACAACCGGCTGGTCACGTTGACCGGTTCAGGAGGAGCCGGCAAGACGCGGCTGGCGGTGCGGATCGCCGACCAGCTGGCCGACCGCTTCGCCGACGGTGTGTGTTACGTCGACCTGGCGCCGATCACCGACCCCGAGCTGGTGCCGATGATTGCCGCTCGGGCCTTGGGCCTGCCCGATCAGCCGGATCGCTCCGCGACCGACACCCTCATCCGCTGGCTCGCCGAGCGGCACCTACTGCTGGTGCTCGACAATTGCGAGCACCTGCTGGATGCGTCCGCCGCGCTGTTACTGAGCCTGCTGGGCGCCTGCCCGCATCTGACGATCCTGACGACCAGCCGGGAGCCGATCGCGGTAGACGGCGAGGTCGTCTGGCGGGTGCCCTCGCTGTCGCTGGCAGACGAATCGGTCACGCTGTTCATCGACCGCGCTCACCACGCCCGTCCCAACTTCGCCGTGACCGACGACCAGGCCGCCACCGTGGCGGAGATCTGCCGGCGGCTTGACGGCATGCCGTTGGCCATCGAGCTGGCCGCGGCACGTGTTCGGTCGTTGTCCCTCAACGAGATCCTGGAGGGGCTGCACGACCGGTTCCGCCTACTGACCGGCGGTTCGCGGCGCGCCGTGCGTCGCCAACAGACGCTGCACGCCTCCGTCGACTGGTCGCACGCCCTGCTGACCGATCCCGAGCGGGTGCTGTTCCGTCGGTTGGCCGCCTTCATGGACGGATTCGATCTCCACGCGGCACAGACGGTGGCCGGATGCGGAGCCATCGCGAGCCATCAGGTGCTCGATCAACTCACCTTGTTGGTGGACAAATCTCTGGTGATCGCCGAGAACACCACCGGGCGAACGCGGTACCGGATGCTGGAAATGGTGCGGCAGTACGCACTCGAGAAACTGGGAGAATCCGGCGAAGCCGACACCATCCGCGCTCGTCACCGTGACCACTACACGCTGATGGCGACCGCGCTCGACACACCGCCCCACGAAGAACACGACGTGCTGCTGGCAAAAGCAGATAGTGAGATCGACAATCTCCGTGCCGCTTTCGCGTGGAGCCAGGAGAACGGGGAGGCAGAGCAGGCCCTGACGTTGGCCTCGTCCCTGCTTCCGCTCTGGCTGGGACGCGGCCGTATCGCCGAAGGCGTGGCCTGGTTCGATGCTGCGCGTCGCGGCAACACCACAGGTACCGCCCCGGTTACCCGCCCCACCCAGGCGCGGGCATTGGCCGACCACGCGCTGCTCAACGCCTGGGGCCTGTCCTTGAACAGCATTGACCAAGCGCAGGAGGCCGTCGCGATCGCCCGCGACCTCGACGACAAGGTGCTGCTGGTCAGAGCACTCACGGCGTGTGTCAGCATCGCGGCCTACCAGGCGGAGGTGGCGGCGCCATACTTCGCCGAGGCGATCGAGCTGGCCAGCGCCCTGGATGACCGCTGGCGGCTGAGCCAGATTCTGGGTTGGCAGACCTACGCAGCAGCCGTGACCGGCGACCTCACCGCCGCTCTCGCCATCGGCTGGCAAGGCCGAGACCTGGCCGATTCCCTGGGCGATCAGTTCAACTCACGCTATTGCCGCAACTGGCAGGGGATGGCCCAGTACCTGCAGGGCGGCCTGGCTGGGGAGATCACACGCTGCCATGCGATGGTCACCGAGGCCACCGATGCGGGAGACCTGCTCAATCGGTTCCTCGGCCTGCAGAACCTGGCGTTGGCGTCGGCCTTCAGCGGCCAGATCGGCGAAGCCGACGAGGTACTGAAGGAGTTGATCGAAACCGGCTCGGAACTCAGTGGTGTCCACGAGGGCGTGGCCTATATGGCACTGGGGCTGGCGGCGTTGGCCACCGGCGACGCGACGGCAGCTGCAGCCGCACAGGAGCGGATGTGGCACCACGTCGGTATCTACGACCAGATTGCCGCCATATTCCGCTGGAGTCGGGCCGAGACGGCGTTGGCGTTGGGCGATCTCACCGCAGCACAGCAGTGGGCCGACGACGGTGTCGCCGCAACGACGGGGTGGTACCAGATGATGAGCCTGGTCCCGCGTGCACGGGTAGCTCTGGGCCACGGCGCACCCGAACGGGCCGAAGGCGATCTCTACGCGGCCCTCGCGATCGCCGACGAGACCGGGGCGCAAACCGGAGTTCCCGAGGTCTTCGAGTGTCTGGGTGCCACTGCCTCTCAAGCCGACCGCACCCACGAAGCAGCCCGCCTGTTCGGCGCCGCCGACGGCATCCGGCGACGCACAGGGGCCGTCCGGCTACGAGTCCACGACGCCGACTGGGAGACCTGGTTGGCCACCCTGCGGGCTGCGATGGACGCCAAGGAACTCGACTCCGCATGGGCCGACGGGGCCGCGCTGTCCACTCCAGCGGCCATCGGCTACGCGCTGCGCGGACGCGGGCAACGCAAGCGGCCACCGCTGGGCTGGGGGTCGCTCACCCCGACCGAACTCGATGTCGCCAGGCTCGTCAGCGAAGGCCTGTCCAACAAGGACATTGCCGCTCGGCTCTTCGTCTCGTCGCGAACCGTGCAGACGCATCTGACCCACGCCTACGCCAAGCTCGGGATCACTTCCCGCGTGCAACTGGCACAGGAAGTCACCCGTCGGGCTTAGTGCCTCAGATCAGGCCCAGGCCGGTGACGGCTTCGCGCTCCTCGGCCAGCTCAGCGGTCGACGCATCGATCCGGCTGCGGGAGAAGTCGTCGATCTCCAGGCCCTGCACGATGCTCCAGTCGCCACCGGAGGTGGTAACGGGGAACGACGAGATCAGGCCCTCCGGCACCCCGTAGGAGCCATCGGAGACCACGGCCATCGACACCCAGTCGTTGTCCGGAGTGCCGAGCAGCCAGCTGCGCGCGGCGTCGACGGTGGCCGACGCGGCAGAGGCCGCCGACGAAGCCCCACGGGCGTCGATGATCGCCGCGCCCCGCTTGGCGACGGTGGGGATGAAGTCGTTCTCGATCCAGGCCTGGTCATTGACCACCTCGGCGGCGTTACGCCCACCGACCTCGGCGTGGAACAGGTCCGGGTACTGGCTCGCGGAGTGGTTGCCCCAGATGGTCATCTTCTTGATGTCGGTGACCTTGGCGCCGGTCTTGGCGGCCAGCTGCGAGATGGCCCGGTTGTGGTCCAGGCGAGTCAGCGCGGAGAAGCGCTCGTTGGGGATGTCGGGGGCGTTCGTCATCGCGATCAGCGCGTTGGTGTTGGCCGGGTTGCCGGTCACGCCCACGCGGATGTCGGAGGCGGCGACGGCGTTGAGGGCCTTGCCCTGCGCGGTGAAGATCGCGCCGTTGGCCTCGAGCAGGTCGCTGCGCTCCATGCCCGGTCCGCGGGGGCGGGCGCCGACCAGCAGCGCCAGGTTGACGCCGTCGAAGATCGTGTTCGCGTCCGAGCCGATCTGCACGCCCGACAGCAGCGGGAAGGCACAGTCGTCGAGCTCCATGACCACGCCCTCAAGCGCCTTGAGCGCGGGCTCGATCTCCAGCAGGCGCAGTTCGATCGGCCGGTCGGGGCCCAGCAGTGAGCCGCTGGCAAGGCGGAACAGCAGGCTGTAGCCGATCTGGCCGGCGGCGCCGGTGACGGCCACCTTGAGTGGGGTTGTGCTCACGTCAAGTGCTCCTCGAACGGGTTCGGCTGGTCTGGCTTTGGTCCGGGTCGAAACTAGCGCACCGGCGTCCTGCCCGAAACTCGGGGACCCCGCCGGAGAAACGCGCTCAGCGTGCAGGTCGGCGACAGGCGCGTAGCATTTCACCGGCACCTGCGCCGGAGGGAGAGCCGTGATGACCGCATTGCACGACCCGGCACCCCGCGTACTGGTGGACTGCGGTGTCTACGTGGACGGCGAGCGAGTTCCCGGCACGTTCACCCCCGCCGGCGCCCGCGCCAAAGTGCGTGAGATCGAGGCGGAGGGCCGCTCAGCATTCGTCTGGGTCGGCCTGCATGAGCCGGGCGAAGCCCAGATGCAGGGTGTGGCGGCAACATTCCAGCTGCACCCGCTCTCGGTCGAAGACGCCGTTCAGGCACACCAGCGGCCCAAGCTGGAGCGTTACGACGACACCCTGTTCTTGGCGCTCAAGACCGTCAACTACGTCCCGCACGAGTCGGCCGTACTGCCGCGCGAGATCGTCGAGACCGGCGAGATCATGATCTTCGTCGGCAAGAACTTCGTGGTCACCGTCCGCCACGGCGACCACAGTGGCCTCGCCGATGTGCGCAGACGCATGGACTCCGATCCCGAGCAGATGCGGTTGGGGCCCTTTGCCGTGATGCACGCCATCGCCGACTACGTGGTGGACCGCTACGTGGAGGTGACCAACCTCATGGAAAGCGACATCGACGTCATCGAGGAGGCGGCGTTCGCGCCGGGAACCCGCACCGACGTCGAACCCATCTATCAGATCAAACGAGAAGTGGTGGAACTGCGGCGCGCGGTTGCCCCGCTGTCCACCCCGTTTGAGCGGATGCAGAACGACTACCGGGATCTGATCTCCAAGGAGGTGCGGCGGTATCTGCGCGACGTCGCCGACCACCAGACCCGCGCCGCCGAGCAGATCGCCGGGTATGACGAGTTGCTCAGCTCGCTGGTGCAGGCCGCGCTCGCGCGGGTGGGCATGCAGCAGAACACCGACATGCGCAAGATGTCGGCGTGGGCGGGCATCATCGCCGTCCCGACCATGATCGCCGGGATCTACGGCATGAACTTCGACTACATGCCCGCGCTGCACTGGGTGTTCAGCTATCCGCTGGTGGTGACGGGCATGGGCGTGATCTCCGCGGTGCTCTACCGCGCGTTCCGCCGCAACGGTTGGCTCTGACCATCCCGCGAGGCCCCATCCCCGTGAGGCCCCATCCCCGTGAGGGGGCGTGTTTGTACGCCGACACGCCGCTGCGGCTGTGCAACTCTGCACGCTCACCCCCGGTGCGAGCGTGCGCAGTTGCACGGATTTCTCGGCGTGTCGGCGTACAAACACGCCCCCTCGCCGAAACAACGCCGCTAGTGCGGCGCGGAGGCGCGGCGCTGCGGGTCGTGCACGTCCACACCGTCGGAGCGCCAGGCCTCACGCAGGGCCTCGGCGCCCTTGAGTCGAACCCATGCGGCCTCGGTCGCGGTGATCGGGACGGCGGCCAGAAACCGCACGGGCTCGCGTGGCGGCGCCAGCGCCAGCTCGGCGATATCGCTCTCACCCAGCAATACCGCGGTGAAAGGAACCGGACCAGAAGGTCCCGTCCACAGCGGCCCGCCGAGGTCGATCAGCGCGTCAGGCGCCAGCACCACTCCCTCAACGACGGGGGCCGCCGCAACCGCGGCGAGACTGCGGGCCAGCCCGGTATCAGAACCCGAAGAGCGCAGGCGCACAACGATTTCGGCCCGCGGACCCAGGACCGGGTCCGCAACCAGCTGGCCGGGGTCGCCCATCGGGTGGCGCGAACAACCCGCCGAGACGTAGTGCACCATCCGGTCAGGTCCGGGCCCGAATCGCAGTACGTCGATGGGCTCGACTCCCAGGAACGTCACGCGTGCGGTGTCAGGCCCGGCGGTCAGTCCCGCCGCGGCGAAGTGCTCACTGACATGCTCGCGCACGCGGCCAAGATCGGCACTCACCGCCAGCTCACCGCCCGGCCGGGGCGACACTGAGGTTCGCTCCGGTCGTGGCGTCGAACACCACCACCGTCTCGGGGCGCAATGCCAGCTCGATCGGCTGCCCGGCCACCGCCTTCGAGGCAGCCGGCACCCTTGCCACCAGCTCGTTGTCGGCCGGCGCATCTCCCGCGGCGGCGGGCGTGAAGTACAGGTATTTGTCGGCACCCAGCGATTCGACGAGATCCACCCGCGCCCCCAATGTCACCGCATCCGCCCGCCCGGCCTCGTCGAGCAGCGCGGCATCGCCGAGATGCTCCGGCCGCACCCCGACCACCACCTCGCCGCCGGCCGGGGCCGGATGCCTGCCGACCGCGTCGCGAACCTCGGCGCTGAGCGGGACCTCACCGAAGGCCAGGCGTACGCCAGCAGCTGTCAATGTTCCCGGGAAGAAGTTCATGGCCGGCGAGCCGACGAACCCGGCGACGAACAGATTGGCGGGCCGCTCGTAGAGCTCAGCCGGTGTGCCGATCTGCTGGGCGATGCCGCCGTGCATCACCACCACCCGATCCCCCAACGTCATGGCCTCGGTCTGGTCGTGCGTGACGTAGACGGTGGTGGTGTCCAGCCTGCGCTGCAGCCGGGCGATCTCGGTGCGCATCTGCACCCGCAGCTTGGCGTCCAGATTCGACAGCGGCTCGTCCATCAGAAATGCCTTGGGCTGCCGCACGATCGCCCGGCCCATCGCGACGCGCTGACGCTGTCCTCCCGACAGTTGCGACGGCTTGCGATCCAGCAGCGCGGAAAGGTCGAGGATCTTGGCCACCTCGTCCACCTTTTCGGCGATCTGCGGCTTCTTCATCTTGGCCAGCGTCAAGGGAAACGCGATGTTCTGCCGCACCGTCATGTGCGGATACAAGGCGTAGGACTGGAACACCATCGCGATGTCACGGTCCTTGGGCGCACGCTCGTTGACCCGCTCGCCGCCGATCCGCAGCTCCCCCGACGTGATCTCCTCCAGCCCCGCGATCATGTTGAGGGTGGTGGATTTTCCGCAGCCCGAGGGCCCCACCAAGATGATGAACTCGCCGTCGGCGATCGTCAGCGACAGATCTTTCACCGCCACCGCGCCGTCGGGGTAGCTCTTGGTGATGTGGAGGAGTTCGATCTCTGCCATCGGCTTATCCCTTCACCGCGCCGGAGGTCAATCCCGCCACGATCCGTCGTTGGAAGATTAGAACAAAGACGATGATCGGCACGGTGATCACCATGGCGCCGGCCGCGATCGAACCGGTCGGCTCCTCGAACTGCGAACTGCCGGTGAAATTGGCGATCGCCACCGGCGCGGTGACCGAGGACTTGGTGGCCGTCAGCGACAGCGCCAACAGCAGGTCGTTCCACGCGAAGATGAACACCAGGATCGCCGCGGTGACGATCCCCGGCGCCGCAAGTGGAGCGATCACCTTGCGGAATGCCTGACCGGGGGTGGCACCGTCCATCTTGGCGGCCTTCTCCAGGTCCCAGGGGATCTCGGCGAAGAACGCCGAGAGGGTGTAGATGGCCAGCGGCAGCGCGAAGGTGATGTACGGGATGATCAGGCCCAGCCAGGTGTCGAACAGCCCGGTAGCCCGTTCGATGTTGAAAATTGGTGTCACCAAAGAGATCTGGGGAAACATGGCGATGAGCAGGGCGGCTCCGACCAACAGCTTCTTGCCGGGGAAATCCAGGCGAGCCACCGCATAGGCGGCCATCGCTCCGATGACCACCGCGATCACCGTGGTGATCAGGCCGATTCCCACCGAGTTGATCAGGGCCGAACCGAAGACGTCGCCGGCGAAGATTCCGCGATAGTTGTCCAGCGTGATCGACGACGGAATCAGCTTGCCGTCCTTGACCGTCGATGTGGGCTTGAGTGACAAAGAGAGGATCCACAGCACCGGGACCAGTGCGTAGACCACCACGGCCAGGTCGATGATCAGCCACGCGGTGCGGCGGCGCAGCTCGGTCACTGCGGGCTCGATCCCGGTGCGGCAGCGCCGAACACCTTGACGAACAGCCACGCGATCAACGCCACGCAGACGAAGATCAGCACCGATATCGCCGAGCCCAGGCCCACGTTGAACCCCTTGAAGAGGTTGTCGTAGCCCAGGATCGAGACCGACCCCGTGCTGTTGGAGCCTGCGGTGAGCACATAGATGTTGTCGAAGATCCGAAAGGCGTCGAGGGTGCGGAACAGCAGAGCCACCAGAATCGCCGGTTTCATCATCGGCAGGATGATGGTCACCAGCCGCCGCCAGGGGCCGGCGCCGTCCATCTGCGCCGCCTTGAGCAGTTCCTCGGGCACCAGAGCCAGCCCGGCCAACAGCAACAGCGCCATGAACGGTGTCGTCTTCCAGACCTCGGCCAGCACCACTATTGCCAGCGACGGCAGCTGGTGCGTCAGCGGCGCACTGCCGGAAGGCAGCAGATCCGCCAGGTAGCCGGTACCGGGCGTCCAGGCGTAATACCAGCTGTAGGCAGCCGCGACCGTGACGATTCCGTAGGGCACCAGCACCGCCGTGCGCACCATCGACTTGGCGAACAGGCTGCGGTGCATGACCAATGCCAGGGCCAGGCCGAGGACGAATTCGATGGCCACCGACACCACGGTGATCCCCAAGGTCACCGCGAATGCGGTCCACCAATAGGAGTCGGTCAGGGTGGTCTGATAGTTGGACAGGCCGACGAATGCGGTGTCGTCGGGGGTGGCCAGGTTGTAGCGCAGCATGCTGAGCCAGATCGCGTAACCGATCGGATAGGCGGTCACGGCCAGCATGAGGATCACCGCGGGGCCGACCAGCAGCAGCGCCAGGCGCCGCTGTGAGCGGACGTCATCAGCGCGGGTCACGGGATCAGTCCCTTGCCGTCGATGGCCTTGCGTACCTGGACGGCGAGCTCGTCAGCGGTGCGTTCGGGGTCGATCGCGGTGATGGGCGCCAAGGTCGCCGATATCCGCGTCGAGACCGCCTGATACACCGGAGTCGCCGGGCGCAGCGCGGCATCGGTGAGTTGAGCACGGATCAGCTTGTGCTGCGGATACTTCGCCTGGAACTGCGGGTCGGCGTAGACCGAGGCACGCACCGCCGGCAGCCCGCCCTCGATGGCCACATATTTCTGGTTTGCCACGTCGCGCAGGCAGCGCACCACCTCGAAGGCTTCGCCGCGGTGCCGAGAGGTCTTGGCCACTGCCAGGTTCAGCCCACCGAGAGTCACCTTGGCCGGATGACCTGGCACCACCTCCGGGTACGGGGCGAACCCGAGCACACCGCGACTGGCGTCGTAGGCGATGCGGTACTGCTCGTCGCTGGGCGCAAAGGAGCCGACGCCGTCGATGCTGCCGGACAGATCCGGCCGTCCTTGCAGCGGAAGGAATCCCACTCCGCCCTTGACCGCGTTTTCCAGCATGGACGGCAGCACGAAGGGCCAGTTGACCTCCAGCGCCGCCTTGCCCTGCTCGAACGCCAGACGGGAGGTGCCCTCATCACTCTGAGTGATCGACGGGTCGGCGCCCGGAGCCGTCGCGACGGCTTTCATCACCCGCAACGCTGCGACGGTGGCGGCCCGGTGCGCTGCGGTGTCGGTGAGGGTGACGGTCTTGCCGTCGGCGGAAAGGACCTGGCCGCCGGCGCTGTGCAGCAGCGTGTTGAACCACACCACCAGACCTTCGTACTGCTTGGCCTGCACCGCGATCCAGCTGGGTTCACCGGCCGCGTGCAGACGCGCGGCCTCGGCCACCATGGCCTCCCAGGTGGCCGGTGCGGCCGTCATGAGATCCGGCCGGTACCACAGTAATTGGGTGTTGGTAACTGCCGGCGCCGCGTAGAGCCGATCCCGCCAGCGGGCGGTGGCCAGCGGACCCGGCAACGTGTCGTCGACCGCGTCGGCCTCGGCCTTGCCCGCCGGGTCCGCCGAGAGCGGCAGCGCCCAGCCGGCCTCGGCGAATTCAGCGGTCCAGACCACGTCCAGCCCCATCACGTCCAGGGAGCGGTCATTGCCGGTGAGCCGACGGGCCAATTGCAGCCGCTGGTCGTCGGCGGCGCGCGGGAGGCTGAACTGCTGCACGCGGTAGCGTCCCCCGGCCGCTTCGGTGCAACGCTGAGCCAGAACACGAAACGTCGCCGTGTCATTGGCCGGGGTATAGACGCTGATCACCGGCACATCGCCGCCGCTACCGGCGGCGCCGCACGCCGATCCCGCCGACGCAACGGTGAGTGCGGTCAGCGCAGCCGCGCCCAGCCGCCGTACGCGACCGCGCCGACTCGCCACGCCACTTGCCTCCCGTTGCCGTTTCGTGCCACGACGGTAAGGCCGCCCGGCCACGCTATGCAACAACGCAGAGTCAGAGGGTGAGCTTGGCCAACAGGTCCCGGCCCTGCTCGGCGCTCTGCGGGTCGCACAGCACGTCGTAGCGGCCGGCGACCAATTGCATGGTCGAGCTGAAATCCCTTGTCCCGCGAGCCATCGCGTAGGGAACCGACGAGGTGATCAATCCGAAGAACACGCCGGCGATCAGGCCGGTCACCAAAGCCTGGGTGGGATTGTCGCTGAATATGCCCAGCACCAGTCCGATGAACAGGCCCAGCCAGGCTCCGGTCAGCACTCCGCCGCCGAGCACCTTGGGCCAGGTGAGCCGGCCGGTGACCCGCTCGACCTGCATCAGGTCAACGCCGACGATCGTCACCTGCTGAACCGGGAACTGCTGGTCGGACAGATAGTCCACCGCGCGCTGCGCCTCGGCGTAGGTGGGGTATGACCCGATCGGCCAGCCTTGCGGCGGGGTCGGCAGTCGGGCCGGGTCACGACGTCCCGGCGTGCCCGCCGCACCGATCGGACCGGGGCCTTGTCCGGGCTGGAAGGGGCTGGTCATGGCATTTCTCTCTCCTCGCTCCGAGAGGCGGGCTGTCGGACGACAGGCCGCACCCGGCGCATCGGCTAGGTTGAACAGCATGACAGCTCCCGGCGGGGATTCTGGCGAGAATCCACGAGGCAACCCCAACCAGCCCTGGGCCGACCCGGGAGCGCCCGCGCCTGACCAGGGCGGATGGCCGTACCCATCGGGTTTCGAGGGCTACCCTCCCGGGCCTGGTTACCCGCCACCCGGCTTCCCGCCGC